>NZ_JAAXLS010000030.1 GCF_012328925.1 Amycolatopsis acididurans
CGGGGGGGTCGTCGGGTTGCGTTCGGGCGGGTTCCGTTCGGGCGGTGGTGGTCCGTCGGGCGGGCGGCGGTCGGTCGGAGCGCGACCGGGCGGCGGTCCTGCGAACGATCGTCGGGGTGGGGGTCTGGTGTGTGGTCGGCTTCGCCCTCGTTGTTGGGTGGTTCGGGTGCCCTGGTAGCACCCATTCGGCTCCGCTTGCGGCTACTCAGCGTTAGATTTGCTTGTGAATTTCACACTGAAGAGGGTGGCGGCGATGGGAGCGCGCTAGCGTGTGAAACGCACAGGACAACGGGCATGGGGAGGTACGGGTGCGACTCGTGCGCTTGGCGCCACAGCCGTCCCGCGTCGCCGAGGACATTCGCGCCGCGGTGGCCTCGCTGGGCAAGGGCAGCGAGGTCGCCGGGGGGATCGCACTCGCGGGCGTGCGGCCCTTGCCGTTCCCGCACACCTTCGACGCCGTCCTGGTCCTGCCGCGCGGCGTGCTGATCGTGCTCGGGGTGGACCTGCCCGAACCCGTGATGCGGCTCGAGGCACCGCTGACCGGTCCGTGGAAGGCCGACGGCTGGCCGGTGAAACCCGACGACAAGGCCGTCAACCCCGCGACGCACAAGCTCGCGCTCGCCGAGTCGTTGCGCAAACACCTCAAGCCGATGGGCGTACCGGTCGGCACCGTCCTCGCGGTCGGGCCGTTCGTGGACCAGGTCGACCAGCCCGCCGCCGACGCCGCCGGGATGGTCCGGGTCCTGCACCCCACCGCCACCAGCATGCTCGCCGCGGTCGTCTCCCTCGCCTCCGCACCGAAACCTTGCACGATCGACGAAGCCCGCGCTCAACTGAAGCTGCTCGCGCCCGACGCCCCCGAGATCACCGCCGAGACGCTGGCGGCCGAGGGCTTCAGCCGTGACGCGCCGACCGTCACGCTGCCGAAGGTGCCCGCGCAAGCGCCGAAGGCCACCCCGCCCAAACCGATCGAGATCACCACGCCGGTGCCCAAGGTGATCGCCGCGGCGCCGGTCCGCCCCACCGCGGCCCGGCCGTCGAAGACGGTCCGCTGGCTGCCGCTCGGCGCCATCGGCATGCTCGCCGTGCTGCTCGTGGTCGCGATCGTGCTGGCGACCACCGGCGGGGACAGCGGCGATCAGCAGGCCGCCCCGGCGAACCAGGACACGCCCGCCGTCCAGGTCGTCAACGGCATCCAGTTCATCGAGCGTGCCTCCGCCTCCGACTCCGAATGCGCCTCGCACGCGTTCGGCGACGTGCAGGCCAGCCTGCAGCGCTCCGGCTGCGTGGCCATCAAACGCGGCAGCTACGAGGCGACGACGGACGGCAAGCCCGCCGCCGTGGCGATCGCCGTCATCACGTTCGCCAACGAGGAGACCGCCCGCGAATTCAAGAAGGTCGCCGACGAACCCGGCGGCGGCGGGATCGCCGACATCGCGAGCGAAACCGGGAAATGGCCGCGCAAACCGGATTTCGACGGCGCGGCCTACGTGAGTGCGGTGCAGGGCGGCGTGGTGCGCCTGGTGCTGGTGGCCTGGTTCGACGAGGCCTCCAGCAGCAGCGACCCCGGACTGATGCGCACCGCTCACGCCGCCGCCGCCATGCAGATCACCTAAAGCCCATACGTCTCCAGCAGGCGGAGCCAGACCTCGCTGATGGTCGGGAACGCCGGCACCGCGTGCCACAGGCGCCGCAGCGGTACCTCGCCGACGATCGCGATCGTCGCGGAATGCAGTAGTTCGGCGACGTCCTGGCCGACGAACGTGACACCGACGATCACCTCGCGCTCGGTGTCCACCACCATCCGCGCCTTACCCGTGTAGCCGTCCGCGTGCAGCGCCGAACCCGCCACCGCGATGTCGATGTCGACGACCCGATGCGGTTCGCCCTCGACCGGACCCGCGACCCCGACCGAGGCCACCTCGGGATCGGTGAAGATCACCTGCGGAACGGCGTGGTGATCGGCCGTGCTCGTGAAACCGCTCCACGGTGCGGCCTCGACCTGTCCGCCCGCGGCCCGGGCCGCGATCACGTCGCCGACGGCGCGCGCCGCGTACTTGCCCTGGTGCGTCAGCGGCGCCCGGCCGGTCACGTCACCCGCCGCGTACAACCAGTCACCGTCCACATCGGACACACGGCCGGTGTCGTCCACGGTGAGCGGCGAACCGGGTTCGAGTCCGATCACCTCGAGCCCGAGGTCGTCGGTCGCCGGGCGGCGGCCGGTGGCCACGAGCAGACGATCCACGGTGAGCGTCTCGCCGCCCTTGAGTTCGAGCACCGCGGCACCGTCGGCAGCGGTGGCCTCGACCAATCCCGAGTTCGCGTGCAACCGCACGCCGTCGGCACGCAGTCCCTCGGCGACCGCGTCGCCGGCGAAGTCCGCGTACTTGGGCAGCGGCCGCGGACCGGTCAGGATCAGCCACACGTCGGAGCCCAGCCGCGCCCACGCCTGCGCCATCTCCACCCCGACCACGCCACCACCGAGCACGGCCAGCCGTGGCGGAACTTCGCTGGCCGACGTCGCGTCGCGGGAAGTCCAGGTCGGCACGTCGGCAAGGCCGGGAATGCCCGGCGTCTTCGGCACGCTGCCGCTGCACACCACGACCGCGTGCGCCGCACGAAGCACCCGGTCTTCGTCCACAGTGACTTCTCGCTCACCGGTAATGCGCGCGTGACCGCGTACGGTTTCGATTCCCGCGCCCTGTGCCCATTTGACCTGACTCGAATCGTCGAGGTTGTGCGTGAACGAGTCGCGGCGCTCGAACACGGCGGCCGGGTCGAGCGGCCGCGCGGCATCCACCCCGGGCACGCGTCTCGCGGCGGCGAGCACGTTTCCCGGACGCAGTAAGGCTTTACTCGGAATACACGCCCAGTACGAGCACTCGCCGCCGAAACGTTCGTGGTCCACCAGAGCGGTTTTGAGCCCACCTCGCACCGCGCGATCGGCGGCGTTCTCGCCGACCGGGCCGCCGCCGATCACCACTACGTCATAAGCCTCTTCAGTCATTACGCCAGCGCACACCAGGCAGGCGCGGCACGCAACCCGGGAAGGTATTCTGCCCGCAGTATCTGCAAGTACGGGAGGTTTCGGTGGCCAAGAACACCGCGGTGCAACTACTGGACGACCTGAACGGCGAACTGGCCCAGGAGCAGGTCCGGTTCCGCCTTGACGGTGTCGACTACGACATCGATCTCTCCGACGACAACGCCGAAAGCCTGCGGGAGATCCTGGCGCCCTATGTCGAGCACGGTCGTCGCACCGGTGGTCGCAAGCGCCAGCCGCGCCGTCTCGCGCCGCCGACCCCGAAGCGTCGTGGCCGCGCCGCCGCGAAACCGGCGAAGGCAGCCAAAACCGAAGAAAAGCCCGTCCGTAAACGCGCCACCACCACAAAGACCGCGGCGGCCAGCAAAACCGCGGCACCCAAGGCCGCGAGCGCGAAAGCCAGCGCCACCAAGGCAAAAGCCCCGGTGAAGAAGACCGCGGCCAAACCGGCTGCCGCGAAACCGGCTGCCGCGAAAGCGGCGCCGAAGACCGGCACGACGAAATCCACGGCGGCGGCGAAGACGGCTTCCGCGAAATCCGCGCCGGCCGCGAAGACTTCCGCGAAATCGACGGCCGCGAAGTCCACCGGCACCAAGGCCGCCGCGAAGAAGCCCGCCGCGGCGAAAAAGACGAACACCGCCGAGAAGGCTTCCCGTCGCACCCCGCGCAAGGCGCCGCCGGTCGTCTTCTCCGCCGCCGAGAACTGACCCTCGAACGAGAAGAACCCCTCCTTCGGTAATCGCGAAGGAGGGGTTTTCTTGTGCCGGAACCGGCAGGTCAGAGCGTCTTCAACTCTTCGACGATTTCACCGACGGACGTTTTGGCGTCACCGAAGAGCATCGCCGTCTTGGGATCGTAGAACAGATCGTTGTCGATCCCGGCGAAACCGGAGTTCATCGAGCGTTTCAGCACGATGACGGATCGGCTCGCGGTCACGTCCAGAATCGGCATTCCGTAAATGGGCGAGTTCGGATCGCTGCGCGCGGCGGGATTGGTGACGTCATTGGCGCCGATCACCAGCGCCACATCGGTCTGCGCGAACTCCGAGTTGATCTCGTCCATTTCCTTGAGCTGTTCATAGGGCACATCGGCCTCGGCGAGCAGCACGTTCATATGTCCCGGCATCCGGCCGGCCACGGGGTGAATCGCGTAATTCACCGTGATTCCCTTGGTCTCCAGCAACTGCGCCATTTCCCGCACGGCGTGCTGCGCCTGTGCGACGGCCATACCGTAGCCCGGCACGACCACCACCTTGCTGGCGTAGGCCATCTGGATCGCCGCGTCGGCCGCGCCCGTGCTGCGCACCGGCCGGGCTTCCTTCGTACCGGTGGCCGCGATCGCCGTCGTCCCGCCGAAGCCGCCGGCGACGATCGCCGGAATGGACCGGTTCATCGCCTTGGCCATCAGGTTGGTCAGGATCGAACCGGACGCGCCGACGATCATGCCCGCGACGATGAGCGCCGTGTTCTGCAGCGCGAGACCCATCGCCGCCGCGGAAAGGCCGGTGAACGCGTTCAGCAACGAGATCACCACGGGCATGTCGGCACCACCGATCGGCAGCACCACCATCAGGCCGAGTACTGCCGCCGCGATGAGCACCAGGATCATCAGCAACTCGATCTCCGCACCGGAGATGATCGCGATCGCACAGCCGACCGCGGCGAGCAGGAGAACGATGTTCAACGGCTGCTGCGCCTTGCGCAGGGTGATCGGCCGCCCCGGCAGGATTTCCTGGAGCTTGCCGAAGGCGATCAGCGAACCCCAGAACGAGATCGAGCCGACGATCGCGGCGAACAGCGAGGCGATCGCCAGGTAGCGCGGCTCGTCGGCGTATCCGTGGCTGGTGCGGAACTCGACCCACGCGATGAGCGCGACCGCGCCGCCGCCGACGCCGTTGAACAGCGCGACCATCTGCGGCATCGCGGTCATCTTCACCTTGCGCGCGGCGGGCACGCCGATGAGCGCGCCGAGCACGACACCCAGCGCGATCAGCAGCCAGTTGCTCATACCCGGGGTCAGCAGGGTCGCGACGACCGCGATCCCCATGCCGACCGCGGCGATCCAGTTGCCGCGTACCGCGGTGCGCGGACCGGTCAGGCCCATCAGGCCGTAGATGAAAAGGGCGAACGCGATGATGTAGAGAACGCCGATGAGACTCGTCACTTGGCGTCCTCTTTCTCGGTCTTCTTGCCCTTGAACATCGCGAGCATCCGGTCGGTGACGAGGAACCCGCCGACGACGTTGATCGTGCCGAACGCGATCGCGATCACCAGCAGCACCTTGTTCAGCACCCCGTCGGCGCCGAGGCCGAGCACGATGAGCCCGCCGAGCAGCACGATTCCGTGGATCGCGTTGGTTCCCGACATCAGCGGGGTGTGCAAGGTGTTGGGCACCTTGGAGATCACCGCGAATCCGACGAACCCGGCCAGCACCAGGATCGCCAGGCTTCCGATCAGCATCAGGCTGTTCCCTTCTCACGCCCGGCGACGCACGCACCGGCGACGATCTCGTCGGTGAAGTCGATGGCGAGCCTGCCCTCGGCGTCCACCAGCAGCTCGACCAGTTCGGTGAGGTTGCGCGCGTACAACTCGCTGGCGTGCCCCGGCATCTCGGCGGCGAGGTTGAACGGCGAACAGATCGTCACGTCGTGATGGACGACCTCCAGGCCCGGCAGGGTCAGCTCGCAGTTGCCGCCCGTCTCTCCGGCCAGGTCCACCACCACGCCGCCCGCCGGCATCCCGCGCACGGCCTCGGCGGTGACCAGCTTCGGCGCCCGGCGCCCCGGCACGAGTGCCGTGGTGATGACGACGTCGAACTTCGTGGTCGCCTCGGTCAGCCTGCGCTTCTGCTCTTCGCGTTCCTCTTCGGTCAGCTCGCGCGCGTAGCCGCCCTCACCGACGGCCTCGATGCCGAGGTCGAGCCACTGTGCGCCGACCGAGCGCACCTGGTCGGCCACCTCGGGGCGGACGTCGTAGCCGGTCGGCTGGGCGCCGAGCCGTTTCGCGGTGGCCAGCGCCTGCAGCCCGGCGACACCGACGCCGAGCACCAGCACCTTGGCCGGTGGCACGGTGCCCGCGGCCGTGGTGAGCATCGGGAAGAACCGCGGCAGCTTCTGCGCAGCGAGCAGCACCGCGCGGTATCCGGCGACGCTGCTCTGCGAGGACAGGGCGTCCATCGCCTGCGCGCGCGTGATGCGCGGGATCGACTCGACGGCGAACGCGGTGATGCCTGCCTTGTCGAGCGCGGCGATGGCGTCCACATCGGACAAGGGTTTGAGGAAACCGATGAGTACGGTGCCGGGCAGCAGGCGCGCGGCCTCCTCCTCGGTCGGCGCGGCCACTTTCAGCACGATCCGCGCGTCCCAGGCGTTGCCGACCTGCGCGCCCGCTTCCTCGAACGCCTCGTCGGCAAGCGAGGCGCCCTCGCCGGCCCCGGACTCCACGATGACCTTCAGGCCGCGCTTGACCAGGCGTTCGACCAGTTTGGGCACCAGCGCGACGCGTCTTTCCCCGGCAACGGACTCCCGTACGACGCCGACCGTCAACGGCTCGGTATCCACGCTGTCAACCTCCTGCTCCACCAGCGATGCCGCCGGATCGTCCCAGTTTTGTCAGGAAAGATCCAGCCCACCAGTGGAGTCAAGTCCGGCTGCGCCAGTGCGGTACGCCCAGAACGACGAGCCGAAGCTGTTTTTCCGCGATGCGGATGATCGTCTTGTCGGTTTCGACGTCGCCGGAACGCACTTCGAGCAGCTCCACGACCGTCCCGAGCATGGCCGTGACCAGCAGGTCCGCCATCATGTGCAGATCTTCCGCCGACCATTCGCGCAGGTATTCGAACCGTGCCAGGTCGATGGCCAGGTCGCTGGAGAACAATTTGAGCTCGATCGCGATGGCGCGGGAAATCGCGCTCCCTCCGGCGTAGCGCTCCCGGGTCAGGAACCGGAAATGGTCTTCGTGTGCACGCACGTGTTCGTACAGTGTGCGCACCGAGGCGGAGATGATGTCGGTGGTGCGCCTGCGGTCGTCCCGCGCGGAGCGGAGCATGCCGCGCAGCGTGCGCACGGACTCGTTCACGAGCGCGACGCCCAGTTCCTCCATCGACGCGAAATGCCGGTAGAAGGCGGTGGGCACGATACCGGCCTCTTTGGTCACCTCGCGCAGCGACAGGCTCGCGAAGTTGCGGTCCGCCAGCAGTTTCAGCGCAGCGTCGAGCAGCGCGCGCCTTGTCCGTTCCTTGCGCTCGTGGCGCGTCACCGGTTCCGCCGTCACACCGATCAGCTTAGGTGCGTTCACCGTGTAGCCCACCTCACGTTGCCTGCCCCACTGGCTACCTCCACCATTGAGTGTACAGTTGTGCACTGTAGGAGGTAACGCGATGAGCAAACTCGCCTCGATCGCGGAAGCGCTGCTCACCCCGCACGGCATGGACCGCTACCTGGAACTGGTCGACCCGATGCTGGTGCGCAGGGAAATCCGTGGCGTGGTCACGGATGTGCGCAGGCAGACGGCCGACACGGTGACGCTGACGCTGCGCCCGAGCCGGGCCTGGCGCGGTTTCACGGCGGGCCAGTACGTGCGGGTGTCCGTCGACATCGACGGCGTGCGGCGCACCCGCTGCTATTCACCGGCCGGTTCGCACCACCGCGACGGCCTGGAACTGACCATCAAGGCCGACCCGGACGGCCTCGTGTCACGGCACTTGTGGCGGAACGCGGAACCCGGGATGGTGCTCGGGCTGTCGCAGCCGGAGGGCCGGTTCACGTTGCCAACGCCACGCCCGGACCGCCTGGTCCTGATCAGCGGCGGCAGCGGGATCACGCCCGTGCTCTCGATGCTGCGCACGCTGGCGGACGAGAACTACCAGGGCGAGGTGGCGTTCGTGCACTACGCGAACACCGCCGAGGACGCGCTCTACCGCGAGGAACTGATTTACCGGGACACGGTGCTCGCCTACACCCACGCCGACGGCGGCGACCTGCGAGGCTTCTTCTCGCGTGCGCACCTGGAAGCGGTCGCACCGTGGTACCGCACCGCGCAGACCTACGTGTGCGGACCGAAGCCGCTGATGGACTCGGTGCGTTCGGTGTACGAGGCCGATGGGTTGGGTGAACAACTGCACACCGAAGAGTTCACCCCGCCGGAGCTGACCTTCGACACCGCGAACGCGACCGGCCGGGTCCGGTTCGCGCACAGCGGCAAGGAGATCGACAACTCCGGACGGCCGCTGCTGGAACAGGCCGAGGACGCGGGCCTGACCCCGGAACACGGCTGCCGCATGGGCATCTGCTTTTCCTGCACGAAGGTCAAGAACGCCGGAACGGTTCGCAACGCCATGTCGGGCGAACTGTCGAGCGAAGAGAACGAAGAAATCCAGCTGTGCATCTCCGTTCCGGTAGGGGACGTCGAGATCAACTGTTAGGAGCTCTGTCATGACCGGTTTGGCTGACCGGCTCACGCCGGAACAGATCGAGGAATTCGGCCGCGAAATGGACGAGATCAGGCAGCGCGTCGTGGCCGATCTCGGCGAGGCCGATGTCGAGTACATCCAGAACATCATCAAAACCCAGCGCGGACTGGAAATAGCCGGCCGCGGGCTGTTGTTCGCCGGGTTCTTCCCGCCCGCGTGGCTGGCCGGGGTGGCCGCGCTGTCGCTGTCGAAGATCCTGGACAACATGGAGATCGGGCACAACGTGATGCACGGCCAGTACGACTGGACGCGCATCCCGGAGCTCAGCTCGCAGCGTTTCGAATGGGACACGGTGGCGCCTGCGGAGAACTGGCGCCATTCGCACAACTACATTCACCACACCTACACCAACATCCTCGACAAGGACCGGGACATCGGGTACGGCATCCTGCGCATCGACCCGGCGCAGAAATGGCATCCGTACTATCTCGGCAACCCGGTGTACGCGACGCTGCTGGCATTCATCTTCCAGTGGGGCGTGATGCTGCACGATCTGGAGTTCGACCGGATCGTACGCGGGGAGCGCACATGGTCCGACAACAAAGAGGTCGGCGCCAAGATGGTGAAAAAGGCGGCGCGGCAGGTCGGGAAGGACTATGTGCTGTTCCCGCTGCTGACGGGACCGCTCGCGCCACTGACCTTCCTGGGCAACGCCTCGGCGAACCTGGTGCGCAACCTGTGGGCGTTCTCGATCATCTTCTGCGGCCACTTCCCCGCGGACGTCGAGAGCTTCACCGAGGAGGAGACCGAGAACGAGACGCGCGGGCACTGGTACCTGCGCCAGATCCTCGGTTCGGCGAACATCACCGGCGGCAAGCTGTTCCACATCCTCACCGGCAACCTCTCGCACCAGATCGAGCACCACCTGTTCCCGGACATCCCCGCGCGCCGCTACCCGCAGATCGCCGCCGAGGTGCGGGCGGCGTGCGAGAAGTACGGCCTGCCCTACAACACCGGCCCGCTGCACAAGCAGCTGTGGTCGGTCGCGAAGAAGATCGTGAAGTTCGCGTTACCGGGCAGCGGTTCGCAGCAGGAGCCGACCGAGCCCACTACAGTGAGCCCGGAACTCCGAGCGGCTTAGGGGATGCAATGGTTGGCCAGTTCGAGCGGCAGAAGGACACGGTGCAGGTGCTGACCGAGACGGCGGCGACGCACATCGGCAACATCGCGACGATCATCACCGGCGCCGTGCGCGATATCGCCCGCGAGACCGGCGATTTCCTCACCGAGGTCATCGAGATGCGCGAAGCGGGCCGTCGCGCGGAGGCCGACCACACGTCCCAGGAGTAGTCACACGCCGAGGTGGTCCCGCAGCGTGGTCCCGGTGTAGTCCGTGCGGAAGGCACCGCGTTCCTGCAGCAGCGGGACCACCTTGTCGGCGAAGGGATCCAGCCCGCCGGGCGTCACGTGCGGGACGAGGATGAACCCGTCGCACGCCTGTGAGTTCACGAGATCGATCATCGACTCGGCGATCGTGCCGGGCGAGCCGATGAAGTTCTGCCGCCCGGTCTTCTCGATCACCACTTCGCGGATCGAAAGGTTCTTCGCCGCCGCCAGTTCACGCCATTCGCGGGCGGTCGCGATCGGGTCCCGGTACATCCGCACGCTGGCCCGGCCACGGGCGACGGTGTTCTCACCGACGACCGGGTCCACCTCGGGCAGCGGCCCGTCCGGGTCGTAGGCCGACAGGTCCCGGTTCCACACCTGCTCCAGGAACTTGATCGCCGTCTGCCCGCTGACCTGCTGGTGCCGCACGACATCCGCGAGTTCGGCCGCCTCGGCGTCGGTGTCGCCGAGCACGAACGTCGCCGCGGGCAGCACCACCAGCTGCTCCGTTTTCCTGCCGTAGGCGGCCAGCCGCCGCTTGACGTCGGCGTAGAACGCCTGCCCGGCCTCCTTCGTGCCGTGCCGCGTGAAGATCGCGTCCGCGGTCGCCGCCGCGAACTCGCGGCCCTGCTCCGAATCCCCGGCCTGCAGGATCACCGGCCGCCCCTGCGGGCCGCGTGGCACAGTGAACCGGCCGCGGATGTCGAACTGCTCGTCGTGCCGCTCGAACGCACCCGCGCCGGCACGGGCCAGGAAGCGCCCGGACGCCTTGTCCGCCGGCACATCCCCGTCGCGCCACGAGTCGAACAGCTCCGTCGCGGTCTCCAGGAACCGTTTGGCGCGCACGTAACGCCGGTCCTCGGCGAGGTAGCCGCCGCGGCGGAAGTTCTCGCCGGTGAAGGCATCCCACGAGGTGACCACGTTCCAGCCGGAGCGGCCCGCCGAGAGGTGGTCGAGGCTGGCGAACTGCCGCGCCACCTCGTACGGCTCGTTGAACGTCGAGTTGATCGTGCCGGTCAGCCCGAGCCGTTCGGTGACCGCGGCCAGCGCGGCGAGCACGGTGAAGGTGTCGGGCCGTCCGACCACGTCCAGGTCGTAGATCTTCCCGCCCTGTTCCCGCAGGCGCAGGCCCTCGGCGAGGAAGAAGAAGTCGAACTTGGCGCGTTCGGCCATCCGCGCGAGGTGGACGAACGAACTGAACTCGATGTGGCTGCCCGCCCCGGGATCGCTCCACACCGTGGTGTTGTTGACGCCCGGGAAGTGCGCGGCGAGATGCATCTGCTTGGTCATCTGCGTCTCCTCACGCGGCGTAACGATTGACGGGCCGGGACAGACCGAGCAGGCCGCGAAGCGTGCTCGCCTCGTATTCGCGGCGGAACAGCCCGCGCCGCTGCAGTTCCGGCACCAGGCCGCGGGTGATGGCGGTCAGGTCGTGCGGGATCGTGCCGGGGCGCAGCCGGAAACCGGGGGTGCCCCAGTCGGTCAGCAGGTCGGCGAGCTGCGCCGGGGTGCCGGCGAAGATCTCGGCGTCGGAGGTGTACTCATCACCCGCCACCTCGTCCAGCCGCGCCTTGCGGTCCACGGCCGCGCGCTCGGTGTCGTCGAGGAACACCACGAGATCGGTGAACACGATCGGCCCGTCGACCGGCGCGTTCCGTTCGGTGACGAACACCAGGTCACAGCCGCGTTCGGCGAGCCGGTAGGCGACGGGCACGTGCGCGAGCACCGCGACCGGTGGCTGCCCCTGCGGCGGACGCGGCGTGATCGAGGGCCCCTTCACGCTGAAGAAGCGCCCCTCGAAATCGATGTAGTGGAGCTTGTCGCGGTCGACGAAGCGGCCGGTGGCTACGTCGCGGATCTCGGCGTCGTCCTCCCAGCTGTCCCACAGCCTGCGCACCACCTCGACGTAGTCGGCTGCCTCGTCGAACAGGTCCTCGCGGGAGAGCACGTCGCGGCGGCCGAAGTGATCGTTTTCGGCTTGGCTGCCGGAAACCCGCACGCGCACGCCCGCACGCCCGGAGCTGACGTAGTCCAGCGTCGCGATCGCCTTGGAGATGTGAAACGGCTCGGTGTGTGTCGCGATGACGGTCGGGACGAACCCGAGATGCCGGGTGTGCGGTGCGATCCGGGACGCGATGAGCACCGCGTCCAGCCGCCCCTCCACCCGATCCGTGCGGTCGGTGTGCGGGCCGAGCGAGTCCTCGATGGTCACGAAGTCGAGGAGCCCACGTTCGGCCTCGAGAGCCAGGTCCTTCCAGTACCCCGCGGTGAACAGCTCCGCGGGCCGTGCTTCCGGTTCGCGCCAGGCGGCTGGATGCCAGCCGGCGCCGTCGAGTGCGGCGGCGAGATGCAGACCTTCGGACATGCCGGAACCAGCGATGGGGGCGCCGCGGTTATTTCCGGTACCACATGCTGGGAGCAACTACGGTGAAGGTCATGTACTCCAAGGAGATCGAGATCCACACGGGCGGCACGGCGGTGGTCCGCGATCTGACCAAGGAGGCCGAGGGCTTCCTGAACGAGGCGGACGCCGAAGACGGCCTGCTGCACGTGTGGGTCCCGCACGCGACGGCCGGGCTGGCGATCCTGGAGACGGGCGCGGGCAGCGACGACGACCTGCTCAGCGCGCTCGACGAGCTGCTCCCCCGCGACAACCGCTGGCGGCACCAGCACGGTAGCCGCGGCCACGGCCGCGACCACGTGCTACCCGCACTCGTGCCGCCCTACGCGAGCGTCCCGGTGCTCGGCGGCACGCCGGCGCTGGGCACCTGGCAGTCGATCTGCCTAGTGGACACCAACCTCGACAACCCGGTCCGCCGCGTCCGGCTCAGCTACCTTCGGGGTTGACCGGCCCGGCCAGAGCACGACGACGAGGCCCACGACCAGCATCGCGCCGAGCACCCACAGCGCGAGCGTCACGTCCGGCGCGCCCGGGGTGCCCTGCATGATGCTGCGCAGGCCCTCGGTGGAGAACCGGAACGGCGTCCAGGACCACAGCGCCGTTCTGTAGGCGGGGTTGAGCATTTCCGGCACCTGACCCGCCACGGCCGGGGCGAGCAGGTACATCGGCGCCAGCACCGCCATCGCGGCCAGCCCGAGCAGCCGCAGCAACGCGCCCTGGAGCGCGGCGAACGCGGCCGTGATCAGGAAGATGAAGCCGAGCACGTCCCAGCCCAGCGGCAGCGACGAGTCCCAGAGCTTGAAGAACCCGGCCAGCACGGTGGTCATCAGCACGGCGCTGCCCAGCACCCGGGCCAGGCGGGCGGCGAGGTTGAGCGTGCGCCCGGAACGTTTGGCCAGCACCAGCGCCACGGCACCGGCCGCGAGTGAGCCGAGCCAGGCCAGGATGCTCGCCGCCAGCGGTGCGGTGCGCGCGGCGGTGGTCGCCGGGTGCACGGTCTCGACCCGCACCGGGCCTCCTGTGGCCGAGGCGGCCGTGGTCAGCGCCTGCTGCACGATCTGCGTGCCGGCCGGGTTGACCGCGCCCGAGACGACGATCGTGGCCGGATTGCCGGGTTCGAGGATTCCGTAGACGTCCTTGTCGTCCAGCATGGTCCTGGCCTCGTCCGGCGTCGTGATCCGCCAGGCCAGCGCGCCCCCGCCCTGTTGCGCCACGTGCTCGGCCGCCACGTGCAGCGGCGGCGGCGCCGAATCCGGCACGGCCACCGCGACCGGGAGACCACGTGGGCCGGCCGTCGCCTGCACCCCCACGGTCACCAGGCCGAGCACGATGGCGACCGCGGCGCCGACGAACGCCGCGAGCGAGGCCAGCGACCACATCGGCTTTCCCCTCGACATCGCTTCCTCCAGATTTTCCGCGTCCGTTGAATTTAACGGCCACGGTAGACCTCGGCCGCAATTGAGGTCAACGGTTGTTGAAAAACTTGCCGGTACTGTCGTCTCGTGCGACTTGTGCTGTGGGACATCGACCAGACCCTCATCGATCTGCGTGGCGCGGGCCGCGACTGGTACTCGCGGGTGCTCGCCGACGTCGTGGGCATCACGATGGAGGGCATGCCGCCGTTCTTCGGCCGGACCGAGCTCGCGATCACGTCGGAAGTGTTGAAGGCGCACGGCATCGAGCCGGACGAGGAGGTCGTGCGGAAGGTCTGGGCCGGGCTGATCGCGGTGTCGGAGGAGGCGATGCCGGGGATGGCCGGCGGCGGCCACGTGCTGCCGGGCGCGGCGGAGGCGCTGGCGGGTCTCGCGTCGGTGGGCGGTGCGGTGCAGTCGCTCGTGACCGGGAACCTCCGGGAGGTCGCGTGGCACAAGCTGGCCGCGTTCGATCTGCACCACCACCTCGATTTCGAGATCGGCGGCTACGGATCGTTGTCGGCGCACCGGCCGGACCTGGTGGCGCACGCGGTCGAGCAGGCGGGCTTCGTCGCGGACGCCGTGATCGTCATCGGCGACACCCCGCACGACATCGAAGCGGCACTGGCGCACGGCGCGGTCGCGATCGGTGTCGCCACGGGACGCTTCGGGGCCGCCGAGTTGCACGACGCCGGAGCGCACACCGTGCTGGCGGATCTGTCGGACACACCGGCGGTGCTCAAGGCGGTGCTGCATGATTGACGAGGAACGCCCCGAGCCGCCGATCGCGGACGGCGAAGCCGCGACCCTGCAGGGCTTTCTGGATTTTCAGCGCGCGACCTTCGACTGGAAGTGCGCAGCCCTGGACGCGGCCGGACTGCGCGCGACGCTCGCCCCGTCCCCGATGACACTGGGCGGGATGCTCAAGCACCTGGCGTATGTGGAGGACCGCTGGTTTTCGGCGGTACTGTGGGGACAACAGCGCGAGCCATGGTCCACAGTAGACTGGGCTGCGGACCCGGATTGGGACTGGCACTCCGCCGCGGACGACAGTCCGGAGGAACTCCGCGCGCTGTGGCAGGAGTCGGTGACACACTCGCGCAAGATGGTCGACGCGGCCTTGGCGGAAGGCGGTTTGGACCAGCTGGCGCGCGCCGCCGCGTGGCAAGACGGCCGATCACCGAACCTGCGCTGGATCCTCTGCCACATGATCGAGGAATATTCGAGGCACAACGGCCACGCCGACCTGATCCGCGAGTCGATAGACGGCCGAACAGGCGAGTAGAAAAGCAAGCGCAACAACAAAAAAAGAGCCGCCAGGTGTGGTCATCCCCGAGCCTGCCCGCCGGCGAGGCATCTTTTCCCGGTGCCGGTCCGCTCGGTGCCGGTTCCGTCCTCGGCTGCCGGTTGAGCGTTTGCTCGGCTGCGCCATCGTTGGCCGATCGCGTGCCCACCGCGCTGTTGCCTCGCCCGGTTGCACACGCCTGCCGCTGCCACCCGTCGCCCGCCGCTCGGGCGGGCGCCGGCTCAGCTGCGGACCAGCTTCACCAGGTGCGCCACGGCGTCGTCGACCGGGATCTCCTGGCGGTCGCCCGAGAGGCGGTCCTTCACCTCGACCACGCCCTTGGCCAGGCCGCGGCCCACCACGAGGATCGTCGGCACGCCGATCAGTTCGGCGTCGGCGAACTTCACGCCCGGGGTGGCCTTGCGGTCGTCCAGCAGCACGCGCACGCCCGCGGCATCCAGCTCACCGGCCAGCTTCTCGGCACCGGCGGCGACCGTCTCGTCCTTGCCCGCGATCACCACGTGCACGTCCGCGGGCGCCACCGCGCGCGGCCACACCAGGCCCAGCTCGTCGTGGTGCTGCTCGGCGATCACGGCGACCAGCCGCGAAACGCCCACCCCGTAGGACCCCATGGTGATGCGGATCGGCTTCGAGTCGGCGCCGAGTGCGTCCACCTCGAACGCGTCGGTGTACTTGCGGCCCAGCTGGAAGATGTGCCCGATCTCGATCCCGCGCGCGGCGACCAGGCTGCCCTTGCCGTCCGGCGACGCGTCACCCTCGCGGACCTCGGCGGCCTCGATCGTGCCGTCCGGCGTGAAATCCCGTCCGGCGACGAGGTCCACGACGTGGTGGTCGGCCTTGTCCGCGCCGGTGACCCATGCCGTGCCGGTGACCACACGCGGGTCGACCAGGTAGCGAATCCCGTTGTCCTGCAACGACTTCGGACCAATGTAGCCCTTGACGAGGAACGGGTTCGCGGCGAAGTCGGACTCTTCGAGCAGCGCGACCTCGGCCGGCTCGAGCGAGGCCTCCATGCGCTTGGTGTCGACCTCGCGGTCACCGGGCACGCCGATGCCCAGGATCTCCCAGTCCTTCTGCCCCGGCCTGCGGATCTTGACCATCACGTTCTTGAGCGTGTCCGCCGCGGTGAACGTGCGGCCGAGATCGGTCTTGTCGTTGAGGTAGTCGACCAGCGTTGCGATGGTCGGCGTGCCGGGCGTGTAGTGCACCTGCGCCTCGGGCTTGTCCTCGATGGACTGCGCGGGCGGCGCGGGCGTGGTGACCGCCTCGACGTTGGCCGCGTAGCCCGACTCGGTGCTGCGCACGTAGGTGTCCTCACCGGTGGGCGCCACCGCGAGGAACTCCTCCGACGCCGAACCGCCCATCGCACCGGACGTGGCCGCCACGATCACGTACTCGAGGCCGAGCCGGTCGAAGATCTTGATGTAGGCATCGCGGTGGAGCTGGTACGACCGCGACAGGCCGTCGTCGTCGAGGTCGAAGGAGTAGGAGTCCTTCATGACGAACTCGCGGCCACGCAGGATGCCGGCGCGCGGACGCGCCTCGTCCCGGTACTTGGTCTGGATTTGGTACAGCACGACCGGATAGTCCTTGTAGGAGCTGTACTCGCCCTTCACGGTGAGCGCGAACAGCTCCTCGTGCGTGGGCCCGAGCAGATAGTCGGCGCCCTTGCGGTCCTTGACCCGGAACAGGGCGTCGCCGTACTCGGTCCAGCGGCCGGTCTTCTCGTACGGCTCGCGGGGCAGCAGCGCGGGGAACTGGATCTCCTGGGCGCCGATGGCGTCCATCTCCTCGCGCACCACGTCCTCGATCCTGCGCAGCACGCGCAGGCCCAGCGGCAGCCACGAGTACCCGCCCGGCGCGACGCGGCGGACGTAGCCTGCGCGGACCAGCAGCTTGTGGCTGGGCACTTCGGCGTCCGCCGGGTCCTCACGCAGGGTGCGAAGGAACAACGACGACATCCTGGTGATCACTGGGATTCTCCTCGCGGTGCGCTGCGGCGCTGATACTCGTTCAGCACAGCGTAGTCAACCCCCCAGGGGTCTCCGCATCCGGTTATCCGAGCGGGACGGCTAACGAGGCAGCAGCGCCGCCAGCTCGCGCGCGGCCTCGCGCAACGCCGGCACGAAACCCTTCAGATCGTCGACGCTGAGCTGGTAGGCCGGACCCGCCGTGGACAGGGCCGCGATCGCGGTGCCGTCCGGGGTGCGGATCGGCACACCGACGGCGCGGATACCGGCCTCGTGCTCCTCGTCGGCGATCGCGAAACCCTGCTCGCGCACCGAGTCGATCTCGGCGGCGAACGCCGCGCGCGAGGTGATCGTGCGTGGCGCGAGCGGGGTCAGCTCCAGGCTCGCCACCAGTTCGTCCCGGTGCGGCGCGAACGCGACCAGGCATTTGCCCATCGACGTGCAGTGCAGCGGACCACGCTCGCCGGGCTCGCCCCGGATCTGCAACCGCCTGCTGCCCTGCACGGTGTGCACGTAGACCTGGTTGTGCCCGTCCAGCACGGCCATCAGCGTGGGCTCCCCGGTCTCCGCCGACAGCCGGTTCATCACCGGCAGCGCGACGCCCGCGAAACCGCGCGCGTGCGAAACCTGTTGTCCCAGCTCGAAAAGCCGCAGCCCGAGCGAGTAGCGCTTGGACGCCGGATCGCTGCTCGCGAACCCCTCACCGTGCAGCGAGCTGAGCAGCCGGTGCGTGGTGCTGACCGGGTATCCGGCGACGCGCGCGAGTTCGGACAGGGCGACGCCCTCGGGGTAGCTCCCGAGCAGCGACAGCAGGCGCAGGGCCTTGCCGACCATATCCGCCATATCGCCCCCTTGACGCGACAAGTCCTGGCGAAGCACACTCAACTTCACCGTATTACGGAATAGCTTTCCATATTACGGAAAGCTCGTCAATGGCGACAGTAACGGCGACAGGAGAAAGCGATGAAAACCGTCGAGCAGGCGGGGACGGCCGTACTCGGGCGGCAGCGCTGGCTGCGCCTGATCCCGATCGTCTTCGTCACCTACAGCCTCGCCTACCTCGACCGGTCGAACTTCTCGATCGCGACCGCCGGCGGGATGTCCAAGGACCTGCACCTGACCAGCGCGACGTCGGGCCTGATCGGGGCGTCGTTCTTCATCGGCTACTTCCTGCTCCAGGTGCCCGGCGTGCTCTACGCCGACCGCCGCAGCGTGCGGGACCTGATCTTCTACTCGGTGCTGGCCTGGGGCGTGCTCGCGACGTTGCAGGGCCTGCTCAGCAACGTCGTCGCGCTGATCGTGGTGCGGTTCCTGCTCGGCGCCGTCGAGGCCGCCGTGCTGCCCGCGCTCGTCGTGCTGCTCGCGCGCTGGTTCACCAAGGCCGAGCGCGGCCGCGCGAACGCGTTCCTGATCCTCGGCAATCCGGTCACCGTGTTGTGGCTGTCGGCCGTGTCCGGTTACCTGGTCGAGGCGACCTCGTGGCGCGGCATGTTCATCGTCGAGGGTGTGCCCGCGCTGATCTGGGCCTTCTACTTCCGCTCGCAGGTCCGCGACCGGCCCGCGGACGCCGCCTGGCTCGCCCCGGGCGAACGCGACGCCGTCGAGCAGGAGATCACCGCCGAACAGGCCGAACTCGCGAAGGTCACCAGGACCGACCGGCCCCTGCGCGCGGCCTTCACCTCGCCCGCGGTGCTGCTGCTCGCGGTGCAGTACCTGCTGTGGAGCATCGGCGTGTACGGCTTCGTGTTCTGGCTGCCCTCGATCGTCAAGGCCGGATCCTCGGCGGGCATCGGTGCCACCGGGCTGCTGTCGGCCGTCCCGTACGCGTTCGCGGTCGTCGCGATGCTGTTCAACTCCCGTAGCTCCGACCGGCTCGGCGCGCGCCGTCACTTCGTGTGGCCGTGGCTGCTCGGCGGCGCGGTCGCCTTCTACGGTTCGTACCTGCTCGGCGCGCACCGGTTCTGGTGGTCGTTCGTGCTGCTGATCGTCGCGGCGATCGCGTTGTACGCGCCGTACGGCCCGTTCTTCGCGATGATCTCCGAACTGCTGCCGCAGGGCACGGCGGGTGTCGCGGTGGCGGTCATCAACGCCGCAGGGGCGCTCGGTGGTTTCCTCGGCACGTATCTGGTGGGCTGGCTGAAGAACGCGACCGGCAGCTCCGCCGCCGCGTTCCTGATGCTCGCCGCCACCATGGCCGCGGCCGCCGTCGTGCTACTGGTGGTGCCCACGAAACGAAAAGAAAGGACCGCATGACCCGCGTTCTGTTGCCCTGGCCGGATATCGCCGTGCCGGGCGAGCTGGAGGCGACGGTCTGGGACGGCACCGGCGCACCGCCGCCGGGACTGGACGACGTCGAGTTCTACGTGCTGCCCTACGACCGGGGCGCCGAGCCGCCGAAGCTCATTCCGCGGCTGCCGTCGTTGCGGGTGGTCCAGACGCTCTCCGCCGGGTACGACAACCTGCTACCGCTGCTGCCCGAGGGCGTGCTGCTCGCGAACGGGCGCGGGCTGCACGACCTCAGCGTCGCCGAGCACACGCTCGCGCTGATCCTCGCCGCCCAGCGCGACATGCCGCGCTGGTTCGCGCAGCAGCGGGTCGGTTCGTGGGACCGCGAGCACACGCGCTCGCTGGCCGACTCTCGCGTGCTGCTGGTCGGGTACGGCTCGATCGGGAAGGCGATCGAGCGCTACCTCGTGGCCGGTGAGGCCGAGGTCGTGCCGGTCGCCAGCAGCGCGCGGGAAGGCGTGCACGGGATCGATGAACTCCCCCGGCTGCTGCCCACCGCTGACATCGTGGTTCTCGTGCTGCCGGACACGCCCGCGACGCGTGGCGTGCTCGGCGCCGGGGAACTGGCCGCACTGCCCGATGCGGCACTGGTCGTCAACGTCGGCCGTGGCACCGCGGTCGACACCGACGCGCTGACCGCCGAGGTGGCCGCGGGGCGCCTGCGTGCCGCGATCGACGTGGTGGACCCGGAACCGCTGCCGTCGGACCATCCCTTGTGGACACTGGAGGGCGCCGTCATCACCCCGCACATCGGGGGCGGCTCGGCGTCGTTCCATCCGCGTGCCCAGCGGCTCGTGGAACGGCAGCTCGCGCACTTCGCGAAGGACGAGACCCTGGAGAACGTGGTCCGCTGACGGCCCGGTCAGCAGGCCTGCGCGTACTCCTCGATCTCCAGCGTGGCCGTGCACGCGCAGCCGCCGTCGATCTCCTCGCAGGAGATGGTCAGCCGGTGCCGCACGAGGTCGAGGTCGGTGCAGTCCGGGTCGGTGCACTCGACGAACGTGTCCTCGTGCTGGATCAGGGTGCCGTCGCAACGATCCAGGTGGTCCATGATCGACACCTTCCGCCGGGGGTCATGGCAACTCCCGTTGGTATCACCCAGGGCGGCGGAAGGCGGGGAGGACGCTCCGGCGTGTCGCCGAGACGTCAGGCACTCTTCGAAGAACGCCTGGTCGTCGTGGTCTTCTTGGCGGGCGTCTTGCGCGCGGCGGGCTTGCGGGCCTTCTTCGCCTCGGACACGCTCGCCTCCAGCGCCGCCATCAGGTCCACGACCTCCGACTTCGCCGCGCGCTTGGGCGTCTTCCTGGTGTCCTTGCCCGCGACCTTCGCCTCGATCATCGACTCCAGCGCCTCGCGGTAGCTGTCGGTGTACTTGCCGGGGTCGAACACCGGCTCGGACAGCGAGTCGATGAGCGAACCCGCCATGGCCAGCTCCTGCGAGCGCACCTGCGGCGGGTCCTCGTTGAGGAAACCGAAGTCGGGTGTGCGCACCTCGTCCGGCCACAGCATGGTGGTCATGACCAGCACGTCGTTGTGCACCCGCAGCAGCGCGAGCGTTTCGCGCTGGCGCAACGCGACCTTGGCGATGGCCACGTGACCGGACTTGTGCAGCGCGTCGCGCAGCAGCACGTACGGCTTCACCGCCGGTTTCTGCGGTTCGAGGTAGTAGTGCTTGTCGTAGTGCAGTGGATCGATGGCCTCCAGCGGCACGAATTCCAGCACGTCGATCACGTTGGAGCTGGACAGCGGCAGCTCCTTGAGGTCGTCGTCGGTGATCACGACCATCTCGCCGTCGTCGAGCTCGTAGCCCTTGGCGATGTCGGCGTAGGGCACCTCGACGTTCTCGATCGAGCAGTAGCGCTTGTACTGGATGCGCCCGCCGTCGCTCGCGTGCACCTGGCGCAGCGAGACGTTCTTGTTCTCCGTCGCCGCGTACAGGCTGATCGGAATCGTGACCAACCCGAACGAAACGGATCCCTTCCACATCGATCGCATCGCAAGCGCCCTCCCGCTCACGGAGACGTAGCTCCTGGTCACGACCGTACGCGTTGCGGCGCCCGTGGACTAGTTGCGACTTGCCGCCCGAACGAGCGCCGCGGCGGCCGTCCTGCCGTGGCGCGCCGGGTCCGTTCGGCCGAAGATCCCCGCGGTGACCATGGCTCCCTCGGCCAGAAGGAGCAGCTGGTCGGTCAGTTCGGTGGGCAATGCGGCCTCACCGACCAGACCGCCGAGGTAGGACCGGAATGCACTCTTATGGCGGCGTGCCTGCGCCGCCACGGCCTCGGAGACCGCGCCGAGTTCACCGAAGGAGTTGATCCACGCGCAGCCGCGGAAGCCCGGCTCGGCGAACCACCGTTCGAGCCAGTCGAACACGGCGAGGATCCGTTCGCGCGGGTCCTCGACGGTGTCCACGTACACGGCCAGCCGCGCCCGCCAACGCGTGTCCCGGCGTTCCAGATAGGCCTCGACGAGCTGATCCTTGGCGGGAAACACCTGGTAGAGGCGCTTGAGCGAGACGCCGGAGGCGGAGCGGATGTCGTCCATACCGACCGTCTGGATGCCGCGCGTATAGAACAAGTCCTCGGCCGCGTCGAGCAGCCGCACCCGTGCGGTCTCGCGATCCATCCTCACTCCTCCGGTGCCGACTGTACTGTTCTCCACAGTGGAAAGTTGTTCCCAGCCTGAAGAAAGATTCCTAGGCTGGCGGCATGACCGAGCTGACCCAACGGCTCGCGTGGGTCGACGAGGGCTCGCGGATCTTCCTCGAGCGGCTGGAGCAGCTGCCCGACCGCGCCTTCGCCGACCAGAGCACGCTGCCTGGCTGGACCAACGCACATCTCGTCGCGCACGTCGGCTACAACGCCAAAGCCCTTTCCCGGCTCGTGCACTGGGCCGGCACCGGCGAAGAGACGCGGATGTACGCGAGCCCCGAGGCGCGCAACGAGGAGATCGAGGACGGCGCGAAGCTGTCGCCGATCGAACTGCGCACGCTGGCCACCGAATCCGACGAGCGGCTGCGCCGCGAGCTCGCCGCACTGACCGACTGGAACGCGGAGGTCCGCACGGCGCAGGGCCGGACCGTGCCCGCGACGGAGATCCCGTGGATGCGCACGCGCGAGCTGTGGATTCACGCCGTGGACCTGGGAACGGGCTTCGGGTTCACCGACTTCCCCGCCGAGCTGATCGACGCGCTGATCACCGACATCGCCGGCACCCGCGCCGCACGTGACCAGGGCCCGCCCGTCGTGCTGCGCCCCGACGACCGCACCCGCGAATGGCGGATCGGCGAGGACGGCAAGGTCATCGGCGGCAAGGCCGCGGACATCTGCCGTTGGCTCGCCGGGCGCGGCCCGCTGGACGCCCCGGACCTTGGCCGCTGGCTGTAGCCAAGGTCAGCCGGGTCCGTCGCCGGCGGCGGCCGCGACGGTGGGGTTCATCGGCATGTCACTGACCGCGCAGGAGGTCGCGGGTGACTTCGAGCTGACCGTGGTGCTGCGCGAGTTCCTCGTACGCGTGCTGCAGCGCGCCGCCCTGCGACTGTTCGACGACCGTGCCCTGGTAGTGCGCGTGCACCGGACCGCGCAGCGGCGCCCGGAAGTCCGCGACGGCGAGGTCCTCGCGCAGCTGCCGCTTCGCCGCCTCGACACGCGCCACGAGATCGGCCACCGCGCCGGTCGCGGTGAACTCGGCGTCCCGGTCGCGCTCGACCTGCCTGCCCGCGACGAGCTTGCCTGCCCAGAACTCGAGCACGCCGAGGCAATGCGTGACGAGCCCGAACGGCGTGTTCGCGCCGGGCAGGCCGGGCCGGGTGTTCGCGCGCTCGTCGCCGAGTTCGGTGAGGATCGCGGCCATGCCGTCCAGCGCGCGATCCGCGTAGAAGAGGTACTCCTCCGAGGTGATCAGCACGCTTCCACCCTAGGGGCTCAGCCGGGTAGCAGCTCCGTCACGAGCCGGGACAGCTGCCGCAGGTTGCGGCACTCGTACATCGGCACGAGCTTGCCGTAGCGCAGTGCCGCCGAATCGCCGGTCCCCCAGTTGGACCGCGCCTCCGGGTTGAGCCAGTACACGTGCCGCGCCCGCTCGGCGATGCGCCGCACGGCAACGAGGTTCGGATCGCCGCCGTTGGTGCGGCCGTCGCCGAGGATCAGCACCGACGTGCGCGGGCCGACGACATCGGGCCATTCTTCGACGAAACTGCGCAGCGAATCGCCGTAGTCGCTGTTGATGCCCCATTTCGTGAGCCGGGCCTCGGTCATGATCCGCCGCGCGAGGCCTTCCGGGTCGGCGGCGCCCGCGCTGACCATGTCGGTGATCTCGTCGGTCAGCCCGACGAACGCGAAGCTGCGCACCTTCGAGAACTGGTCCGCCAGCGCCTGCACCAGCAGCAGGGTGAACTGCGCGAACCCGGCCACCGAGCCCGACATGTCGCACAGCAGCACCAGTTCCGGCCTGCCCGGCCGCCGGTCCCGCATCGCCGGGCGCATCGGCACCCCGCCGGTGGCCAGCGACCGGCGCAGCGTGCGGCGCAGGTCGATCTGGCCGCGCCGGGTGCGGCGGCGACGGGTCGACAGGCGCGTCGCGAGCTTGCGCGACAACGGCTGGATCGTGCGGCGCAGATCGGCGATCTGGTCGCGGCTGGCGTTGGTGAAGCTCACCAGCTCGGTGTGCGGCGCGACGGCGTGCTTGGAAATCCGGTCCCTGCCACGGAGTTCGGCCGTGCGGCGGCGCGCCTCGGCCTGCACGTACTCGCGGAACTCCGCGATCCGCGACCGCGCCTCGCGCTGTGCGATCGCCTCGCCGAGCCCCTCGTCCTGTTCCCCGCGGATCGCCTCGAGTACCCGCTCCAGCAACGAATCCGGCCGGATCCTGGACAGGGTCTGATACGCCGACCAGCCGCTCATCCCGCCCGTGGAGCCGTACTGGCCGTACTCGCCCACCCCCGCGCCGGCCAGCGCGCGCATGCCTTCGGAATCCCCCTCGCCCATCGCGGCGACCAGCTCGTTGCGCAGCGATTCGAGATCCTCGACCTCCGCCGCGGTTTCGGCGGTGCCGACGGCGGCCGGGAAGTACAGATCGAACACCGCGTCGAAGGTCGCGCGCTGCCCGGACCGGCGCAGCACGGTCGCGGCGAGCGCGGCGCGCAGTTGCTCGCGGTCGGCCAGCCCGAGCACGTCGACGGCGGCGGCAGCGTCCACGGTCTCGCCCGGCCCGACCGGAATTCCGTGCTCCCGCAAGGATCCGACGAACTCGACCAGCCGGGTCGGCAGCCCACTCATGCCAGCAGCCGGTCCAGTTTCAGCTCGGCGGCGGCCTTGTGGTGATCGGCCTGGTACTTCAGGATCACGCCGAGGCTGTCCTCCACCACCTGCTCGTCGAGCGTGTCCGCGCCCAGCGCGAGCAGGGTGCGTGCCCAGTCGACCGACTCGGCGATCGAGGGCGCCTTACGCAGTTCCATGGTGCGCAACGCGCCGACGACGCGTACGAGCGATTCGGCCAGTTCCGCGTCGAGACCGGGCACCTTGAGCGTGACGATGTCGCGTTCGAGCTCCGGCGACGGGAAATCCAGGTGCAGGAACAGGCAGCGCCGTTTGAGCGCCTCGGAAAGCTCGCGCGTCGCGTTGGAGGTCAGCAGCACGAACGGCCGCCGGGTCGCGGTGATCGTGCCCAGTTCCGGGACGGTGACCTGAAAGTCGCCGAGCACCTCCAGCAGCAGGCCCTCCATCTCGACGTCGGACTTGTCGGTCTCGTCGATCAGCAGCACGGTCGGGTCGGGGTTGCGGATCGCCTTGAGCAGCGGCCGGGGCAGCAGGAACTCCTCGCTGAACACCTGGTCGCGGGTCTCTTCCCAGCCTTCGTCACGGCCGGCCGTGATGCGCAGCAGCTGCTTGGCATGGTTCCACTCGTACAGCGCGCGGGCCTCGTCGATGCCCTCGTAGCACTGCAGGCGCACCAGTTCGCTGCCGGTCGCCTCGGCCAGCGCACGCGCCAGTTCGGTCTTGCCGACACCGGCGGGGCCTTCGACCAGGAGCGGTTTGCCGAGCCGGTCGGCGAGGAACACGGTGGTCGCGACCGGTGTGGAGGCCAGGTATCCGGCCCCGGCGAGCCGCTCGACCACCTCATCGACCGAACCGAACAGCGGTTCCTGCATCGCGCCTCCCTGCGTACGAGCGTCCGCTTATTCTCCGCCCCCTCGCCCGGTGTCACGGACGAGCGTGCGCAAGGTCACTTGTACGCGGGGTCGAGAGCTGCTTCGGCCGGCGCCCAACCCATCCGGCCGGGCGCCCAGCCTTGAGCCAGTGGCACCCAGAAGAAGAACGTGACATGCCGTTCGGCGAACAGCCAGCGCCCGCCGACTCGCTCGATCCGGTCGCGGTAGCGGCCTGCCGCGACCTGCGCTTCGCCCTCGACGACGCACGGTTGGTAGAGCCAGGTCTCGCCGGTCGCGACGTCGCCTTCGATCGTGACGGTCTCGTTCGCGCTGAAATGCCACCACGCGGTCAGCGGCCCCTGCTGCAGCCCGGCGAAGAAGGTGCGCAGCTCGTCCCGTCCGCGTGCGGTGGACAGCCCGATGAAAGCGCCATTCTCGGTGAACTGCGAGGCGAGCTCGTCCCACCGGCCGTCATCGAGGCACTGGCAGTAGCGCGCCCGCAGCTGCGCGATCTCGTGCGCGTCCTCCAGCTTCCGCAGCCTGGCTTCGATATCGGTCACGGGAAACCTCCTACGAACGATCGTTCGTCTCAAGCAGGGCCATGGAAAAGCGGGCGTGCTGAGCGGCGAGCGCATCAGGATCGAGCCGGCCGCCGGGGCTGTACCAGGTCGAGATCGCCGACAGCATCGATACCAGGTTGCGGGCCGCGTCCTCGGGATGCGGGGTGCCGAACTCGCCGCCGGCGGCACCGGCGGCCACGATCTCCTCGTACAGACCCTGCGTGCGGTCCCGCGCCGCGACGACCCGCTTGCGGGCGGCACCGGTCAGGTACCGGATCTCGCTCAGCGCCACCAGCGACGCGTTCTGGTGCTCCACCACGAACCGCACGTGCGCTTCGACGGCCGCGCGCAGCTGATCGGTGGCGCGCCTGCCCGCGCCCGCGACCGCGGTCTCGATCCGGTTCAGCAGCTCGTCGTTGGCCATGCGCAGCAGCGCGGCCAGCAGATCGGACTTGGACGGAAAGTAGTTGTACAGGTTCGACAGGCTCGTTCCCGCGCCGCGCGCGACATCGCGCATCGACGCCCCGTTGAACCCCTTCTGGCTGAACGCCTCGAGCGCGGCGTTGAGGATCGCCGCCTCGTTGGCGCGGGCGGTCTCCGGAACGAGCGTCGAAGAACGACTGTTCATGTCAAGCATGCTATCTGCCCTTGACTCCCGCGGGCAACCACGTTTTCATAAGAACGTTCGTTCGTGAGGAGCACCGATGTTCTTCGAGGAATTCATGGTGGGACAGCGGGTGTCCCACCCCGTCAACGCCGACCGGGCCACGGCCTTCGACCTGGTCGACGAGCCGGTCACCGCGCTGAGCTGGCGACAGGTCCGGCCTATCTCGCCCGGCGGCGAGCTGTGCGCGGAGCTGACCGTCACGCGCTGCCGCCGCGTCCGTGACGACGAGGGCCAGGTCACCAGACACGTCGTCGTCCGCGACCAGGACGGCGAGCCACTGCGGGAAGGCACGGTCACCGTGTCGGTGCCCGCACGCGGCGAGGGGCCCGACCCGGCAGGCCGGGCGTTCGGCACCACGGAATGGGCCACCGAGGTCGTCGCCGCACTCGGTCCGGACTTCGCCGACGCGACCGCGACCTGGGACGGCACGATCGGGCTGCGCAGCGGCGCCGAGGAGGTGCACCTGCGGATCTACCGCGGCCGGGTCGTCGACGTGACGCGCCGCGCGCCCCTCGGCGCGACCTTCACCCTCGGCGCGAGCGAGCTGACCTGGACGGAGCTGGTCACCGGCCCGGTGAACGACTTCATGCGGCGGGCGATGCTCGGCCAGTTCGAGGTCACCGGCAGCGGCTACGAGTACCTGCGGCTGACCAAGGTGCTCGACCAGCTGATCACCAGCGCACGGGAGGTAGCCCGGTGAGCTATCTGGAAATCGACGGCCGGTTGTCCTATGTGGAACAGCACGGCAGCGGAACACCCGTGCTGTGCCTGCACACCGCCGGGCAGAGCGGCGTGCAGTGGCGGCACACGGCCGGCCCGCTCGCCGCTCTCGGCTACCGCGTGATCGTGCCCGACCTGCCCGGTCACGGCCGTTCCGAACCGGCCGAGCACGGCCCGGTGTCGGACCTGGGCAGCTACGCACGCTGGTGCGAACGTCTGATCGCGACCCTGGGCCTGGAGCGGCCGTTCGTCGTGGGCTGTTCGATCGGCGGCAAGATCACCCTCGACCTGGCCGTCTCCATGGGCGACCGGCTCGCCGGCGCGGTCGCGATGGCCGCCGAGGCCGGGCCGGGGCGCGTGAGCATGTCCGGACTGCGCCGCGAACTGGAGGACGTGGCCGCGCCGAGCCGTACCGATCGCACCCACCTCGGCACGCTCGCGGTGGTCGGCCGCGATGTCGCGCCGGAGCGGGCCGAGCTGATCGCGACCATGCACCGGCGCGAGGATCCGGCGGTCTCAACCTCGGATCTGCTCGGCTGGGGCACCCACGACGTGCGCGCGGGACTTGCCCGGATCGCCTGCCCGGTGCACCTTGTCGTAGGTGAGGACGACCTCTGGCTCGACGTGGCGAAGGTGCGCATGACGGCCAAGGACATCCCCGGCGCGCGCTGCACGGTCCTCGACGGCATCGGGCACTACCCGATGGAGGAGATCGAGGACTTCGCGCCTTTGCTGCACAGCTGGCTTACGGAGCTGCGATGACCCTGTTGTCCCTGCTCACCGAACGCGACCCCGGATCGGTCGTCGCCATCGAGGGCGACGCGCGCATCTCCACGGCCGACATGCTGCGCGGGGTCCGCTCGCTCACCACCGACCTGCGCGAGGCCGGACTCGGCCGCGGTGACTGCGTCGCGGTGTGGCTGCCCAACTGGCCGGAAGCGCTGACCTGGCAGTTCGCGGTGGCTTCGCTCGGCGCACACGTCATCGGGGTCAACACGCGCTACAACGTCGAGGAGGTGCGGCACGTCCTGGAACGCGCGCGGCCGAAGCTCGTCGCCATCGCGCACGACTTCCACGGACTCGACCTCATCGGCCGGCTGCGCCGCGCGATCACCGATGTCGTACCCGCCGTCGCGGTGATCCGCGGCACGGACGCCACCGCGTACGACGTCGGCGCGGGCGCCTGGGTCCCCTCGGACCGCGACGGCGAACTGGCCTCCGGCGACGACGAACTGGCCGTCGCGTTCACCACCTCCGGCTCGACCGGGCAGCCGAAACTGGCCGCGCATCTCGGGTCCGCCGTGGCCGAGCACGCCCGTGCGGACGCCGAGAAGATCGGCATTCACGCGGGCGACGTGGCCCTGTGCGCACTCCCGCTTTCGGGCGTGTTCGGGTTCAACACGGCGATGGCCGCCATCGCGGGTGGCGGAACCTGTTTGCTGGAACCCGTTTTCGACGCACGCGCCGTGCTCGCCGACATGGCCCGCCGGCGGGCGACGCACGTGGTGGGCGGCGACGATCTGGTCGGCAGGCTCGCCGACGCCTGGCAGGGCGAGGATCTTTCGTCCTGGCGCTGGCTGGGCATGGCGGATTTCCTGGGCCGCACCGGGGAAATCGCGGAATGGGCCGGGCGCGAGTTCGGCACCTCGACCACCGGGGTCTACGGCTCGTCGGAGGTTTTCGCGCTCACCGCGTTGTGGCCGCCCGACGAACCGGAGTCCCGGCGTTGGCGTGGCGGCGGGCGCCTGGTCTCGCCCCGGATCGCGGCGCGCGCGGTCGACGGAGAGCTGCAGCTGCGTGGGCCGAACGTGGTCGACGCCTACCTCGGCGATCCCGATGCGGCGGCCCGCTCGTTCACCGAGGACGGCTGGTTCCGCACCGGCGATCTGGTGGAGATCGAGAACGACGGTGGCATCGTCTACGTCTGCCGGATGGGCGATGTGTTGCGGCTGCGGGGTTTCCTTGTCGATCCCGCCGAGATCGAGCACCGGCTGGCCGAGCACGCGGCCGTCCTGAGCGCGAAGGTCGTCGGCGTCCGCGGCGACGAAGGCGACGAGGCGATCGGGTTCGTCACCGCCGACCAGCCGGTGGACGGCGCGGCACTGCGCGCGTGGTGTGCTGAGACGCTGGCGAAGTTCAAGGTGCCGACGGCGGTTCATGTGATCGACGAGATGCCCACGACCTCCGGCACGAATGGTATGAAGATCAAGGCGGCGACCCTGCGCGAGTGGGCGCTGCGTGAACGAGAGGCGGCGCCATGACCGACGTTGTGATCTGCGAACCCGTCCGCACTCCGGTGGGCCGCTACGGCGGCGTGTTCCGCGACATCCCCGCGGCCTCGCTCGCCGCGACCGTGATCGCCGAGGTGGTCAAGCGCACCGGTATCGCGCCGGATTCGGTCGAGGACGTGATCTTCGGGCAGTGCTATCCCAACGGCGAGGCGCCCGCGATCGGCCGCGTCGCCGCGCTGGACGCGGGCCTTCCTGTCGAGGTGCCGGGCGTGCAGGTCGACCGGCGCTGCGGCTCGGCGCTGCAGGCGGTGCTCGACGCGGCGATGCGGGTGCAGACCGGGGTGAACGAGGTCGTGCTCGCCGGCGGCGCGGAAAGCATGAGCAGCGTCGAATTCTACACCGACGCGATCCGGTGGGGCGTCCGCGGCGGCGGGGTCGAACTCGCCGACCGGCTCGCCCGCGGCCGCGTCACGGCGGGTGGCAAGAACTATCCGGTGCCCGGCGGAATGCTGGAGACGGCAGAAAACCTGCGGCGCGAGTACGGGATTCCGCGCGAGGAACAGGATCTGCTCGCGCTGCACTCGCACCAGCGCGCGGTCGCCGCGATCGAGGACGGCCGGTTCGGCGAGGAGATCGTCCCGGTGACCGTGCCCGGCAAGCGCGGGAAGCCGGAGACGGTGATCGACCGCGACGAGCACCCCCGTGCGGACAGCTCGCTGGAGTCGCTGGGCAAGTTGAAGCCCGTCATGGTGCGCGACGATCCGGAATCGACGGTCACCGCCGGGAACGCGAGCGGTCAGAACGACGGCGCCGCGGCGTGCCTGGTGACCACAATGGACAAAGCGGAACAGCTTGGTCTGCAACCGTTCGCGCGGCTCGTCTCGTGGTCGGCCGCCGGGGTGCCGCCGCGCACGATGGGGATCGGCCCGGTACCGGCGACGGCGAGGGCGCTTTCCCGGGCCGGGCTCGAGCTCAGCGACATCGACCTCATCGAGCTGAACGAGGCCTTCGCCGCGCAGGTGCTGGCATGCACGCGCGAATGGGGTTTCGGCGAAGCGGACTTCGAGCGGATGAACGTCAACGGCTCGGGTATCTCGCTCGGCCATCCGGTCGGCGCGACCGGCGTGCGCATCCTGACCACGATGCTGCGGGAGATGCGCAGGCGGGACGCGCGGTACGCGCTGGAAACCATGTGCATCGGTGGCGGCCAGGGCCTCGCGGCGATCTTCGAGAAGGTGGCATGACTCCCCTGCACGGCCTGCGGATCATCGAATGCGCGAGTTTCGTCGCCGCGCCCTCGGCGTGCATGACGCTCGCACAGCTGGGCGCGGACGTCATCCGCGTCGATCCGATCGGCGGCGCGGCCGACTACCGCCGCTGGCCGGTCGCGCCGAGCGGAACGAGTCTGTATTGGACAGCGCTCAACCGCGGAAAGCGTTCGGTCGCGGTGAACATGCGCTCGGACGAGGGCCGCGAACTGGTCACCGCGCTGGTCGCGGAGGCCGGTATCCTGGTGGACAACGTGGTCGGCAGGCGCTGGATGTCGTACGAGAACCTCTCGGCGCGGCGGGCGGACCTGATTCACCTCCACCTGCAGGGACACGCCGATGGCAGGCCCGCGGTGGACTACACGGTCAACGCGGAGGTCGGCGTGCCGACGATCACCGGGCGTGAGTCGGACGCGGCGCCGGTGAACCACGTGCTGCCCGCGTGGGACCTGGTGACCGGAATGACCGTGACCACCGGCGTGCTGGCCGCGTTGCACGAACGCACCGCGACGGGCCAGGGCGCCTACATCGAGGTCGCGCTGGCCGATGTGGCGACCGCGGGCGTGGCGAACCTGGGCTGGCTGGGCGAGGCGCGGTTGCGCGGCGCCGAGCGGCCCAAGCACGGCAACCACGTGTACGGCAGCTTCGGCACCGACTTCGAGACGGCGGACGGCGAGCGCGTGATGGTCGTCGCGCTCACCGAGCATCAGTGGCACGCGCTGCGCAAGGTGACCGGGACCGAAGACGTGTTCTCCGCGCTGGAGCCCGCGCTGAACGTGGACCTCAACCAGGAGGCCGACCGGTACCGGGTGCGCGAGACGATCGCGGCGATCCTGCGCCCGTGGTTCGCCGCCCGCCCGCTGCCGGTGGTCGCCGAAGACCTGAACTCGGCGCGCGTGCTGTGGGGCCGCTACCGTGGAATGCCGGAACTCGTCGACGACCCGTCGCCGGTCTTGTCGACTGTGGACCAGCCGGGTATCGGCGAGGTGCCCAGCGCCCGCTCGCCCCTGCGGTGGGGCGGCGAGTACGGCGGCACCGCCAGCGCCCCCGGCCTCGGCGAACACACTGAGACGGTGCTGTCGGACGTGCTGGGCCTGAGCACCACCGAAATCGCCCGCCTGCACGACGCGGGAGTGGTCGCCTCGGGCGAGGCCTGACCGAACGTGGCTTCGGTCGGCTGACTTCCCGGCGCCACAGCGACAGTCACGGGCGGCGGCGCTTGCGCAGGCCCGCCCGGGCCTTCTCCATCATCTCCGGCCCCGCGAACTCGGGTGAGATGATCGCGAGCTGCGCGGCCGCGATCCGCGCCATCCCCTCCGGACCGAAGGCATCGACACCGAGTGCGCGTGTCAGATGGTCCTGCAGCACGTAGATGCCCAGCCGCATCGCGACGAACACCGCGGCTTCGGCACGGGGATCGGCCTGGCTTTCCCGATACCGCTCAGTGATCGCGACCAGTTCGTCGAACAAGGAACCCGCCGCGGGCGTTCCGTCCGCGAGCGCCCGGCCCAGGTAACGCAGAACCGGTGCGCCCGCGCGATGGGTCTCTTCCACGAACTCGGCGTTGTCGAGCTGCTTCCCGTCGACCCCGCGTGACAAGGCCGCCCGGATGAACTCGACCACGTACTCGTCACATCCCCGCTCCAGCCCGGCCTTGTTGCCGAAGTGGTACTGGACGAGCGCCAGCGAAACGCCCGCATGGTCGGCGATCCGCCGCATGCTGGTGCCCGCGACGCCGTGTTCGGCGAACAACGACAGGGCGGCGTCCCGGATCCGCGCACGGGCGGTCAGGTCCTCGACTGGTCGCATGTACAGTATGCTATACAAATGACCAGCCCGTGCCGAAGCGGGGGCGGACACGGGGTCGTCGTGCGATGTTGGGGGTCTCGATTTGGGGTTCACGGTCGCGACCATCAGTGACTGGTCGTTTCTCACCGCCACCGGCGTGTACCTGCTGGCGATGGTGTTCGCCACGGTGTCGCTGTCGTCGAAGTCGCGGCGTCCCGCCACAGTGGGCGCGCCGAACACGCGACCATCCACTCCGGACGATCGCGCCGGCGGGCGGGCGCTGGCACTGACGTGGCTCGGCTTCGGCCTGCATGTGGTCGCCGTGGTGTGCCGTGGGATCGCGGCACATCGGTGGCCGCTGGGAAATCTCTACGAGTACGTCATGGTCATCACGCTTGTCGCGGTCGGCGCGTGGCTTGCCACCGTGAACCGATTTCCGTTGCGGCACATGGCAGTCTGGGTGCTACTGCCGGTCGCCGGGTTGATGGTGCTCAACGGCAAGGTGTTCTACGCGCAGGCCGCACCGGTTCCGCCCGCGCTGCAGTCCTACTGGCTCGTCATCCACGTCACCACCGCGGCGGCGGCCACCGGCACGCTCGTGGTGCCCGGCATCGCGAGCGTGCTCTACCTCGTCCGGTCGGCGCGACCGCGGACGAAGCTGCCCGAGTCCTCGACGCTGGACCGGCTCGCCTACCGCGCCACCGTCGTCGGCTTCCCGCTGTTCACGTTCGCGGTGATCTGCGGGGCGGTGTGGGCCGAGTCGGCTTGGGGCCGCTTCTGGGGCTGGGACCCCAAAGAAGTCACATCGTTCGTCGCCTGGCTGATCTACGCCGCGTACCTGCACGCACGAGCCACGGCCGGCTGGCGAGGCACTCGCGCCGCGGTGCTCAACGTGCTGGGCCTGGCCGCGCTGACGTTCAACCTGCTGTTCATCAACCTGGCGACCTCCGGCCTGCACTCCTATTCCGGCCTCAGCTGAGCGCCATCGAGGCGGACCTGGCCGACGGGCCCCCTGCACCCGCCGGCCAGGAGGCTCACACGAGCGACGCGGTCAGGCCGCCGTCGAGGACGTAGTGGCTGCCCGTGATCCACGCCGCCCGGTCGGACGCGAGGAACGCCGCGACCTCGGCGATGTCCTGCGGGGTGCCCAGCCGCCCCTGCTTCATGGCGACCAGGTCACCGAAGGGAATCTGGGTCGCCGCTTCGAAATCGGGCTTGAGCCGGTCCACCATGGCGGTGTCGGCGAAGCCGGGGCAGACCGCGTTGACGCGCACGCCCGTCGGCCGCATTTCCACCGCCGCGACCCGGGTGAGCTGGATGACGGCCGCCTTCGTCGCGCAGTAGGAGCCCAGCAGCGGACTGCCACCGATACCGGCGATCGACGCGATGTTGACGATGTTTCCCTTGGAGGCGACCAGATGCGGGGTCGCCGCCTTCATCGTCACGAACGTGCCCCGCACGTTGACCGCGAAGATCTTGTCGAAGCTCTCCGTCGACTGCTGCAGCAGCGGCGAGGAAACCTCGATCCCGGCGTTGTTGACCAGCACATCGAGGCCGCCGAGAAGATCCACCGCCTGCTGCACGGCGGTCTGGACCTGCGCCTCGTCGGTGACATCACAGTTGGCCACGCCCGCGGCGCCGATCTCCTCGGCCGACTGCTTGGCCGAGTCGGCGTTGAGGTCGCTCACCACGACCTGTGCGCCACGTTCGGCGAACAGAGCCGCGATCGCCTTGCCGATCCCCGCGCCGGACCCGGTGACAAAAGCACGCTTTCCTTGCAGCTCGGACATTCTTGTTCCTCTCACTTCGTTGGGGGAATCACATGGCGTCGATCTTGGGCATGATTTCTTCCTTGAGACGCTTCATGTCGTCGAGCGTCTTGGCGACCGGCACGTCCTGGAAGGGCGGCCACAGGAACGGCATGGTCAGCCCGGCTTCCTTGTAGCGCTTGAGCATGTCGGTGATCTGCTCGGCCGTGCCCGCGAGCAGGTTGGTGCCCTTGCCCATCGGGGTCTGGTCCATCTCCTGGTCGGTGATGACGAACCAGATCATGCTGCTGATCTCGAGGTCGTCGACCGAGCGGGAGGTGTCGAGGTCGTCGAGTTCACGCTGGATCTCGGTGCGCCACCGCTTGATGTCCTCCGGCGAGTCCTGGATCCCGATCCAGCCGGACAGGCCGTACTTCGCGATGCGGCTCGCCGAGCGTTTCGGGTCCTTGAGGCCACTGAAGAAGATCGGCGGGTGCGGCTGCTGCACCGGCTTCACCCCGAACCCGCTCCTGCCGAAGTCGGCGAACTCGCCGTGGTACTCGAACAGGTCATTGGTCCAGATGCCCTGCATGATCTCGAGTGTTTCCCGCACATGCTTGTGCCGTTTGGGAAAGATGTGCGAGGCACTCGCGGCCGCGAACTCCTCGGGCATCCAGCCGGAACCGACGGCCACGTTGAGCCTGCCGCCGGAGAGATGGTCGATAGTGGACAGTTCCGCGGCGAGGACACCCGGCGAGCGGTACGGCGTGTCGATGATGCTCATGCCGATCCGCACCTTCGACGTTTTCGCCGCCAGCCACGGAATCAGCGGCATCCCCTGCAGGAACTCGCCCCGCGAGCTCACCGGAAGCCCCTTGGGGAACCCGTCGATCATGCCGAAGGCGTACTGCATTTCCTCGCGGTCCGACGACTCCGGCACGATGATCCGGTCGAGCGTCCACACGGAGTCGAAGTCGAGGTCCTCGGCGAGACCGGTGAGGTCCTCGAGTTCCGGCACCGTCACCTTGTCCCGGAAGTTCGGCAGATAGAGCGCGAGTTTCATGGTGGTACAGCCTCCTTGCTGTGTTTTCTTCGTGGTGATTTCGCCGGGTTCTTTCGGCTCAACTGCCGGTGAGTTTCGAGCGGATCTCGGTCTTGAGCACCTTGCCGATGGTCGAGCGCGGCAGGTCCGGCCAGATCTCGATCTGCTTGGGCGCCTTGACGCTGCCGATGCGCTGTTTGACGAACGCGACCAGTTCTCCGGTGTCCAGTGTGGTGCCGGGCTGCAGTTGGACGACGGCGGTGACGCGTTCGCCCCATTTGTCGTCCGGCAGGCCGACCACGGCGCAGTCGCGGATCGCGTCGTGGGCCATCAGCGCCTGCTCGACTTCGGCGGAGTAGACGTTGAAACCGCCGGTGATGACCATGTCCTTGGCGCGGTCGACGATGTGGAGATAGCCCTCGTCGTCGAGGAAACCGATGTCGCCGGTGTGGTGCCAGCCGCCTGCGGAAGCCTCCGCCGTGGCCTCCGGATTGCGGTAGTAGCCGGCCATCACCAGCGAGCCGCGCACGCAGATCTCCCCGCGCCGCCCGCGCGGTACCTGCCGGCACTCGTCGTCGAGGATCGCGACCGTGACCAGCGGCGAGGGCCTGCCCGCGGACGACAGGCGTCCAGTGTGGATACTGCCGTCGGGCAGGCGGTGCTCGGCAGGTGACATCGTCGAGATCATCATCGGCGCCTCGGACTGCCCGAACAGCTGCGCCATCGGCCCGATCCGGTCGAGGGCCTCGGCCAGCCTGGCGGCCGACATGGGCGCCGCGCCGTACCAGAAACACTGCAGCGACGACAGGTCCGTGCGCTCCAGCGCCGGGTGGCCGAGAACCATGTAGATCAGCGTGGGCGGCAGGAAGGTGTGCGTGACCCGGTGCCGCTCGATCAGCTCCAGGAACCGGCCCACGTCGGGCTTCGCCATGATGATGACCTCGCCGCCGAGGGCGAGAATCGGGAAGCACAGCACGCCGGCCGCGTGCGTCAGCGGCGCCTGGGCCAGGTAGACCGGGCGCCCCTCGAAGGGATAGCTCATCAGCGTGATCGCCGACATCGCCTCGAGATTGCGGTCGGTGAGCATGACACCCTTGGGGCGTCCCGTCGTGCCTCCGGTGCCGACCAGCGCCACGACGTCCTCGGGTGGCCGCGCCTCGGCCGGCGGATCGTTCCGGGCGGCGTCGAGCCACGCGTCGAAGCCAGGCGCGAGGTCGTCCCCAGCGCCGAGCCGGACCAGCGTGGTCAGCTTCGGAAGCGCCGGGGCGATCTGGGCGACCAGCTCGTCGAAGGCCGGCTGGAAGATCAACGTGGAGCAGTCGAACAGGTCGAGCAGCTCGGCGTTCTCGGCGGCCGCGTTGCGCGGGTTGATCGGGCACCACACCGCACCGGCGCGTGCGATGCCGAACACGCAGCCGAACGCGGTCGGGTCGTTGGCCGAAAGGATGCCGACCTTGTCGCCAGGGGCGACGCCCGAGCGCCGTAGCGCCCGGGCGATCGCGTGGGTGAGCTCGACAACCTCGCCGTAGGACAGCGACACCCCGTCGAGGGTCAGGCACGGCGCTCCGGGGTCCAGGGAGGCGCCCTTGTCCAGGTAGAACGTCAGCGACATCGTTGTCTCCGTTTTGTGGTGGTGCGCCATGGCGACCGGCTCACGCTGGTTCGGTGCGCCACCTGCTCACACTGCGACCCTGACCCTTCTTTGGACGATTGTCAAGATTTTCCTGGACGAGTGGTTAATAAACCGCTCAATGGTATTGTCGGGTCCGTGACCAGCGCAGCCGCCGTGAAGCGCCGGACCCGCGTCGACAAGTTCGAGGAGCGGCGCCGGGAACTCGCCGATGCCGCGCTGCTCGCGCTGACTCAGCTCGGCTACGCGCGCACCAGCCTGCGCACGATCGCGGAGCACACCAAGTTCTCCCACGGGCTGCTGCACTACTACTTCGCCGACAAGATCGAGCTGATCACCTACTGCGTGCGGCGATACAAGGCCGCGTGCGTGGAGCGCTACGACGGCTTCGTCGCGGAAGCGTCCACCCCCGGCGAGCTCGCGACGGCCTGCGGGGACGGACTGGCCGCCGCGCTCGAGGACGCTCCGCTGATGCACCGGCTCTGGTACGACCTGCGGACGCAGTCGATGTTCGAAGAGGCGTTCCGGGACGACGTCGCCGAGATCGACGACAGTCTGCAGGAGATGATCTGGCGCGACGTCGAGGCCTACGCCACCCTCAGCCAGACCCGGCCGACCTGCTCGCCGGCCGATGCGTACGCCATGTTCGACGGCCTGTTCCAGCAGGCGCTGCTACGCCACCTCGCCGGCGCGGACGAAGCACTGGACGACCTCCGCCGCGGCGTGCGCGAACTGCTGCCCCGCCTGGTGGACTGACGGCGTCCGAAGTGGACGGTTACAGCGGGTTGGCCCGCCCGGCTCCGTGACGGCGGTCCCTGGTGAGGACTTTCGCCCCCTGCGGGCGGCAATCCGCCGGGGCTAGCTTCAGGCGCATGTCGGCGCCGTCTTGGTCCAGAACCTCAGCGTGGAATCCGCTCTTCCGGGTGGCCGGAAGCGCGGGGATTCTGTTCGTGCTGGCGGGTCTGGCGGCTCTGGTCCTCTACACGCTCGCTCCACCGCCTGTCTCCGGGGGCGAGGCGACCCTGCGGTTCATCGCGGACCACGAAAACTCCTATATCGCCCAGCAGGTTCTCTGGCTCGTGCCGTCACTGTTCGGGCTGGTCGTGTTCGTTGCCCTTCTGGTCGCTCTGTTCGCCGCGAGTCCGAGCCTCGCCGTACTGGGGTTCGCGGTCGGTGCCGCATCCTGGACGGCGCTACTCGCTGTCCCGGTGACGAGCGAGGGAACGCTGTCGCTGGTCTACCTCAGCGATCAGTACCGCGCGGCGTCCGATGACGCGGCGCGATCGTCGTTCGTCGCGGCCGCGGAGGCGCTCGTCGCCCAGAACAACACGGTGTCGCTTGCCGGGGTCCTCACCCCCTTGGGAGTGCTGTTGATCTCGCTGCCGATGATCCGGGGCGCCCTCCCCCACTGGGCAGGCTGGCTGGGAATCGCCACCGGCGCCCTCGGTGTGGTCAGCGAGGCGCTGCGCTTCTCGACGTCGACGCTCTACACCGCGTACGGGCCGCTTCTGTGGGTGTGGTTCGCCGTTGTCGGCATCTCGCTCCTACGGCTGCCACGTCGCGGCGACGCGTCACGTCCGCCCCACAGCGGGCCCTTGTCAGCCTCGGAAGAACAGCGAACAGCATGACCTCGATCAACGGTTCCATTCACATCGAACGCCCCGTCGAGGAAGTCTTCGATTTCGTCGCCGACGAGCGGAACGAACCCACCTACAATCCTCGGCTGAGCGGTGTCGAGAAAACCACTCCCGGACCGATCGGCCGAGGCACCCGGTGGCACGCGGTCGCGACCTCACGTAAGCGCGCCACCCCCTTCGAGCTGGAGATCACGGAGTATGCGCCGCCGTCCAGGCTCGCCTCGGTGACACACATGGACGCCATCGAGATCAGCGGAGCGCTCACCTTCGTGCCGGAGGCGCAGGGCACCCGAATGAGCTGGAGCTGGAACCTACGACCGAAGGGGATGCTCAAACTCGCCACCCCACTGCTCGCCGCGCTGGGACGCAGGCAGGAACAGAGGATCTGGTCCAGCCTGAAAGCCTGTCTCGAAAAGCAGAAGTGCGAGTAACGACAATACCCGCGGGATCGGTCCGCTGGTGCCGACGGCATGCGACCGGTACCTGATTAGTACGAACGTAGGTACCTTTGCGGATGTCGCGGCCGCGTTGTCCGGCGGATTCTGTTCTCATGTTGCGCGAGAAGCCGGGATCGGTTCCGGCGCCTCGGGAGGTCAAGGGGCCTCGGAGCGGGGCGCCGGACGACACATGCCTGTCCAGCACCTTGATACGCGAGGACGCGGCGGAGGAGCGGGAAACCCTCTCGCCGCATGACCGTGTCACGTGCCCCGCGCACCGCCGGTGGGTCCACCAATGCACGTCGTCCGCGGCGCATGCCATCCGGGTGACCGGACACCGCTGGTGCCGGCGCTGCGACGTGCCCGCGACCATCGCCGTCGACGAGCTCACCGGCTCGGTCGCCCTCACCTGCCCTCGTTGCCATCGGCTGCCGGACAGCGCGGCGAACCGCCAAGTGCTCCGGTCCTGCCGGGCGAGCATCTCGGCCGCCCGGCAGGACCGGTCTCCAACACCTTCGACGTCGATGAAAAGGCAGGCCGCATGAACGACTTCCGAAAGGCAGCCACCTCCACGCCGGAGCTGCATCTCCGCATCCAGCAGGCGCGACAAGCGCTCGAACAGGCCCGGCTCGCCTCGAACTCCGCTCGTGCTCGTGCCGCGGAACGCACGATGAACTGGTTTCTCGACGTGCTGTCCGAACGAATCGCGCACCGCGGTTCTTCGGGCGAGGCCGCCTGAACGATTCACAAGCGCTCCAGCACGCGATACTCTACTTATAGACTATTTGGCGAGTTCGCGACTGGAGTGATGCATGGGCTTCCGCCACCATGAACTGTGCGACCTGGACGAAACGCTCTTGCACCAGACGCCGTTCCCGCTACGGCACGCGGCCACGTCGGATGTCCGCTTCTTCGACCGGTACTGGCTCACCGCAGCCGATCCCCGCGGGTCGGCCGGCCTGATCGCGGGTCTGGGTGTCTACAAGAACACCGGCAGCTGCGACGGCTACGTCTCGATCCAGGCCGGTTCGAGCCAGTACAACACACGATTCGCACGGCCACTGGATGACGACAGGGACAGCCTCGCGGTCGGCGATCTCCGCATCGTCGTCGAGAAGCCGTTCGAGCGAATCCGGCTCACCGTCGACCCACACTCGTCGCCCCTTGCCGCGGACCTCGTCTGGACATCGACGTTCGCGCCGCACCTCGAAGCACACCACTTCGACGCACCGGCCGGGCGCACGATGCAGGACATGACGCGTTACGACCAACTCGGACGGTGGCGCGGGTGGATCGACCACGGCGGAGGCCGGATCGACGTCGACGATTGGTTCGGGGCCCGCGACCACTCCTGGGGCATCCGCCCTGGCGTAGGCGGCTTCGAGAAATCCCATGGCGATCCGAGCATGACCGCCGATATGCCCACCGCTCCGAGGAAGCCGATCCTCCACCTCGTTCTGTTCGCCGAGGCGGGAGACGAGTTCCTGGCTCTCCAATACCGGGAGAACGCCGACGGGCGACGCCTCGCGCTGGACGGCGAACTGATCGGCCGGGACGGATCACGCGAACGGGTGTCCGATCTGGAGCTGCACGCCGAATTCACGCCCGGAAGCCGCGCCTACCGCGAGCTCCGGATGACGCTCACGCTGGAGAGCGACAAGACTCGTATCGTGCGCGTGGAACCGCTGCTGCACGCATGGGCCTATTCCGGCACCGGCTACGACGGCGGCTACAACGACCGGCGAGGACTCGGCGCTTGGCGCGGCACGGTCGCCGAGCACGACGTCTACGAGCACCGTCCCCCGGAGACGGTCCTGCTCAACGGCGAACCGGTCCCGCCTGGACATCGAGAACAGCCCGTGAAGCTCACCATCGACGGCGTTCCGGGAACCGGGCACTGCCCGCTGATCACGCGAGGCACACTGCCCCGCTACGGGCTGGAGTAGGCGACGGTCCCGGTCGCCTATGTCACGGATACTCGCCTGCTGGACTACTCGCGCCTAGAGTTCCGGTGGGAGGTACACGAATGACCAGAGAACTCGTGTTCGTCGGGACGGGTGGCGTCCTGCTCGCCGCGGACCGCTGGGACCCGCCCGAGGGCACGGAGTCTTCGGGCACCGTGTTGCTGCTGCACGGTGGCGGCCAGACCCGCCACTCGTGGCGGAAGACCGGCCGGGCGCTGGCCCGGGCGGGCTGGACCGCGTACGCCCTCGACGCGCGGGGCCACGGCGACAGCGGCTGGGCGCCCGACGGCGACTATTCGATGGATGCCCTGGTCGCGGACCTCGAGGCGGTCGTCACCGCACTCGACGTGCGGCCCGTCCTGGTCGGCGCCTCGCTCGGCGGTACGACCGCGCTGCTCGCCGAAGGCGAACATCGCGGATTCAGCCGCGGCATCGTCCTGGTCGACGTCACACCGCGCATCGAGCCCGAGGGCGTTGCCGAGATCATGGCGTTCATGCGCAGCGGCATGGGCGGGTTCGCGACGCTCGACGAGGCGGCCGACGCCGTCGCCGCCTACAACCCGCACCGCCCGCGCCCGACGTCGACGGACGGGCTCCGCAAGAACCTGCGGCTGCGCGAAGGCCGCTGGTACTGGCACTGGGACCCGCGCTTCCTGGACGGCCGCGACGAGCCCAGCCGCGAACGACTCGACGACGATCACCGCGCCGAACGAGCCCGGCGCGCGGCGGCACAGGTCACCGTCCCCACCCTCCTGGTGCGCGGCGTGCAATCCCGGGTCGTCAGTGAGGAGTCGGCCGCCGAACTTCGTGCGCTGATCCCGCACGCCGAGCAAATCGACGTCAGCGGGGCGGGCCACATGGTCGCTGGAGACGACAACGACGTGTTCAGCGTCGGCCTGGAGCGCTTCCTCACCGACCGGGTGGTCGGACAGCCGAGCGGACGGACCCGATAGACGCCCCGCAAAAGCCTCCTTTCGCCGCAACGGAAGGAGGCTCTTGGGCCGCCGGCCTAGATCCGTTCGATGATCGTCGCGGTGCCCATGCCGCCGCCGGTGCACATGGTCACGAGGCCGGTTGTCTTGTCGCTGTGTTCGAGTTCGTCCAGGACGGTCTGGAAGAGCATCGCGCCGGTGGCACCGATGGGATGACCCAGTGCGATCGCGCCGCCGTTCACGTTGACCCGGTCCTCGTCGATGCCCAGATCACGGATGACCTTGAGCGGGACCGCGGCGAAGGCCTCGTTGATCTCCCACAGGTCGATGTCGGCGATCGCCATCCCCGCCTTGGCTAGACACTTGCGTGACGCGGGGCCGGGCGCGGTGAGCATGATCACCGGTTCCGCTCCCGCGACGGTGCCGGCGAGGATCCGGGCGCGCGGCTTCAGCCCGTGCGCCTTGGCGTACTCCGGAGAGCTCAGAACCAGCGCACCGGCACCGTCGACCACGCCCGAGGAGTTGCCGGCATGGTGGACGTGGTCGATCTCGCCGGCTTCGGGGTAGACCTTCGCGCACATCTGGTCGTAGGACAGCCCCTCCGGCTCCCGGACCTTCGCGCCCGCCCTGGCGAAGGACGGCGGCAGCCCGGCCAGGGAATCCGCGGTCGTACCCGGCCGTGGGTGTTCGTCGTGGTCCAGCACGATCTCGCCGTCGGCGCCCACGACCGGGATGAGACTGCCCGAGAAGCGATTGTCGGCGATCGCCTTGGCCGCCCGGTCCTGACTGCGCGCCGCGAACGCGTCGACCGCCGCGCGGTCGAACTTCTCCAGCGTGGCGATGAGGTCGGCCGAGATGCCCTGCGGGACGAGCGGGTACCGCTCGCGCAGCCGCCGGTTGCCGGCGTCGAGCGGGTTGCCGAATCCCGTTCCGTAGCGGGACATGCTCTCCACACCGCCGGCGACGACCAGGTCCTGCCAGCCCGCGGCGATACCCATGGCCGCGAACATCACGGCCTGCTGCCCCGAACCGCAGAAGCGGTTGAGCGTGACACCGGGAACGTCGATGGGCCAGCCGGCGGCGAGGACCGCCATCCTGGCGATGTCGTTGGCGTGGTCGCCGTTGTGGTCGCCGTTGCCCATCACGACGTCGTCGACCGCCGAGGTGTCGATGCCTGAGCGCTCCGCGAGCGCGCCCAGTACCTGCGCCAGCAGTTCCTGCGGATGGATCTCGTGCAGCGCACCGGTGGGCTTGCCCTTGCCACGGGGCGTCCGGGCGCCGTCGATGATCCACACTTCACGCGTCATGTCCGATCAACCTTCCTGGAGCTCACTCAACCTTCGCAAATTTACTCCAGTTGTAAACTATTGCCAATCAGACTTATACGGTCGCAGGTGTGACATCTAACGGATGGACAGGGTACTCGACGCCGGATTACTCTAGCCAAATATCGTCTATAACTAGAGTATATTGGTCACGGTACGACTGATTGGTCCAGCACATGGCACAGCAGATCCCCATCGTCGATTACCTCGTACTCGACGACCCGGCACATCTGGAGGCGCATGCGTGCTCCTCCTGCTCGGCGCTTTACTTCGACCGTCGTAACGCCTGCGCGAAGTGCGGCGGTGTCGAGTTCGTCCGCAAGACGCTGTCCAACGACGGATGGGTCCGTGCCTTCACGATCGTGCACCGGGCCGCTCCATCGGTCCCCGCGCCCTACACCTCCGTGGTCGTCGACCTGGACGGCGGCGGCGCTGTGAAGGCGAACCTGCTCGGCGTGACCGATCCGGCGGAGATCACGCCACGCCTGCCGGTGACGCTGGAGGTGTTCGTGGCCGGAACCGATGACGACGGTGTCGAGGCGGTCGGCTTCGGCTACCGCAAGCGAAAGGAACTTCCATGAGCTCCGGTGACGTCTGGATCATCGGCACGGCGATGACCAGGTTCGGGCGGTTCCCCGACAAGGACCTGCTCGACCTGGCGAGCGAGGCCGCGCTGGGGGCGCTCAAGGACGGCGGCAGCGCGATCACCGACATCGGCGCGCTCGCCCTCGGCAACGTCTACGAGGCGAACTCGCACAACGGCCAGCGCCTGCAGAAGCAGATCGGGCAGACCGGCGTTCCGGTGTACAACGTGGTCAACGCGTGCGCGACAGGCGCGACCGCGGTCCGCGTCGCCCTGATGTCGATCGCCTCGGGCGAGTCCGACACAGCTCTCGCGGTGGGTGTCGAGAAGATGGGCAAGATGGGTCTGCTCGGCGGCGCCGCGAAGAACCGGGACGCCAAGAAGCAGTACCAGCCCAAGGGCCGCTACGGCTCGGTGCTCAAGACCGAGGGCGTGCTGGGGACCGGCCTGATGCCGGGTGTGTTCGCGCAGGCAGGCACCGAGTACGCACTCCGGCACGGCGTGACGGCGACGCAGTTCGCGCGCGTGGCCCAGAAGAACCACGCGCATTCCGTGCTCAACCCGCTGGCCCAGTACCGCAAGGAGTTCTCACTACGGGAGATCCTCGAGTCCGAGGTCATCGCGTATCCGAACACGTTGCCGATGTGCTGCCCGACCGGCGACGGAGCGGCGGCCGTGGTGCTGGTTTCCGACGCGAAGCTCAAGACGCTGGACCCGGACGTGCGCAGGCGGGCGGTGAAGATCTCGGCCTCGGTGCTGACCTCTGACCCCTGGAGCGAGGCGGGTCAGGTGCAGCCCGACGTCAACACGCTGACCCGGCAGGCCGCCGATGCCGCCTACGCGAAGGCCGGCCTGGGGCCGGACGACCTCGACCTCGTCGAACTACACGACTGCTTCGCGACCGCCGAGCTCATCCACTACGACAACCTCCGGCTGTGCGAGCCCGGCGGAGCGGGTGACTTCATCGACTCCGGCGCTCCCTGGCGCGAGGGCAAGATCCCCGTCAACGTCTCGGGCGGGCTGCTGTCCAAGGGCCACCCCATCGGCGCGACCGGGATCGCCAACCTCTACGAGGTCACGACTCACCTGCGCGGCGAGGCGGGCGAGCGCCAGATCGAAGGCGCGAAGGTCGGGCTCACCCACGTGATCGGACTGGCCTCGGCGTGCGCGGTGCACATCCTGGAGGCTCGCCCGGCGGGGGTGGCCTGAATGGGTCCGCTGCACGGAGTGCGGGTCGTCGAGATCGCCAGTGCGGCACCCGCTCCGTTCGCGTGCATGGTCCTGGCCGATCTGGGCGCCGAGGTGCTCAGGGTCGACCGGGCCACCCGCCCTCGCCCGGCCACCGACCCGCTCGCGCGCGGCCGCCGCTCGATCACGGTCGATCTGAAAGCGCCCGAAGGCCCGGCCATCGTGCGGCGCCTCGCCGAGCGCGCGGACGTTCTGGTCGAAGGATTCCGGCCTGGCGTCGCCGAACGGCTCGGTATCGGGCCGGAGGACTGCCGTTCGGTCAATCCCCGTTTGATCTACGGACGCATGACCGGGTGGGGCCAGGCCGGACCGCTGGCCGATCGTGCGGGACACGACATCAACTACATCTCGCTGGCGGGGGTACTCGAGCCGATCGGGCGCGCCGGCGAGCCGCCCGTCGCGCCGCTGAACCTGGTCGGCGACTTCGGTGGTGGTGGCCTGCTGTTGGCGCTCGGCATCGTCGCCGCGCTCCACGAGCGCAACACATCCGGCGAGGGCCAGGTGATCGACGCCGCGATGGTCGACGGTGCCGCGCTGCTCACGGCCTGGATGCACGGACAGCGCGCCGCCGGCGACTGGTCTCCCGAGCGGGGCGCGAACCTGCTCGACGGTGGTGCCCCGTTCTACGACACCTACGAGACAGCCGACGGCAAGTACGTCAGCGTCGGGGCGCTGGAGCGGCGCTTCTACGCTCAGCTGCTGCAGGGGCTCGGGCTCGATGCCGCACGCCTGCCGGCCCAGTACGACCAGCCCGGCTGGCCACGGCTGCGCTCGGAGATCGCGGGAGCGTTCCGGAGCCGGACCAGGGATGAATGGGAGAAGATCTTCGCGGGCACGGACGCGTGCGTGACACCGGTCCTCACCCCGGAGGAGGCGGCCCGCCACCCCCACATCCAGGCGCGAAGCGGGTTCGTCGAGGTCGGCGGGATCCTGCAGCCGGCCCCCGCCCCGCGGTTCTCCCGGACTCCGGGCGCGGTCGCGGAGCGTGGGGCCGGCACGGAGAGTGCGGCCGCCGCATTGGCCCAATGGGGCTTCACCGCTGACGAGGTGTCCGAACTCAACGAGAAGGGCGCGGTCGCATGACTTCCGTGGTCGACGACGACGTGACCGCGCTGGCAGGCAAGTCGGTCGAGGAGGTGCGTGCCGCGTTCGTCGGCTGGCTGGCCGACAACGCCGCAGAACTCGCGCCTTTCCGGCACCTGAGCACCGAGGTCGGCCAGATCTTCGCGACCCTGTCCACGTTGCAGCGGATGCTCTTCTCGGCCGGCTGGATCCGGCTGGGCTGGCCCGAAGAGGTCGGCGGCCTTGGCGGGCCGCTCATCCTTCGCGCCGTCATCAGCGAAGAGCTGGCCGCGGCGGGGTACCCGCCGCCGTTCTCGTTCGGCACCCAGGAGGTCCTCGGTCCGGCTGTCGCCCGGTTCGCGCCGCCCGAACTCGCTGCCGAGATGCTGCCCCGCCTGCTGCGCGGCGAGGAAAGCTGGTGTCAGGGGTTCTCCGAGCCCGGCGCCGGAAGCGATCTCGGCTCGCTGCGGCTTCGTGCCGTGGACGAGGGGGACGCCTGGCGGGTCAACGGCGAAAAGATCTGGACCAGCTGGGCCCAGTTCGCGAACCGCTGCGTGCTCCTGGCCAGGACCGGCACGGTCGAGTCCGCGCACAAGGGCATCACCGCGCTCTTCCTCGACATGGATACGCCGGGAATCGAGATCCGTCCGTTGACGAGCATGAACGGCGACGACGAGTTCTGCAGCCTGTTCTTCGACGACGTGCTCGTACCCAAGTCCCGGACGCTGGGCGAGGTCAACGGGGGCTGGGCCGTCGCGATGTTCGTACTGAGCTGCGAGCGTGGTGCCGCCGCGTGGCAGCGGCAGGCGTGGATGCGCTGGCGGCTGGGCACCATCACCGACCTCGCCCCGGAGCTGCCGGACGCGGCCGCGGGCGAGGCGTTCACGCTGATCCACGCACTTCGGCTGCTGTCGCGGCGAACCGTGCGCTCGCTCTCCGCCGGGGAGCCGGTCGGCGTGCTGCCCTCGTTCGACAAGCTGATGATGTCCACGGCCGAGAAGTTCCTGTTCGACGCGGCCTTGGGGAGCGCACCGGATACCGTGCTGCTCGGCGAGGACGAGGCGGCACGCGACCTGCGCAGCGATTACCTGTACTCGCGCGCCTCGTCCATCTACGGCGGCGCGGCCGAAATCCAGCGCAACATCATCGCCGAGCGTGTACTCGGCCTGCCAAGGGAGTGACCATGGACTCCGGGGAAAAGGCCCTGCTGGCCGAAAGCCTCGAGGGGATCGTGCGAAACGCCGCGCCCGAGCGCCTGGACGACGCGCTGACCGAGTTCGGCTGGCGCGAGCTGCTCGAGGAAGAGCCACACGCCGCGGTTTCTATCCTGCTCGAACTACAGGGTCGCGGCCTTGCCCGGTCGTCGGCTCTGGACATCAGTTGCACGACGGCCACCGGACTCGGCGGCATGGCGGCTGTCGTCTTTCCCGCGCTCGCGCACGCCGGCCCGACCAGCGCCGCCACGGTGGACGGATCCGCAATGACGGTCGAGGTACGGGGAATCGTCGCCGTCCGCGCGGAAGCGCCGGACCGCGTCGTCGTCCCGGCGGTGCTCGACGGGGCCACCGTCGTCGTCCAAGCTCCGTGGCAAGGATCCTGGCCGGGCTCCGGCACCGGCATCGCACCCGAGGCGGGCTGGGTGAAGCTGGACACGACACTGCACGCGGACAGCTCCACGGTCACCACCGATGCGGCGTGCTGGCGGAACCTGCGCGCCGCGGGACACCGGGCGCTGGCCCATGAACTGACCGGACTCGCGGGCGCGATGCTCGAGCTTGCCGTGGACCACGTCGGCTCACGCGTCCAATTCGGACGAACGCTGGGCGGTTTCCAGGCCGTCAAGCACAAACTGGCCGACGTGCGCTTGTGGCAGGAATGCGCGAAGCTGGCGGCGGATGCGGCTTGGGAGGCGGCCGGCGAGCATGAGCGTGCGATCGCCGCGGCGATCGCGAAGGTCACGGCGAACCGGTTCAGTGAGGCGGCCCGGCAACACTGCCAGCAAGTGCTGGGCGGCATGGGCTTCACATGGGAGCACGATTTCCACCGATACCTCAAGCGCGCCATGGTGCTCGAGCCGTTCCTCGGCACGACCACGGCACTGAACGCCGAGCTGGGCCGTGAACTGCGGGCCGGTACCCTCCCCCGCCTCGCGATGCTCTGAGAACCACTGTGGCGGCCGGCGCACTCAACGCGCCGGCCGCCACAGTGGTTTCTGGTATCAGCTGCCGATGGTGAGCCTGCCGATACGGTTGCCCAGCAGCTCACCGAAGTAGACGGAACCGCCGTGGGCGTTGAGGTCGCACGGACTCGCCGCCGGGGTCGGGATCGGGAAGTCACGGTAAGCGTGCGTCACCGGGTCGAACTGGCCGATGTTCGTGCCGCCGTCGAGGTTTCCTTCGGCGACATAGATCTTGCCCTCACTGCCGAAGACGAGCGGCCCGGGCCGGGGCAGGAACAGGTTGGCGGGCGCGGCCAGCGACCACTCGGCGACCTGCCGCGTTTCCGGGTTGATCTGCCCGATGTTGCCCGTACCGGTCTCGGTGAACCAGATCGTCCCATCCTCAGCGGTGGTGACGCCCTGCGGAGCCGAAGCCGGCGATGGCACGGTGTATTCGGTGAACTGATGCGTGTAGATGTCGATCTGACCGACCTTGCCCGCCGTGGCCTCCGGGAAGATCATGGTGCTGCCCGGACCTCGGTGCACGATGATCGGCCCGGCCAGCGGGGTCGGGATGGGATACGACGTGATGGCGTGCGTAGCCAGGTCGATCCGGCCGATCGCGTTGTTGCCGATCTCGGTGAACCACATCGCGTTGTCCGGGCCGGCTTCGATCGCGTCGGACGCGGCCGCTCCCGTGGGAAGCTGGACGCTGCCCAGTGCGCCCGGAATCGGGATGGTGTATTCCTCGATCTGCTGGGTGCCCGGGTCCAGCCGGGCGATCTTGTTGGCCGACACTTCGGTGAACCACACACCGCCGTCCGTCCCGATCGCCTCACCCCCGGGCACTGACAGCGGCGTCGGCACGGGGACCTCGGTGATAGCGCCGGTAGCCGGGTCGTAGCGGCCGATCTTGTTCGCGGTGATCTCCTCGACCCAGCCGATGCCGGAGCTGTCGAAGTGGATCTCGCAGGGACCTGCCGCGGGGCTCGGGAACGGCGCCGATTCGGTGATGGAGATCGTGTCCGCTGCCGCCAGGGACGGAACCGTGAGCACGATGGCCGTCGCGCCGAGCGCGGACAGGCGTAGCTTCTTGCCGAACATGATTTCTCCGTCGCAGGTTCAGATGAGGTATGCCTTGGTGGTGGCAGCTATGGTTTCTCCGCCGACGAGGGCTTCGTCGGGCGTGACCCCGGTGGCGGCGACCTCGGTTGCCGCCAGGCCGAAGGTGGCCATCGCGCCGGAGAAGGGCACGCCGGAATGTGGGAAAGCAAATGCGACCGCGTCACGGAAACCGTCGCCGTTGTGGTTGCGCACCGCGAGATGCCCGCCCTCCACAATGACGTGCGCGAGTCGCCGGGAGTCGTGCTCGAAGCCGGCGGATTCGATCTGCTGCGCGGCTCCGGGTCCGTCGCCCGCGGCGAGGCTCTGCGCGATCGCAACCGCGGGATCCGTCGCCGCGACCGCGGGCAGGACAGCAGCCAGTGCGGCGGCCGCCATAGCTGCCGGTACGACCGCGATACGGCGGGCAGCGCAAGATAAGGTCATCTCTTCTCCAGGTGAGCGTGCGAGCGCATCGCTCGCGTGAACGGGTGCGCGCCTCTAACGTGTGCCCGCGGCATCCTGGTGCGGGACCGGCGACCGCTCGATCGTTTCCGTCCGTGGCCGTACCGCGTTCACGATCGCGGCGACCGTACTGACGCTCAGCGCGATGGTGATGGCGGCCCCCAGGTAGGTCCACGCGCGCGACACGCCCATTGTCATGGTCACGAACGTCGGCCATCCGGCCCACAACTCCCAGGCGCCGAAAGCACAGGGAACCAGGGGGACGGCCAGCAGCGTGCCGCGCACGCCGTAGCGGCCGACCGCCAGCGCGAGCAGCACACCCGAGGCGATTCCCCCGAGATTGGTGAACAGCCACCAGAGCGGGAAACCACCCTGGTAGAACTGGAAAGGCTGCGGGCCGTAGTAGTCGTAAAGCTTCAGTGCCGTCAGCGGGATCTCGATCACCAGGTTCGACACGATGATCACGCCCATGCCCATCCAGTACTGCTTCCTCGGCGCACCCTTGCGCGTAAGGTCGTAGAACAGATAGGCGCTACCACCCGCGAACAGCGAGTAAAGCAGCGTCGACCAGAGCGGGTCGCCCCGGAAGTTGAACTGGATCCAGGACATCAGGTTGCCGTCCCGGTAGTTCAAGAGGCCGAGCACACCCCAGAACGTCTCCATGAGCGCGCACACCAGTCCTCCGATGGCGCAGAACAACAGGATCGGCGAACGCGTGCGGATCAGGTCGGCCAGCGCGTACAACACCCACAGGGCGAAGAGCACGATGGCCGTTATCAGAACTACGTGATGCGTCGTGGCGGGTGCCACGGTGGACGGTGGGGAGGGGTAGAACCCTGACAACGCCATGTCTGCTCCATTGCTCGACCTGACTATCCGCGGAACCGCGGCTCACGCCGCTGCAGGAAGGCGCGCATGCCCTCCTTGGCCTCGGCGGAGGAGAAACTGAACGACTGAGCGAGGCTCTCGGTCTCGATGGCCTCGGCGAAGGATGATTCGAACGCCTTGTTCAGCGACTTCTTCATGATCGACAAAGCCAGGGTCGGCGCGTCGGCCAGCCTGCGTGCCCAGTCGTCGGCCACCTTGTCGAGTTCGTCGTCGGGAACAGCACATGCCACAAGCCCGAGCGAGGCCGCCTCGGAGCCGGACACTCGCTGGGCGAAGAACACGAGTTCCTTCGCTTTCTGCAGCCCCACCAGGCGCGGCAGCAACCAGGAACCACCGCCGTCGAGGGTGAGCCCGCGTTCGGCGAAGATCTCGCCGAACATCGCGCCTTCCCCCGCCACCGTCAGGTCGCAGGCCAGCGCCAGGTTGCAGCCGAAGCCCACGGCAGGTCCGGCGACCTTGGCGATGGTCGGCTTGGGCATCTCGTGCAGCAGGGTGACCACTTGCCCGACGCGCCGCATGAAGCGCAGTTCGTCGGGTGCCACCGACTCGGACAGGTCCATGCCGGAGCAGAACGCCCCGCCGGCACCGGTGAGGACGACGACCCGGTCGCCGGAATTCCCGGCGATGTTCTCGAGTTCGCGAACCAGCTCCTCGATCAGTGGCCAGGTGACACCGTTCTTCCTTTTTGGACGGTTCAACGTCACGGTGACCACGCCCTCGGCACGGTCGACCAGCACATCCGGCATCGTGTCGGTTCCCTTCTACAGACCGGCGGCCGCGGCGAGCCGTTCCCGGTGGGCGTCCGGAATGCCGAAGAGCAGTTCGGTCGCCTTGGCGCGGCGGTAGTAGAGGTGCGAGTCGTGCTCCCAGGTGAACCCGATGCCACCGTGGATGTGCAGGGCCTCGTCGGCGACGTGGGTGAACGTGTCCGAGCACAGCGCACGGGACAGGCTCGCCGCCTCGGCCAGATCACGCGCGGTACCCGCACCGGGGTCTCGCAGATAGGAATCCGCGACGCCGATCGCGTGCGTCATCGCCGAACGAGCCATTTCGACCTGCAGCAGCAGATCCACGAGCTGATGTTTGATCGCCTGGAAGCTGCCGATCGGCCGTCCGAACTGGACACGCTGCTTGGCATAAGCGACGGCGTTGTCCAGGCAACGCTGGGCCCCGCCCACCTGCTCGGCGGCCAGCAGCACGAGTGCGAGATCCAACCCCGCGTCGAGCGCGACGGCGTCCTCGTCACTGATCAACCGCGCCGGTGCTCCGTCGAACCGCACCGTGGACAGTGGCCGCAACAGGTCGAGCGAGGGCATCGGGCTGACGGCCACCTCGCCGCGGTCGGCCGCGAACAGCCCGATACCGGCGGAGGTCCAGGCCGGCACCAGGATGATGTCCGCCGCGGGTGCGTCGATCACGAAGGACTTGCTACCCGACAACGACCATCCGGTTTCCGTGCGCACCGCGCGCACGGTGGTGGAATCCGGACGGTAGCCGCCATCCGGTTCGTTGAGTGCGACCGTCACCGTTGTGGTTCCCGACGCGATCGCCGCCAGCAGATCGCCGGCGGCGTCGGTGCGCCGCTCGCCCGCTACCGCGAGCACGAGCGGCAACGCGAACCCGGCCGTGGCGAACATCGGAACGGGCGCGAGCGCCGCGCCGAGTTCCTCGAACACCACCGCGAGGTCGGCCAGCTGTGCGCCGGCGCCGCCGTCGGCTTCGGGAACGATCAGCCCGGGCAGGTTCATCTGCGTCGCCAGCAGCCGCCACAGCGCCTCGTCGGTCCGGGGCCCCGAATCCGCCCCTTCGGCGAAGTACGGGCGCACATCGACGTGGTCGGACAGGCAGCGGCGCACCTCGGCACGCAGCTGTTCCCTGATACCCGCCTCGCCACTCATGACATCGTCCTTGCCCTGGCCGCGACCGGGCTCGCGCCACCGTCGCGGCTGGGCAGCGCGACCACCGCGGTGCCGGGCATGATGTCGTCTCCGCGCTGGTTGCGGGCGTGCGTGGTGATCTCGACGACGTGCTCGCCGGAATCGTCGACGGACTTACCCGTGACCACCCCGCCGAGGTCGATCACGTCCGACAGGTAGACGAAACCGCGGTACTGCGACGAAAGGTGCTTGACCCACCCGTTGTCGCCGCACCAGTGTGTCAGCAGGTGGATCTGCCAGCACTGCCGCTGGAAACCCACGTCGTACTGGAAGGCCACGCCCATCGCGTTCGCGGCGGCCTGGTTGTAGTGCACGGCGTAGATCGGTTCCTGGGCACCGGTGACCGGGTCCCGGAACGCCCACGCCGGGTGTGCCGCGTAGTCGTGAAGGGACGCCGCGTGTGCCTTCAGCCGCGGGATCGGGGTGCCGCCGCCCGCGATGAACGCGACCTCGTCGGTGAGCCCGATCGGGCCCTTGGTCAGGTCGTCGATCGGTTCGCCGACCTCGACGTCTTCCCAGTACCGGGGCTCGGCGCCGCGCGGCCGCTGGGCGAGCACGCGTTCTTCGATCGCCCGCAGCTCGTCCTCGGTCCAGCGGTGCGGTACGTCGATCTTGCGTGACTTGCTCTTGCCACGCGCGGCCGCGCGCTCGTAGTTCACGACCTGCCAGCGGATCTGTGCGACCGCCTCGCCACGCTGGTTGACGTAGTCGTTGACGAAGTGGTCTGTGACCATGCGGCCCGCGAAGCTGCTCGGCCGGGGGCCGGTGAACCCGTCGTAGCGACAGGTGGCCTCGATCTTGTCGCCCCAGTAAATGGGCGCGAGCAGCTCCATCTGGGTCGCGGAGTGGAACGAACCGAGACCGGGCCAGCCGAACTGGATACCCGAGAAACAGCCGATCACGAAGGACGGTGGCGCGACCGGTGCCCCGTACTCCGAGGCCAGGGCCCGTTCGGGATCGGTCCACAGTTCGTTGATGTCGCCGATGCCACCGGCGAACTTCGTGACCGCGATGCGGGTCGCTTCCTCGTTGTTGACCGAATGCGAGATCCGCAGCTGGATGCCCGCCTTGGCCTTCATCGACTCGATCATCGCGTCGTCGATGACGGCCTCGGGCATCCGGGCCTCTTTTTCGCCGACTGTCGTCACTTCTTACCGCCCGAGGGGTTCGCGCTCCATGACTGTCCCTTCGGGACACCGGCCTCGATGACCGCCTTCTCCAGGTCGGCCACGCTCCAGCGGCCCTCGGCGCTCAGCTTCCATTCGGGGTCGAGTTCCCACGGCCGGACCCGCTGCACCCGGCTGCCGCCAACGAGGAACACCTCGCCGGTGATCTCGCAGGCCGGCGAGGACAGGTAGGTGACGAAGGGGGCGATGTTGGCCGGGTTCCAGCGGTCGAACTTGCCCTCCTTCGGGGCCATCGCGTCACCGAACGTGCTCTCGGTCAGGCGCGTACGCGCCTGCGGGAGGATCGCGTTCACGCGCACGCCGTAGCGGTTCAGTTCCTTCGAGGCGACCTGGGTCAGCGACGCGACCGCCGCCTTCGCCGCGGCGTAGTTCACCTGACCGGGGTTACCGAACACACCCGACTCGCTGGAGGTGTTGACGACCGACGCGGCGACTTCACGACCGGCCTTGCTCTCCTCGCGCCAGTACCGCGCGGCGCTGCGGGTGACCAGGAACGTGCCCCTGAGGTTGACACGCACCACGATGTCCCAGTCCGTTTCGTCCATGTTGACGAGAACGCGGTCGCGCAGGATGCCGGCGTTGTTCACCACCGCGTCGAGCCTGCCGAACTCCTGGATCGCCGTGTCGACCACCGACTGCGCACCCTGCGCGTCGGCGACGTCGTCACCGTTGGCGACGGCCTGGCCGCCCGCGTCTCGGATCTCCTGCACCACCTGCTGCGCCGGCCCGGGTTCGCCGCCCGTGCCGTCCTGTGCACCGCCGAGGTCGTTCACGACGACCTTCGCGCCTTCGGCGGCGAGCAGCAGCGCGTGCTCACGGCCGATTCCGCGTCCGGCCCCGGTTACCAGCGCCACCTTACCGTCGAGGCTACCCATTCGACTCTCCTTCATGTCCTGTTCGATTTCGGCGTGCCGGGCTCCTTGGGCAACCCGAGCACGCGGTGCGCGATGATGTCGCGCTGGATTTCGTCGGTTCCGCCACCCAGCCGCATGCCGGGCACACCGAGCACGAACTCCGACCACGAGTACGTGCCCTTCTCGCCCGTGTCGGCGAGGAGGCGCGGCCCGAGTGCGGTCGCGACGAGATCCGACAGCGCGGCGAGATTCGCGGTGAGCGCGAGTTTCGACAGCGACATCTCGGGGCCGGGCGTGGTGCCCGCCTTCACCGCGGCCTCCGCACGGGCACGCATCGTCTTCGCCGCGGTCAGACCGGTGTGCACGCGTGCGAAAGCCTGGCGGACCGCGGGATCGCCGGTACACGACAGATCGCGCAGCCACGCGATGATCCGGTCGAGCCGGAACAGGCCGCTGCCGCCCGCCGTCGAGCCGCCGATGGCGCCCCGCTCGTACATCAGCGTCGCGAGCGCCACCTGCCAGCCGCTGTCGACCTCGCCGAGCCGGTTCTCGTCAGCGATGTGGACGCCGTCGAGGAACACCTCGTTGAAGTCGGCGCCACCGGTCATCTGCCGCAGCGGCCGGACCTCCACGCCGGGCGCGTGCATGTCCACCAGGAACGCGGTGAGGTTGCGGTGCCGTTCGCCGTCGGAAGTCCGGGCGAGCAGCAGGCCCAGGTCGGAGTAGTGCGCCCCCGAGGTCCAGACCTTTTGGCCGGTGACCACCCAGTCGCCGGTCGCCGGATCCTGGTCGGCCTTGGTCGACACCGAGGCCAGATCCGAGCCAGCACCCGGCTCGCTGAACAGCTGGCACCCGACCACATCCCCGCGGCGCAGACCGCGTAGCCATCGCTGTTTCGCGGTCTCGGATCCGAACTGGCGCAGTGTGGGGAACACCATGCCGAGACTCACGCCGAGCGGCGAACGGGACGGTACGCGGTGGCAACGTTCCACTTCCTGGTAGATCCGCTCGTAACGAGAGGGCAGGCCGGCACCGCCGTACTCGGGTGGACCGGTGATCCAGCCGAAGCCGGCATCGAACACCTTGCGCTGCCATTCGCAGGATCGCCGTGCCTCCTCCGCGGTGGCACCGCGGAACAACGTCACACGGTCCTCCCGCTCGGAGAACTCGAATGCCTTGCCGTCCTCGGAATCCGCCACCGCGGCCTCCACAAAGGACTCGGCCGCGGCCCGGAACTCATCCGGGGACGGCGCGCGGCGCGCGGAGTCGACCGACACGGGGGTCTCCTTACTACGAAAAGAAGTTGTGACAGGTGACGGGCTCAGCGACCGGTGACCTGGTGAACGGCGGCGACCAGGTCGTCGGCGTTCGGGATCGCGCGCAGGCTCTTGGCGAACGGGATCGGCGCGTAACTGCCGCCGAGCCGTAGCACCGGCGCCGCCAGGTCGCCGAACAGTTCCTCGGTGATGCGCGCACTGATCTCGGCGCCCGGCCCGCAGAACCGGGTGGCCTCGTGCGCCACGACGGCGCGGCCGGTGCGTCCCACCGACTCCAGCACGGTGTCGAGATCCAGTGGCACGAGCGTGCGCAGATCGATGACCTCCACGCTGATGCCCTCTTCCGCCAGCCGGTCGGCGGCGTCCAGCGCCCAGGGCACGGCCGGGCCGTAGGTGACCACGGTGACGTCGTCGCCGGTCCGCTTGACCGCGGCCTTGCCCAGCGGGATGGAGACCTCGCCGGTGGGCACCTCCTCCTTGTTCGTGTACTCGAGGTGGATGTGCTCGATGAACAGGCAGGGGTCGTCGTCGAACACGCAGGAGGTGAGCAGGCCCTTGGCCTCGGTCGGCGTGGACGCCATGACGACCTTGATTCCCGGCGTGTGCATGAACCAGGCTTCCAGTGACTGCGCGTGCTGCGCGCCGAATTTGCTGTTCCCGACGACGGTGCGCACGGTCAACGGCATCGAGCTGCGGCCACCGGACATGTAACGGAACTTCGCGGCGTGGTTGACCAGCTGGTCGGTCGCGAGGGTGATGAAGTCGAAGAACATCACCTCGGCCACCGGGCGGTAGCCCGCGAGCGCCAGTCCCACCGCCGCGCCGACGATCGACTGCTCGGCGATCGGGGTCGCCCGCACCCGGCCGGTCCCGTACCTGGTGGACAGCCCTTTGGTCACCTTGAAGACGCCACCGATCGGGTCGGCGATGTCCTCGCCGAGCAGCACCACCTTCGGGTCCTTGGCCATCGCGAGATCCAGCGCGGAGTTCATCGCGACCGCGGCGGACATCTTGCTCGTCTGTGCGTTGCCGGTTTCTTGCAAGGTAGTCATCGGAGGTCAGGCACCAGCCTCTTGTCGGCGAACACGTCTTCGTGCAGTTGGTCGGGTTCGGGTTGCGGCCTCGACTCGGCGTAGGTGAACGCCTCGTCCACACCGGCTTCGGCGTCCTTCTCGATCTCGTCGAGTCGCGCGGGGGTCGCGATACCCTCCCGGATCAACCATTCGCGGAAGTTGGGTGCGGCATCGCGCGTCAATGCCTCGGCCAGCTCGTCCTTCGGCACGTAGCTGTAGTCGGCGGTCCCCGTATGGCCGGTCAGTCGGTAGGTCTCGAACTCGAGGAACACCGGTCCGCCGCCGGAACGAATCGCGCTCACCGCATCACGAACCGCCTGCCACGAGGCGATCGGGTCGAAGCCGTCGACCTTGCGCGCGGTCATGCCGTACGACTCGGCTCTGCGGGCGAACTCGTGCGCCGCGGAGTACTGATCCAGTGGTGTGTGCTCGGCCCAGTGGTTGTTCTGGCAGACGAAGAGGATGGGCAGTTTCCACAGTGCCGCCATGTTCATGGCCTCGTGATATCCGCCGATGGACGTGGCCCCGTCACCGAAGGTCACGGTCACGACCCTGCCGTCCCCGTCCAGCTGCGCGGCGATGCCAAGGCCCGCGGCGATCGGCAGACCGGAACCGACGATGCCGGTGGTGGCGGTCAGGCCGGCCGCCTCGTCCTGCAGGTGCATCGGGCCGCCCTTGCCCTTGGACACGCCGTCCACCCGCCCGTAGAGCTCCGCCATGATCGCGGAGAGGCTGGCGCCCTTCGCGAGCGCATCCCCGAGATTGCGATAGGTCGACACCATCTGGTCGCGCCGCTCGAGCACCGTGCCGAGGGCCGCACACACGGCCTCCATGCCGCGCACGGGGTAAAAGGCGGCCTGCAGCTTGCCCGCCTTCGCCTCTTTCTGCGCACGGGCATCGGCCAGCGTGGTCGTGAGCATGACCCAGTACATCCGCTCCAGCTCCGCCGCGGACGGCAGCGCCGGCGCGGCGATCGTGTCCTCAACTGTGTCGGTCAAGACCAATCCTCCTTCTGCTGGTTGCCCACGGCGAACAGCTCAAAGTTAGTCTAGTGATAGACAATTTACAATACGACATAGCATCGCTAGACAGACTTCACGGCGGCGATCAGATGCGCGCCCCACCCTTCCGCGTGTTGCCTGACCCAGCCGCAGAACGTCTCCAGCGCGGCGTCCTCGCCGCTTACGCCGGTCAGCGGAAGCGCACCGTCGAAGATTTCGCCCACTGTGCTGTCGACGGTCACCACCCTGCCCGCGAGCGGCGTGAGAATGCCCTCACCACAGCCGACCACACAGGGGCGCCCCAGCTCGCGGCTGACCACCGCGGCGTGCGAGGTCGCCCCGCCGATCTCGGTGACGATGGCGCGCGCGGCCAGCATGCCGTGCACGTCGTCGGGGTTGGTGGTCGGCGTCGCGAGCACCACGTCCTTGCCTTCCGCCGCGAGCTCGTCGGCCTCGTCCGCACTGGTCACCACCACGCCGGAGGCCACGCCCGGACAGGCGACCTCGCCCTTGGCCAGCAGCGTCGCACCGGCCCGGACCTCGGGCGAGAGGTGCGGCGCAAGCAGCACGCCCAGCTGCTCGGCCGTCACACGTTCCAGCGCTTCCTCGACCGTCAGCAGCCCCTCCTGACGCATCGCGACCGCGTGCCGCACGGCCGCGGTCGCCGAACGCTTCGCCGAGCGCGCCTGCAGCAGCCACAGCCGCCCCCGCTCCACCGTGAACTCGATGTCCTGCACGTCACCGAACTCGCGTTCCAGCACGCGGGCAGCGGCCAGCAGTTCGTCGTGCACCGCGGGCATCGAATCGGCGAGATCGGACAGGCTGAGAGGATCGAAACGCCCCGACACGACGTCTTCACCCTGGCCGCCCGGCAGCCATTCACCGTAGGGTTCCGCGTCGCCGGTCACCGGGTTCCGGCTGAACAACACGCCGGTGCCGGAGCCGGAGCCGAGGTTGCCGAACACCATCGCCTGAACGGTCACCGCGGTGCCCGCGTCGTCGGGCAGCCCGTGATGGCGGCGGTAAGCCGTCGCCCTCGGCGAGTTCCAGGATTCGAAGACCGCGACGACCGCGTCTTCGAGCTGCTCCCACGGATCATCGGTCGGCTTCTTCCCGACGACGTGGGTGAACTGCTGCACGAACCGGCGATGGGTGTCCGCACCGAAGGCCTGGTCTCCGGACTGCCGGGAGAGCATGGCGGCGATCTCGGGATTGACGCCGAGATTGAGGACGGTGTCCATCATGCCGGGCATGCTGCGGGCCGCGCCGGAGCGCACGGAGACCAACAGAGGCGCCTCCAGGTCACCGAATCGCCGTCCCACCACGGCCTCGATCGAGGCGATCCCCTCGCGCAGCTCACCGGCCACATGCGCAGGGACACTCTTACCGGAGTCGTAGTACTCCACGCAGACACTGGTCGGGAAGACGAAGGCCGGAGGCACCGGAAGACCGAGCCGCAGCATCCTGTTGATGCTGAACGCCTTGCCGCCGAGCACGGTGCGATCGGCGTCCTGCCGGCCGCCTGCCTCGAGCAGAATCATCGAACTTTCCCTCCGGGTCCAGGAGCGCTGACCAGGCCAGCCGAGAAGTTTGGTCTAATCTAAAACTATCTGATGCTAGAGTAAAAGGGACCAGCAACCTTGTCCATAGCGAGCCAAATACTCTACGGTTAGAGTAATTCGGACAGCACCTGGAAGGTGACGATGACCGCTTACGCAGCATTGACGCTGTCGCACAGCGAAAGCGTGGCCGAGATACAGCTCAGCAGGCCCGACGTCGTGAACCGGTTCGACTCCACCCTGACACGTGAGTTGCGCACGGCTCTGCTCGAGCTTCGCGACGATCCCGCGGTACTGGCCGTCGTGCTGTCCTCGACGGGAAAGCATTTCTCCGCGGGCGGCGACTTCAAGTCGATGCTCGCCGCGAACGCCGACCACAACGTCCTGATGCGCCAGGTCGACGAGGGGCGCGACCTCTTCCGCGCCTTCGCGGACTTTCCCAAGCCTCTCGTCGTCGCCGTGCAGGGTGATGTCTTCGGTCTCGGGGCGAGTCTGGTACTGACCGCCGACGCCGTGGTGGCGACAGCGAGCGGGCGCATCGTGGACCCGCACGTGCGGATGGGTCTGGTGGCCGGCGACGGCGGGGCCGTGAGCTGGCCGGTGAACCTCCCGTTCATCCGGGCGAAGCGGCAGCTGCTGTGGGGCGAACCGCTCACCGGCAAGCAGGCCCACGAACTCGGCATCGTGACCGAGCTGGCCGATTCGGCCGAACAGGTTCGCCTGGTCGCACTCGATCTCGCGGCGCGTGTCGCCGCACTGCCGCCGGTCGCGGTCCAGCTGACCAAGCGGACGTTGAACAAGTATCTGCATTCGCGCATCGACGATGTCTTCGACGCCGGCATGTACCTCGAGGCCATCAGCGCGAGGACGTCCGATGTGGCCGAAGCGGTCTCGGCGTTCAAGGAGAAGCGGGAAGGCAGGTGGACCGGCGCGTGACCACCACGGAACCGGCGCTGGCGTCGATCTGGGGCACCGATGTCATCCGCGACCCGCACGGCCCTGGCCTGCTCTACCACCCGAGGCCCGCGTCCATCACCGGAATGCTCGGCGGAACGCGGCGCTGGGGCGACCGCACATTTCTGGTGCAGGGAGAGCGGCGCATCGATTTCGCCACGTTCCTGGACGCTGTGCCGCGGGTGGCCGGGGACCTGCTGGACCGCGGTGCCCGGCCGGGAGACAAAGTGTTCGTCCTGGCTTACAACAGTCCGGAGTTCGTGCTGGCGATCTGGGCCGCGTGGTGGGCCGGGCTGGTGCCCGTTCTTGGCAACCGGTGGTGGAGTGACAACGAGATCGAGCATGCCCTGGCGTTGACCGAGCCGGCTCTCGTGCTCAGCGATCGTGCCGCACCGGCGAGTGCGCCGGCGCCGCCCTGGCTGGCGATCGGCGACCTGGAGGACGCGTTCGGCGGCGACGAACCAGGGATCGGCGCGCGGGAGTGCGACGACGAGCTGTCCCCAGGCCTGGTGCTGTTCACGTCGGGCTCGTCGGGAGCCCCCAAAGCGGTCGTCCTGTCGCGACGGTCGGTGGTGGCCAACCAGCACAACCTGCTCAGCCGCTCCAAGCAGCTGCCACAGAACGTGCCCGACGACGCGCCTCAGTCGGTAATGCTCGCCTGCACGCCGTTGTTCCACGTCGGTGGCGTGTCGAACCTGATCACGCAGCTCATCCTGGGCGGACGGCTGGTCATGACGGTGGGCAAGTTCGACGCGGGCGAGGTGCTCGAACTCATCGAGCGCGAAGGCGTCCACCGCTGGGGCGGCGTGCCCACGATGGCCGCCCGCGTGCTCGCCCATGCCGACTTCGACCGCCGCGACCTGTCCAGCCTCCGGTCCTTCCCGCTCGGCGGCGCTCCGGTGTCGGCGGGACTGCTCGACCGGATGCGTGCCAAACTGCCGCAGTTGCGGCGGCGCGGCCTGGCGAACACGTGGGGGATGACCGAATCGGGCGGCTTCGTCACCGTCGCGGGCAACCGGGACCTGGAGCGCTTCCCCGGCACGGTCGGGCGCCCCTACCCGGTGGCGGAGCTGCGCATCCTCGGCCCGGACGAGAGCGGCCGCGGCGAGATCCTGCTGCGCTCCCCCACGGTGATGCTCGGTTACCTGGGACTCGACGACGGCACGGTCGACGCCGAAGGCTGGCTGCACACCGGCGACCTCGGCCGGCTCAACGACGAGGGCTACCTGTTCCTGGACGGTCGTTCGAAGGACATCGTCATCCGCGGCGGCGAGAACATCGCCTGCGCGCACGTCGAGCACGCGCTGCTCGCACACCCCGACATCGTCGAAGCCGCCGCCTTCGGCGTGCCACACGAAGACCTCGGCGAGGAACTGGCGGCCGCGGTGACGCACCGTCCCGGTACCGCTCCGACGGAGGACGAGCTGCGGGCCTTCGTGCGCGGCCGCCTCGCCCACTTCGAGGTGCCGACGCGGTGGCGGATCGGCGGCGATCCCCTGCCGACGCTGGCCGGGGAGAAGGTTGACAAGAAGGCCCTGCGGGCCGAGCTGGAAAGGGACGGCGGATCGTGCGACTGACCGCACCGGACGAGTACTTCTACCACCAGGCCTCGCTCCCGCACGCGATGGTGGGCTCGAGCGACCCGAGCTGGCGCGAGCGTTACTGGATCAGCATCCAGGACACCGAGCGGCAGGACACCGTGCTCACCCTCGGCATCGGCCAGTATCCGAACCAGGACGTGCAGGAGGCGTTCGTCGTGCTGTCCGAGGGCGGCACGCAGCGCAACCTCCGGCTGGCCCGCCAGCTCGGCCCGGCCAATGACGTGATGCACGTCGGACCGCTGACGATCGACGTGGTCCGCCCGTTCGAGGATCTGCGTCTCGTGCTCGACGAGAACCCCTCGGGGCTCGCGTTCGACCTGCACTGGACGGGCACCATGGAACCCGTTCTAGAGGGCAGGCACTACCAGGTCAGCCGTTCCAGGGCCACCTATGACGCGATCCGATACGTACAGGTCGGGCGCGCGGCCGGAACGCTGACCACGCCCGAGGGCAGCCGAACACTCGAACCGGAAACCTGGTGGGGCGAGCGCGACCACTCGTGGGGCACCCGCCCGCTGCCGCGTGTCCAGGGCGCGCCTCCCGGCGAGCGTCCGGAATGGCGGATGCTCATGTTCTGCCCCATCCAGCTGCCGGATTTCGGCCTGCACTTCTACTTGTACGAAGCCGAGCCCGGCCGTCCGGTCCACCTCTCGGCGGGCCTGTCCCGCCCGCTCGGCCGCTCCGACGGTGACTTCCCCGACGAGGCGATCGTCGGCGTGGAGCACGACCTGCAATGGGTCGCCGGCGCCCCCGCCGCGACGCTGTCACACGGCACGATCGTGCTGACGCTCGCCGACGGCCGGAAACTCGAGTTCGACATCACCGCGCGCCCGGGGCGTGCGCACCTGCGCGGCGGCGGGTACGAGGGCTGGAACGGCTGGTTCCAGGGCCACTGGAAGGGCGAGAACAGCCTCGAGCACGACGTCTGGGACCTGACCGACGCGAGCCAGTTCTACCGCTACGCCAAGGCTTCCAGCGACCACCTCATCGAAGTGCGGCACGACGGCAGGACCGGCTACGGGGTCATGGAATACATGGTGCTGCCCGGTTATGCCAAGTACCCCGACGCCATTCCGCCGAAGCCACCGCGGGAAAGCCGATGAGCGCGAGAACCGACGCCGAGTCGGTCCAGGTCGTCTCGGAACGCCTGCGCGCATTCCTGGCGGCACGCAACACCGGCGCCGAAGAGGTGACCATCGACGGGCTGCAGCGTTCGGGTACCGGATCTTCCCGGGAGAACTGGCCCTTCGACGCCAGCTGGAACGACGCGGGCACACCGGTGCACCGCCGGCTGCTGCTGCGGCGCGATCCACCGAGCGCCGTCGTCGACACCGGACGGTCGACGGAATACGCCCTGCTCAAGGCACTCGAGCCGACGCCGGTCCCCGCCCCCGTCGCGTACTGGCTCGACGACGACGGGGCCGAACTGCTGCGGCCGAGCATGGTCGTCGACCGGCATCCGGGCAAGGCACATCGCGCGGTCCTGCGCGACAAGAACCCGCTCGGCCTGTCCGGCCAGGGCCGGGCACAGCTGGCCAAGAGCCTGTGCGACCTGCTCGCGCGCGTGCATCGTGTCGACGTGGTCGCCACCGGCCTGCCCGCGCCGCTGCCCGATCCGGCCACCGCCGAGGTGAACCGGTGGGAAGGCCTTCTCGACGAGGCAGAACTGGAACCGCAACCGGTGCTGCGGTGGACGCTGCGGTGGTTGCGCGACCACGTTCCCGCCCCACCGGATCGGCTCGCGCTCGTCCACGGCGACTTCCGCCCGGCCAATGTCCTGGTCCACAATGGAGCCGTCGAAGTGCTCCTGGACTGGGAACTGGCGCACCTGGGCGATCCGCGTGACGACCTCGGCTGGTACTGCGCCCCCGTCTACACCCGGGAGCACTTCATACCCGGTGTGTGGGAGCAGGACGACTTCCTGCGGCGCTACACCGAACTGACCGGCACCGAAGTCAGCGCCGGCGCGCTGCTGTTCTGGCAGGTGCTGAGCCTGTTCCGGCTCGCCGTGATCGCGCTGCAGGGCGTCCGCATCTTCTGCGCCGGCGAGACCGACCGGCCGGCCGCGCCACCGACCGCGCTACTGCGGCTCCTCGCCGGCATCGTGTCCGACCACCCCGGAAAGGCCTGACATGCGTCCGACCCCCGCCGAGCTGATCTCGCACGTGCGCCGCATCCTTCGCGACGTCGTCGAACCGGAGCTGGACTCGGCCTACGCCAAGGCGCGACTCGCCGAGATCCGGGCCACGCTGGCCCAGGTCGAGTGGGACGACGCGGGGCTTCAGCTCGCGCGCGACGTCACCACGCTTCGGGAGCTGTTGTCGCGATGCCGTCAGTGGATCGAGTCCGATGAGGTCAGGAAGGCGCATTTCGCGGACAACCTCGCCCTCATGGCTTCGCTGCCACACGGAGCGATCGAGGACTTCGCCGCCGGCAACGGCACCCGCGTCCGCTACCACGAGGTGGTCATCGCGCTCATCGATCCGCTCGAGGACTGGCTCTCGACCGGACAGGACGACGGCACCGGCCTGCGGCTGCGCGGCGAGCTGCTGTCTACTGTGGTCCGTTGACGGCGAGCTTGCGCTTGTAGAGCTTGCCGTTGTCACCGCGCGGCAGCTCCTGGACGAAGCCGATACTCCGCGGGCACTTGTAGTGCGCCAGCCGGGAACGGCAGTGTGCCACCAGTTCCGCGGCGAGTTCGTCGCCGGGCTCCGCGTTCGCGGCCGGCACGACGAACGCGTGCACGACCTGCCCGTACTCCTCGTCGGGAACGCCGACGACCGCGGCGTCCTCCACGGCGTGGTGCAGGGCCAGAACGTCTTCGGCCTCCTGGGGGTGAATGTTGACCCCGCCCGAGATGATCAGCTGGTCGCGCCGTCCCGCGAGGTAGAGATACCCCTCGTCGTCGAGACGTCCGAGATCGCCGACCGTGCGCCATCCGAGGGGATGCGCCGACGACCGTGTCTTGGCCTCGTCACCTCGGTAACGGAACTGGGTCGTTCCCTCGAACCAGACGGTGCCGATCTCACCGGTCGGCAGTTCGGTGCCGTCCTCGTCGGTGACGTGAATCGTTCCGGCCAGGGCACGGCCGACCGAACCCGGGTGATCCGCCACCTCCTGCGGCCCGATGTGGCAGTTCCCGTAGCTTTCCGACGCCCCGTAGAGCTCATGCAGGACCGGGCCCCACCAGTTCATCACGCGAAGCTTCAGCTCGTGCGGGCAAGGCGCACCGCCGGTGATCGCCACGCGCAGACTCGAGACCGCGAACCGGCGTTTCGTCTGCTCTTCGAGCCGCGTCATCCGCAGCAGCATCGTCGGGACGAACTGGGCGTGCGTGACGGCGTAGGCGTCGATGGCAGCCAGGGCCTCGACCGGATCGAACCGGTCCATGCCGACCACGGTGCCGCCGAGCTGGGTCACCGCGAAGACGAACCGGAACGGTGCCGTGTGGTAGGTCGGAGCCGGGGACAGGTAGACCATGTCGCCGTCGAACGAGAACAACTCCGTGTAGCGCCCCAGATGTGGTGGCGCCTGCGCGGGATGGACGCCGGTACCGGGATGCAGGATGCCCTTCGGCGTTCCCGTCGTGCCCGAGCTGAACATCATCCGCCCGCCGAGCCGCTCGGCAGGCAACGGGCCTGCCGACATGGCCGACACGGCGGCGTGGTAATCCTCGAACGCCGCGCCCGCCTCGATCCCCAGCGTCTCGGGCAGCCCGTCCACGTCACGCAGTGCCCGTTGCGCCGCCGGTCCCGCGATCACCATCGCCGCACCCGAGGCCCGCAGCACCTCGGCCAGCTCGTGCGGGCCGAGATGCCAGTTCACCGGGGCCAGGCAGCGACCGCTCCGCGCGGCCGCCCACATCACCTCGGCCCATTCGGTCCGGTTCTCACACACCATCGCGACCGTCGCGTCCGGCGCCAGCCCGCGCTCGTCGAACAGGCGGGCGAGCTGAATGGAGCGCCGGTCGAGCTCGCCGTAGGTGACGCACCGGCCCGTTCCGGCCATGATCAGCGCCGGGCGATCGGGCTTCTCGGCGGCGTGGATTCCCGGGTACACCGCGTTCAGACCGCGCGCCCGGCGGCCGCTTCCTCGGCACGGGTCCGGCCCAGCAGGCCGATGAGCTCCTCGTGCAGCTCGAACCACACCGTGTGATAGCTGTCGATGATCGGCCTGGCCACGAAATGGTGCTCGCCGGCCCGGATCCGGTCCAGGGCCGCGGCGAACCGGGGCGGGTAGTGCGTGAGCCTCGTCGCGGCCGCCACGATCTCCTCGAGCAGAGCGGTGAACGAGACGTGCAGCTCCTCCAGCCGCTCCAGGACCTCGCCGTCGTAGCCGGGGTCCGTGTGGTCGTTCGGAGTGTCGGCATCGCGCATCTGCCAAGCGGTGATGATGGACTTGAAAGCCGTGTTGTGCTCGTCGAATCGGTGGTAGAGGTCCTGCAGTCGCGCCTGGTCGAGGCAGGACCGCTCGGCTTCCAGCAATTCGGTCAAGCGCTGCCTGCCATCCGGGGTGAGCCTGACCGAAGACCCTTTCCACACACAGTGCCCGGCCTCGGTGACCGATTCCAGCATCTGCGTGCACCGCCCGGCGTCATGGTTCAGCGACGCCGGGACGTCGTCCGCCTTCAGCCGGCCCTTCATGCGCAGCAGCTGCAGCAACGAAAGCTCCAGCTCGGCGACGGCCGAACCGTTCGGGGTGGACATTCGCGTCATTGCGTTGCCTCTCCTCACGATCTACGAGGTTGTCTACTACTCGACTATTTATTGTACTTGCATTCGCGCTGAGGTGAAGGCCGCTTTGAGCTTGCGCTTGTCGAGCTTGCCCATCGCGGAACGGGGTAACGACGGGGCGAACTGGACCGAGCGCGGGCACTTGTAATGCGCCAGCCGGTCACGGCAGTACGCCAGCACGTCCGCCGGATCGGGCGGGGCGAGGGCGTCGCGAGCGACCACGACCGCCACGAGCTCCTCACCCATCTCGGCATGTGGCACCCCGATACAGGCGACCTCGTCGACCTCGGGATGCGTCGCCAGCACGAGCTCCGACTCCGCCGGATAGATGTTCACCCCGCCGGACACGATCATGTCGGAGAACCTGTCGGTGATGTAGACGTACCCCTCGTCGTCTACGTACCCGATCTCGCCGAGCGTGAACACACCCGGCTGGAGGTGGACATCGCGTTCCTTGTCCGGCGCCTGGTGATAGACGATGCCGCGGCCCGTCGTGTCCCGGAAGTACAGCCGCCCCTCCACGCCCGGGGGAACCTCGTCGCCGTCCTCATCGACGACGACAACCTCGAACGGCGACACCGGCCTGCCGACCGACCCGACATGGCCCAGCCACTCCCGGGCACCGATCAGGCAGGTCGTGCCGACCTCACTCGCCCCGTAGCTCTCCCAGATCACCTCACCCCACCAGTCGATCATCGCGCGCTTGACGTCCACCGCGCATTTCGACCCGACCTGGAGCACGTACTTCAGGGACGAGACGTCATAGCGGACCCGGACGGCCTCGGGCAACGCCAGGAGGCGAACGAAGTGGGTCGGAACCATGACCGTGCTGCCGATCCGGTACCGCTCGATGGCAGCAAGGACCGTCTCCGCGTCGAACCTGGCCAGCACGGTGACCGGCGCACCGCCGGCGAGCAGCCGGGTGCCGACCAGGGGGCCACTGTGGTACATCGGCCCGACGACCAGATGAGCACCATGCCGCACCCAGGACATGGCCGCTAGCCGCTCGACGTGTTCGGCGATGTCGCCGCCACCGACGAATGCGGTCGGCGGCAGCTCCGTCCCTTTCGGCCGTCCCGTGGTCCCCGACGTGTACACCAGCGAGGGCAACGGCTTCCGGTCGGTCGGCGGCTCCGAGTCGCCTGCCTCGCGCACCCACTCGGTCCAGGTCCGTGCGCCGTCCACTTCCCGACCGTGCGTCACGACGAGTGGCACACCTGCCGCACGGGCGGCCTCCACCGCACGCGCCGCCGTCGTCTCGTCGGCGAGCACCACGCCCACGCCCGCGTCGGCGAGGATGTATGCCGCTTCGTCGGCGGTCAGATGGAAGTTGACCGGAACGGCCGAGCATCCGGCGAGCGTGACCGCGACGTAGCTCAGCAGGGTGTCCGCGGAGTTCGCGGCAAAGACCGCCACGCGGCGCTCCGGCCCGAGCTCGAGCGAGAGCAATCCGTTGACCGGCCCCCGCAGCTTCTCGTCGACCTCGGCCCACGTCAGCTCCTGGGCGGCGTCGCGCAACGCGATTTCGCCAGGGCGCTGTGCGGCCAGGGACGCAGCGAAGGTCATGGCATCACCCCATCGTTCTCGACCAGCGACAGCAGGAAGTTTAGTCTATTCATCAACTATCGTCTACTAGATCTATTGGTTCCCGATCAGCGCGGAAAGCCAGCGGGCGTCGGCGGATGCGTCCCGGTTCACCGACACGGCACCGACACTGAGTTCGCCTCGCAGCAGCGCGGCGGTGTCGCTACCCGCGTCGGGCACCGGCGCCGGCGAGGCAGGCCCGTAGGACATCTGGTAGATGTCCGCTGCCGACTTCGCATAGGAGAGGCGGTCGAGCGCGACCTGGCCCACCGCGGTCCATCGCGGAGCGGGTGTGACGCCGGCACGCACATCAGGGCAGTTGACGTTGACGATCACGCTGTCGCGGACGAGCCGCTCGGCTCCGGTCCCGGCGAGCAGGCGCGCCACCAGGCCCGTCGTGTAGTCGGCAGCCGCCTCGTAGCTGGCATCGTCGGGGATGCTGGTCGCCCGGGTGCCCGCACTCACCGCGATACCGGGTACGCGATGCTCCACGGCAGCGACGGCGGCGCCGACCGTACCCGACAGATTGACCGCGAGATCGGTGTTCGCGCCCGAGTTGATCCCGGAGAGCACCAGGTCCGGCCCGTTCGACCAGCCGAAGCGGTCGCCGAGCAATGCACTCAGGGCGACGTCGACAGCGTCGGCCGGAGTGACCGACGCCGAAGACGGTCCGCACGGATCGGCGCCCTGGCACACCCCCAGCACGGCGCCCCGGGACGGAGCCGCGGAGCAGTCCGCGGCGAAGCGCGCCGGCACACCCAGCGGCGGTGCCACCCTCACCTGCGGCGATGCGGCCGTGGCCCGGCTGCGGCCACTTTGCTGACCCCACGGGCCGACGACCACGACATCGGCACCGGCACGGCAAAGCGCCGCACGCAGGACGTACAACCCGCGGCCGTCGGCACCGTTGACTTTCGCCGCCTGCACCGAGTCGTCGTTGACCAGCATGATGCGCGCACCCTCCAGCGCACTGCGCGACGGCGGCTTACGAGCCGCGTCGGCCGAAGGCAGCGCGAGGAACACCGCGGCCAGCAGGGCCGGCACCACCACGACCACCACACGGCGGTACCGCACCCGTAACCAATTCATGAACACGACCCTCCTGAGGCTCGTCGGCGAGCCGCCGCACATATCAGGTCAGGGCGGCTGCCTGACCGGTAGACTGTTGAGCAACCGACAATTTGCACTGACACGAAATCGATTGGGGTAAGCGCGCCCATGGCCACCAACGAGGCGACAGAAGCGCCGACGCACACCATCAAGGATCCTGTGGACTGGGCGCGTCACTACTGGCTGGAACAGGAACTGCCGGGCGACGAGCAGCGGTTTCTCGCCATGTCCTCACTGCTGCGCTACCAGCGCCTGATCGTCGACTCCGTCGAAGCCCAGCTGCGCAAGCACAAGCTCAACCTGACGGACTACCTCGTGCTGATGACCCTGCAGCTCTCCGAGAACGGCACCCGGCTGGTCAGCAACCTGGCACGCAACCTGATGGTGCACGCGACGACCGCCACGCTGGCCACCGACCGGCTGCAGAAGCGGCGGCTGCTCACCCGCAAGCCGCACCCGACCGACCGGCGAGCCACGCTGATCACGATCACCGCGACCGGCCGGAAGCTTGTGTCCAAGGCGACCGTGGGACTCAACGAGATCGGGTTCGGGCTCGGCGACCCCAAACCCGGTCAGGTGGACACGCTGCTCGACCTTCTGATCGACCTGCGCGAGGCGGCAGGCGACAAGGTGCACTGACCTTCGGCTCGCACACCGGATCATCACCACTGGCACTTTAGTCTAGTACACATTAGTCTGTACATAGACTTTTTGCCGAAGGGAGCGACCCGGTGGTCCCGAAGCTGTCCGCCCGTCCCGCCCAGGCCGTCCCCCCGGTCGACCGAGCGATCGAAGCCGCCCTCTCCGGGCTACCGGCGGGGGCTGAGCAAGCGGCCGCCGTACGGGAACTGGGCGCCTCGCTGCGCCACCGTGCGGTCCTCGATGATCAGGTTCGGGAGCGGCGGATACTGCGGCTGCCGGAGATCACCGGCACCGCCGCGAGGCTGTGGTCATCCCCGCCAGGAAAGCCGGACGAGCTTTTCGAGGCGGTCTTCAACGACGCCCCGGCCCTGGTCGGCCGTGCGGCCACCGCGGCAGAGGATGCCGGCCATCTCGCACGGCTCGTGGAGTGGCTGATCGAGACCGATCTGGCGCAGGTCCCGAATGCTGTGGGCGACGACGAGCGCTCCGGCGCGGCCGAACAGGTACAGCCGGCGCCGACCGTCTCCGCGGGCGAACTTCTCGCGTGCCTTCGCAAGCAGGCCCGTGCCGGCGAGGTGGTTCACGCCGTCTCGAATGTACGGGTACTTTCCGGCGGTTTCTCGAAAGAGATGCTGACCGCGGCCGTCGAGTACGGACGCGGCGCACGCGACGTCGTGATCCGCAAGGTCGCCAAGGGCCGCACGGCGCACACGCTGGCCGGCGAGTTCGCCGCGCTGAGCTTCGCGTGGCAGCACCGCGTTCCGGTGCCGGAGCCGTTGTGGCTGGACGAGTCGGCGCTCGGCCAGCCCGCCTTCGCCACGGGGATGTCGGCTGGACGCTGCGTCGGCGATGTCTGGGGCCCGTCGCAGCCGGTCGACCGGCGCACGGCCGAGCGGATCGCCGCGGTGCTTGCCCGGCTGCATTCCCTGGACACGTCGAGCCTGACATCCGCGCCGCTGCCGCCGATGTGCACCAGGGACGAGATCGCCGGTGCGGTCGACGAGCGCCGGCAAGTGCTCGACGCGGTCGCGGAAGCGGCCGACCCCTACGCGGCGGTGTTCGCACTGGTATTGGCCTGGTTGCGCGAGCACGTGCCGGGCGACGTCGCGCGGCCCGTGCTCGTACACGGCGACTTCGGCCTCCACAACATTCTGATCGAGGGAACGGCGCCCACCGCCGTGCTGGACTGGGAACGCGCGCATCTCGGCGATCCCGCCGAGGATCTGGCCTACGTCCGGCCGAGCGTCGAGCCCATACTGCCGTGGGAGGAGTTCCTGCGGGCCTATCAGGACGCCGGCGGCCCGCGGCCCGACCCGCGGAGGCTTGCCTACTACCGGGTCTGGCACGACGCCTGGCGAGGTGTCTCGGCGTACCGGCTGCGCGCCAAGTTCGTCGCCGACCCCGCCCGGATCTCCGACGCCGTGGCGGGCCTGCTCATGTCGCCGAGGTTCCTGCTCCGGGCGGCGCACAGTGCGTTCGGGCCGGCGGCCAAGGCATGCTGAGCGATCTGGACGAAACGCTCTTCCACCAGTTTCCGCAGCCGTTCGCGGTGGTGGCCACGAGCGATCACCGCTTCTTCGACCGGTACTGGTTCTGCGGGGCCGATCCCCGAAGCGGGCTCGCGTTCTTCGCGGGCTTCGGACGGTACCCCAACATGGCCACCCGCGACGGCTTCCTGTGCGTGCTGGACGGGCACACGCAGCACAATGTCCGCGTGGCGACCCAGCGCGAAGCGGCCACCGGATTCCTGGCCGGCAGCGCCGGACCGCTCACCGTAGAGGTCCACGCGCCGTACCGTCGCATCGCGTTGTCGTTGGACACGCCGCGGTTACGGGCGCGGCTCGAGTTTCGCACCGACCGGCCGCCCCACCTGGAACGGCACCACGTCGAGCTGGGTGACGCCCGGATCCTGCAGGACCAGCAACGCTACGTGCAGGTCGGCAGCTGGGACGGATGGATCGAGCTCGGTGCGGGCCGGCACCGCGTCGAAGACTGGTGGGGCGACCGGGACCACGCGTGGGGCGTCCGCGTCGACGTCGGCGGGCTCGAACCGCCCGAGATGAGCAGACGAACCCGCAGCTTCACGGTGTGGTGCAGCTTCACCGCCGGGGCACGCCACGGGATGTTCCAGCTGCGCGAGTACGCCGACGGGCGACCCCGGTACGTCGATGGCGCGCTGTACCACGACGGTGCCGTGGCGCGCGTCCGTGACATCGAGTACGACGTCAGCTTCGCCCCCGGCACCCGCGTCTACCGGCGAGCACGCCTGTGGGTTCACCTCGAGTCCGGTGACACGGCCGAAATCATCGCGGAACCCTTGACCGCCCGCGCCTGGGCCGGCCGCGGTGGCGGTTACAGCAGGGGGTTCGACGACGGCCGTGGGTTCGGCGCGCGCCGGGGTGAGGTCGTCGAATACGACTGCTACGACCTGACCGATCCCGCGGAGGTGCGCTCCGGTGGCGCGGTGGTGCCCGCCGGGCATCGCGAACAGCTGGCACGGTTGACCGTGGACGGTGAACCCGGGATCGGCCACTTGCCGATCATGGACCGCAGCGGCCTGTTACCGGGCTGAGGGCTCGGCGGCCGTTGCCGTGCCGGATGCCGCTGACGCGCCCCTGAGCGCGTCAGCGGCGCGGCCCGTCGAAGGCGTCCACCTGCCAGAGGCGCTCGCGCTCGAGCTGGTGGCTGAGGTACGCACGCCCCGCCGCGCGCGCGGGATGCGCCGGATCGGGCAACGCTTCGATGAGCACGACCAGCCCACGGCGCAGCCGGATGGCCTCGTCCTGCAGCCGCGTCACCGCGACATCCGTGGGCACTTCACCGGCGCCGGCCAGAATCTCGTCGACCTCGCGCCGCGCGTCCGGCGGGAGCTGGACCGACCATGTGCCGAGCAGGTTGCGCAACTCGGCGTTGTCCTCGATGAGCGCCGCTTCCTCGTGACGAAGACGGCTGCGCACCGAGCGGAGCATCTGCCCGACCGTCCGGCACAGACTCGCGGTGTATCCGTCGTCGGCGGCGGTGACATTCGGTGCGATATCCCGCTCCAATGTCGTGATCACCGCGCCGATGACGTCGTCGGCCGTGGGTTCGATCATGCGTGACACTCCTGGTTGCACCGGTAGCCGTGCGCGATTCGCAACCGTCGCCGACCTTCCGTCCAATCACGACTTTATACCGCGAGACTCCTTTTCTGGACAATGCTTTTCGACCGAACCGTTCCAGAGAAGAGCCGGATTCTGCTTGAGCACCAAGGACATCCGGATAGGCCGGCCGCAACCCGAAACAGCCTCGCCACGCGGATGCTCTTGTTAAGGGACACCAGTGTCCCTTAATGTCGAGGCACGTCAATTCAAGGGAGGCCGTCGTGACCGTCGAGCCGGACCAATCCACTCCGTCCCGAACCCCGAGTTGCCCCACCGATCCGGAAACGGCCTTCGCCGAACTGGTATCGCTTCATCCAGAGGCGGTGCGGTGTCCTTACCCCACGTTCGCCCTGCTTCGCGAGCAAGCACCGGTGCACTGGTCGGACGCCTTGGGTGCATTCGTCGTCAGCCGCCACGACGACATCGTGGAAGTACTGCGCGATCCCGGTATCTTCTCCTCGCGACTGCAGAGCGGAGCAAGCTCGGTCACCGGTCTCGCCCAGCGCCTGGTTGACGACACGCGCACGTCCGCCCCGCTGCGAGCCCAAGCGTTGCGGCGCCTCGAAATCAACCGTGACCCCGCCCTCCTCAACGCCGATCCGCCCCTGCACATCCGCCAGCGGAAGCTCGTCAGCCAGGCCTTCACGCCGCGGCGCGTCGCGCAGCTGGAGCCGGAAGTGCGGCAGGTGGCCGGTGAACTGCTGGGCGCGCTGAAGTCACGAAGCTCCTTCGACTTCGTCACCAGCTACGCGATGCCGCTGCCGATGACCATCATCGCCAGGATGCTCGGTGTCCCCGAAGAGCGGCTCGACGATTTCAAGCGCTGGTCGGACGCCTTCACACAGGGCGTCGGCGCGAACGACCTCTCCGAAGGACAGGTCAGTGACCTATTCGAGTCGGTGGACGAGTTCTACGACTACTTCACCGATCAGATCGAGCGCCGGCGCGTTGCTGCCCAGGATGATCTGCTGACCGATCTGGTCACGGCCAGGCTCCCCGGGGACCGGCCGCTGACCGTGCACGAGATGCTGCAGATGCTGGTCGTCTTCCTCGTCGGCGGCAACGAAACCACCACCAACCTGCTGACCGCGATGACCCATCGCCTGCTCAGCGACGCCGAGCTCGAGCAGCGCGTCCGTCAGGACGAGTCGCTGATTCCCGCTTTCGCCGAAGAGATGCTTCGGCTCGAGTCCCCGGTGCAGGGGCTTTTCCGGACGGCGACGTGCGACGCTGAAGTGGCCGGCGTGCCGATCCCGGGCGGCAGCATGGTCTGGCTTGCCTACGCCGCCGGAAACCGGGACGAGGCTCTGACCTCGGCACCGGATGAGCTTCACCTCGACACCGAACGACCGCTGCGACACCTCGCTTTCGGCCGCGGGGTGCACACGTGCCTCGGCGCCGCCATCGCCCGCCTCGAGGCCCGGGTGGGCATCGAGATGCTGCTGCGGCACTACCCGGCCCTGCGCTTGGCCGCCGACGCCGGCCTCCGGATGCATCGCAGCTTCGTGCTGCACGGAATCGCCTCGCTGCCGGTCGTGGTCGGGAACCTCACAGCAGCAGGCAACACTAGTCTCGGGTGAGTGACCTCCGACAGCACCGTGGCCAGGCCGACGAGTCGGCAAAGACGTTCGTCGGCACAGTTACGTGCACAGATCGTGGAGGCCGCTGAGGCCACGTTCGGCGAACAGGGCTACCGCGGCGCCACCATGGGGGCGATCGCCGATCGCGCCGGCGTGACCCGGTCGGTGCTCACCCGCCACTTCCCCACCAAGGGCGAACTGTTCCGCGAGGTCATCACCCAGCCCCTGCTGCAGTTCGTCCAGGAGTGGACGGCGCGGTGGACCGAGCGGAGCACGCCTACGGATTCGGCGGAGGCCGTCTACGAGTTCGTGTCCGACCTCTACCGCAACAGCCGAGAGCACACCGGCGCGCTGCGAATGCTCATGTTCGCCGGAGAGGAACTTGACGAAGAACTGACCACGCGGGTCTGGTCAACCCTGAACGAGGGACTGTCCGCCGTGATGCGGATCGCCGTCAGCCAGATCGGGGGCCGGGGCTTCCCCACCGAACACGCCGACATCACGGTGCGCGCCGTGCTGAGCATGGTGTTGGGCTACGTGACACTGGACAGCGCGCTCCTGCCCGGCTGCTCCGACGACCACGAGGTCGTCCTCCATCACCTAGCCGCGCTCATCCTGCATGGCCTGCGACTCGAACCCCCTGCGGGCGAAATCAACGCTGAGCGGCCAGCGACGGAACGAGGAAATCCTCGATGAAGGCACGGCGATCACGCGCGGTCAAATCCGAGCGCAGCCACAGCATGACGTACACGCCCCGGATCCAGTCGAGAGCCAGACTCAGATCGACCCCCGCACGCAGCTCCCCGCGATCCGCGGCGCGGTGCAACAAGGGGCCGAGGAGCTGATCGGCGAGCGCCCGCATCGTGGGGTTCGGTCCGCCCATGAGCGTGTGCATGTCGACCGACTTACACGTGTCCACGAGATGATTGAGCTCCTCATCGCCGAGACCGCGCTCGAGCACGGTCATCGAGCCTTCGACAAGGGCATCCGCGAACGGGAGGTCCCGCTCCAGGTCCGGCCGCAGCGTCTGCACGAGCTCGCGAGCCTTGTCGAGGATGGCGGCCTGCGATATCTGCTCGCGGGCCAGCCCGAGCCGATACAGGCCGGTCCGGCCGATGCCGGCCTCCCTGGCGATGTCCTCCATCGTCACGCGGTCGACTCCGTAGCGAGCGAAACAGCGCCGGGCCGCGGCAACCACCTCGGGCGGGACCGCCGGCAGCGACGAGTCGTCGTGGGTAGGCACGGTAGACATGGGCCCCCTTTCCGCCCAGATGCTAACCGTGCCACCACCGCCGACCGCACAAGCCCGATCAGCGGGTCACCCGCACGCGGTCGGCCGACCGCACAGCGCGGCCTCTGCGAGGCGAACCTGCTCGACCAACCGGCCCAGTGGTGTTCGCACGCACACGTTGTCCCGGAAGGACGCCACGGCTGCGCTGTCGGACGCCTGCCCGATCACTCCACGACGAGGTGCGCGAGCAGATCGTCCATCCGAAGGCCACTGGCGAGGGTCTGTCAAACGAGCGGTGTAACTCGGGTTGAAGGGGAACTACTTGCGTCCGGCGGCCAGACGGCCGTCGAAGGCGATCTCGAACGCGTTCAGCGCGGGTTTCCACCGCATCGTCCAGCGTTTC
>NZ_JAAXLS010000031.1 GCF_012328925.1 Amycolatopsis acididurans
CAAGATCAAGATAGGCAGCCCGCTCCTTGTGGAGCTTGTTGCGCCCCTGCGGCCTGCGGTCCTTGCGGATCTCGAAATCCATCGCACCCCTTGCGCTGGGGTGTTGCGACGACTCCTAGAACCCAAGGCCGCCCCTGGGGGCGTTTTTCGTTGTCAGCCCAGTTCGAGGTACTGCGGCGCGGGTTTGGTGTCGCCGTTGAACCAGGCATCGAAGAAACCGCGCAGGTCCTGGCCGGACACCTGCTCGACGTAGCGCTCGAAGTCCGGCAGGCTCGCGTTGCCGTCACGGTGCTGGCTCGGCCAGGTGCGCAGCACCTGCTCGAAGGCCGGCTCGCCGATGCGGCGGCGCAGGGCGTGCAACGCGAGCGGGCCCTTGCGGTAGACGGCGGTGAACTCCTGGCCCGGCCCCATGTCGTAGAGCTTGCCCGCCCACAGCCGCGCGGGCGCGGCCGCGACCTCGCGCCGGTAGCGGTCGTCGAGGTTCTGCCCCTCCTTCGCCTCCGCCCACAGCCACTGCGCGTACGAGGCGAAGCACTCGTTGAGGCAGATGTCCTTCCAGCCGGCCACCGACACCGAATCGCCGTACCACTGGTGCGCGTTCTCGTGCACGATCGTTTCGATATCGCCCGCCTTCCCCGAGTAGATCGGGCGGCCCAGCGTTTCCAGCGAGAAGTCGATCGGCGCGGTCAGGAAGATGCCGCCCGCGGCGTCGACCGGATACGGCCCGAATTTCGAGGCGAGGAAATCGATGACCTCGGGTAGTCGTGCGGCCGCGGCTTTCGTGGATTCCGGCACCCCGGGCGCGAACGCGGTGAGCACGGGTGTGCCGTCGGCGAGCCGTCCGCGCTGGATGTCCCAGCGGTCGATGGCCACGGTGGTCAGGTACGTCGCGGCGGGTGTGTCCTCCGCCCAGACGCCGGGGCTCACCTCGCGGCCGTTCGACACCGCTGTCCAGCCGGGTGGCACGGTGACCGTCAGGTGGAAGGTCGCCTTGTCCCTGGGGGTGTCGTTCACCGGATACCAGGTCGAGGCCGATTGCGGTTCGCCTTCGACGAACGCCGCCCCGCTGTCGGTGTACTGCCAGCCGTTTCCGTCAATCGGCTGTGGCGTGCCGTGGTATCCGATTTCGGTTGTGAACCGCTGGCCGCTACCGAGCGATCCGGCGGGCGTGATCACCAGCTCGTGTGCGCCGGTTCGCGTGAATTGGGCAGGCGCACCGTTGACGAGAACGGAATCCACCGTCAAACCGGACAGGTCGAGATTGAAGGAACGCAGATTTTCGAGCGCCTGCGCGGTGATCGTCTGCTGCCCGTTCAGCACCCGGGTCGCCGGGTCGTAGCCGATCGCGAGCCGGTAGTCCGCGACGTCGTAACCGCCGTTGCCGTCCTGCGGGTAATACGCGTCCCCTGCACCATCCGAACCCGCCATGGGCCGTGACGCCTCGCCGGCGGTACAGCCGGCCAGCATCAAGGCCGCCAGCAGGGCCACCACGCCACGCACGCCACGAACGTAACGCCCCACGTGGCTTTCTGGAAAGCTGGACCAGTGCAGGTGTCATTACTCGGCCCGGTCGGCGTCCGGGCGGACGACGGCACGCCGATCGACATCGGCGGTGCCCGCCTGCGCATGCTCCTGGCCCGGCTCGCGCTGGACGCTCCTCGCGCCGTCGCCGCCGACACGTTGATCGACGGGCTGTGGGGAGCCTTGCCGCCCGCGGACGCGGCGAACGCGTTGCAGTCACCGGTTTCCCGGCTGCGCAAGGCACTCGGCGACAGCACGCGGCTCGCCTCCGGCACCGCCGGCTACGTGCTCGCCGTCGAGTCCGTCGACGCGAGCCGGTTCGAGGAACTGGCCGCCCGCGGCAGGCGTGAACTGGCGGCGGGCGGGTACGCCGAAGCCGCCGTGGTGCTGGGCGAAGCGCTCGGGTTGTGGCAGGGCGAGCCGCTTTCCGACGTGCTGGACGCGCCGTTTGCGCAGGCGCCAGCCACACGCCTCGCGGAACTGCGGCTCGCCGCGATCGAGGACAGGTTCGAGGCGGAACTGGAACTCGGCCGCCATGCGGAGGTGCTCGCCGATCTGGAGACCGCGGGTGCGGCGCATCCGCTGCGGGAACGGCTTGCCGGGCTGCGCATGCGCGCGTTGTACGCGGCCGGCCGCCAGTCCGACGCGCTCGCCGTTTTCGAGCGCACGCGGGCGATTCTCGCCGAGGAGCTGGGCGTCGATCCGTCCGCGGAACTGCGTGAGGTGCATCTGGCGGTGCTGCGCGGCGAGATCGCGACCACTCGACCGGAGACCGATCACCTGCCGGTGCGGCTGACCAGTTTCGTGGGCCGCGGCAAGGAACTCGACCTGCTCGCGCGTTCGCTGACCGACGCGCGGCTGGTCACGCTGGTCGGTCCCGGCGGCGCGGGCAAGACCCGGCTCGCCACCGAGGCGGCCGTCCGGCATCCCGTGCACCGGCGTGGCCGGGTGTGGTTCGTCGCGCTCGCCTCGGTGCGCGATCCCGGTGACCTCACCAGCGCCGTACTCGGCGCGCTCGGCTCGCTGGACATGCGCCTGCTCAACACGGCTCCGTCGATGCAGCCCGCCGATCCGCTCGAGCGCGTGCGCGAGCTGATCGGATCCGGCGAGGCACTGCTGGTACTGGACAACTGCGAGCACCTCGTCGGCGCCGCGGCCGAACTCACGCACGAATTGCTCGGCCGCGTTCCCGGTCTGCGCGTCCTGGCCACGAGCAGGGAACCGCTCGCGATCACCGGCGAAGTGCTGTGCCATCTCGGCCCGCTCGAGGAAGCCGAGGCGATGCGGCTGTTCGTGGAGCGGGCGGAGACGGTCCGGCCCGGTTTCGTGCTGGACGAGCTCACCCGGGAACCGGTGGCGGAAATCTGCCGCAGGCTCGACGGGCTCCCGCTCGCACTGGAACTCGCGGCCGCGCGGCTGCGCTCCATGACCCCCGAACAGATCGCCAAACGGCTCGACGATCGCTTCCGCCTGCTCACCTCCGGCAGCCGGGTCGCTTTGCCGCGTCAGCGGACCCTGCGCGCCGTGGTCGAGTGGAGCTGGGACCTGCTGGAGAAACCGGAGCGCGTACTGGCCAGGCGGCTGTCGGTTTTCCCCGGTGGGGTAACGGTTTCCGCCGCCGAGGCGGTCTGCGCGGACGATCTGTTGCCGGAGCAGGACGTGCTCTACGTGCTCGGCTCACTCGTCGAGAAATCCATTGTGGACTCCGTAGATGCGGTCGAGCCCAGGTACCGGATGCTGGAGACCATTCGCGCCTACGGCGAGGAACGGCTGGACGAGGCCGCCGAACGGGCCGTGGTCGCACGCCGGTTCGCCGAGTACTACGTCGGTTTCGCCGAATCGCACGAGGCCGCGTTGCGCACCGCCGCTCAACTCGGTGCCATCGCCGCGTTCGAGGCCGAGTACGACAACATGACCAGGGGCCTGCGCTGGGCGATCGACAACGACGAAGCCGGAATCGCACACCGCTACGTCACGGCGCTCATGTGGTACTGGGTGATCCGCGGATTCGACGACCAGCCGAAACAGCACATCACCGACGTGCTCGACTTCGGCGATCGCATCCCCGGCGACGTACGGGCCACGCTCGCCGCACTGAAGACGCTGATGGAGGCGCTCCCGCACGTCGGCAGCTCGCCGGACCTGGCGGTCATCATCGACGACTGTGTGCGCACCGGGGCGCTGCGGCGCTTTCCCGCGCTCGGTCTCGCGGTCCCGATGCTCGCGTTCCTGGCACGCGAACGCGCACTCGCCGATCGCGAACTGGCGCGGGCGGCCACACACCCCGATCCGTGGGTGCGTGCCTGCGCGCGCTGGGCGGAGGCGTTCTTCCTCGACGACGACGGCGATCTGGACGGCAGCGAGCGGGCGCGTGGCGCGGCGCTCGCGGGTTTCGAGCAGGTCGGCGACCGCTGGGGTATCGCGATGACGCTCGCGATGCAGGCGGGCAGCCATTCCCTGCGCGGGGACCACGAGCGCGCCATCGTCGGATATCAGCGCGGCCTCGCGATGGCCCGCGAGCTCAATTCCGTCGACGACACGGTGCAGCAGCTGTCCTCGCTCGCGAGCGAACGGCTGCGGTCCGGAGATCCCGAGGGTGCGTGGCGCGATCTCGAGGAGGCCGAACGCATCGCCGACGCCGCGGGACAGGACGAGTACAGCGCGATCGTGCGGTTCAGCATCGTCGACGTCGCACGGCGTGCCGGAGATCTGCCGAGGGCACGCGAGGCGCTCGAATGGATACGCATCCACAGCCCGGGGCTTCCGTTTCCGCCGGGAATGGCCGACGAGTGGCTCGCGATGTTCGAGGCCGCAATGGCGGTCGCGGAGGGCGACGCGACGCGGGCCCGGCAGCGGTTGCCGGAGGCGTTGCGGACGTCGAGTGAGCGACAGGACATGCCCGACGTGGCACGTGCCGCGCAGGTGGCGGCCGCGCTGTTCGCCCTGGAGGGCAACGAAGAACTCGCCGCGTGGACCCTGGGCGCGACGAAGGCGATCCGCGGTGCCTTCGACGAGGGCGATCCGGAACTGGCCGAACTGGCCACGAAACTGTCCGCCGTGCTCGGTGCGGACGGCTACCGGAACGCATACGAACGTGGCGCCGGGCTCGCCAAACCCGACGCCATCGCTCAGCTTCTCGCGCGGTTCTCCTAGCCGACGCGGCGGCGGTAGGCGCGCATCGCCAGCGGGAAGAACACCGCCACGACACCGGCCATCCAGGCCAGCGCACCCAGCAGCGGACCGGCGACCGGACCGCCGTCGAGCAACCCGCGCATCGTGTTGGCGAGCAGGCTCACCGGGCTGATGTCCGACCACGTCTTGAGCCAGCCGGGCATCGTGGAGCTGGGCACGAACACGTTGCTGCCGAACGTCAGCGGGAAGATGAACGCGATCATGACACCTTGCACCGCGCCCGGGGACTCCACGAGCATGCCGACGAACACCGCGATCCAGCAGAAGCACAGGCCCGCGAGCACCATGACGGCGACCGCGAGGATCGTCGAGGCCGGATCGGTCTGGATGCGGAAACCCATGATCGTGGCCATGACCAGCAGCACCGCGATCGCGACCAGATAACGCACGATGTCCGCGAACACCGCTCCCACCAGCGGGGCCGACCGCGCGATCGGCATGCTGCGGAACCGGTCGAACACGCCCTTGCTGACGTCGGTGTTCAGTGCGACACCGGCCGACATGCTGGCCATGATCGTGTTCTGCACGAGCAGGCCGGGCGCCAGGTTCTGCAGATAGGCGCCGGTGCTGCCGGCGACCGCGCCGCCGAAGAGGTACACGAACAGCACCAGGAACAAGATCGGCTGGATGGTCACGTCGACCAGCTGTTCCGGGTTCTTGCGGATCTTCAGGATTCCCCGCCAGGCAAGGGAAAACCCGTGTTGCAGCGCTTTCGCCGGGCTCACGAACCTCGGCGGGGCAACGGCGAGGCTGGTCATACCAGCACCTCCTCGGCGGGCTTTCCGGTCAGCGCCAAGAACACCTCGTCCAGGCTCGGCAGCCGCAGCGCCAGCTCGTCCGCGGTGATTCCGGCGTCGTCGAGCTTCCTGACCAAAGTGGACATCAGTACCGGATCGGACACCGGCGCGGTCACAAGGCCGCTGTCGTCGTCGCGGGCGGGCAGCACCCCGGTCAGGTCCGCGACGATCCGCGCCACGACGTCCATGTCGGCCGGCGAGGTCGGGCGCACCTGGAGCGTCTGTCCGCCGACCCGGCGCTTCAGCTCGTCGGCGCGGCCCTGCGCCACTACGCGGCCGTGGTCGAAGACCGTGATGCTGTCGGCCAGCTGGTCGGCCTCCTCCAGGTACTGCGTGGTCAGCAGCACCGTGGAGCCGTCGCCGACCAGTCGCCGCACCACGTTCCACACTTCGTTGCGGGCGTGCGGGTCCAGCCCGGTCGTCGGTTCGTCGAGGTAGAGCACCTGCGGACGGCCGACCAGGCTCGCGGCGAGGTCGAGACGCCGCCGCATACCGCCCGAGTACGTCTTCGCCGCGCGGCCGGCCGCGTCGGTCAGCTCGAACTGCTCCAGCAGCTCGGCCGCGCGGGCCTTCGCCGCGGCCCGAGACAGGCCGAGCAGGCGTCCGATCAGCACCATGTTCTCGGTGCCGGACAGGTCCTCGTCCACCGAGGCGTACTGCCCCGTCACGCCGATCACCGACCGGACCCGGACCGGATCACGCACCACGTCGTAACCCCCGACCGTGGCGTGGCCGGCGTCCGGCCGCAGCAGCGTGGCCAGGATCCGGACGGCGGTCGTCTTGCCCGCCCCGTTCGGGCCCAGCACGCCGACCACCTTGCCGGTCGGCACCTCCAAGTCGACCCCTGCCAGCGCCGTGGTCTCCCCGTAGCGTTTCACCAGGCCTTCCGCCTGGATCGCGAGCGACATCGCACCTCCTGTGTCTCCCGTCGTTGTCGCGTTGACCCGACGATGCCCAGCGGTGCTGACAGCTCACGCACATCGCGCTGGCAGCCGCTTGTCAGCGGAAATCAGGTATGACTGGTCTGGTGCACACCGCCGATCCGCCGGAGAGCGCGGACACAGCTTCGGGAAAGGCTGGGAAAAGCTCGCGCGGGAAGACTGGCCGCATGATCTTCTTCGCCGTGCTGACCGCGGGGTTCCTCGTGCTCGCCGCGCTGCGGCTGTGCGGCGTCGACGGCGACCGGATCACCGCGGCGCTGATCGCGCTGACCCCGTACTGGACCCTGGGCGGGCTGCTCATCGGCGGTGTCGCGCTCGGCTTCCGGCACTGGTGGATCGGCGGCGTCGCGGTCGCCGTCGCGATCGCGCTGGTCGCCATGGTGCTGCCGCGTGCGTTCGCCTCGTCGCGACCCGACGCCCACGGCGCGACCCTGCGCGTCATGTCCTCGAACCAGTACCTGGGCCGTGCCGACGTGAACGCGCTGGTGAAGCTGGTGCGCGACAACCAGGTCGACGTGCTGAACCTGCTGGAGCTGACCCCGCGCGAGGTGCGGGAACTTACCAGCGCCGGGCTGTTCGACCTGTTGCCTCATCGCGTGCTGAAGCCGATTCCCGGCGCGAACGGCTCGGGCATCGCGTCGCGCTACCCGTTGACGGAGCTGTCACTGGTCGGGCCCGGCGAGATGGAGCAGCCGAGCGCACGGGTCGAGATCGGGGGCACGCCGGTGGAGATCGTCGCGGTGCATCCCGTCGCGCCGACCGCGTCCTCGGCCACCTGGAAAAGCGACCTCGCGCGGCTGCCGAGGCCGGACTCCGGTGGTGCGGTGCGGATCCTGGCCGGGGACTTCAACGCGACGCTCGATCACGCCGCGTTCCGCGACCTGCTGCACGCCGGTTACGTCGACGCGGGCGACAACCGCGGCGCGGGTTTCGCACCGACCTGGCCGTCCGGGGCCTTTCCGCCGCCGGTGACGATCGATCACGTGCTGGTCGATCCGCGGATCGCGGTGGCGGGCTACCGCGTGCTCGACGTGCCGGGCTCCGACCACAACGCGGTGTTCGCGCAGGTCACCCTGCCTTGAGCCGGGCGTCGAGGGCGGCCAGGGTTTCCAGCGCGCCGTGCGGCAGCGAGACACCGCGGCCGTGCCGGATCTCCGGCTCGCGCGGGTTGACGCGGATGAGCGCACCAGTGGCGGCGCTCGCCAGCTCGGCGTAGCGGCGCACGGTCGGGACCGCTTTCCCGGCGCCGAGTTCGATGACGACGAGGTCGCGGTGCTCGCGGCGCCATTCGTTGAGCGCGTGCAGCTGCTCGTCGGTGCGGTGCGGGATCCAGTCCCCGTCGCCGAACATCAGGATGTTGGGGCGGGCGAGGTTGCCGCAGCGCGGGCACCGCGGCAGCGGCCCGGTGGCGCGCATGGTCTCGTGGTCGACGGCCACGTCCAGATCAGTGGCGGGCCAGATGTGCGGGCCACACGGCACGACGCACTGCAGGTGATGGATCGAGCCGTGCACCTCGGCGACCATGCCGAAACCGGCCTCGCCGAACTGGCCGTCCACATTGGACGTGAACACCGGTGCGCCGCCGGGTTTCGACTCGCCCCAGCCGCGCAGGATGCGGAAGCCCTCGTGCGGCACCGTCTTGCGGTACAGGTCGAGCCGGTGACCGTAGAAACCCCACGCCAGCTCGGGATCGTCCGCGAAGTGTCGAGGGTCGGCGAGTTCGGCGAAGCGGATGCCGAGCCGCTCGTACGGCGGGTAGGCGTTCCAGAACCCTTCGTCGCCACGGAAATCGGGCAACCCGGAGTCCACGCCCATACCGGCGCCGGCGCACACCAGGACGGCGCCCGCGCCGGCGATCAGCTCCGCCGCTTCGCCGAGGCTCGCGTCATTCGGTGCCATCGAGGTCGACGACCTCGAACTCCAGCAGGCTCGCGCCGCTCGCGACCGGGTTCTTGCGCTCACCGGCGTGCGCGTCCTGGGCCGGGCCCGACCGCCACGCGTTGAACGCCTCGTCGGACTCCCACCTGGTGACCACGAAGTACCGGTTGTCGCCGGAGACGGGGCGGAGCAGTTCGAAGCCGAGGAAGCCGGGCTGCGAGTCCACCGCGTGTTTGCGTGCCGCGAACCGCTTCTCCAGTTCGGGGCCGGCGCCTTCGGGGACCTCGATCGCGTTGATCTTCACTACTGCCATGCCTCAGAATCTACCGTGACGCGGAGCGTCTCCGTTGAGGGCGGCGGTGGGCGAGGGGCCGGCCGTTGTGCCAGGCTGCGGGAATGATCGACAACGGCTCGGCGCGCGCACTCGCCGCGGATCTGCAGAAAATCGTGCGGTCGGTGGCCGCTGTCGTGGACGAGACGCATCCCTCCGCCGAACTGATCGGCAAGGTGACCGGGCACATCGGCGTGGAGCTGGCCGATCTCGTGCTGGTCGCGCACGACTTTCCGGCCTGGGAGCACGTGAACGTGCACCGTGGGGTGGAGCGGTATCTCGCGGAGCGGGGCGGGGACCAGGAATGGTTCGGCGTCGCGGGCAGCAACCGCTCCAGTGAGGAGCTGATCGCGATGCTCGCCACCGCGCGGCGGCACGCGATGTACGAACTGGGCGCGGTGGACTACGCGAACGAGGCGGTCGGGCCGGAGGAGAGCGAAGAGGTCGTGCAGTTCGGCGCCGTGACGACCACGGCACCGGACGGCTCACCCGTCGTGATCGGCGTGCGCGGGCCGATCGCGCAGCACGGCCCGTCCGGCGTGGCGAGGTTCGAGGTGATCGCGGCCGGCCGGGCCGCCGCCAGCGCCACGCGGGACCGCATCGAGCAGCTGATGCGGGAGTACGACGTGCTGCGCGGCAAGGTACTCGCGTTCGGCACCAGCGAGCATCGCGGCAACGAGCTGCTGACGTTCCTGCCGCGGCCGTCGCTGGCCCCGTCGGACGTCGTGTTGCCGGACGGGGTGCTGCCCGCGATCGAACGGCACACCATCGGCATCGCCGGGCACGCGAAGCGGTTGCGGGAAGCTGGCCAGCATCTCAAGCGGGGCCTGCTGCTGCACGGACCGCCCGGGACCGGCAAGACGCACACGGTGCGATACCTGATGGGGCGTCTCGAAGACGCGACGGTGATCATCCTGACCGGCACGGCCATGCGTTTCATCAGCAAGGCGGCCGAGCTGGCGCGGCGGTTGCAGCCGTCGATCCTGGTGGTCGAGGACGTGGATCTGGTGGCGCAGGACCGGTCCAGCACGCCGGGCGGGAACCCGTTGCTGTTCAGCCTGCTGGACGCGATGGACGGGGTCGGCGCCGACGCGGACGTCACGTTCGTGCTGACCACGAACCGGGCCGCCGAGCTGGAGAAGGCCCTCGCGGACCGTCCGGGCCGGGTGGATCTGGCGGTGGAGATCCCGAAGCCGGACGCGGTCGGGCGGCGCCGGCTGCTGGAGCTGTACGGACGGAACGTGGACCTGCGTGCCGATCTGGAGCCGGTCGTGGCGCAGACTGATGGGGTGACGGCGTCGTTCATCAAGGAGCTCCTGCGGCGAGCTGTGTTGCACCAGGTGAGCCACGGTGTCGAGGAGACCCCGGTGCCGGTGGACGACGCGGCGATCAGCGCGGCGCTGAGGGAGATGAACGACTCGCGCAACTCGCTGACCAGGTCGCTGCTGGGCAGCCGATGAGCGTCGTCGACTTCGGCGGCGCGGGCACGCCGATCGTGTTGCTGCACGGTCTGATGGGGCGCGCGCGGACCTGGTGGCCGGTGGCGCAGTGGCTGAACCGGTACGGCCACGTCGTGGGCCTGGACGCGCGCGGGCACGGCTACGGCGCGCGCGTGGGTCCGTGGACGACGGAGCAGTTCGTCGCCGACGTCGCCGCGCTGCTGCGGGAATTCGACGAGCCGGCCGTCCTCGTCGGTCACTCCATGGGCGGTCTGCACGCGTGGGCGACGGCGGCGACCCATCCCGATCTGGTGCGCGCGGTGGTGGTCGAGGACATGGCGCCGGACCAGCGCGGCCGCACGGTCGAGACGTGGCGCGGCTACTTCGATTCGTGGCCGGTGCCCTTCCAGTCGCTGGCGCAGGTGCGGGAGTTCTTCGGCAGCACGGGGAACTACTTCATCGAGTGCATGACCCAACGCCAGGACGGCTACCACCTGATGGCGAACCTGGAGGATCTGTACGAAATCGCCGCGGAATGGGGCCGCAGGCAATACTGGTCCTATGTGGACGGTGTCGAGTGCCCGATGCTGGTGATCGAGGCAGGCAACACCGCGATGCCGCACGGACAGCAAGCAGAACTGGCAGTCCGCGCGAAGGACGGCGTCCACGTCGTGGTCGAAGGCGCGGGCCACGTCGTCCATGACGACGCACCGGAGGAGTATCGGGGCGCGGTCGAGGCGTTCTTGTCACGCGTACTCAGCCGCTGACGGCGCTCTTTGCCGGTGCAGGTCGGGGCAGGCGTGGGCTGGGAGCTCGCCGGTCCGGATGCGACGCGGCGCTACTTGTGTTCTCCCGGCAGTGCGAAGCGGCCGTCCGGGATCTGCTCGACCAGGCCGTCCGTCAGCAGCGAGGCCAGGCAGCGGTCCCGGCGCCCGGCGTCCTGCGGCCACACCAGGTCCAGTTTGTCCTTCCACACCGGTTCCGGGGTGTCGCGCAGCACGTCCAGCAGCTTTCCCCGGATCTGCCGGTCCGTGCCCGCGAACTTCTGCACCGGCTTCGCCGGGCCGTTGTACGCCGGGCGCCCCGCGCGTTGCCACGCGCACGCGTCGTAGATCGGGCAGTCGGCGCACTTCGGGTTGCGGGCTGTGCACACGAGCGCGCCCAACTCCATCAACGCCGCCGAGAACGTCGCCGCCGGGGCGTCCGCCGCGGGCAGCATGGCCTCGACGTCGGCCATGTCGCGCGTGTTCGACGGCGGGCCGGCATCGCCCGCCGCGTGCACGGCGCGGGCGACCACGCGCCGGACGTTGGTGTCCACCACCGGCGCCCGCTTCCCGTAGGCGAAAGCCGCGACCGCCCGCGCGGTGTAGACGCCGATGCCGGGCAACGCCAGCAGAATGTCCACATCGGACGGTACAACGTCACCGTGCTCCGCAGCGATGACCGCGGCGGCGGCGTGCAGGCGCAGCGCTCGCCTCGGGTACCCGAGTTTACCCCACGCCCGCAGCACCTCGCCCTGGCTCGCCGCCGCCATCGCGGACGGCACCGGCCAGCGCACCAGCCATTCTTCCCAGATCGGCTGCACCCTGGCCACGGGCGTCTGCTGCAGCATGATCTCGCTGACCAGCACACCCCATCCGGTGCACTCCGGCCGCCGCCACGGCAGATCCCGCGCGGTCCGGTCGAACCAGTCGATCATCGTCTCGGCGTCGATGGACACCGGGACAGGGTAAGAGCCGCCGCCCGCTCACCGGAAAGCAGCCTGTGGCTATTCGACCTCGGTCAGCTCACCGGTGTGCACGTCGTAGACGAAACCACGCACGTTGTCGGTGTGCGGCAGGAACGCGCTGCGCCGGGCACGCTGCACCGACGTGCGGACGCTGTCCTGCACGTCCCGGAACGCCTCGACCGCCCAGGTCGGCCGCAGCCCGGTGTCCTTCTCCAGCTCGTCCTTGAAATCGTCCTCGGTGACCATGGACAGGCCACAGCTCGTGTGCTGAACGATGATCACCTCGGTGGTGCCGAGCTTGCGCTGCGACAGCGCGAGCGACCGGAGCACGTCGTCGGTCACCACGCCGCCGGCGTTGCGCAGGATGTGCGCCTCACCCTGGATCAGGCCGAACAGCTCGAACACGCGGATCCGCGCGTCCATGCAGGTCAGGATCGCGACGTGCATCGACGGCTGCGCGGACGAACGATCACCTCGCAGCTTGTCCTCGAGTTCGTGGTTGCGCTTCAGCAGCACGTCGATCGCGGTCATCCAAACCTCCGGCGTCCGTGTCGGTCACCCCATTTGACCTGGCGGCGGCCGCTCCGGCAACGTGGCTAGACAAACATCACGGTCCGAACCAGTGTTCTTCCATGGTGCGCGGCGCGGCGGAGGTCGTGCCGATGCGCAGTTCGGTCGGCAGAGTGATCACCCGGGGGTTCACGTGCTCGGCGGAGGCGAGCAGCAGCTTGCCCGCGGCCCGGCCCTTCTCCAGCACCGGCTGGTGCACCGTGGTCAGCCCCGCCCGCTCGGCCTCCGAGATGCCGTCGAACCCGGTCACGGTGAGGTCGGCGGGCACCCGCAGACCACGCCGGTCGGCCTCGGCCAGCGCGCCCAGCGCGAGGATGTCCGACGTGCAGATCAGCGCGGTGACCTGCGGATACGACCCGAGTAACTGTCGTGCGGCCGATGCGCCCTCGTCCACGGTGTGGTCGAACCGCTCGACGACGGGCACGCTCGCCCAGTCGACCCCGGCCTTGGTGAACGCCGTCGCCAGTGCCTCCAGCCGCGTCCTCTGCACGTGGAAATGCGCCTCGTGCTGTCGTTCGGCCGAGACGAAGTCGTCATTGCGATCGCGGCCGAGCCGCATGCACAGCACGCCCACCTGCCGGTGCCCGAGCCCGATCAGGTGCTCGGCCAGTTCGGTCATGGCCTTGGCGTCGTCCGGGCCGACCCGGTCGACGCCCTCGACCTGGGGCTGGTCGATGATCACCGTCGGGACCGGGCGGGCCAGCACCGCCGCGAGGTGTGGATCGTCGTCGGGCACCGAGTACACGACGAACCCGTCGACCCCGGCGCGGTGCACGGCGGCCACGTCGTCGCGCCCGGGGCTCGCGGGCACGAGGTGCAGGCCGACGCCCGCGTCCTCACAGGCCAGCGCGAGCCCTTCGAGCACGCCGATCGCCGCGGGGTCGCGGAAGGCGTAGGAGAGGTTCTCGGTCAGCAGCAGCCCGACCGCGCCCGCCTTGCGGGTACGCAGCGACCTGGCGACCGGGTCCGGCCCGGGGTAGCCGAGCCTGCGGGCCGTCTCCAGCACCCGGCGCCGCAGCTCCGGAGACAGCTGGTCGGGCCGGTTGTAGGCGTTGGACACCGTGGTCCTGGACACGCCGAGTTCCGCGGCCAGCGACGCCAAAGTCGCCTGTCGCCTCATGCGCATAGGACGCCCCATAGGGGAACCGTAACGGTTCAGTACGGATTGCAGAAGTCGAGCGCCGTGTGGCGAACGGCAACGCCGCGTTCAGGAGCACGTAACCGCTACTCGCAAGATCATCACTCGGTGGAGTAAGGTGAACTCGAAAACCGTTTCCAATAACTACGGACCGTGCTTCGACCTGCCACTTTCGGGAGTACTCGCGATGAGTTCCAGCCGTCCTGCCCGTCTTTTCGCCCTGACTTCGGTCACCGCCGCGTTCGCGCTGGTGCTCACCGGGTGTGGTGGTGGTAACACCGCGGGCGAAACCGGCGGGAAGATCAATGTCGTCGCCTCGACCGACGTGTGGGGCAGCGTGCTCGCCGCGATCGGCGGGAACGATGTGAAGGTGACCTCGATCATCCACGCCCCACAGGCGGACCCGCACTCCTACGAGACCACCCCCGAGGACGCGGTCGCCGCCCAGGAGGCCCAGCTCACGCTCGCCAACGGCGGCGGCTACGACGACTTCTTCGGCAAGCTCGCCGACCAGGCCACGAACGCCAGGAAGCTCGTCGCCGTCGACATCGGCGCGACCGGCGACGAGAACGAGCACGTCTGGTACAGCTTCGCCGCCGTCGAGAAGGTGGCCGACCAGGTGGCCACCGACCTCGGCCAGATCCGCCCCGCGGAGGCGCAGACCTTCACCGGCAACGCCGCCGCGTTCAAGGCCAAGGTCGCCGATCTGCGGACCAAGGTCGAGCAGGCGGGCGCCGCGCACCCGGACACCAAGGTGCTTTCCACCGAACCCGTCGCGCATTACCTGCTGGCGAGCGCGAAGCTCACCGACGCCACCCCGAAGGACTTCTCCGCGGCCATCGAGCAGGAAAGCGACGTGCCCGCGGCCGCGCTCGCCGCGGTCGACCAGCTCGTCTCCGCCAAGCAGGTCAAATTCGTGGTCAACAACGCGCAGACCGAGACGGCGGTGACCAAGCAGGTGGTCGACAACGCGAAGAAGGCCGGCCTGCCCGTGGTGGATGTGACCGAAACGCTGCCCGCGGGTGCGACGGACTACATTTCTTGGATGACCAGCCAAGTCGACGCCTTGTCGGGAGCGCTGAACTCTTGAGTCCGATCGTCCAGATCTCTCGTGCGAGCCTCGCGTTCGGCCCGCGCACGTTGTGGTCGGGGCTCGACCTCGACGTCGAGCCCGGCGAGTTCGTCTCGATTCTCGGCCCCAACGGCTCGGGCAAGACCAGCCTGCTCAAGGTGCTGCTGGGCTTGCAGCCGCTGTCGGCGGGCACCTGGCGCGTGCGCAGCGACCGGCCCGTCGGGTACGTGCCGCAGCAGCGCGCGATGCAGGAGGCCCTGACCCTGCGCGGGGTCGACCTGGTCGGCCTCGGCCTCGACGGGCACCGGTGGGGCACCGGGCTGCGCGGCGTCCGGGAACGGCGCCGCCGCGTCGCCGAGGCGATCGAGGCAGTCGGGGCGCAGTCCTACGCGAAGTCGCCGGTCGGGCGGCTCTCCGGCGGTGAACAGCAACGGCTCCGGGTCGCGCAGGCGCTGGTCGGCGAGCCCGAGGTGCTGCTGTGCGACGAGCCGCTGCTGTCCCTGGACCTGGCCCACCAGCAGGCGGTCAGCGCGCTCATCGACGCCCGGCGCCGCGAGGCCGGCACGGCGGTGCTGTTCGTGACCCACGAACTGAACCCGATCCTGTCCTATGTGGACCGCGTGCTGTATCTGGTCGACGGCCGGTTCCGGATCGGCAAACCGGACGAGGTGATGACCTCGGCCACCCTGTCGGAGTTGTACCGGACCCGCATCGAGGTCCTTCGAGTCGGCGGGCAGATCCACGTCGCCGGTGCGCAGATCGCGCTGTGCGAGGACGAGCCCCATCATCTGGACGAGCGAGTGTCGTAAGTGGACAAGTTCTTCGATCTCGAGCTGACCGCGAAACTGCTCGGTTTCCCCTTCGTGCAGACGGCACTGCTCGCCGCGGCCGTGCTCGGACTGGTCGCCGGGGTGCTCGGCCCGCTGATCGTGATGCGGCGGATGTCCTTCGCCGTGCACGGCACCGCGGAACTGGCCTTCACCGGCGCGGCCGCCGCGTTGCTGCTCGGTGTCGGCCTCGAGTTCGGTGCGCTGTTCGGCGCGGTCGTCGCCGCGTTGCTGCTCGGGCTGCTCGGCGGGCGCGAGTCCGAACGCGACTCGGTGATCGGCGCGATCCTGTCCTTCGGGCTTGGCCTTGGTGTGCTGCTGCTGTGGTTCTATCCCGGTCGCGCGTCCAACAAGTTCGGCATTCTCGTCGGGCAGATCGTGTCCATCGAGCCGACGAACGTGCTCGTGCTGATCATCGCGGCCGTGGTGGTGCTGCTCGTGCTCGCGGTGATCTACCGGCCGCTGCTGTTCGCCAGCGTCGATCCGCACGTCGCGGCGGCCCGCGGGGTGCCGGCACGGCTGCTCTCGATGGTGTTCGCGGTGCTCGTCGGCGTCGCGACGGCGCTCGGCGTGCAGATCGTCGGCGCGCTGCTCGTGGTCGCGCTGATGGTCACCCCCGCCGCGGCGGCCGCCCGGATCACCGCGAGCCCGTGGCGGGCCACGGTGCTGTCGGTGGTGTTCGCGGAGATCGCGGCGCTCGGCGGGATCATCTTCTCGCTCGCGCCCGGCGCCCCGGTGAGCGCCTTCGTCACCGCGATCTCGTTCATCATCTACCTGATCTGCCGCTTCGTGGCGTACCGCCGCGACCGGGCGGGCAAGGTCAGCCCACGGGATGTTGCGCCAGTTTCGTCCGCAGCTGCTGGATGAAACCGTCGTCGAAGAACGGCAGCGAGCCCGCGGAAACACCGCGTTCCACCGTTTCCAGCACGACGGCCTTCGCGTTGACGAACTCGTCGACGGCCTGGTCCACAGTGGTCTTGGTGGTGGAGTAGTTCAGCATCGTCAGGTTCGAGAACGCCGCGGCGAGGTAGCGCGAGGACGCGATGGTGAACGAATCGCCGTAGACGAGCGTCGGCGTGTCCACGGTCCCGGTGAGCGGCGGCGACGAGTGCCGGTACGGGGTGTCGAGGTTGGTGATGATCGGCCCCGCCCGGTCGGTCACGCCGTCCGGGGCCAGCGAGTAGAGCGTGCTCGTCTTCTCCCCGGAACGGCCGAGCAGCTTCGGCAGGTCCGCGGTGCCGGTGTAGGTGCCGATCTGCGGGCTCTGCCAGGTCGCGGTGACGCCCGGCTGCACGGAGTCGGCGACGTTGCGGGTGAGCGCCAGCGCGCCCTCGTCGGTCCAGTGCGTGTCCAGCGGTGTGTAGACCGGGCGGCCGATCTGTGCGGTGACCTGCCGCAGCTCGGGCCGCAGGTCCATCGCTCCCGCGGCGTCCAGCTGCGCCCACGTCGGTGTCTCGGCCGCCTGGTGGCAGTCCTTGCCGGGATAGGTCGAGGGCAGGAACTGCGGCACCATCGTCGACTTGTCCGGCGGCACCACCCACACGAACTTGCGGCCGGAACTCAGCACGATGTCGCGCACTTCGTTGATGCGCTCGATGGTGTCGGCCAGTGGGCGGTTCGGCGCGCACTTCGCCTCGGCGTCGACCCCGTAATAGAGCCAGCCGTTCGTGCCCTCGATGACCTGCCGGTACCCGGCCTGGTCGACCGGGCCGAGGCTCGTGCCGTTGGTCGGGGTCTGGCCGTTGGCGGGCGGTGGGCTGCCGGGCAGCGGACCCGAGTTGGAGGTGCCGCCCTGGTCGTGCGGCGCGGACTCGCCGAAGATCCCGCGGCTGATCCCGTCGGCGGCGGTGATCGCGGCACTGCGGAAGGACAGCTGGTCGGTGGCCCAGGTGGGCAGGCCGGTGAAGAAGCCCCAGCCGTCGCCGATGCTCGGGAAGCCCGCCAGCGCGTGGTTCTCGATCTCCGTCGGCCGCATCCCGAACACCCACATCAGGGTGGGCGTCACGAAGAACACGAGTGCGCTGATCAGCGCGGTCAGCTGCCTGCCGCCGTGCCGCGGCCGGTGCAGCGCGTGCTCCCTGGGAAGCCACGCCTCGTGCACGGCGGGCAGCTGCTGGGGTTCTCGGGCCACAGTGGACACGTTAACCGCCGGGTCAGTGCAGCATCAGCACAACCTGCAACTCACCGACCACGAAACCGATCACACCGCCGACCGCGATCAGCTTCCACTCCTCCTGGCGGAACGCGGGCCGCAGCAGGCCCTCGTACTCGACCGGGGTGAGCGCGAGCATCCGCATCTCGACCATGTTCGCGACGTCCATCGCCTCGGTCAGGTAGCCCTCGGCGTAGCGGACGGTGTCGGGAAGCCGTTCCAGCGTGCGCGCGGCCGCGGCCTCCTTCATCTCGCGCAGCCGTGCCGGCCCGATCGTCGCCGTCACCAGCCGTCCCGCTTGCTCGTCCACGGCTTTGGCGACGATCCGGTGCACCATCGCGACCAGAAGGTCCGAACGCGGCCCGCGCAGGATCGCGCTGAGCAGGTTCGGCATGGTCAGCACCTCGTGCGCGATCAGCTCGCCGTACTGCCGCGCCACCTCGGTCCGCCGCCGCTGGAACTTGCCCTGCAGCACCCAGCGACCGACGCGTACCGGATCGCGCGGCACGAAGATCAGTTTGATGGCGAGCCAGTCGGTGAACAGCCCGATGCAGCCACCGAAGACCGGCAGCACCCACGGGTTCTTCGTCAGCGCCCACACGATGGCCTGCACGAGGCCCAGGCCGAATCCGAAGTAGATTCCGCAGCGCGCGATGAACGCCATCTCCGGGCGGGTGGTCTCGCGAATCAGGCGAACCAGCAGTGCCTTGTCACGCGTCAGGTTCTGCACGGTCATGTGCTTGACGTCGAGGACCTCGTCCAGGTTCTGCCTGATCTCGGTCATCAGTTCGCGCACGAGCCGCGGCGCCGCGGCCTGGACCTGCTTGACGACCAGGTCCTGCGCCATCGCGGGAAGCGCTTCCCACAGCCGGGGCTGGTACTCGGCGAGCACGTCGCGGGCGATGTCGTCGATGGTGCGCAGCAGCGGCTGCTCGATCTCCCTCGTCATCCGGTCCGCGTCGATCCTGGCGAAGATCTCCTTGAGATCCAGCAGGTTCGAGGTGAGCAGATCGGTGGCGATCGCGGCCATCCGGCCGCCGTGTTTGGGCACCACGCCCTGCCAGCCGAGGAACGTGCCGGGGAGGCCGGCGAACTCCAGCGGCCGGAACATCATCTCGATCGCGACGCGCTTGGTCACGTATCCGATGAGCGCGGCGATGAACGGGATGGCGGCGTACAGCGGCCAGTGCGCGGCGAGGTCGGTCAGGATGGTCTCCACCCGGCCACCTCCACGGTCCCGTCGGCTGAGGCAAGGCTAGTGCAGCAGGAACATGACCTGCAGCTCACCCACCAGTCCGCCGATGATCGCGCCGACCGCGATGAGTTTCCACTCGTCCTGCCGGAAGGCGGGGCGCAGCAGTTCCTCGAATTCGGGGGGCGAGAGCTTGCGCATCCGGTCGACGATCGTGTTGCGGACATCCAGCGCGTTGACCGCGTAATCCTCGGCGTAACGGATCGTGTCCGGCACCCGTTCGGCCGCCTTCTTCGCGGCGACCTGCTTCATCTCCTGGAACGTGCGCGAGCCGACCGCCGCGGCGACCAAAGGTTTGACGATGCCGGCCTGCGTGTCGATCGTCCGCTGCACCTCGCGCGTGATCAGCTGGAACAGCCGGTCGGATTTCGGTCCTCTTAGGACCGCTTCGAGCAGGTTCGGGATGGTGATGATCTCCTTGGCGATCATGTCGCCGTAGTCGGCCGAGACCTCGTCCTTGCGTTTCTGGAAGACGCCCTGCCAGGTGTAGAGGCCGAAGAACTCCCGAGGCTCGCGCGGCAGGAAGATCATCTTGAGCGCGAGCCAGTCGGTGAACCAGCCGATCACGAGCCCGAAGACCGGCAGCACGAGCGGCGATTTGGTGAGCGCCCACACCGACAGCTGCACCAGCCCGAGGGCGAACCCGAACACGAGTCCCGACCGCGCGATGAACCGCATCTCGGGCCGGGAGATGTCGCGGATCAGGCGGTTGAGCAGGGACTTGTCGCGGACGAGATTGGTCACGACCATGTGCTTGAGGTCGAGCACCGAGTCGATGTCGTGGGAGATCTCCCGCATGATCTTCGCGATGGCCTTGGGGGCTTCGGCGCGCACGCGGTTGAGCAGCAGTTGCTGCGCGCCGCCCGGCAGCGCTTCCCACAGCCGCGGCTGGTACTGCTCCATGACCTCGCGCGTGACGTCCTCGACGACGCGCAGAAGCGGTTCCTCTATCTCTTTGGCGATTTGTTCGGGGTCGAGGCGGGCGAAGATCTCCTTCGGATCGATCAGTGTGTTGGTCAGCATGTCGGTGGCCGTGGCGGCCATCCGCTCGGCGTTGGCGGGAAGCACCCCCTGCCAGCCGAGGAATGGCTTGATGCCGATGAACTCGATCGGCCGGAACATCATCTCGATCGCAACGCGTTTGGTCAGGTATCCGATCAGCGCCGCGATGAAGGGCATGCTGACGTAAACCGGCCAATGTGCACCCAGGTCGGCGATGACCTGCTGTAAGTCCACCGGGCTCCACCTCCGCGACTCCCCGGATGAACGTTAACCCAGGAATGCCTCGAGCGGATCACCCGTCGCTGGGTGCGGCGGAGGAAGATGATCAGCCGTTCACCGGGACAGAAGCAGTCGAATGGAGGTCTGGAATCCAGCGTCCGGACGCACTAAGGTCGCCCCATGCCTCCTGCCCAGTCCCCCATTCAATCCACCGAGCCCTCGCTCGGTGCTCCCCACTTTCCCCTTGTTTTCCGCGGCTACGACCGGGTGCCGGTCGATGAGCGGCTCAACCAGCTCGCCGCGGAGTTGAAGGAACTCGCACAGGCCCGTGACGAGGCGATGAACTCTGTCGCCGAACTGACCAAGGCGCTGAGCTACTCGCAGTCCGAACTCGCCGAGACGAAGAGCGCGCTGTCGCGGATGGCGAGCGACCCGGTCAGCGCGTCGAACATGACCGAGCGCGTGCGTTCGATGATGCAGCTGGCCGAGGAAGAGATGGCCGAGCTGCGCGCCAAGGCCGAGAACCAGGCCGAGCAGATCCGCGCCGAGGCCGAGAAGTACGACCTCGACAGCCGCAAGGCGACGGACAAGTGGATCGCCGAGCGCGAGGCCGAGATGGCCCAGCGGCGCGAGGACCTCGAGGCCGAGTACCAGGGGCTGACCGCGCGGCTGAAGGCCGAGCACGACGACCTGATGGACAGCGCGCGCGCCGAGATCCAGCGGCTGAACGCCGACGCGCAGGCCGAGCGCGAGCGGCTGGACGCGGATTCGAACGAGCGCCGCGCGGCGGCCGAGAAGCAGGCCGAGGAGGAGCTCGCCGGGCGGATCGGCGAGGCTGAGCAGGCGCTGGCGCGCAAGGTCAAGGACACCGAGGAGTCGCTGGCCACAAAGGTCACCGAGACGGAGGAGTCGCTGGCGCGCAAGGTCTCGGAGACGGAGAGCTCCCTGGCGCGGAAGGTGTCGGAGACCGAGGGGTCGCTGGCGCGGAAGGTGTCGGACACGGAGGAGTCGCTGGCGCGGAAGGTGTCGGAGACGGAGAACTCCCTGGCGAAGAAGGTGTCCGAGACCGAGGGTGCCCTCGCCCGGAAGGTCGCGGAGACCGAGGAGCGCCTGTCGAAGCAGACCGCCGAGGCCGAGAACCGGGCGTCCACTCTGGTCGCCAAGGCGGAGCGGCAGCAGGCCGAGGCCGAGCAGAACCGCACCCAGGCGTTCGAGTACAAGCGCGAGGTCACGGAGCGGCTGACCGCCACGCACTCCGCGCTGCAGGAAGCCCTGAAGCACATGATCCCCGCCGAAGACGACGAAAAGGTCCCGGCGTAACGACACACTTAGGACGAAAGGGTCGGCTCCCCACGGCGGGGCCGGCCCTTTTCGCATTCCGAGAAAGCGCTTCCTCCTGCCCGCGGCTCTGGCGGCGGCCGGGACGCTTCGCGGTGCACTTCGGTGCGCGCCGCGTTCCGCTGGTGTGTGCCATGCTCTGCCGGGCCGGCCATGCTCTGCCGGTGCGCGCCGCGCTCTGCGGGGTCGGCCATGCTCTGCCGGTGTGCGCCACGTTCTGCCGGTGCGCGCGACGTTCTGCGTGTGCCGGCCACGCTCTGCTCGCGATGCTCAGCCGCGAGGTCGGGCCCGCCAACCGCCACCCGGCCCGCCACCGGCCGGGATGCTGGGTCATGGCCGTTATGCGAGCGAATCGGGGTCGCCAGCCGCTACGCGAGCTCCACTCAGGCCGCGAGGCGCGGCCGCCGACCGCCACTCGAGCCGTCCGCGCCCGCGAAGTGCCGCCACGAAGGTCGCCGGAGCGGCCCGCTCCGGCGAGCCAGCCGACTGCGGCGAAGCTCTGCCGCGAGGGTCCACCCCCGACCGCCACCCGAGCCGCCTCGGCCGCGGAGCTCGGCCGCACCCGATACTTGGGCGAACGGTGGTCACCACTCGCCACCCGAGCCGCCCCCGCCGCGGAGCTAGGCAGTGCCTGCTGCGTGGGCGAACCACCGCCACCACTCGCTACGCCAGCCGCGCTCAGGCCGCGAAGCGCGGCCACGCCCGCTACGCGAGCGAACCGCGGCGACCTACCGCCACCCGAGCCACTCCCAGTCGCGAGGCCCCGCCATCAGCTGTCACCCGAGCCACCCCTGGACGCGATCCTCGGCCACGTCCAGCTGCCCGAGGGAACCGCAAACACCGGTCGCTACGCGAGCCGCCCCGGCCGCAGAGCGCGGCCACCAACCGCTACCCGTGCCATCACCGGCCGCGAACCGCGGTGACCAACCGCGGCCAGCAATCGTCATCCGAGCCACCCCGGCCAGAAACGGGATCACAGCCACCCGAGCCGTCCTCGGCCGCGGACCGCGGCCACCAGCCATGCGAGCCAACCGCGGCCGCGTGGCGCCGGTCGCCAGCCGCCACGCGAGCCACTCCGGCCGCGAACCGCAGCCACCGGCCGCCACCCGAGTCGCCCGTGCCACAAAGCGCGGCCACCAGCCGCCACCCGATGTCACCTCCGTGCCGCAAACCGCGGCCATCGATCCGCTACGCGAGCCATCCTCGGCCGCGAAGCTCGGCTACGAAACGCTGGTAGGACTCCTCCAGCGCCTCCGTTTCGGTCGGGTCCGGGTCGACTACCGTGCCGCCCTCCGGCAGGCGGGCACTCACCTCCGCGAGACCGCCCGGGGTGATCGCGGCCGCGGCCAGCAGCGCGGCGCCGTAAGCCGTCTCCGCTCGGGGGGACGCCCGCAGCCCCAGCCCGGTCACCGTCGCACGGATCTTGATCCACAGTGGACTCTTGCTGCCCCCGCCCGCTGCCAGCAGCGGGCCGCGCACCTCCACACCGAGCCCGCGCAGGTGCTCCAGCGCGAGCCGCTCCACGAAGGCGACTCCTTCGAGCCGGGCGCGGTGCAGTTCGCCCTCGTCAGCGGGCGTGCCCAGCACGAAACCCCGCGCATCCGGAGTGACGAACGGAAAGCGCTCTCCGGAACGTGCCAGCGGGTAGGCAACCACCTTCGCCGGACCGCGAGCGGCCAGTTCGTCCAGCCGCGCCAGGTCACCGGTGACCCCCTCGCCACCGGTGTTCGAAGCCCCGCCCGGCAGCCACCAGCCATCGGGGTGCCGGTGGCTGTACATCGCCCCGCTCGGGTCGGGCACGAGCTGTTCGGTCACTCCTTTGAGGACATACGTCGTGCCCAGGATGCCCGCGAACGTGCCCGGCAGCACGGCTCCCGTCGCCAGCTGGCCCGCGCACCCGTCCGTCATCCCGGCCACCACGCGGCACCCGGCAGGCAGCCCCGCGACCGGCCGCGAAACCTCGCCGAGCGCCGCGGTCGGTGCGACCACCTCGGGCAGCCACGAGCGCGGCACACCGAGCGCGTCGAACACCTCGAACGCCCACTCGCCCGCCCTCGGGTCGTACCCGCTCTTCAACGCATGGGACCAGTCCGTCGCGACCGCCGCGCCGGTCAGCCGCGCACAGATCAGATCGGGCGTGTGCACGATCCCGGCAGCATCGGGAAAAGCCGAATGCAGCCAGGCGATCCGGCCGAGTGCCGCGGTCGGCGACACCGACATGCCGAGCGCACGCCACCGCTCGCCGCCCAGCTCCGCGGCCTTCGTGTTGTACGGGGCGCCGCGCCGGTCGTCGTACATCAGCGCCGGCGACACCGGTTCGCCACGCTCGTCGACCGCGACGATCGTGCCGGACGTCGCCGATACCGCGACAGCCTGGACGGACAGCCCCTCGCTCACCTGCCGGACCACGGATTCGACCGCGGGCCACCACGTGCTGGCGTCCTGCTCGCTGCACCCGTCCTCGGAACGGACCGGCGCCGGCAGCGACTCCGACGCCCTGGCCAGCACCCGGCCATCGTCGGCCACCGCGAAGGCGCGAACCCCCGCGGTGGCGACGTCGATCCCGACGACGGTCAATTCGTGGCCGCCGAAACCTGCTGGAGGTTGGCATCCTTCGCGATGGCCTCCTCGGTGGCCTCGGGCAGTTTGAGGAACCGCACGATGACCGCCGCGACCAGGTACAGCGCCGCGAAGATGATGACCACGCCTGCCGCGCCGGCCGGGCCGAGGAACACGCTCACGATCGCGGGCCCGACGAACGCGGCCGCACCGGCACCGAGGTTGAGCAGTGCCATCGCGCCGCCCTTGTTCTCCGGGGCCAGCGACGGCAGCAGCGCGGAGATGGGCACGAACCCGGCCAGCGTCGCGCCGTAGAGCGCGCCCACGATCAACGCGAGCCAGTAGTAGTTGGCGCCCATAGCGGTCGGCACGAAGTACAGCAGCATGATCGAGATCGCGCAGCCGATCGCGCCGAACCAGAAGATGGTGGTCCGCCAGCCGATCTTGTCGGACAGCATGCCGAAGATCAGGTTGAAGAAGATGTTCGTGCCGTAGATGACCGACACGAGCAGCAGCCAGCGACCCTCGCCGAAGCCGATGTCATTGGAGAAGATCGTCGGGAAGAACACCAGCATGCCGAACTCGGGCGCCGTGTTGATCACGCGGGCGAGCATGCCGAGGCCGACGCGCGGCTTCTTCCATGCGATGGACACGCTGGACACCAGGCTCTGCACGGGCTTGACGTCAGGCGGCGCCAGCCGCTGGAAACCGGTGCGCTCCCGCACACCGAGCACGCAGATCAGCCCGCCGACCGCGAGGACGCCGACCGACAGCCACAACGTGCCGTAGTGCCCGAGCACCGGGTTGGTGAAGCTCGCGACCAGCGAACCGAGGGTGGGCAGGCCGCCGGTGAACGCGAAGTAGAACCAGCCGACCGCAGCGCCGAGCCGCGCGATGGGCGCCACCGCGGTGATCCACACCAGGAACCCGAACGCGAACATCGGATACCCGAAACCGCGGATGCCGTAGAAGATCAGCATCAGCGGGTAGTTGTGGCCCGCCACCGCGACGCTGAGGAACAGCACGTCGAAGACGACCCAGATGCCGAGGCCGACCAGCATCACCCGGCGCGGGCCCCACAATTCCGACAGCGCACCCGAAAGCCACGACGCCAGCATGACCGCGACGCCGTACACCGTGATCACATAAGACGCGTGGATTTCGCTACCAGCGCCGTTATCGGCCATGTACGGCGCGATGAACCCCGACTCGACACCGTCACCGACCATGAACAGCAACAGGCCGACATACCCGAGCAGCAGCGGTGCCGGGAGTCCCCACCTGTTGAGGAGCCCGGCGAATCCACCTCCGGGCTCGGACAACCTCGATGTTGTCATCGCACTCATCACGCCTCCATGGGTCTGAAACTGAAGGTATCATGACCCATGTGAATTTCACAGGCAAGATGTGATTTGGGATCAGAACCAGGCGATGTCGACCTTCGTCCGGCTGCGCAGGTCCTCGACCAGGGGCTTCGCGGTACCCGAGTCGATAATCAGCTCGTTGTAATCGCTGATCGGCGCGAGCCGGTGCAGGGCCGTGCGCGGCATCTTGCTGGAATCCATCAGCAGGACCCGGGTCTGCGCGCTGGCCAGCATCGCGCGCTTGACCATCACGATCTCCGGCTCCTGGTGGAAGGTCATGTCGGCGTTCATGGCCGACGTCGAAACGAAGGTCGTGTCCACGGTGATCCGCTCGATCGCCTCGAGGCAGGGCATCCCGAGGAACGAGTCGTGCGTCGCCGAGTAGTCGCCGCCGATGCAGATCAGCCTGATGTCTTCGACGTCTTTGAGTAGCTCGATCGCGCGGAGGTAGTTCGTGGCCACGGTCAGCGGCGTGACCTCGTGGAGCAGCTTCGCGAGCGCGAGAGCGCTGGTCGAGTCGTCGAGCAGGATCGACATACCCGGCTCGACCAGGCGCAATGCCTCACGGGCGATCGCGGCCTTCGCCTCGACGTGTGCGTTCAGGCGGTACTCGGAGTTGCTCTCGAACACCGTCGAAGGCTGTGCGGTGACGCCGCCACGGAACTTGCGCAACAGGCCGCGCCGGGCCAGCTCGTCCAGATCGCGGTGTACGGTCATCACGCTGACCCCGGTCAGTTCGGCCAGCTCGGCCGCCGAGGCGGACCCCTTGTTCACCACATAGTCGGTGATCCGCTGTTGCCGGCTGGTGCGAGTGCGCGCGCCGCCGCTGCCCGACGAATCGTTCATACGGACAAGCATCTCACTGCGTCGGCAGGTTGAAACGGCGCAGGCTTGTGTCGTTCCCGTCGATGCCGATCTCGGTGATCGCGGCGTTCTCGATCCGGGGGAACACGTCGCGATAGCGCGCGAGCGGGATGCCCAGCAACCGGCAGAGTGTGAGCCGGAGCAGGGTGTTGTGCGCGACGACCAGTACGCGCCGTCCCCGTTCGCGCTGGGCGATATTCCGCAGTGCGCGAACACCACGCTCCGCGGCTTCCACAGGCGGTTCCGCGTCCGGGAACGCGTTCGCGACCGGGTCCACGCGGAAGCGTTCCACCAGGTCCGCGGGCATTTCGCTGAGCACGCGGCCCTCGGCGAGTCCGAAGTGGACCTCGCTCAGTTCCTCGACGGTCTCGATGGTCAGCCCCAGCTTCTTCGCCGGCGACTCTGCCGTGCGCTGCGCCCTCCCGAGCGGTGAGGCGTAAACCGCTACGGGTGGATCGGGCCGCGCGGCGAGGAACTCGCCCAGCTGTTCGGCCTGGCGCAGGCCGAGGTCGGTCAACGCCACGTCGCTGGTGCCGGCGTACCGGTTCTCGGCGTGCCACTCGGTTTCGCCGTGCCGGACCAGCAGGAGCCGGGTGCTCATCAATCCTCCCGTGACAAATCTCGTTCTGAGTGTTAATTTAACATCTCAAGCGTGAAAGGGGATGTTTCATGGGGTTCGCCGCGGTGGTGTTCGACCTCGATGGGGTGCTGGTCGAAAGTGAACACCTCTGGGAGGAGAACTGGGTCGCCTACGCCGCCAAGCACGGTGTCGAGTGGACGGCCGAGGACACCGCGACCGTGCAGGGCATGAGTGCGCCGGAGTGGGCCGCCTACCTCGGCAGCCGCAGCGGCACCCCGGAGACGGTCGAGCAGGTCGAGCGCGCCGTCGTCGACGGCATGATCGCCTCGATCGAGGCGGGCGAGGCGCCGCTCCTGCCCGGCGCGGGCGCCATGGTGCGGGACGTGGCCGCGCTGGTTCCCGTCGCGCTCGCGTCGTCGGCCGCCCGTCGCGTGATCGACGCCGTGCTCGCCACGCACGGCCTGACCGGTGAGTTCGCCGCGACAGTGTCCAGCGCCGAGGTGCCGAGGGGTAAACCGAGCCCGGACGTCTACGCCGAGGCCGCGTCCAGGCTGGGATTCGGCGGGGAGCGGTGCCTCGGGGTGGAGGACTCGAGTAACGGGATCCGCGCGGCCGCGGCAGCCGGGCTCACCGTCATCGCGCTGCCGAATCCGACGTATCCGCCCAAGCCTGACGCGCTCGAACTGGCCGCCGAGGTGGCGGACAGCAACGACGACGTCCGCAAGAAGCTGCTCGCCTATCTCACCGGGGAGTTGGTGCGATCATGACCGTGCTGGGGACCGCCGAGACATTCAAACGAGACTGGCTCGACGGATTCGTCACCGCCTACGGGCGCGAGGTCCGCAAGGTGCCGGACGCCTACGGGGTGGTCGGCCGCCACGTGCCGCGCCGGGGCAAGGTCGCCGTCGTCATCGGCGGCGGCTGCGGGCACTACCCGGCTTTCGCCGGTCTCGTCGGCCCCGGCCTCGCGGACGGTGCGGTGGTCGGCGACGTGTTCACCAGCCCGAGCGCCGAGCAGGTCTACCGCACGGCACGGGCGGCCGACGGCGGCGCCGGCGTCCTTTTCGGCTACGGCAACTACCAGGGCGACGTGCTCCACTTCGGACTCGCGGCGCGCCGGCTGGCCGCCGAGGGCATCGACAGCCGCACGATCCTGGTCACCGACGACGTCGCCAGCGGCCCCGCGGACAAGCCGGAGAGCCGCCGCGGCGTCGCGGGCGACTTCTTCGTCTTCAAGATCGCCGGAGCGGCGGCCGAGCGGGGCGACGACCTCGACGGTGTGTATGCGGCAGCGGTCAAGGCGAACGCGGCCACCCGCACGTTCGGTGCGGCGTTCGGCGGCTGCACGCTGCCAGGAGCGGACGAGCCACTGTTCACCGTCTCCGACAGCGAGATGGAGCTGGGGCTTGGCATCCACGGCGAGCCGGGTGTGCGCACCGTCGGCCGCCTCGGTGCCGTCGAGCTTGCCGACGAGCTCGTCGACGGCCTACTGCCCGAACTTCCCACCGGAGACGGGCGGGTCGCGGTCATGCTCAACGGGCTGGGCCGCACCAAGTACGAGGAAATGTTCGTCGCCTACAAGCGCGTGCACGAGCGTCTTGCCGCGGCCGGGCTCGACCCGGTGCACATCGAGGTCGGCGAGTTCGTCACGTCGCTGAACATGGCGGGCGTGTCCCTGTCGGTGATGGTGCTGGATGACGAGCTGGCCGAACTGTACGCCGCGCCGTGCTCCTCGCCCGGCTACCGTGGCAGCGGAATCCAACTCGAGTCCGTGCCGCTTTCGTCCACTGTGGATCACGCGTTGGCAAGGCCGGAAGGCGATGGCAGGGGGATCGTCGATCGGGCGCTGACCGCGGCCATGCACAGCATCGAGGAGAACGAGGCCGAACTGGGCAGGCTCGACGCGGTGGCCGCCGACGGGGACCACGGGCTCGGCATGACGCGCGGTATCCGGGCGGCGGTGGCCGCGGCTCGCCGGTTGGAGGGGGAGTCCGTCGCGGACGCGCTGCTCGCGGCGGGCACGGCGTTCGCGGACGCCGCGGGTGGCGCCTCCGGTGCGCTCTACGGCGTGCTGCTCGCCGAGACCGGTGCGGGCCTGCGCGGCGAGATCACGGCGCACACGGTGGCCGACGCGGTGGACGGTGCAGTCAGGGCGTTCGTCGAGCTGGGCAAGGCCGAGCCGGGCGACAAGACGATGCTCGACGGGATCGAGCCGTTCCGTGCCGCGCTGCGGGAACACGCCGATTCCGGCGTCGCCGACGCGTGGCGCAAGGCCGCGCAGGGCGCGACGCTGGCCGCGCAGGACACCGCGAACCTGCTGCCCGCCAAAGGCCGCGCGGCACGGCTCGCGCAGCGCAGTCAGGGGCACGCCGACCCCGGCGCCACGTCGTTCGCGCTGATCGTCACGGCGGTCGGCGAAGTGTTGGGAAGGACAGACTGATGCGGGTGGTTGTGGCCGCGGACAACGCGGGTGTGCTGCTCAAGAACGAGGTCCGAGACCTGCTCAAGAACGACCGGCGGGTCACCGAGGTGATCGATGTCGGCGTCGACAGCCCTGATGACGACCGTGCGTACCCTGTACTCGGGCTCGCGGCAGCCGAGAAGATCGCGAACGGCGAGGCCGACCGCGGCGTGCTGGTGTGCGGCACCGGTATCGGCGTGGCGATCTCGGCGAACAAGGTCCCCGGTGTGCGGGCCACGGTGGCGCACGACTCCTACTCGGCCGAGCGCTCGATCAAATCGAACAACTGCCAGGTCATCACGTTCGGTGCGCGCGTGATCGGTCCGGAGCTGGCGAAGAAGATCGTCACCGAATGGCTCGGCTACACCTTCGACCCGTCCTCGGCCAGCGCCGCCAAGGTCGCGCACATCACCGAATACGAGCAGGTCCACGCCGCGAGCTGACGCCGCGGCACCAGTGAGAGGAACAATGACGTTGCGGGTACTCGCTGCAGGAGACGAGTTCGTCGGGACCGGGCTGCTCATCGAAGCGGTGCGCGCCGAGGTCGCCGACGCCGAGTTCACCCGGATGTCGCTGCCATGGCCGGTCGAGCCGTTCGGCCCGGTCGCCAACGTGCACGAGGCCAGCGGCACCGAGGACCAGGTCATCGAGGCTCTCGGCGGCGCCGAGGTCGCGGTGACCCAGATGGCGCCGTTCACCAAGAAGGTCTTCGCCGCCGCGCCCGAGCTGAAGATGGTGTCGGTCTCGCGCGGCGGCCCGGTGAACGTCGACCTCGCCGCGGCCACCGAGGCGGGTGTCGCGGTCACCTTCGCACCCGGACGCAACGCCGCCGCAGCCGCGGAGTTCGCGATCGGCCTGATCCTGGCCGGTATGCGACGCATCTCGACCGCGTCCGCCGAACTCCTCGGCGGCCAGTGGCGTGGCGACTACTACGCCTACGCCAACGCGGGTCTCGAGCTGGAAGGCTCGACCGTTGGCCTGGTCGGTTACGGCGCGATCGGGTCCAGGGTCGCGAAGGTGCTGCAGGCTTTCGGTGCGCGCGTGCTGGTCTCGGACCCCTTCGCGGATCCGGCCAAGATCGCCGCCGACGGCGCCGAACTGGTCGAGCTCGACGAACTGCTGCGCCGCAGTCCCGTGGTGAGCCTGCACGCGCGGCTCACCGAGCAGACCAAGCACCTGATCAACGCCGAAAAGCTGGCGCTGCTGCCCGAGGGCGCGGTGCTGGTCAACTCCGCGCGCGGTGGCCTGCTGGACTACGCACCGCTGCCGGACCTGCTGCGCAGCGGCCGGCTCGGCGCGCTGGCGCTGGACGTGTACGACGTGGAGCCTCCGCCCGCCGACTGGCCGCTGCGCGATGCGCCGAACGTGATCGCGACGCCGCACCTGGCCGGCTGCAGCAGGCAGACCGCCGAGCGGGCGGCCCGCATCGTCGCCGCCGAGGTGGGCCGCTATGCGCGCGGGGAGAAGCTGCTCAACGTCGCGAACCCGGAAGCCCTGCGATGATCATCGGCGTCGACATCGGTACCTCGCTGACGAAGGCCGTGGTCTTCGACCGCTCGGGCGTGTCGATCGCCCAGGCCTGCACGCCTTCGGAAGTCCACCACCTGCCAGGCGGACGGGTGGAGCAGGACCTCGACCAGGTCGTCGGCACCGTGGCCACCGTCGTCAGGGAGGTCGCCTCGGCCATCGACGGACCGGTCACCGCGCTCGCGCTGACCGGCCAAGGCGACGGCGTGTGGATGCGCGACGAGCACGGTAACGCGGTCCGCCCGGCCATCTCCTGGCTCGACGGACGGGCGAACGCGCTGCTGGCGAAATGGCAGGCCGGCGGCGTGATGCGGGAAGTGTTCCGCCGCACGGGTTCCGGCATGTTCCCCGGCTGCGCCGCCGCCGTACTGTCCTATTTGGACGAGCACGAGCCCGAGGTGCTCGACCGGGCCGCGGTCGCGGGCTACTGCGTCGACGGCGTCGTGCAGCGGCTGACCGGCGAGATCACGGTGGACGTGTCCGACGCCTCGCTGCCCTTCCTCGATCCGGCGACCCGGCATTACGACGAGAAGGCGATCGCGTCCTGCGGGCTCGGCCACCGGCGTGGCCTGCTGGCCGAGCCCGCGCCGCCGAGGGCGGTGTTCCACCTCAACGCGCACGGCGCGGAGCTGCTCGGCCTGCCCAGCGGTCTCCCGGTCACGGCCGGCCCGTTCGACCTGCCCGCCAGTGCGATCGGCGCGGGTGTTCGCGAGCCGGGCGACGGCATCCTGACCGCGGGCACCACGCTGGCCTGCCAGGTGCTGACCGACAGCGCCGAGTTCGATCCCGAGGGCGAGCCCGCCGGCATGTTCCTGTCCACCCCGAACGTCGCTCAGTACCTGCGCGCGATGCCCGCGATGGTCGGCACCGCGAGCATCGACTGGGCGTGCAAACTGCTGGGCACCGAGGTGCAGCAGGTCGGCTCGCTGTTGGCCGAGAGTGTGCCGGGTGCCAACGGGGTGCGCGCGCTGCCGTTCCTGTCGGCTTCCGGCGAGCGTGCACCGTTCGTGGACGCGGCGGCGCGTGCGCAGTTCTCCGGGCTGAGCCTCGAGCACGGGCGAGCCGACATCATGCGCGCGTTGTGCGAGTCGATCGCTTACGCGGCAAGGCATTGCTTCGAGGCTGCCGGCCTGTCGGGCACGCTTTACGCATGTGGCGGTGGGGTGCGTTCGGCCGAGTGGACGCAGATCTTCGCGGACGTGCTCGGGCGGTCGATCGTGATCCCCAGTGATCCGGGTGTCGGCGCGCGGGGCGCGGTGCTGGTCGCGGCGGAGTCGCTCGGCGAGCCGTTCGACGTCGAACTCTGGGCGAGCAACTCCCGTACCGTGGAGTTCGTGCCCGAGAACGTGGATTTCTACCAGCGCGGTTACGCCGACTACCAGGCGTCGCTCGCGGCGGCGAAGGGGTTGTGGCGCCTGTGATCCTCTCGGAGGAACGAGCCGCGGTATGCGAGTACGCACGGCGCATGACGGCGGACGGGCTGGTGGTCGGCACGTCCGGCAACGTCTCGATGCGTTCCGGCGACCTGGTCGCCGTCACGCCGACGGGTGTCGACTACGCGACGCTGCGTTCCCAGGACGTGCCCGTCGTGTCGCTCGATGGGTCCATTGTGGACGGCGGACTGCGGCCGACAAGCGAGCTGCCCATGCACCTGACGGTGTACGGCAAGGCCGCGGACCCGGACGGCAAGGCGGTCAACGCCGTCGTGCACACGCATTCCGTATACGCCACCGCAGTGTCCACTTTGGTCGAAGAGCTGCCGCCGATCCACTACATGGTGGCTGCGATCGGAGCAAGCGCACGGGTCGCGAAGTATGCCACCTACGGCACCCCGGAACTGGCGGACGCGATGCTCGCCGCGCTCGAGGAACGCCGTGGCTGCCTGCTGGCCAACCACGGCACCATCACCTATGGCGAGAGTCTCGAGGCGGCATACCACCGGGCACAACAGCTGGAGTGGGTGTCCCAGGTGTGGCTGGTCGCGCGCTCGGCGGGCACACCGAGCCTGCTGCCTCCGACGGAGATCAATCACGTGGTGGACAAACTGCGCGGCTACGGGCAGCGCTGAGCTGTCGCCGCGGGGCTGAAGGCGCTGCGGGTTGTTGAGGCGGGACAGGCGGTGAGCGCCCGGTGCCCGCTGCTCGTCGCGAGTCCGGTATCCATCCGCCGGCGGAGGTCGAGCCTCGAACCTCCCGCACGTGAACTTATTGCCAAATGTCCTTTTTGAATGAATGAAACTGACCTGTTACAGGTCGGCCGTTCCCTCTTCCCGTAGAGTTCGCCATCATTGCCCGTTGTGATTGCGCAAGAAACCGTTCGGGTACTTGCTCCACCAGGGCTTTTCGGTTAATGCGCAGCTCAAAACGGACAAAATCCGCCACGGCCGAACTGGAATGAGGGCACTAGATGGTCAAACCGGCCCAGTCGACGCAGTTGGAAACAAATCAACCGCATCTTCGCAGATCGGTCGGTTTCTACGGGCTGATGTTCGTCTCGCTCGGGTCGATCATCGGTTCGGGCTGGCTGCTCGGCGCGCTCAAAGCGGCGAAGGTCGCCGGACCGGCCTCGCTGCTGTCGTGGGTGCTGACCGCGCTCATCATGGCCACCCTGGCGTTGATCCACGCCGAACTGGGCGCCGCGTACCCGGCAGCCGGCGGCACCGCCCGCTTCCCGCTCCTCGCGTACGGCGTCGTCGGCGGGTTCGTCGGGGGCTGGGTCGCCTGGCTCCAGGCCGTCGCGCTCGCGCCGGTCGAGGTCGAGGCCAGCCTCGAATATCTCGACAACATCACCTGGATCAAGGAAAACCTGAACCTGCTGACCCCCAGCGGCACGCTGACCGCGAGCGGGTTCGGCTGGGCCACGCTGCTGATGGCGATCTTCACGTTCATCAACCTCGTCGGCGTGAAACTCCTGTCGGAGAGCAACAGCGCGACGGTCATCTGGAAGACCGCGGTACCACTGATCACCATCGTGGTCCTGCTCGCGATGCGCTTCCACCCCGGCAACTTCACCGCGGGCGGTGGGTTCGCCCCCGCCGGAGCGCACGGCGTGTTCGCCGCACTGCCGGTGGGTGTCGTGTTCGCGCTGCAAGGATTCGAGCAGGCCGTCCAGGTCGGCGGCGAGGCACGCAACCCGCAGAAGGACATCTCGCGCGCGATCATCACGGCGATGGTCATCGGCACGATCATCTACCTGCTGCTGGAAGTCGTCTTCATCGGTGCGCTCGACCCGGCCGCCCTCGTGCACGGCTGGGACAACCCGATCGAAAAGGGCTCGTTCGGTCCCTACGCCACATTGGCGACACTCGCCGGCGCGGGCTGGCTCGCGTACATCCTTTATGCCGACGCGTTCGTCTCACCAGCCGGCACCGGTCTGCTCTACCTCGGCACGTCCTCGCGGCTGTCGTACGCGATGGGCCGGGACAAGATGCTGCCGAAGACGCTGGGCAAACTGAGCATTCGCGGTGTCCCGGTGTGGTCGATCGTGCTGTCGTTCGTGGTCGGCGAGATCATGTTCCTGCCGTTCCCGAGCTGGCAGTCGCTGGTCAGCGTGATCACTTCGGCGACGGCGATCATGTACGCGTTCGCACCGGTGGCGATGGCCGCGCTGCGCAAGCGCGACCCCGACCGCCCGCGCCCCTACCGCGCACCGGCGCCGAAACTGATCGCCCCGGCCGGTTTCGTCGCGGCGAACCTCGTCATCTACTGGAGCGGGTTCGACATCACGTGGAAGATCGTGATCGCGATCGTGATCGGTTTCCTGCTGTTCCTCGGCGGACGCCTGACGATGACGGCGGCCGAACGGCCCGCCGTCGACTGGAAGGCGGGTGTGTGGATCGCGCCGTGGCTGGGTGGCCAGGTGCTGATCGGGTACGTCGGCCGCTACGGCGAGAGCGGGAACCTCAAGGTGCTGCCGGAGTGGGTCGACCTGGTGGTCGTGATCGCGTTCAGCCTGGCGATCTTCTACTGGGCGGTCAGCCTCGCGATGGACAGCGACAAGGTGAAGGCGACGGTCGACCGCGAGGCCGCCGAACTGGCGGCGTGAGCGATCCTGGCGGGCGGCCAGTGGGGCCGCCCGCCAGGAACTGGTTTCGACTTATGGACGAGTACCGCCCGATGATGTCCGCGGAGCGCGCCGCGTGCCTTCGCGAGTGGCAGGAACGGGCGTACCGGCGCGGCCGCCGCGCGCGCCAGGACGTGACCTACCTGGGTTGTGAACTCGTCATCCCACCCGGAGTCATGCCGATCACGCCCGTCTCGAACTTGCTCGGCCAGGCAGTTCTCAACGAGGTCGGTGCCGGTGAGCGGGTGCTCGATATGGGTACTGGCAGCGGCGTGAACGCGATACTGGCAGCCTCGCAAGGCGCTTCGGTGCTGGCGGTCGATATCAACCCCGATGCGGTGACGACCGCCCGGAACAACGTGCGGCGCAACGGTTTCGAGGATCTGGTCGAGGTCCGCGAAAACGACGTGTTCGGCGCCGTCGAGGGCGCCTTCGACCTCATTGTGTTCGATCCGCCGTTTCGTTGGTTCCGCCCCCGCGACTCGTTCGAGATGGCCTCCACCGACGAGAACTACGCAGCCATGACTCGCTTCTTCGGTGAAGCGCGCACCCATCTGACCCCCGGCGGCCGGATGCTCGTCTTCTTCGGCACTACGGGCGACCTGGCGTATCTGCTCCACCTGGCCGAGGGCGCGGGCTTCTCCCACACCGTCCTGGCCGAACGCGAATCCGGGGACGACGCCTACTTCACCTACCGGATGAGCTTGTCAGCACCACGACCTTCCCGCGGCCGCGGCCGCCTTCGCTGAGGTCGAGTGCGCTCCGCAAATCCTCCAAGGCGAAGGTCCGTGCGATCGGGATCGCCGCCGCTCGACGTGGTCCTGCAAGCCTTCCGCGCGGGTGGTGCCGTTCCTGGGAAACAACCGGCCGCAGGCCGCGCTGGCGGCGGAAGTCGGCATGGCGGCGTTCGGCCACGCGGCCCGTCTGCGGTGGGCCGATCCGAGCGACGGCCTGGGCGCGCTGATCACCCAGGCCTTCGCCGACCTGCGCGAGCTCTGACGCGGCTCAGAACTGGTAGTACAGAAACGGACTGAAGGTCCCGTTCGCCACCAGAATGGCCGCATACGCGATTCCCGCTGTCATCACGCCGATTCGCAGGCTCGTCGCCGGGCGGGTGCGGGACGATTCGATCAGCGGACCCGTCACCGGGTGCGCTGGCAGGAACACCACGGCGAGCGACGCCAGCAGGATCACCAGCCGCTGGTTCGTCAGCGCCGCGCTGACCACGTCGGTCAGGCCCGAGAAGTCCGGCAGGAACATGTGCCCGATCATCGTCAGCGCGTGACCGATATCCGGGGCCTTGAAGAAAACCCAGCCGAAGACGACCAGCACCAGCGTCAGCAAGCGCCGCCCCAGCATGCCCGCGCGGGAGGACGGCGTCTGGTCGAGATGGAACGCGCGCTCGATGATCAGCAGCGCGCCGTGGTAACAACCCCACACGAGGAAGGTCCAGTTCGCGCCGTGCCAGAAGCCGGTCAGCACGAACACGATGCACAGGTTCCGGTACGTCTTCGCCGGGCCGCGCCGGTTGCCGCCCAGCGAGATGTACACGTAGTCCCGGAACCAGCGCGACAGCGACATGTGCCAGCGCCGCCAGAACTCGGTCACCGTCACCGACGAGTATGGCCGCGCGAAGTTCTCCGGCAGCCGGAAACCCAGCATCCGGCCCAGCCCGATCGCCATGTCCGAGTAGCCCGAGAAGTCGAAGAACAGCTGCAGCGTGTACCCGACCGCCCCCAGCCAGGCCACGCCGAAGGTCATCTCGTGCGACGGGGTCGCGAAGCACGCCTCGACCATCGGGTTCAGCGAGTCCGCGATGATGACCTTCTTGCACAGCCCGAGCGCGAACCGCGGGAAACCCGCGGCGATGTCGTCCAGCCGGTGCGAACGGTGCTGCGGCAGCTGGTCGGCGATCTCCCGGTACCGCACGATCGGACCCGCCACGAGCTGCGGAAACATCGCGATGTATGTCATGAACGACACGGGGTTGCGCAGCGCGGGCCGCTCCCCACGGTAGATGTCGACCACGTACGAGATGTGGTGGAACGTGAAGAACGAGATCCCGATCGGCAGCGCGAGGTGCACGACCGGGAAGTCGCCGCCGAAGATCCGCGCGAAGTAGTCGAACTGCTGTGTGGCGAACCCGGCGTACTTCCAGATCACCAGCATTCCGACGTCGAAAGTGATCACACCGATCAGCAGCTTGCGCCGCCGCTTCGACTTCAGATCCCACTCGCTGGGCTCGAGCGCGATGCCGACGAAGAAGTTCACCACCATGCACGCGAGCAGCAGCAGCGTGAACGCGCCCGCACCACTGGCGTAGAACACCACGCTGGCCACCGCGATGATGCCGTTCCGCCAGCTCCGCGGCAGAACCAGCACGGCGAGCAGCAACGCCGGCAGGAAGTACCACAGGAACAACGGTGAAGCGAACGACATCGGGCCCCCATCGACAGCAGCCTGATGACCTTAACCGACCGCGCTGCTCCGTCGGGGTGAACTCCGGGTGAGCGTGATCAGACCCGGCCCGCGATGCGGCGGCGCCGCGCGACCTCGGCGAGCAGGACGGCCGCGGCCACCGACGCGTTCAACGACTCGACCCCGGCGGCCATCGGAATGGACACCGTGAAATCGCACGTTTCCCGCACCAGCCGGGACAGCCCGCGACCTTCCGAGCCGAGCACCACGACTAACGGGTCGGTGGCGATATCCATGGTGTCGATGTCGACCGAACCGTCGGCGTCCAGGCCCGCGATCATCAGCCCCTCGCCGGCCCAGGACTTCAGCTGGCGGGTGAGGTTCGTGGCCACCGCGATCGGCAGCTTCGCGGCCGTGCCCGCGCTCGTCCGCCACGCGACCGCCGTCATGCCCGCACTGCGGCGGCCCGGCAGCAGCACGCCGTGCGCGCCGAACGCGGCCGCCGAGCGCACCACCGCACCGAGATTGCGCGGATCGGTGACCCCGTCCAGCGCGACCAGCAGCGGCGGCTCGCCCGAATCACGGGCGGCCTGCAACAGGTCGTCGGGATGCGCGTACTCGAACGGCGGCACCTGCAGGCCGAGTCCCTGGTGCACCGCGCGGTTGGTCTTGCGGTCCAGCTCGTCACGGGGCACCTCCATGATCGAGATGCCCCGGTCCGCGGCGAGCCGCACGGCCTCGGTGACGCGGTCGTCGGCCTCGATGTTCAGCGCGACGTACAGCGTCGTGCCGGGCACGTCCGCGCGCAGCGCCTCGACGACCGGGTTGCGGCCCGCGATGATCTCGGGGCCCTCGCCCTTCTTGTCGCGCCGTTCCGCGGCCTTGGCGGCGGCCATCGCGCGGCGCTGCGCCGGATGACCCGGCCGCATCTCCGCGCGCGGCGTCGGGCCCTTGCCTTCCAGGGACTTGCGGCGCTGACCGCCGGAGCCCTTGACGGCACCCTTCTTGGTGCCGGGATTGCGGGTCGCGCCCCGGCGTTTGGAGTTTCCAGCCATGGTGACTAAGCGTCCTTCACGGTCCACAGTGGACCATCTGGGGTGTCTTCGACCGAGATTCCGGCCTTGAGCAAGCGATCCCGCACCGCGTCCGCACGCGCGAAATCGCGTGCGGCCCGTGCCTCCTGGCGTTCGGCCAGCATTCCGTCGACGAGATCGCCCAGCGCCTCGCGCGCCGGGGACTCGGTGCCCGCCGCCTCCGCCCACCGCGGGTCCAGCGGATCGAGGCCCAGCACGCCCATCATCGCCCGCACGGATGCGGCCGCGGCGCGTGCGGCGTCGTCGTTGCCGCCGTCCAGCGCGGCGTTGCCCTCGCGCACCGCGTTGTGCACCACCGCGACGGCGGCGGGCGTGGCCAGATCGTCGTCCATCGCCGCGGCGAACTCCGGGGCCGGCGAGCCGGTCGTGACCTCGCCGAGCCTGCTCGCCACGCGGTGCACGAACTGCTCGATCCGCCGGTAACCCTGTGCGGCCTCGGACAACGCGCCGTCGGAGTACTCGATCGTGGACCGGTAGTGCGGCTGGATCAGGTAGTAGCGCAGTTCGACGGCCCGGTAGTTCCGCAGCATCACGTCGATCGACACGACGTTGCCCAGCGACTTCGACATCTTCTCGCCGGACAGCGTCACCCACGCGTTGTGCAGCCAGAACCGCGCGAACGGGTCGCCGGCGGCGTGCGACTGGGCGCGTTCGTTCTCGTGGTGCGGGAACACCAGATCCACGCCGCCGCCGTGGATGTCGAACTCGGCGCCGAGATAGGTGGTCGCCATCGCCGAGCACTCCAGGTGCCAGCCGGGACGGCCTGCGCCCCACGGCGTCGGCCACGACGGCTCACCGGGTTTGGCGCTCTTCCACAGCGTGAAGTCGCGCGGATCGCGTTTGCCCTCGGCCAGCGACTCGCCCTGCTGCACCTCGTCGAGCTTCTGGCGGGACAGCGCGCCGTAGCTGTCGAAGGTGTTCACCGCGAAGTACACGTCACCGCCCGCGGCGTACGCGTGCCCGGAGTCGATGAGCCGCTGCATCAGCTCGATCATCTGCGTGACGTGCCCGGTGGCGCGCGGCGCGATCGACGGCGGCAGGCAGCCGAGCGTGGTGTAGGCGTTCTCGAACGCGCGCTCGTGCGTGAACGCCCATTCCCACCACGGGCGCCCGGCGTCGGCGGCCTTGGCGAGGATCTTGTCGTCGATGTCGGTGACGTTGCGTACGAACAGCACGTCGAGTCCATTATGGACGAGCCAGCGGCGCAGCACGTCGTAGTTCAGCGCGCCGCGGACGTGCCCGATGTGCGGGATGCCCTGCACGGTCGCCCCACACACGTACATCGACGCCGTTCCACTACGGGCGGGATGGAATTCCCGCACGCTCCTGGTCGCGGTGTCGTAGAGGTGTAGGGCCACCCCGAAATGGTACGGGTCTAGAGAACCCCGTGCGTGCGCAGGGCAGTGAGCAGGCCGTCCGGACGCTCGGTGGTGGGCAGCGGATCGACCAGCGCGAACGCACAGCCCAGCGCCTTCGCCCCGCCATCGGCCTCTTCGCTGTCGCCGATCATGAGCGTCTCCTCGGGTGCGACGCCGAGCCGGTCGAGCAGGATGCGGAAGATCGCCGGATCCGGCTTGATCACGCCTTCCTCGAAGGAGAGCACGAACTCGTCGACGTAGGCGTCGAACCCGCGTGCGGAGAACGCGGGGCGGATGTCGAAGGCGATGTTGCTCAGCACGCCGACCTTCACGCCGCGGCCCGCGGCACCCTTGAGCACGGCCTCGGTGTCGGGATAGGGCACCCATTCGCCAGGGTCGACCATCCGGTCGTAGAGCGCCTTGGCCTGTTCGGCCTGTGGCAACCCGGATTTCCGCAGAACTTCAAGATAGATCTTGCGGTGCAGTGCCGGATCCAGATCGCGGTTCTCCCACGCGTACTGGTACTCCTCGGTCAGCTGAACGACCTGGCCGCTGGGCGCCGTCATGCGCCGCATCAACTCGGTCTGTGCCTCGACGTCCAGCGGATCACCGTTGGCGTCCTTGAGGTGGGTCAGCCAGCTCTCGTCCTGTTCGAGCCGGAACACCGTGCCGGAAAAGTCGAACATCACCGCCCGAATCGTCACGACTCCAGGCTAACGGGCGGTAGGCACCGCATGTGCGAGTTGTGACCTACTCCGCGGATACAAGCAGGGCGTTCGCGATCGCCGCGAGGCCCTCGCCCCGGCCCGTCAGGCCGAGGCCGTCGGTGGTGGTGCCCGCGACGCTGACCGGGCCGCCCGCCGCCTTGCCCAGCACGTCCTGCGCCTCCTCGCGACGTTTGCCGACACGCGGCGCGTTGCCGATGATCTGCACGGACGCGTTGCCCAGCCGCCAGCCCGCCGCCTCGATCCGGCGCCGCACCTCACCGAGCAGTTCCGCCCCGTGCGCGCCCGCCCAGCGCGGATGGCCGGTGCCGAACACCGCGCCGAGATCGCCGAGCCCGGCTGCCGCGAGCATCGCGTCGCACAGCGCGTGCGCGGCCACGTCACCGTCGGAATGCCCCGCGCAACCGTCCACGCCGTCCCAGAGCAGACCGGCGATCCAGCATTCGCGGCCCTTCTCCACGGGATGCACGTCGACGCCGGTGCCGACCCTCAAGCTCGCTCCTCGAGTAACAACGCCTCCGCGACCGCCAGGTCGAACGGCGTCGCGAGCCGGATCGCGTTGGGATGACCGGCGACGGTGCGTACCGTACCGGGCGGTTCGGACAGTAGATCCACGCCGCGTGCGCACGCGTCGCGCAGCACGCCCTCGGTGCAGCCCAAGGGAGACTGGATGGTGCGCAGCTGCGCGCGGTCCTTCGTGGTGACGATCACGCCCGCCGGATCCACCAGTTTGACTGTGTCGGTCACGGGTAATACCGGGGCGACTGCCCCAGCTCCTTGAAAAACAGCTTCGGCCACCGCGGCGACGGTGGCAGGGGGAACGAATGGACGCGCTGCGTCATGCACCAAATACGCGTCGTAATGCTCATCGCGGACCGCCTCGTAGGCGAGCCGGAGCGATTCGGCACGATCGGCGCCGCCGGGAATTACCCGGCACCTTTTGCCGGTGCCGGGCAGTTCCCGCACGATCGCTTCGCAAGAGCCGAGTATTCGCGACGGCACGGCCACGACCAGCCGATTCATGCAACCCACGTCGAGCAGGCCGCGAACGGCGTGCGTGAGCAGTGGTTCACCGTGGACCCGGACCAAGACGTCCGGCTCCCCGGAACCGGCGAGAACGAGCGCAGCCGCGCGTGCCGCCCCGCCAGGGTTTCGCAATTCGAGCTAGACCGCCGCGGTTTCCAGCACCTCGTCGAGGAGCGTTTCCGCCTTGCCCTCGTCGGTGCCCTCCGCCAGGGCCAGTTCACTTACCAGAATCTGCCGGGCCTTCGCCAGCATCCGCTTCTCACCAGCGGAAAGGCCTCGGTCCTTCTCTCGCCGCCAGAGGTCGCGCACCACTTCGGCCACCTTGTTCACATCGCCGGAGGCGAGCTTCTCGAGGTTGGCCTTGTACCGACGAGACCAGTTCGTGGGCTCTTCGGTGTGGGGAGCACGCAGCACGTCGAAAACGCGGTTCAGACCATCCTGGCCGACGACGTCCCGAACACCGACGATCTCGGCGTTGTCAGCGGGAACGCGAACCGTGAGATCTCCCTGCGCGACTTTGAGGACGAGGTACTGCTTCTCCTCGCCCTTGATCACGCGGGTCTCGATGGCTTCGATGAGTGCGGCACCGTGGTGCGGGTAGACGACGGTCTCTCCGACCTTGAAAACCATGTGTCCTCTGCCCCTTTCGCTGGCTCCATGTTAGCACGTGGCGAGCGGGCCCACCTAGCGGGCCGAGATCGTCCTCGCAGGTCAGGGCCCTGGGGCGGGTCGCACGGGGGGTTGACAAATCTACACGGGCCGTGCTCATGCAGGTGGTTCGCCCGATGATCACGAATCCACAGTGGACGGTTGAACGGGCGCAGGTGATACCGGGTTCCGGGCCGCCGAGAGGCCCCGGCTAGTCTGCGCAGTAGTAACGCGGGCTCTAGGAGGGACTGAAGACCGTGAGGCTGCAGAAACGTCGTGTGCTCGGAACGAGCGTGCTCGGCCTTGGTGCCGCGCTTGTTCTCGCCGGGTGCGGTGCCGGCCAGATCACCCAGACCGACACCATGCTGCCCGCGGTCAACGGCGCACTCGCGTCCGCCGGCAAGGTTTCCGTGCGCAACGCGGGCATCGTCAACCGCGACACCTGCGACCAGGCATACGCCGCGGGAAGCAACGCGCCGCTCGCGCTGACCATCGCCAACGACGGCTCCGCCGACGACGAGCTGGTCTCGGTCACCTCGCCGAACGCCGCGAGCGCGACCATCGGCGGGCAGAAGACGATCGTCGCGGCGAGCAAGCTGGTCGTCGGCCCGGCGAACGGAACCGAGTCGGCGTCGGAGCCCACGTCCACCTCCGCATCGACCCAGCCGTCCGCCGGTGCCTCGTCAAGGATCGGGCACGGCACGATCGAGCTGCAGGGGCTGAAGTCCGTCGTGTGGCCCGGCATGCTGGTCCCGGTCACGTTCACCTTCCGCACCGCGGGCCCGCTGACCGTGCAGCTCCCGGTCAACGCGCCGACCAAGGCGCTCAGCTGCGGCGCGGCGCAGAGCAGCACCGGCGCGGGTCACTGAGATTGTCGGTGCCGGGCGCTAACGTCCCGGACCGTGGTCAAGAAGGGCAGTAGCTACCGCTGCGGTGAGTGCGGGTACGAGGCGGCCAAGTGGGTCGGGCGGTGCCCGGAGTGTCACGCGTGGGGCACCATCGAGGAGCGCGGTGACGCGCGCCCGGCGATAGCGCGGGTCGCGGCCGGAGCGCCGAGCGCGCCGGCCAAACCCATCGCGCAGGTCGATCTCGAGGCGGCGCGGGCCCGCGCGACCGGGGTCGCCGAACTCGACCGGGTGCTCGGTGGCGGGCTCGTACCTGGCGCCGTCGTGTTGCTGGCCGGTGAGCCCGGCGTCGGCAAGTCCACCCTGCTGCTCGAGGTCGCCTACCAGTGGGCGGCGGGTTCGTCGGCGCCCGCGCTGTACGTGACCGGTGAGGAGTCCGCGGGGCAGGTGCGGTTGCGCGCGGAGCGAACCGGGAACTTGCACGAGCGGATGTTCCTGGCGGCGGAGAGCGATCTGTCGGCGATCCTCGGCCACGTGGACGCGGTCGCGCCGGGGGTGCTGATCGTGGACTCGGTGCAGACCATGGCGTCCCCGCAGGCGGAGGGCGCGCCCGGCGGGGTCACCCAGGTCCGTGCCGTCACGGCCGGGCTGGTCGCGCTGGCGAAGGAGCGCGGCCTGCCGATCGTGCTGGTGGGACATGTCACCAAGGACGGTTCGGTGGCCGGACCGCGCGTGCTGGAGCACCTGGTCGACGTGGTGCTGCACTTCGAGGGTGACCGGCATTCCACGCTGCGCCTGGTGCGCGGGGTGAAGAACCGGTTCGGTCCGGCCGACGAGATCGGGTGCTTCGAACTGCGCGACGACGGCATCGTGGGCGTGCCGGATCCGTCGGGGTTGTTCCTGAACCGGCACGAGGACGCGGTGCCCGGTACGGCGATCACCGTCACGGTGGAGGGCAAGCGGCCCCTGCTGTGCGAGGTGCAGGCGCTGGTGTCGAAGAGCAGCCTGCCGCAGCCCCGCCGGGCCGTGAGCGGGCTGGACTCGGCGCGGGTCGGCATGGTGCTGGCGGTGCTGGAGAAACGGGGCGGCGTGCGTTTCGGGGAGCAGGACGTCTATGCGGCGACGGTCGGCGGGATGAAGGTGACCGAGCCTGCCATCGACCTGGCGGTGGTGCTGGCGATCTCGTCCTCGGTGCGGGACGTGCCGCTGTCGCCGCGGCTGGTGGCGCTCGGCGAGGTCGGGCTGGCCGGTGAGATCCGCCGGGTCACCGGCGTGGGGCGCAGGCTCGCCGAGGCCGCGCGGCTGGGCTTCACGCACGCCATCGTGCCGCCGGATCCCGGCAAGCTGCCGGACGGCATCCGGGTCTTGGAGGTGTCCAACGTCGCGGAGGCCCTGAACGCCGCCCACCACGCGTGAGGCGTCAGCGCAGGCGTGAGGTGTCGATCTCGACTGGGAGCGGGCCCGGGGCGGTGACGGTCTCGCCGTCGGTGGCCTCGACCACCTGGACGTAGTCGGCGTCGTCGAGTTCGTAGCCGCGGAACACGACGGGTTTGCCTGGCGGGGTTTCGAGGAGCCACACGTACGGGATTCGCGCCTCGGCGTAGGCGGCCATCTTGGTCTCGCGCTCTTTCTGGCTGTTGCCCGGCGACCACACCTCGACGGCCAGGAGCACGTTCTTGGGCTCGAACACGAGGCGGCAGACGTCGACGTCGACCACCACGAGGTCAGGGATGAGCGCGGTGCGCAGCGGCGTGCTGATCGGTACGCCGACGCCTGGTAGACCGTGCAGATCGGTGCGGCCGGCTGCCTTGACGGCGGCCCGCACCAAGCCGGTCAGCTCAGCGGTCACGTCTTGGTGGGAGCCCGACGGCGGCGGTGTCATCGCGTAGTACCCCAGAATCAGCTCGAGGCGTGAACCATCGGCAGGCTCCTCCGCCGCCAGCCAGTCCTCGACCGTGGTGGGGCCGAGCGCGCGCTTGTACGCCTGCTCCGCGAGTTGTGCGGTCATCCGCCCTCCCTTGCCTCCGGCCTTTCGCCCCAGGGTTGATGTTATCGGGCTCCACAACACCACCCGAGCCAAAAGCCCTGGTCACGCGGACGCGGCGCGCCGCGGCGGGGTCAGCTACCCGCGAGCAGCTTCGCGCAGCGGATCAGGCCCAGGTGGGAGTACGCCTGCGGGTGATTGCCGAGTGAGCGTTCCGCGATCGGGTCGTACTGTTCGGGCAGCAGGCCGGTGGGGCCCGCGGCGTCGACGAGTTGCTCGAACAGTTCCTCCGCCTCGGTGCGCCGCCCGGTCAGCAGATAGGCCTCGATGAGCCAGGCGGCGCACAGGTGGAATCCGCCTTCGCCGCCCGGCAGGCCGTCGTCGCGCCGGTACCGGTACACCGTGGACCCGCTGCGCAGCTCCGCCTCGATCGCGGTGACGGTGGACTGGAACCGCTCGTCGGAGGGGTCCAGCAGGCCGGAGAGTCCGACGAACAGGGAGGCGGCGTCGAGGTCGGTGCCGTCGTAGGCGGTGGTGAAGGCCTGCACGTCGGCGTTCCAGCCGTGGTCGAGCACGTCCGCGGCGATCGTGGCGCGCAGTTCGTGCCATCCTGCGGGGATCTCGCGTTCGTAGACTTCGCCGAGCTTGATGGCGCGGTCGACGGTCACCCAGCACATGACACGCGAATACACCCGGTGACGGGGTACGTGGCGTTCTTCCCAGATGCCGTGGTCGGCCTCCGACCAGCGCCGGGTGACGGCTTCGGCCATCGCGCGCACCATCTGCCAGTCCTTGTCCCGCAGCTCGCCACGTGCCTCGGCCAGTGCGCACACCAGTTCGACAACGGGGCCGAAGACGTCCAGCTGGACCTGGTGGTTGGCGAGGTTGCCGACGCGCACGGGGCGTGAGCCGGCGTAGCCGGGCAGTGTGTCGATCACGGCTTCGGCGCCGAGCTGGGTGCCCGAGATGGTGTACAGCGGGTGCAGGCGTTCCGGGCCGGCGAGCGTGGCCAGCACGTTGTGCAGCCAGTTGAGGTATCCGTCGGCCTCGGTGAGTGATCCGAGCCCGACCAGTTCGCGCACGGTCATCGCGGCGTCGCGGACCCAGCAGTAGCGGTAGTCCCAGTTGCGCACGCCGCCGATTTCCTCGGGCAGGGAGGAGGTGGCCGCGGCGAGCACGGCACCGGTGTCGCTGTTGCACAGTCCGCGCAGCGTCAGCGCCGAGCGGGCCACCAGGTCGGTCTCCACGCCGGGCAGCTTGAGGCTGGACGCCCAGCCGCTCCAGTACGCACCGGCCCGTGTCCGCCGGTCCACTTCGGACAGATCAGCGACGTTGAGATCGGTTGTGCCGCAACGTAGTTCGAGTGTGACGGGGTTTCCCTCACTGGGCTGGACCAATGCCGTCGCGGTGTCGTGGAGGCCGTCGTTGGTGATGTCCCACTCGACGCCGGGTGCGCGCAGCACGATCGGTTCGGAGGTGCCCACGACGCGCAGCCCATCGCCTTCGGGCACGAGATTCACCGGCACGGCGCCGAATTCGGGGCGCGGCGCGAACACGACCTGCGCCTGCGCCGAACCGGAGATCACCCGGACCAGGTCCGTGCGGTGTGACGGGCATTCCGGTTCGAGGTAGTCCGTGACCAGCAGCCGCGACCAGCGTGTCTCCACCGTCATCGTGTTCGGCAGGTAGCGCTGCCCCAGTGGAAGACCGTTGCGGTGCGGTTTGATCGAGAAATGCCCGGCACCGGGGCCGCCGAGCAGGTCGGCGAACACGGCGGGCGCGTCCGGGCCGGGGTGGCACAGCCAGGTCAGCTTCGCGTCCGGGGTGAGCAGCGCGACGGAGCGCTCGTTGGCCAGCATCGACAGCCGCTCGATGGGCGGCGCCTGCTCGCCGTAGAGCCAGGTGCGCCGCTCTTCGAGCATGAACGCGAGCACGGTGGCGACGTCCTCGGTGCCGCTGACCCGGTAGGTGGCCAGGCTTTCCCCGTCGCCGACCTTCACGCCGACGTCCGGGCCGGACAGCCGCGCGAACGCCTTCTCGTCGGTCACGTCGTCGCCGAGGAAGATCGCCGCGGTGGCGCCGACCTGGTGCCGCAGCGTATCGAGTGCGCGGCCCTTGTCGGTCTGGACCACTGCCAGCTCGACGACTTCCTTGCCGTCGGTGGTGGAAACCCCGTCCCAGCAACACGGTCCATTGTGGACCTCGTCGAGGATGCGGGTAGCCTCGTCACGTTCCGCGCGGCGCACGTGCACCGCGATGCTCGCCGGCTTGACCTCCAGCTGCACCCCCGGCACACCCTCGGCGATGCGTTCCAGCTCACGCTCCACCTTGCGGTGCAGCTCACGCGCGCGGCCGTCGAGTTCGTGCACGAAGCCGATGTCGAACTCCGAACCGTGGCTGCCCACCAGGTGCACTTCGGACGGCAGCCGGGACAGGATCGCCAGATCCCGCAGGGCGCGCCCGGAGATCACCGCGGCGGTCGACTCGTGCAGCCCGGCCAGTGACCGCAGCGCACCCACCGACTCGGGCAGCGGCCGCGCGTCGTCCGGGTTGGTCACGATCGGCGCGAGTGTCCCGTCGTAGTCGCACGCGACCAGAAGTCGCGGCGTGCGGGCGATCTGCACGATCGCGCGCCGCAGCTCGGCGGGCAGGGACTCGGCGGTCACCACTCCTCCTTAAGGAGTTCAGAGCGTCTGGGGCGAGTTCAGGCGGCGGGTTCGGACCCGAGAGCTTCGAGGAACGAACGCGCCCACCGATCTACGTCGTGCGTGAGGACCTGACGACGTAGCGCGCGCATCCGTCGTCTGCCCTCGGCAGGGTCGAGCGTAATGGCCGCCTCCAACGCGTTCTTCACCCCGTCAAGGTCGTGTGGGTTGACAAGAAAAGCGCTGGTCAGCTCGGCGGCGGCACCGGCGAACTCGGAGAGCACGAGCGCGCCACCAAGATCGTGACGGCATGCGACGTACTCCTTACAGACGAGATTCATCCCATCGCGTAGCGGTGTGACGACCATGATGTCGGCGGCCGAGTAGAACGCGGCCAGCTCCGTGCGGCTCACCGATTGGTGCAGGTAGTGCACGACGGGGTGCCCCACCCGGGCGAATTCGCCGTTGATCCGGCCGACCATCTGCTCGATGTCGCTGCGCATCCGCTGGTAGTGCTCGACGCGCTCGCGGCTCGGTGTGGCCAGCTGCACGAACGTGACGTCCTCCGGCCGCACCCTGCCCTCGTGCAGCAGCTCGTGCAGTGCCTGCAAGCGCAGGTCGATGCCCTTGGTGTAGTCGAGCCGGTCCACCCCGAGCAGCACGGTCTTCGGGTCGCCGAGGTCGTGCCGGACCTGCGCGGCGCGCTCGGCGACCTCCTTGCTGCGGGCGAGCGTGTCCAGCCCGGCGGCGTCGATCGAGATCGGGAACGCGCCGACGCGCACCGTGCGGTTGCCGACCTGCATCAGACCGGGCCGCGACCGCACGCCGACCGCGCCGCGGCTGGGCTCCAGCCCGACGAGGGTGCGGGCCAGCCACAGGAAGTTCTGCGCGCCACCCGGCCGGTGGAAGCCGACCAGGTCGGCGCCGATCAGCCCGCGCACGATCTCGGCCCGCCACGGCAGCTGCATGAACAGCTCGACCGGCGGGAACGGGATATGCAGGAAGAAGCCGATCCGCAGGTCGGGGCGCAGCTCGCGGAGCATGCTCGGGACGAGCTGCAGCTGGTAATCCTGCACCCACACGGTGGCGCCCTCGGCGGCCACGTTCGCGCTGGCCTCGGCGAAGCGGCGGTTGACCTTGACGTAGCTCTCCCACCAGCTGCGGTCGAACACCGGACGTTCGACCACGTCGTGGTAGAGCGGCCACAGCGTCGCGTTGGAGAAGCCCTCGTAGTAGTCGCGCACGTCCTCGGCGGTCAGCGTGACCGGGTACAGGACCATGCCCTCGTCGCTGAACGGGTCGACCTCGACGCCCGGCACGCCGGGCCAGCCGACCCAGGCGCCCTTGCGGGAACGCAGGAACGGTTCGAGCGCGGACACCAGGCCGCCTGGACTGGCCGTCCAGCGCTGGGTGCCGTCGGCCGACCTTTCCAGGTCCACGGGCAGCCGGTTGGCCACCACGACGAAGTCCGCCGAGGCGTTCCCGATTCCCGGTTCACTCACGCTTGCTGCTCCCTCGCTCGTCGGGCGCGCACCACGAACAGTATCCCGTGACCGCGGAGCAAGATCACGTCGTGGTCGCTACTCCAATCGGCTCTCCGACGGCCGCAGCGGGCCCGCCATGCGCGGTCCGGCGAGCTTGCGTTCCAGCCTGCCAAGGCCGGTGCGCACCGGCTGGGCCAGGTATTCGCCCAGCACCACACCCGCGGCGAGTGCGAGCCCGATCGCGACCGCCTTCATCAGCGTCGAGACATTGCCGTTGCCCTGGGTGGCCAGTTCGTACAGACCACGGTACGTCGACAGACCCGGCAACAGCGGCGTGATGCCGGACACCGCGACGACCAGCGGGGTCACTTTCAGCCGCCGGGACAGCACACCGCCACCGAAGCCGACCAGCGTCGCCGCGACCGCGGACGCGGTGATCGCGTCGAAGTCGGTGACCAGCAGCGCGCCGTAGGCCCCGCCCCCGATGGCGCCCGCGGCGGCGGCGACCAGCAGGGACCGCAGCGTCGAGTAACTGCCCAGCGCGAAGCAGGCGGCCGTACCGGCACCGCCGACGATCATGATCGGCAGTTGCAGCGCGGTCTGCGTCGGCACCTCGGGTTCGACCTGGACGTAGCCGAGCGCCTTGGCCGCGCTCAGAGCCAGTGCGACACCGGTGATGAGCCCGGCACTCATCAGCGCAGTTTCCATCGTGCGGCCCGCCGCGGTCACGTTGTACCCGGTGATCGCGTCCTGCACCGCGGAGACCGTCGAGAGCCCGGACAACAGCACCGTGATCGCCGCGGACGCGACCAGTGTGGAGAAGCGGCTGGGCACGAGCCCGGTTTCCACGATGAGGGTCGCCAGCCCGGTGGCGATGAGCCCGCCGACGACCTGCTGGAAGAAGAAGGGCAGCGCGTACTTGTTGAGCTGGCGGCCCAGCCGGTCGATCAGCGACGAGATGACCAGCGCGCCGAGCGCGATGTCCGGCCCGCCGCCGATGATCAGGGTGATGAAGAACGCCATGCCGCCCCAGGCCAGCGTCGCGACCCAGCGCGGGTAGGCGTGCGGGGCGGTGGTGATCTTGTGGAGTTCGGAATAGGCCTGTTCGGCGCCGAGGTTGCCGCGGATGATCTGCTGCACCAGCATCTCGGTCTGGGACAGGCGGGTGTAGTCGAGGCTGCGGGAACGCACCACGCGCAGCGCGCTAACCGGCGTCATGCCGTTACCGCGGTGGCAGGTGACGGTGATGGACGTGAAGATCACGTCGACTTCACAGTGCGGCAGGCCCAGTGCCGCGGTCAGCGAGATGATCGTCGCGGTCACGTCGGACGCGCCGGCCCCGCTGGCCATCTGGACTTCACCGATCCGCAGCACCAGATCGAGGACGAAGTTGACCGTCGTGTCGTCGGGAAGGGCCGGACCGTACTCGGCGGTGGATTCCGCGGCGGGCAGTTCCCCGGTCGGTGCTTCGAGAATGTGCCACGCCCGCCGCCGGGGCTCGGTGGAACGCTTGCGCCGGTTGGCCTTGTCGACGTTGGGGTCCTGGGGCGCCTCCAGGATGTGCCAGCCGCGCCGCCGGGTCGCCGGGCCCCGGGCGCGCTGGTTGTTCTTCATAGTGGACCTCCACCTCCTTCACGGTTCCCCGGTGAGCATCGCCACGCCCCCGGTCGCCGTTGCAAGAATCAAACGGTGGCGTGCACCACTTCGCCGATCATCCCCGAATTCGCCCTGTCCGGCACAGGACGCCGGGCGCCCCACTATGATGTCCGCGCAGGCCGACTTAGCTCAGCTGGTAGAGCAGCTGTCTTGTAAACAGCAGGTCAGGGGTTCGAGTCCCCTAGTCGGCTCCAGTCTCACCAGGGGAAACAGTCCTTGGTGACGAGTTTGATCAGTGACTGTGTCAATCACGGTGACTGCGAGTACGATGTGATCGTGGCTGGTCGCGTTGCCAAGAAGCGTCCGAAGGGCTCGGTGCGCAAGCGGGGAAAGTCGTTTCAGGTCAACGTTTATGCGGGCATCGACCCGTTGACCGGTAGGCGCTTGTACCTGAGCGAGTCGACCACGGATGAGCGCCAGGTCGACAAGATCCTGCGTCGGCTCCTGACCGAGGTCGACGAGCGCGAACATGCCCGCACGAAAGGAACCCTCCGCGCGGCGATCGATGCGTTCATGGAAACGCACGAGATGGAAGCTTCCACGCGGCGCAACTACAAGCTGTTCGACAAGCACTTCATCGGACCGGCCCTGGGTGGCGAGCCCGTGTCCAAGATCGACGCACGTGCGCTCGAAACGTTCTATGCGCAGCTGCGTCGGTGTCGGCGGCGATGCGACGGCCGACCGTTTATCGAGCACAGGACGACCGACGAGCACGAGTGCCGCGTCGTTCGTCACAAGCGCCCGCCGGGCCGTCGGCCAGCTGACGGCTACCCGGAGCATGACTGCGCCCAGGCCGGTTGCAAGGTGATCGAGTGCAAGCCGCACGTGTGTGATCCGTTGCCGCCCGGCACCGTCCTGAAGATCCACTACGCACTGAGCGCGATCTTTGCCGCGACCGTGCGGTGGGGCTGGCTGCAGTCGAACCCATGCGACGTCGCCAAGAAGCCGTCGCAGGCGCCACCGCAGCCGAAGCCGCCCTCAACGGACCACGCTGCGAAGCTCGTTGAGGCCGCCTGGAACGAAGACCCGATGTGGGGCACGCTCGTTTGGCTGGTGTTCGTGACCGGCGTCCGGCGCAGCGAAGTCCTCGCCTTGCGCTGGACCGACTTGGCCATCGAACGTCTGCACGGGTGCCCCGATGTTGCCCTTTGCGTCGCCGTCAAGCCTGCCAACTGTCCTAACGCGACGATTGCTGGGAAACTGGCCGTCCAGCGCGCGGTGGCGCGCGTCGACGGTGTCTTGATCGAGAAGGACACCAAGACTCACCAGATGCGGCTGATCTCGTTGGACTCGACTACGACCGAGCTGCTTGAGGAGCACCGTCAGCGCTACGAAGCCACCATGCGCGACCTCGACGCCGATCCCGCACCAAACGCGCTGATGTTCTCGTACGCGCCGACCGCCGACCGCCTCGCCGACCCGGATGCCGTCACCCGCCGCTACACCAACATGGGCAAGTCGCTCGGCATCGACAGCAACCTGCACGCGTTGCGGCACTACGCCGCTACTGAGCTACTCACCGCGGGGGTCGACCTTCGCACCGTCGCTGGCCGGCTGGGTCACGGTGGCGGCGGCGCAACGACCCTGCGCGTGTACGCCGCTTGGCAGAACGAATCGGACCGGCGGGCGGCGGAGATCCTCGGGGGTCGGCTCACCCGTCCGACGCCACGACCGAATACCGAGAGCGGAGACCGTGACGACTCGTGAGAACGGTCCGCGCGATCGGGAGCAGGTGACGGTTCCCGCCGAAATCGTGCGCGCCGCCTGCACGCGCTGGCCGGACCGCGGCCCTGCGTGGGCAACCTCCGTCAACGATGGACTCGACGAGCTGTGCCGCCGATACCAGGTCCAGACCGTGAAGGTCATGGATGCTCGGTACGGGTTCGTCGTCTCGGTACGTGCGGCCGGGGATCGCCTGTTGGTCTTGAAGTCCACGCCTGATCCGGCCGGCGCATTGCAGGCGTCCGCAGCCGAGCAGCTCGCCGAGTTGGGCATCGGTCCGACAGTCCACGAGGTCGTAGAGTCCGACGTTGGAACCTGGACCGTCATGGACCAGGTCCAGCCCGGTACCCGCGCTGCGGGCTCGTCGTCGCTCGAAGAGCTCGCCAGCCTGCTTCGTCCGCTTGTCGCCGCGTCGCCGCCAGCCCGTGCGTTGCCGCCGATCTCGGAATGGTTGAGGCAACGCCTGCGCAACGGCGGCCTTACCGACCTACCTCCAGGCGTGGCACCCGCTAGTTCGGATGAGCGCGCCAGGGCGTTGTCGACTCTGGACGATCTGGTCGCCGACGAGGCTCGCTCGCTGTGCCACGGCGACCCATCGGGCGGCAACGTGCTTCGTGGTTCGCGCGGTCTGCAGCTGGTGGACCCGCGTGGTGTGTCGGGTGATGTCGAATACGACGCTGCTGTTCTGGCTCTGAAGACTGGGCAGCAAGTCGCTGCCCTGGCCCGGCAAACAGGCATAGACGTCGCGCGAGTGAAGGCGTGGGGTTCCGTCGCGATTGCAGCGCGAGTCTGACCTCTCATCGTGGATCACTTCGCTCGTTGTTGGCGATAGTGATTCGCTTCGACAAATGCGTCCACGATCTGCTGAGGCTCAGCCACAATGAGCCTGATCTTGGTGGTGCCGGTTTCGTCTTTCAGTGCGACGCGCGAGCGTATCTCGCGACCCCTGCTCGACGTCCACGGCGGCGCACCAGGGCGCGGTGTGCCCGTGACTATGACACCTGCCACATCTCGGCCAAGGCTCAGTGGCCAACTGCGACCGCTGCACCCGATAGCCCAGTTGCGGGATCGCTGTTGACTATGGAAGGACATTCTGCATTATCCCGACAGGACCAAAGCCTCTATGGGCGAAGAACTGCTGCATTCAGGATGGGCACGGTATGGCGCGGCGACTGCGAAGTCAGTACGGCGATATTGTTCCAGCGCAGACAGGAAAAGTTATGGCTGACTACGTTCTGGGTGAAGCAGTGAAGGGGTACGGCGGCGGCTATGTAGTTTTCGATGGTCGATTTGTCACCATTGGTCACAAGGGATTGAGTAGAGCAACGGCCGGCAAAGGCGAGAAGCGGATTCACGTCTCGCATATCGCTTCGGTTGAGTACAAACCTGCCGGCTGGGCGGTGAACGGCTACATCAGGTTCAGCACGGCTGGTAGCAACGAGTCCCCCCGCAGGGGAACTGGGCGGCGTACCACGAATGCAAGCAAGGACGAGAACGCCGTGATTTTCAAGAAGGGCCAGGGCGATGCCTTCCTTGCACTACGCACCGCTGTTGAGAATGTTGTTGCAGATCATTACGAAAAGAGTTGACGTTTACTCAAGGGGTAGCTTGGGTCGCGGTTACCATGTTCCACGACCGGAGAGGACGCAGGTGCAACCCCTGGTTCCGTGACACCAGGCTCGCAGGCGGCATACTCATGTGTGCCTTATGACGGAGCGCGGACGCATATCAATTCGGCCATATCGTCAATGATTGCGTCCGGTCGAAGGCGTTCGAAGCGGTCGCGCTTGGCAGGCTTGTTCGCGTAGGCGATCACGCGAGCGCCGGCGGCTCGCGCCGCCTCGATATCGGTGCTGGAGTCGCCGACCATCGCGCAATCCCGCACGCTCAGGTTTAGTAGTTCCGCGGCATGGAACAGCAGGTGCGGGTGTGGTTTGAGCAAGTTTGGGTCTGCTTCAAGCCTAGACGACACTGCGGCCACGTAGCCGGCAAGGTGATGTTGGTAGAGGTACGCCCGGACGGATACGGCAGAGTTGTTGCTTACCACGACGACCCGCCGGCCCGATTCGTCGAAGTGCTGCAGCACGGCCGCAGCTCCGGGGGTCGGGGTCGCCTCAGCCACAGCGCGAGTTTCGAGCCGAGCAAGCTCGGTCTCCGCACGCGCAGCCGCTGACGGTTCGGTGCGCGCGACGTAGGACAGGATCTCGAACGGCTCGCTCGTTTTGGGTGCGTCAACAAGTCTCAGCCGAGCGCGAAGTTCCTCCGCTACAGCGGCCGGGCTGAAGGCGCTGAAGACCGAGCAGATAGGGCCGTCGAAGTCGAGCAGGACCGCAGATGTGCTGGCGAGTACCGCGGCTAACGCTTCGTTGCTCACTGCTGGAAGTCCCGCGCGACAGTCGACCAGACTGAGTCGAACCACATGCGGGACTGTCGGAGGTACTGCGACGCGACGCTGTCCTCGTCGCTGTCAGCAGCGTGGTGGAACAGCGTGGCGTCCTTGCCCATTAAGTCCCAGATCGCCGTTTCCTCGCCGTCGAGCCTCAGCTTGTGCTCCTGCACGGGGTAGTAGCCGAAAAATACGTCGGCATCGTTAAGCAGATACAGCTTGAAGAGGGGCACTGCAGGGTTGATCCGCACCTGCGCGCGGGCGTTCGGCACGAGCCCTAGGTCGGCAAGCTCGTTAACCGTGTCGACGACGGCGAGGGTGTGCCGCTGCATGATGCGCGCCGCGCGGGCGCGGAAAGGTGGACTGTCAGCCAGGTCATCGACGCGGGCCGGGAGCGTCCACGGCTGGCGGGGGTCCGGGACAAGTAAGCGGACCGATAAGGATTCTGGGCGAAGTCGACCGTCGCGGATCTTGTCGAGCGGCTCGGTGATGGCACCGTGCAACGTCTCGCCCGAGAAGCCGGCGAAGTCAACCGACACTTCGGGTTCCTCGAAGGCGCGCTCCAGGTGCGACCGGAGGTCGACTGGCCGCTGCGTCCGCTCTCGGACGTAGACCCCGCTGCCCTGGCGAGATACGACGAGGCCCTCGTCGCGCAATAGGCGGATGGCCTGCTGAACGGTCATGCGCGCGACCCCGAACCTCTGCGAGAGCTCAGGGCCTGACGGCAGCTTTTCGCCCGGCTGGAACGTCTTCGTGAGAATCGCCGCGCGCAGCGCGTTTGCCACCTGCTGATACGGCGGCCGCGGGTCGTCCGGGTCGAGTTCCATACGTCAAGTCTATGGCCTATCGCTCCGACTGAGCTAGGCAGCCTAGACAACCGCTTGACATGGCTAGCCATGCTGGGTAACTTCGAACATGCCTAGCCAACCTATACAGGTTGGCGACGGTGGACCGGCACAGACAAAGCGACCCGGGCGGGGATGCCGCCCCGCCCGGGCCTCGCACCGGACATTTGGAGACCCAGATGCAGGAACAAGCTACGACAGACGAGGCGAGAGCAGGACGCGCGCAGTGCCGCGAGTTGCTTCGCGACGTCGCGTTGCAGAACGCGATGCGCAAGCGCGCGGCCGGGGTGCCGACGTACACGGTTCCCGAAGCCGCCGCGCTGCTCAGCCTGTCGCAGGAGTACGTCTACCGCCTCATCCACGCCGACGCGTTCCCGGCGCTGCGCTTGCGGCGCGGCGGAGGGCAGGGCCGTTACGTCGTCCCGGCCAAGGCCGTCGAGAAGCTGCTCGACGTCGCGTCCGGCGCTGGGAACTGCGTCGACGTCGCGGACTGGTCCGAGGCATGGCGCACGAGCGCGGCTGGGGGTGCGGCCTGATGAGGACTTTCAAGGCCGTCCTGGTGGCGGTGGTGTTGATTTTCGTGGGTGTGGCTCTGTCGGGCTGGCATGTGAAGGTGGCGGTGGTCTGGCCGTGGTTCGTGGTGGCGGGTGTCGCGGCGGCGGTGTTTGGCCTGGCCGAGTTGGTGAGGGGCAACCTGGCCCGGTTCGCCACGGTGTCGGCCGGGGTGGTGGGCCTGTCGGTCTGGTTCGTGGGTTGGGTGCCGGAGGAGACCCCGGGCTATGGGGTGTGGCTGTGGGGCCTGTTCGTTGGTGGCCCGGTGCTGCTGTTCACGGTCGTGTTGGGCCTGCGGGGTCGGGGTGGTTCGCGTGGCTTGATCGGTCGGTGGTCGCGGCGGGCGCGTCGGAATGACGGGGTGGCCTCGCGGTGGCAGATCTTTCGGGTGGCGTCGAAGTCGGCGATGCGCCGCAAGGCCAAGACGGTGAAGCCGAGCCTGCGGCACGTGTCGTGGTGGCAGCGTCGCCGGACGCCGGTGACGGAGTACGCGACCCGATTGGCGCGGGTCGGTGGGCAGGGGATCTGGTCGCCCGTGGAGGACGTCACCCTGCGGATGGGTGGCCCGCGTACCGGGAAGACGGGTGAGCTGGCCGGCCGGATCTTGGATGCGCCGGGCGCGGTGATCGCCACCAGCACTCGCACAGATCTGATCGACCTCACGGCGGGTGTGCGGCGTGGGCGTGGCCCGCTGTATGTGTTCAACCCCTCCGGGCTGGCCGGGTTGGAGTCCACGATCAGCTTCGACCCGTTGACCGGGTGCGCGTCGCCGGTGATGGCGACCTACCGCGCCGGTGATCTGTTGCCGACCGGGGGTGGGGACGCCGAGCGCGACCACTGGGTGAGCCTGGCGCGTCAGGCGCTGGCGGCGCTGATGCACGCGGCGGCGTTGGGGGAGTTGTCGATGCGGGAGGTGCAGTCCTGGGTCGCGGACCCCGAGGGCGCGACCGATGAGGTGCTGCGGCTGCTGCGGCGGTCGAGCGAGCCGGCGTTCGCGCAGGCCGCGCAGCAATTTTTGACGACGAACGAGCGGACTCGCTCGTCGATCACGACGACGATCATGCCCGCGCTGGGGTGGTTGACCGATCCGGCCGCGACGGCGGCGGCGACCGGCGGGTCCTTCGAGGTCGCCGAGCTGTTGGAGTCGCACGCGACGGTCTACATGCTGGGTGCGGAGGAGGGGCACACGGCGCCGTTGGTGGCGGCGTTGACCGCGCACATCGCGCGGGAGGCGCGGCGCATCGCCGCCCAGTGTCCGGGGGGCCGGTTGGATCCGGCGTTGACGCTGGTCCTTGACGAGGCCGCGCTGATTTGTCCGATTCCGTTGCACAACTGGACCGCGGACATGGGTGGCCGCAACGTCACCATCCACATCGGGGCGCAGTCGCGGGCGCAGCTGCGGCAGCGGTGGGGCGACACCGGTGCGGCGGCGATCATGACGAACTCGGCCACGGTGATGATCCTGGGCGGTTCGCGTGACCCGGACGACCTGGGCGCCTATTCGATGCTCACCGCGGACCGGGACGAGCAGGTCGACACCGAGGACGCGGACGGCAAGGTCACGGGCCGGTCGCTGCGGAAGGTGCCGGTGCTCTCGCCGGGGCAGATCTCGCAGCTGCCCGCCATGCACGCCGTGATCATCCGCCGGGGGATGCCCGCCGCGGTGGGGCGGCTGCAGATGGCGTGGAAGCGCCGCGACGTCAAGGCCGCCGCCCGCGCCGAACGCTACGCCGTGCTGGCCGAGCGGTGGATCGAGCGGTGGGGCGAATGGGCCACACGTGCGGACGCGGCGGCCGACCGGATCGAGGCGTGGTTCACCGCCCGGGCCGCTGCCCGCAGGGACAAGCGCCGGGCCGCCCGCGCCAATGCCGCGATGCCGGTGTGGGAACGCGCCGAGCAGGTGGTGCGCGCCGAGGTGATTCGGCTGGACACCATCCGAGACGCCGAGCGCGGTGAGGGGGAGCGGTGATGAACGCGATGACGATGCGCCTGTCGGCGCTGCTGGAGTCCGGTCACGGCACGGTGTTCGCGCGGTACCGGCGCCAGGACCCGTACGCGATCGTGCTCGGGTTCGACGCGGTCCAGCCCGGTCTGGAATGGACCCTCTCACGGGAACTGCTGTCCGACGCCCTGCTCTACGGCGCGGCCGGGGTGGGCGATATCCGCGTCACTGTGCGCGGTGACCTGGTCGTGCTCGGACTGTCCACACCCGACGGGACAGGGACCGTGGTGTTCCGCCGTAACGAGATCGACACGCTGATCGCCGCGACGCACCGAGTGGTGCGGCCCGGACAGGAATCGGCCGAGCTGGACTGGTCGGACGTGCCGGGGGTGAACCGGTGATGGCCCGGGAGGTGGCCCGGATTCAGCGCGAGCGCACCCGCGGGTGGCGTATGCCCGCCGGGGCGGTGTATGTCGGGCGCCCGACGCGGTGGGGCAGCCCGTTTCACATCGGCCGGGAGTTCGGTGATCTCCGGTGCCCGGAGTGCGGGTTCGTCGAGCCGAACGTGCGGGTGGATTCGCCTCAGCGGGCGGTCGAGTTGTTCGACGCGTGGCTGCGGTGGCCCCGCCAGTCCTTTCCCGGGATCGCCAGCGCCCCGACCCACGGTGAGGTTCGGGACGCGTTGGCGGGGCACGACCTTGCTTGCTGGTGCCCGGCCGATCAGCCGTGTCACGCCGACATCTTGCTCGCCCTGGCCAACCCCGGCTCGGTTTTCGGAGGTGACATCGCATGAGCAGCAGCAAAGACCTGAAGGAATGTGTCCTGTGTGGACGGCGCGGCGTGCAGGGATTCGGTGCCGCTGACGCACGCTCGTGGCGTTGTTCCAACAGCACCGCATGCCAGCGCCGGATCGAGGAGGCAGCGCAGGAGCGCCTGCACACCCCGCCCGCCGCTCAGGGTGCGGCGGGGGCGGTGCCGGAGGCGGCCCTGGCCGGGTTGGCCCGCGAGGTCGAGGCCCTGCGGACGAGGGTGGAGGCGATGTCCCCACTGTCGCAACGGGTGCAGACGCTGCACGACGAGGTGGCCCCGTTGCCCGCGCAGGTGAGCAAGCTGGCCAAGGTCGTGAAGTCCCTGGCCGATCAGGCCGGGCCGGACGAGCAGGTCGGCAAGACCGCGCCGTTGTCCTGGCTGGATCTCGCCGATGGCCCGGATGACGATGGCGCGGGGGCCGCGCAGGATGTGTTGACGGAGCTGTCGGCGTGGCTGGTGCGGGTGTTCCTGCGCTACCCCGATGGCGTGGCGGCGTTGTCGGAGTGTTGGTGGTGGCACCCCGATGTGGTCGAGGAACTGGTGTGCCTGGAGCGGGCGTGGGTCGCGGCCTACGTCGACACCGACGCGACCGTGGGTCGCGCGGCGGACTGGCATGACCATTACCGGCCTGGCGCGGTCAAGCGGATCAGGCAGGCGACGCAGAACTGTTCGCTGGAGGCCCACCAGGCCAGCGGGGAGCGGCACCGGCCCGGGCCGCAGATCCCGGCGGGCATGGCGCTGGCACCCATCGCCGCGTGGTGGGGCAGGGATCGCGCGAGCGTCGCGCCCGAGCCCGAGGCCGACCTGATCGCTGAGACCCGCGTCGCCGAGAGCGCTCGGCGGCGTGCGGGAGGTGCCCGGCGATGAGGGTCTTCGATCTGTTCACCCGCAGGGGCCGAAGCGCGGTCGGGACCAGCGGTGTCGAGGCCGACGCCGGGGCACGGGTGTGGGGCGCGGTGAATTCCGTGCCTCCTGGCGTGGTCTCCGACGGTGATCTGGCGCGAGCCGGGATCGGCCGGGATGAGTTCGACCGTGTGACCCGCGAGCAGGCCGCCCGCGTGCGCGCCGAGGAGCAGGCGCAGTGGGAGGCAGAACGGGAGCTGGCAGGCGACACCGACTACCTGGACGACGCCGATTTCGCCGAGGAGGCCGACGGGGATCCGTTCCTGGCCATGGAGAGCGTTGGGGAACCGGAGATCGTTGACGCGTGGTGGCAGTCGCCGTCGACGACGGCGGTGTCCGAGCGGGCGCCGGCGCCGGGCAGCTGGATCGCCCGCAACCTTCCTGCCCGGGAATCCACCGACGGCACGGTCGCGGCGCCGGTGCTGGATGACCGCGGCATCGAGGACTCTCTGCAGGACGGTGACGTGGACGAGCAAGTCGTCCCGCCGACCGCGCGGCAGGTGCCAGCGGAGGCAGATGCCGAGCCCAGCCGGGGCGGTCACGACACTGAGCCGGGGGCGCGGCGGCCGGAGGACCGCAACTATGCCGCGCTGCGTGCTCGGTGGGCGGCTGAGGCCCGCGACGACCTGGAGGCCGCGCGCACCGAGGCGCAGCGACTGCTCGGCGATCCTGGCACGGACGCCCGCGATCTTGAGACGCGGCTCTACGACCGGGTGAGTCGCCAGCTCGACGCCACCGCACCGACACCGGGCGAGGACCCTGCGACACCCGAACGGGCCGCGTACGCGCGGCTGCGGCTCGCGCAGAGCAGGTACGACCACCACACGCAGCGCGGTGCTGACGTTGTCGCGGTGTCCGAGGACCACGAGTCCGGCCTCCTCAGCGCCGAGGAGGCCGACGTGGCCGAGCCCGGACAGCGCCACGTGGCGCGCGAGCCGCTGAGCGAGGACATCGGTGTGGGGCGCGACACGGATGCGGTGCTGGAGCGGATCGACGCGCTGCTCGCGGAGCCGAAGGCGGCGCCGCTGGGGCAGGCGGTGGCCGAGTGCGGTCACACCGTGGCCGCAGCGGAGCAGGCCCTGCGCCAGGCCGAGGGAGCACGGGAGGACCAGGCCCGGGCCGAGCGGTGTGCCCGCTGGTCGGCCGCGGACGCGGCACAGACCGCAGCCGAGATGAGCGAGGGGCGGGAGTGGGCATGAGCACGCAGGAGAAGTCCTCGGCCGTTCTGCTGGCGGCGGGGCTGGCGGTCGCGCTCGGCGCCGCCGCGGCCACGGCCCATGGTTTGTTCGAGGTGGCCGCCGCCTCCGGTGTTCCGGCCGGGATCGCGTGGATCTACCCGCTGATCACCGACGGGCTGGCGATCGTGGCCTACGCCGCGACCTCGCGGCTGGATGACGCGGGGCGCCGGTATGCGTGGGCGGTGGTGATACTGGCCGCCGGGCTCTCGGGTGTGGCGCAGGCGGTGTTCCTGGCCGGTGGGCTCGGCGCCACCGGGGCGGCGCACATGGTGCCGGTGGTGTTGCGATTCGGGGTGGGCGCGTGGCCCGCCGTCGCGGCGGCAATCGTGGCGCACCTGTTGTTCATGCTCGCCACCCCGCACCGGCCGACCGGCGCGGCAACCACCACCCGCGACCGCGACACCCCGGCGGCCGAACAGAGCAATCCGTCCACTGTGGACAACGCGCGCGAGCGTGTTCAACATCCAGTCGTTCAGCCCGCGTCCGTTCAGTCGCCGCCTGTTCAGTCGGCCGCGTTGAACGCGTCGCTTCCGCCGGGGGCTGCTGAACGTACAGCGGAGATCCCCGCCATCGTCCAACCCGAGCCCGCGACCGGTGTCGGTGAAGCCGCGAAGGACGCGCCGCGTCCGGTGAGCGCTCCGGCGTCGCCGAAGCGTGATCGCGCGCTGCGCGAAGCCCGCAAACACCTGGCGCTGCACGGCACCCTGCCGACGGTCGATCAGCTGATGAAGGTCGCCGAAGTCTCCCGAGGCACGGCAGGAACCGCCCTGCAAGAACTCCGCGACCAGCCCACACCACTGCACTTGATCGGTGAAACCAGCACCAGCAAGGCCAACTCATGACCACCAACGAAGCCACCACAGCAACGCAACTCAGTAAGCCACCACACAAGTCCATGACCACCATCAGTCACTCACCCAGCAAAGACTCAGCAAGCCAAAGAAGAAATGCACACCTAGGCATCACGATCCGATGGGCCGGTGCGCCCTGGCGGGCGCCCGGTCGCACCACCGCCGTTGTTGATCTTCAAATTCCCGTTGTTGATCTTGTGAGGGGGTTGTAAATGCTGTCGCTGGCACGGGGTTACTCGGTCAAGTATCTGACGGACGAGGTCGCCAAGGGCCGGGAGAACTACTACACCGACGCGGTCGCGGCGGGGGAGCCGCCGGGCCGCTGGTACGGCACCGGCGCCGCCAAACTCGGCCTGACGGGGCTCGTCGACGAGCAGGACATGCGCGCGGTCTACGAGCAGTTCATCGACCCCCGCGACGAGGTGTTCAACGATCCGACCCGCTGGGGCGAGGCGTCCACTCTCGGTCACACCGGCCGGAACTATCCAACCGAGGACGAGTTGTACGCGGCGGCGTTGGACGCCGAGCCGCACGCGACGGCTGAACGCCGCGAGGAACTCCGGTTGGACGCGGGCAAGCGAGCGCGCCAGAACCTGGCGTTTTTGGACGCCACGTTCAGCGTCCAAAAGTCGGTGACCGTGTTGCACACGGCGTTCGAGGCGCAGCAGGTGAAAGCTGAACGGGCGGCTGAACGGGCCGCCGAGGCGCTGGCTACCGCGTCGTCGACCGGGGCCGATCCGTCGGAGTTGGCGGAGTTGGTGCGGCAGCGCGACGGCGCGCTTGAGGCCGCCACGTCGTGGCGGGCGCACCGCGATGCGGTCGAGGACGCGATCTGGGCCGGGAATCGGGCGGCGCTGGACTACCTGTCCGAGCACGCCGGCTACTCCCGGGTCGGGCATCACGGCGGCGCCGCGGGCCGGTTCATCGACGCGCACGACTTCGTGGTGGCGTCGTTTTTTCAGCACGACTCGCGCAATCACGACCCGCAGCTGCACATTCACAACGCGATCCTGAATCGCGTGCAGGGCGTCGACGGGCAGTGGCGCACGCTGGATTCCCGGGCGCTGCACAAGTTTCGTGGCGCCGCGGCGGCGGTGGGGGAGCGCACCACCGAGGAACACCTCGCCCGCGCGCTCGGGGTGCGCTTCGCGGCCCGGCCGGACGGCAAGTCCCGCGAGGTCGTCGGGATCGACCGGCAGGTGATGGAGCTGTTCTCCTCACGGCGGCGGGCGATCACGCGCAAGACCGCGACGTTGGTGGAGGCGTTCGAGGCGCGCTTCGGGCGCGAGCCGAACAGCCTGGAGCTGGACCGGTTGCAGCGGCAGGCCACCTTCGCCACCCGCAAGGCCAAGACCCACGACGGCGAGACCACCGAGGCCCGGCTCGAACGCTGGGACCGGGAGCTGCGCGCGGAGATCGCCGACGGCCTGGCCGGAGTCGCCCGCGACGTCCTGCACACCGCCCGCACGCCGCGCGAGCAGGTGGCGTGGAACCCGGCCGAGGTGCTGGCCACCGCCCTGGCGGACGTGCAGTCGAGGAAAGCGGCCTGGACCGCACCGGATTTGACCCGGGCGATCAGTGACGCCCTCCCGGACCAGCTCGGCGACCTCGACGGCGCCCAGGTCGCGCGGCTGCTGGACACGCTTACCACGGAAGGGCTCAAGCTGGCCACGCCGCTGGATGCCGAGCGGCCCGGCGAGCAGCAACTGCCCGCGGGGCTGCGGTTGGCCAACGGCCGCTCCGCCTACGAAGCCCCCGGCGGTCGCCTCTACGCCACCCCCGATCACATTCACACCGAACGAGCCCTGGTCACCTCGACCGCCTGCGGCGGCGCCCCGGCACTGCAGAACCCGGCCGCGGACGGGTTCGTCGAGGCACTGGCCGACGCCGGGGTCGTGCTCGGCGCGGACCAGGCCGCCGCGGTACGCGGTGTGCTGTGCTCCGGTGCCGCGGTGGAATCGCTGGTCGGCCCGGCCGGGACCGGGAAGTCCTTTGTGGTCGGCGCGCTGGCGAAGGCGTGGCAGGACCCCGACTTGTGGGACGGGCAGCACCGCCGGGTGGTGGGCCTGGCCGCCAGCCAGGTCGCCACCGATGTGCTGGCCGGCGAGGGTTTGACGGCGCGCAACATCGCCCGCTGGCTGGGTGCGCAGGCCAAGCTCGCCGAGGGCTCCACCCACCCGGAACACCTGGCGTGGAAGCTGAACGCCGGGGATCTGGTGGTGGTCGACGAGTCCGCGATGGCCAACACCGCCGACCTCGCCCGGATCCACCAGCACGTGCGCGAGGCCGGGGCGAAACTGCTGCTCACCGGCGACCACCGGCAGCTGGCCGCCGTCGGTGCCGGAGGCGGCATGGACCTGATCGCGAACGCAGGCGCGGCGTATGAGCTGACCGAGGTGCGCCGCTTCGACGCCGACTGGGAACGCGGCGCCTCGCTCCGGCTGCGCGACGGCGACGCCAGCGTGCTCGCCGATTACCAGAAACACGGGCGCCTGCTGGATGCCGGCACCCGCGAGCAGGCCGAGGCCAGCGCCGCCCGCGCCTGGCTGGCCGACACCCTCGCAGGCAAGCACTCGCTGCTGATCGTGGACACCAACGAGCAGGCCGCGCACCTATCGGCGGAGCTGCGCCGCGAACTCGCCCGGCTGGGCAAGGTGGCCGAGACCGGGGTGCCGTTGGGGATGCAGGGCACCTACGCCGGAATCGGCGACCTGGTGCAGGCCCGCCTCAACGGCTGGAACCTCGCCGGGGTCGAGGGCAACCGCGAGGTGCCGATCAACCGCAAGCAATACCGCGTCCTGGAAACCCGGGATGACGGCGGGCTGCTGGTCGCCCCGGTCCTGGGACGGGAGGACGGGATCGGGGAGGTCCTGGGTGAGCGGATCACGCTGCCCGCCGACTATGTCGGCGAGCACGTGGTGCTCGGCTACGCCTCCACCGTCCACAGTGCCCAAGGGCTGACCGTGGACACCAGCCACCCGGTGATCACCGAATCCACCTCGCAGGAGGCGCTCTACGTCGGGCTCACCCGCGGCCGGGAGAACAACACCGCCCACGTCACCACCCTCGCCGTCCCCGCCGACGCCCCGGACGGTGCCGCGCTGGAGGCGGTGAAACGCAACCCCTCCGCCGTGCTGGCCGGCGCGTTCGGCGGCACCGGCCCGCAACGCTCCGCCCTCGCGGAAGCCACCGAATCGGCGGCGGAGACCGGCGCCATCCGCACCCCCGCCGAGCTGCTCGCCGACGCCACCGAGCTGGCCACCGCGGGCCGTACCGCGCGGTGGCTGGACGACCTGGTGCAGGACGGGAAACTCACGGAGAACCAGCGCGCCCGGATCGCCGCCGAGGACGGCGGCCCCACCCTCGCGCGGCTGCTTCGCCGCGCCGAACTTGCAGGGCACGACCCCCGGCAAGTCCTCGACCACGCGGTCACCGGGCGGAGCCTGTCAGGGGCGCGGCAGCTGACCAACGTCATCCACCACCGCATCACCGACACCGTCGCCCTCGACCCGGTCGGCGACACCTACGCCGACTGGCTCCCGACGGTCGACGACCCCGAGTGGGCCGCCTACCTGCAGACCCTGGCCGACACCGCCGACCAGCGCCGCCACGAACTGGGCAGGCAACTGGCCGCCGAGCCGCAGCAGTGGGCGGTCGAGGCGTTCGGCCCGGTGCCCGAGGACCCGCAGGAGCGTCACCGCTGGATCGAACACGCCGGAACCGTGGCGGCGCAGCGGGAGCTGACCGGACACGAGGACCCGGAAACCGCCCTCGGCCCCGCGCCGAAGGCCGGGCAGGTCGAAACCTACGCCTCGTGGCGCTCCGCCTGGCGAGCTTTGGGGCGCCCGGAGTCCGGGCGCGACGAGCTGGAAATGAGCGACGGGCAACTCCTCGTGCGGATGCGCGCCTGGGAGCGCGAGAAAACGTGGGGGCCGCAGTTCGTCGGCAACGAACTCGCCGGCACCCACCAAGCCGCCGACGCACGCCGCCGCGAAGCGGCGCTGCGCCGGGCCGAGGCCGACGCTGCGGACAGCACCGACGAGCGGGATAAACTGCTCCAGGAAGCCGCCGACGCCGAGGCGCTGGCCGACGTCCTCGCGAAGCGGGCCGCCGAATTGGAGACCGCCGACGAGGCCCGCGCGGTGTGGTACGCCCACACCGCCGAAACCCGCGCCGCCGCCGACCGCGCGCGCCTCGAACTCGCCGCGCGCAACGTCGACACCACGCCACCGGAGCCAGTAACCGCGGACGACTGGCTCGACGCCCACCGCGAGCACATGGCCGTCGAAGACCTCCACCGCGACATCACCGACGAGGCCGACCTCATCGATGTCGTCGAGCAGCGCAGCGCCGACCTGGCCACCGTCGAGCAGCAGAATCCCCTCGATGCCGCTGCGGAGGAGGTGGTCGAGACCGGGGTCGCCGACATTCGCGACACCGCGGCCGCCGAGGAACCCGTGGTCGAGTCGGACGAGGTGCGGGTGGCCTCGGCCGAGGAAACGGCCGACAACATCACGCAGGCGCAGCGCGCCCTGCTCGAAATCGAGGCCCGCCAGGCGGTCGAGGACCAGCACGCCGCAGAAGAGACGCAGGCGGCGGAAATGTATCGGCGCCACACCGTGGACGCCGCCGAAGCGGCTGCGGCGGAAGACGCCGCGGTTCTGGCGCGATGAACCGGTCAGCTCTGGGCGTGGGCCAGGAACGGCGATCGGCGGCTGCCCGCTGCGACGCCACGCCCACCCCAGGGTCTGCACCACCGCCAGCAGCCACCCCGGCCGTTCCGCCAGCCATGGCGCCACCGGCCGGCGGAACAGCAGCACCTCGGCCGCGATCGACTCAGCCTCGATCGTCTCTTCGTGCGCCACACCGAACCGCCCCGTCACCGGAGCCTCGGCAACATAGCTCCGCCCGGAGTCCGGGCGGACCGTTGCGCCGGCCAGCCACCGGCAGGTCTGCGCCACCCCGAAACTCGCCCACGTCTTGTCCCGCTCGTAGCGCTGCTCGGCGGCCAGCCACAGACGCGCGAACTCGACCACCGGCACCCGCACATTCCCCCTCGGGATGCCGTCGAAATCGCGCCCGGTCAACTCCATACCCCCGATGGTGACACGAGGCACCGACAAAAACACCAGCCCGAACGGCAGCACCACCAGAAAAGCGGCCGCCCTCTACGGGCGGAAAGCGGGGCCGCCTGCGGCGGCACTGACCCGTCTACCGCCTGAAACGTAGTCACTCACCTCGGGGACGGCGGCCCGTGTCCGGTTACCACGACGCCACCTCACGGTCAAGGACAAGCCGGGCTTCGCCCGGGCGCTGACGCGCTCCTTGACCGTGAGCCTCCGGCGCCGTGGTCGCCCTCGCCCGCGGGCAGGCCCCCAAAAGCACGGGGCATGCCCGCAGCCCAAGCGGCGCGGACAAAAAGACAACAAACCCGGTATCGAGAGTCCGAAGTGGAGAGTCGCGATGACGGACAAGCCGAGGAAAAGCAAGGAAGAGCTGGCCGCTGGGCGGTGTGGCATGACTATCGAGCAGTGGCAGCGCGTCAAGGCGCAGACCACGGCGGCGAAGGCACGCGGCAAGCGCCCGGCCGGAACCGCCGGTGCCGAGACCAAGCTGGCCGGCTGGGGTGAGGTGGCGGGGCAGGAAGCCCTGTTCGCCGAGGACACCGCGAAGCGGGGTGAGTCGTGATGGGAACCGTCTACTGTGGCCCGTTCGCCGAGCAGGTCGACGCCTACTCCCACGAAGGCTACGCGGCACGGATCCTGCCCGATGGCACCGAAACCGGGAGCTGGACCTGCGAAACCCGCGAGTTCACGGGCTATCGCGCGCATTGCGATTGCGGATGGCGCGGCACCACCACCTACCCGCCCACCGACCAGGGGGAGGAACTCGCCGACGAGGAATGGGATCGCGACCATCTCCGGCCGCTGATCGACGCCGAAGCCCGGCGGCACACCGTGACCGCCGCCCGACTGCTCGATTTGACGCACAGCCTGAGGGCGTCGCTGCCAACCACGGTCGACGAGCAGGGCGGGCAGGTGCTGACCGCGCGTGCTCGCGGTGCCCTCGACGTCGTGAAGCGCCTGGAAGAGCTGCTGGACGAGGTGGCGGGGGAGTGAGCCAGCGATGACCTACAGCCTGTATGACGAGTTCGCCGGATTCGGCGGCAGCTCCCAGGGCGCGGCCGCGGTGCCAGGGGTAGAGCTGATGCTGGCCGCCAACCACAATCCGCTGGCCGTCGAGGTACACGGGATGAACTTTCCCGAGGCCGATCACTACTGCGGGGACATCGCCAAGGCCGACATCGCCTCGTTCCCGCGCGCCGATTTGTTCTGGGCGTCGCCGTCGTGTCCACCGTGGACCGACGCCCGTGGGGTGCGGCGGGATTTCGACCGCTCGACGCAGGGTGTGCTCTTCGACCCCGCCGTGGGTGCGGTCGCCACGGATCCGAACGTGGCCCGGGCCCGGGCGTTGATGGAGGAAATCCCGCGCTATTTGCAGGCGATGCGCCGCAAAGGGAAGCCGGTGTTGGCGGGGGTGGTGGAGAACGTGGTGCAGGTGCGTAAGTGGGACGAGTTTTCCCGGTGGCGGCGTGAGATCGAGTCGCACGGCTACCGCACCCGCCTGGTCGCGCTGAACTCGATGCACGTCACCGCGCCCGTTACGCGCCGGGTGGCGCAGTCGCGGGACCGGTTCTATATGCCGTTCTGGCTGGCCGAGCTGGGCCGGGACCCGGACTGGGACAAGTGGTTGCGTCCCCAGGCCTACTGCCCGGGCTGTGAGGCGGTGGTGGAGGCGTTGCAGGTGTTCAAGAAGCCCGGTGTCGACATGGGCCGGTATGGGCCCAAGAGCGGGCAGTACGTCTACCGCTGCCCCAACCGGGGCTGCCGCCACCAGGTGGTCGAGCCCGAGGTGCTGCCCGCGTCGACGGTGGTGGACTGGAGCCTGCCGCCAGGGCAACGGATCGGGGAGCGTGTCGACGACAAGGGCCGCCCGGATCCGCTGACCGAGGCGACGCTGGCGCGGATCGAGGCCGGGCTCGCGCGGCACGGTCGAGCGTTGCTGGCCCCGGCCGGCGGGACCTGGCGACGTGAGGCCGTGCCGGTCGATGTGCCGATGGCCACGCGCACGACGCGGGAGACCGATGGGCTGGTGCTGCCGCCGCTGGTGGTGCCGGTCGCCCAACGCGCCGGAGTCGACACCGCCACCACCGCGGAGCAGCCGCTGCGGACCCAGACCTGCCGTCGCGAAACCGCCCTCGTGATCCCGCCGTTCATCTCGCTCCTGCGCGGGGGCGGCTCGAAAACCGCCGCTTATGCGTTGGCGGGGCCGTTGCCGACGGTGTCGGCGCAGGGCAACCATCACGGGCTCGTCGGGCCCCCGGCCGGGGTGGAGCACATGCTGGTCCGCCATAACACCGCGCGGGGCAACCCGGGGCAGATGTGCACGCCGATCAGCGAACCCGTCCGCACCCTGACCACGGCCGGGCATCAGTCCCTGGTCGGCTGGCCCACCGGGCGGGCCGCGGTCGAGCGGTGCACCTTCCGCATGCTGGCCACCCACGAAATCGCCGCCGGGATGGGCTTCGCCCCCGGCTACCAGGTCAAGGGCTCCAAACGCGACCAGGTCCGCGGCTACGGCAACGCCGTCACCCCACCCACCGCCGAAGTCCTGCTCTCCGCCCTCGTCGAAACGATCAGCGGCGAGCCGCTCGACCCAGCCCTTCCCACCACAGCGCGAACGAGGGGAGGTGAGACGCGATGAACTGCAACCCCGCCGCAGGAGACGGCCACTACTACGTCAAGCAGAACGGCCACTGGGTGTGCTGCAAATGCGGCCACGCGCGATGAGCGACGGTGACTGAAATGGGTGAACGGGCCGGGTCGTGACCGGCCCGTTCACCGTGCTGACGGTATCAACAAGGCCGCCTGGCTGATCGTTGTCTCGCGCAACGTTCGCTGGCGTGCCGCGAGTGATGGGAGCTGGAACGCAACGCGGGCCACGGTCGATACATTGGTCATGACAAGTAAGCACGCCACGCAAGATGACCTCATCGTCCAGCATTGCAGGGAACACCATCGCGGTCACGCCGTCATGGGAAGCTTTCAAGGCAACGAAGTTTGGGTGTGCGGCGAATGCCAGTTCCGCATCCCGGTGCCGATTCATGACGACGACGAGTAACCTGCAACAGTGGGAGCGCGGCGAACGATAACCAGAACATGACCGCCGCCGAACCGATCTCAGCGAACACTGAAATCCAGGACGAACACGAGACGCCACCCGACGTCCAGCCGGAACCGGCTCAGGTGCAGCCGCTGCGAGAACGCGAGTGCCTGGAGATCATCGGCGACGGCTGCTGACATAGGAACCTATCTCGCGCGCGGGTGTTGGGGGCCTTCGACCTACGAGTGGTCGGCCGAGTTGGATCGGGCGACGAGCGGCCTCAAGGTCACGTCGTGAGCCCGTGTTTTCCGTTCAGGCGCCGTCGTGGAGGAACACCCAGCTGTGCGCCTGGGGCGATGACACTGTCTGTGTGCCTTGGTCGGCGACTTCCACCGAGTAGGAGCTGTACCCGTCGGGCACTCCATCGACCGCGATGTCGAAAACGCAGGCGGTGCCGATGGGATTGGACTCGTATCGGGCGTTCTTGAGCGAACCGGCTGCGAGCAGGTGGCCCTGACCATCGAATACCTTCACCGGTGCCCCCGCTCGCGCGTAGGAAGACGAGCCGCTGCCCTGGCATGCCGCGCCCTGTGTCAGGCCCTGGGCGGAGGTCACGAACAGGTCGAACGCTCCTTTCATGGTGAAGGTCACCGTCCTCGAGGTCGATGTGGCCGCAGCGGTGGAGGTGGGGGCAGCGCCCGATGTCGGAGCGGCGGGCGCGCTAGTGGACGAGCAGGCCGCGAGGGCGAGCAATGAGGCGACCGTGCTAGCGGTGGCTGGCAGGTGTTTCATTGATGCCCCCGTTCTGGTTCGCCTCTAGGTCGTGCGCGCGGTCGATCTTGTTACGCGACCGGCCGGCTAGGCGTGATGTCCAGGCGGGTGAGTCGGGTGATGGGTGGGTCACCTCCGAAGGCGCTGTGCGGTCGGTGATTGCAGAAGTTGGAGCCAGTCGTTAGCGCCGTCCTTGCCGCGCCTGCCGCCACGGTCAGGGCGTTCCGCCGGAGGCAATGCGCATGTGGCTGCACCAGTGCGGTTCGCCGATGTTGGTCGGTTCTCCGACGGCTGCCCAGAAGGCCCGTGCCTCGCGGGCCGTCACAGTGGTCGTGGACCATGTGTAGTGCGGGGCACGGGCGAGGGCGGCGGCGACGAGAAGGCGCCCGAAGCCGTGGCGGCGATAGTCCTCGTCAACGCGAACCTGTTCGATCACGGCGCGCTGGTCGACCGGGCAGAGGGATAGGTCGATGTCGCCGATGCTGGTGCCGTTGAGGTGGACACGGACGTGGCCGACACCCGCCCGGACCGGCGGTGGCACGACGACGAGGGCGATGCCTTTGCCGGGTGCGGTGTCGGCCGGATGCTGGAGCGCAGGGTCGATCGGAACCCAGTCCCCGTTGCGGCGCGCGACGCGGCAGGCGTTGCAGCTGTCGACGTAGGTGCCCAGGAAGTGCGAGTAGCTGCTGCTCCGGCCACCGATGCGCAAATCATGGCCCCACGGGCAATGATTTGCCACCAGCCAGGTGGCGGGGCGAACGTTTTCCACCGACCCGAACTCGCCTTGCCCGCCGGTGCGAACCGACCCGAACATGCTGACCACGCCGACCTCCCTGCGAGGGCGCTGGCCGGATGCTTCCCCCACCCGACCAGCACCTACAGCCGAAGTTAGAACACATGTTCGATGATCGCAACGCGTGGCGAATCACACGCCCGCCGGGTTGGCTTTACCCGTCGGCGCGGTGGATCGTGGTGGGGTCGCGGTCGGGGCGCAGTCCGCGCCAGGACGGCGCTCGCAGGCGGCCGTCGGTGGTCCATTCCCGGTATTCGACCTCGCCGGCGAGCACGGGGTCGACCCACTGCGCGGTCCGGGCGTACTCGCGCCGCACCGGCACGGCGTAGGGGCTGGTTGCCTGCGCGAGTGGCGTGAGGCGGGCGTGCATTTCGCGCAGGGCGCGGTCGGTGAAGCCAGTGCCCACGTGGCCGACGTAGACCAGTCGCGCCTGTTCGTCGTAGACGCCGAGCAGCAGAGCCCCGAGCAGGCCGGTGCGGCGTCCCTGGCCGGGTGTCCAGCCCGCGATCACGACTTCCTGGGTGCGGGTCAGGGGTGTCTTGATCCAGTCCGTGGAGCGGATACCGGGCCGGTATGGGGAGTTCAGGCGTTTGGACACCAGCCCCTCCAGGCCTGCCTGGCGGGCGGTGTCGAGCAGGGCGGCGCCGTCGATGTCCTCGGCCAGGAAGTGCCGGCGCACCCGCACCTCCGGGCAGTCGAGGTCGAGCGCGGCCATGCGCTCGCGCCGGTCGAGGTACGGGAGCGTCAGGCAGCTGCGCGTACCGGATTGCAGCAGATCGAAGGGAAAGAACACGACCGGGATCCGCTCGATGCGGGCCCGGCTGGGGCGCGCGAGGTTCATGCGCTGCTGCAACAACCCGAAGCTCGGGCGCACCTGCTCGTCCAAGGCCACGATCTCGCCGTCGAGCAGCAGCGGGCGCCGGGTCTTGCCTGTCAGCGCCGCCAGTTCGGGGTAGCTGGCGGTTACGTCACCGAGCCGGCGCGAGTACAGCCGCATCTGCCCGCGCCTGACCGCGGCGATCGTGCGTACGCCGTCGTACTTCCACTCGAACGCCCAACCCGGTTCGTCGTGCACCGGTCCCGAGGTCGCCAGCATCGGCGCGACCGGCGTCGGCAACGTCATCACCCCATACTCGGGTCGATCGACGCGTACCGCGACTTAGCCCTGGTGAGGGTCAGCGTCGTCCGCGGGAGCCGGGAGCGCCGCCGCCCTCCACCGCGCGCGGAGACCGGATTGCGATGCGGCTGGCGCCTCACGCCTGGCTGTATTCTCCTGTTGCGTGGCTGTGCGTCCGTTGACCGTACGGACGCGCCGGTCAGCCAAGCAGTTTTGCCTTTGCTTGGTCGAACTCTTCCGGCGATAGCGCTCCGGTTTCATGGAGCTGCACGAGCTTCGTGAGTGCGTCGGCAATGTTTGGTGGCGCTGGTGCCGCGGGCGCGTTCTGCGGAACGTTTCCGCGAAACGATGGGTGGTTTCGAATCCACGCTTCGATCTTCGTGGCGGTTCCATAGTTTACCGGGCAAACCGCGAGTTCTGTCCCGCCGCCTTGCAAGACAAATACTTGCTGGAACGCGCTCGCGCCGTTCTTCCTGTCTTGTTTTGTCGCCTTGCGCACTGAGAAGCCAGTTACGTCGGAGACGTTGACTTTGAAGGCTGGAAGCAGCTTGCCAGTCTGCCGGTACTCGATGATGCCGTCGGCGTACTCGATTATGCTTCCGTTCCCGACGCCGAGCCCATGGCTCTGTCTTCCCGCCACTACTGGTCCCTCCTTGGTTGCCTGCCGACAACGTCGTTCACGGACGGAGGGCTGTTACGGAGACGGAGCTCACTGCTTCTCTGCGTGCCAAGGTCAGGCCGGTCCAGGGTGCACCGCCAGCATTCGCAAGATTTGGCAGTGGCGGTGGACCCGATCTGCCCGACCGGGGCACAGTCTTGGGCACCAACTCGCGTCAACCGACACCGATCATGCCCATTTTTGTGCCCATCATGCCGCCGTTTCCCCTGGTGACGAGCTATGAGTAGGTCGGCGTCGCAACTACGGATCAGACGACCGCGAGTAGGCCGTGCGCAGCAGAGCTGGGGCGCTATCGTGGAGCGCATGAGCGCTGCGGCTGCGAACCCGTTCGATGAGTCTCCAGTGCCAGCATTGCCGCCGGACACGACACCGGCGGCGATTCGTGATGCGTTGATTGACGAGGAGCGTGCCGAGTTCGAGCACGCTTACCAGGCCGCGATGGCCGAGGCCGCGGGGACGATGGATCTGACGAACGTCCTGGACGTGCTGCGCAACTACCACCGCATCGCGTGGCTGACGCAGCGGCAGGGCCGTGAGGCCCACCGCCGGATGTTGGACCAGGTCCAGCACACGCTCGCCACCGGCGAGCCCCCGGCCGACGCAGTGTCCGGCGAGGAGATCAAGGCCCTGATCGCCGAACGGCTCGGCCGCTAGTTTGTACCGCGTCGTCACTTACGCCGAGGCTGCGGAGCAGATCGGCGCGCTGCCGGCCGAGGCCCTGCCACTCTTCGCTGAGGCGTTCGGAGTGCTTGAGCTCGCGCCGTGGAATGGACGCCCGTACAACGCGAGCAAGCCCGACGGCGAGATGCGTGAGCTCGTCTTCGGCAGCCTGGGTACCGTGACCTACCTCGTGCTTGAGCCGCAACGCGAAGTACACATCCTACTTGTGCAATGGGTGGGCTGACCGTGGCACTGTTTGTCTACAGTGGAAGGCTTGACGATCACGATGACTGCGAAACGTCGCCACTGGCAGACAGCAGGTGCATGTAATCCATGTAACACGTCAGTCTGACCAGCGTATATGGGCTGGGTCGGTCTGCCGCAGCGCTCTTGTAAACAGCAGGTCAGGGGTTCGAGTCCCCTAGTCGGCTCCGTTTCGACCAGGGAGTTTCCCGGAGCGGGTCACTCCCTGGTCGCGGCCAGTACCGGTTTCCGTCTCAGTTGGCCCGCTCAGGCGGACCGCCCGGCGGCTGGATCGAGCAGGCCGGTGACCTCGATCTGGCGCCATCGGGGTGGGACACCGGGCCGCGGCGCCAAGGTTTGCCGAGTGGCGCCTGTGCCGTCGTGGCCATTGTGGACATCTGTCGCGAGATCGCGGTGGCTTCACGCCCCGCCGATGTCGTCGTTGTGGTTCCTTGGCTGGGACACTGGTGTGATGGCGTCTGAGCCGGAGTGTGTCCCTCTGCGCGTGGCGGAGTTGCTGGGTGCGGTGTCGTTGGCCACGGATCTGGGGACGGGGCAGCCGCAGTTCCATGGTGTACGCACGTCGGTGCTGGCGGCGGCGCTGGCTGGACGCCTTGGGCTCGACGCTGTGGGTGTGGCGGCGGTGCAGCAGGTGGCGTTGCTGCGTTTCCTGGGGTGTACGGCGGATGCGTGGGAGACGGCCCGGATGACCGGCGGGGATGATCTGGCGTTTCTGGCCGGGATGGCTCCGGTGGCGATGGGCGGCAAGCCGGAGATGGGCCGGGCGCTGGTGCGCACGGTGGGTGCGGGCCGGGCGCCGCTGCGGCGTGCGGCGTTGGTGGCCGGTGCGCTGGCCGATCCTGCGGGGGCCCGGCGGTCGTTGTCCGCGCATTGCGAGGTCGCGGCGATGCTCGCGGAACGCCTGGGTGTGTCGGCGACGGTGCGGGAGGCGTTGGCGCACGGCTACGAGCGCTGGGATGGTGCCGGTTTCCCCGACGGTCTGGCCGGGGAGGCGGTGCCGTTGGGGGTGCGGATCGCGGTGGTCGCCCGGGACGCGGCGTTGTGGTGGCGGGTGGGGCCGGCGCAGTGGGGCGAGGTGCTGCGGGCCCGGCGGGGCCGGGCCTATGACCCCGCGGTGGTCGACGCGTGCTTGGCGGTAGGCCCGGAGGTGCTCGGCTCTCTGGAGGAGTCCGATCCATGGGAGGCGATGCTGTCGGCCGATCCGGTCGGTGCCGTGATCGCGGGGCCGGGCGTGGACGCGGCGCTGGCGGCGGTGGCCGATTTCGCGGACCTGAAATCGCCGTGGACACGGGGACATTCGCCGCGTGTGGCCGAGCTGGCCACCGCCGCTGCCCGGCACCTGGGCATGGCGCCGGATGCTGTCACCAGCCTGCGGCGGGCGGGGCTCGTGCACGATG
>NZ_JAAXLS010000032.1 GCF_012328925.1 Amycolatopsis acididurans
GGCGGATGGTGCGGGTGGTGGTGGCGCCGGAGGACGTGGCCGTGGCGGCGCTGGCGGTGGCGTGGTGGTCGTAGAGGGTGGCGTTGGGGACGGCGGTGTGGTCACGGGCGGAGGCGGCAGCGGCGTGGTCACCGGCGGTGGTGACGGTGGCACCGTTGGCGGTGTGGGTGGCGGTGGCAGCACGGTGGAAGGTGGCGGGGGCGGCGGTGTCGTCACCGGCGGCGGCACCGGCGGCACCGTGGGAGGCGTGGTCGGCGGTGGCGACGGTCGCGCGGTGAGGCAGCCCGCCATATCCGTGTCCTGCACGGGCGGCCCGCTCGCGAGGAGAGTGTACGAAACGCCCCTGACGACGCCGTAAACACGGCTCCGCCCGCTGGTGGCGTTCGCCGTGACGTAGAGGGTGCCGTCGGGGGCCAGGACCACTCCGCCGTACGCGCGGCTCCACGGCAGGACCGGGCCCGGCACGACGCGCACCGCGCCGGTGTCCGGGTCGATGCTCACCACGTTCCCCTCTGCCACACCGTAGAGCCTGCCGTCCGCCGGATCGACGTCGAAGTCGTCCACGTCCGCGGCCAGGTCCCACGGCCACAGGGTCAGCGCCGAGGTCAACCGCAGATAGGCCGGGCTCGCGGGGTTGACGTCGATCGTGTACAGCACGCCGTATCCCTTGACGTACCAGACGTTTCCGGACACCGCGCCCGCCGTCATGTGCCCCAGGTCGTGCCTGCCCCACCGCTTCGGCGGCCCCAGATCCGTGGCCCGCCCCTGACGATCGAGCGTGATCACGCGTCCCGAATCGCTCATCGCGTAGGCGAGGTCCTGCCGCGCCGTGTAGCCGAGCGCGTTGAGCCGGTAGCCCACCTCGCCCAGCGTGGTCGTCGTCATCTCCGGCAGCCGAACACGCTCCACTGTGGACAATCCACGGCCGCTGGACACCCGCAGTGCCAGACACGACGAGGCCGCCGAAGCCGGACCGGTGAACAGCGTGCTGCCCACGAGCACGAGCACGGCGCACGCGCCACGAAGCCACACGATTCAGCTCAACCTGGTGATCGCCTGGCTGAACGCGTCCGGGCCCACCTTCGCGCCGCCCCCGAACGGGTTCTGCAGCTGATAGATCGCGAACAGCAGCAGCGTGGTGGTCGCGGCCAGGGTGGACACGATGATGATGTGAGTGATCTGCTTGGTACCGCCGAACAGGTTGGGCAGCAACACGAAGATCAGGCTCCCGACGATCAGCACGAACCACACCACGAGCCCGACATTGTTGTCCCGTACGGCGTTCAACCGGGACTGCCGCTGCTCGTAGATCGTCATCAGCTGGTCGGCGGCCTGGGTCTTCTCGCCGGTCAGCCAGTCGTCGTCGCCCGGTATGTCCGCGCTGTCCAGCACCTCGCGCATCTGCTGGAGCTCGTGCCAGCCCTGGTCCGGCACCGTGCCGCCCGCGCGCAGCTCGGGCCATTCGACGCGCACCACGGTGTCCGCGTAGTCCCTGGCCAGCCGGGGCAGCTCGCTCTTCGCCGGCTCCGGAAGCGCCTGCGCCGCCCACGCGACGCCGACCAGCGCCTGAGTCTCGGAATAGGACTCGTCGCGAACGGTGGTCGCCGCGTCGAACAGGGAGATCAGTACGAACGCGACGACCACCGCGTGCAGACCGCCGACGATCGTGAACGCCTGCCCGGCCGCGTCGTTGTTGTCCATCCGGCCCTCGTCCAGGCCGTAGCGTCTGACGAGATACGCGATCAGCGCTCCGCCGAGCACGGCGGCGAGGACCCAGATCGACCCGGTCAGGTACACGCTCATGAGGCTCCTTATCCGGTCGCGAATACGCACACGCTAATCAGGGCCCTATGGCCGGACAAGATCGCGCGTTGTCTTTCATTCGAGCGGCAGCGAATTTGACGCGGCTCTCACTTATTCAGCCCAGATCGATTCCACGCAGCTAATTCCGGCCGCAATTCCGCCGTCACGGCCGGCGCACCCGGGTGTGCTGCTGCTCCAGCCGGGCCACGGTCACGAAGTGGGCGTGACCATCCGTGTTCGCCGATTGTCCGTCGCTCGTTGAAATGCCTGCCGCACAACGCTTTCGTGCGAGTCCACTCCGCCATCGGAGGCAACCCTCCCAGTATCCGGGATCGATTGGGTCCGTTCGGAGCAGCAGGGTGACAGTCACGCGGAACGCCACGGAGACGACTCACACGGTCGTGCCGGGCCGCACTGGTCGCCCCGAGTGATCCGAAACCGTTCGCTCTACTCTCAGTCTTCCCGCCGCGCAGTAATGGCTATTTCCCACGGTCCAATTCGACCGGCCACCACGGACGAGTGACTGTACGGCCCACACCCCCGGTGCTACGGTCGAATTCGCCCCGTGAAATTGGGCGATTCCGATTCCACACGCTGAATCCTGAAATAAGCATGGATTGGTGGTTTTTGCCGTGACAGTGACCGAATCCGCTGAACCCAGCGTCGAAGGCACCCCGCAGCAGAGCTTGAGCACCGCGGCCGCACGCAACCTGGCGACCACGACCAAGTCCGTCCCGCAGATGCAGAGCATCACCTCGCGGTGGCTGCTGCGCGTGCTGCCCTGGGTACAGGCGGCAGGCGGCGCGTACCGGGTGAACCGCCGCCTGAGCTACACGGTGGGCGACGGTCGGGTGACGTTCATCAGCACCGGCTCCGACGTCCGGGTCATCCCCGCCGAACTCGGCGAACTGCCGCTGCTGCGCGGATTCGACGACGATCAGGTGCTCGCCGCACTGGCCGAGCGCTACGAACAGCACGAGTACTCCCCCGGCGACGTGATCGTCGAGTTCGGCCACCAGTCCGACCAGTCGTTCCTCATCGCGCACGGCAAGGTCAGCAAGATCGGCCCCGGCCGGTACGGCGACCAGACGACGCTCGGCGTCCTCGCGAACGGCGACCACTTCGGCGACGAGACGCTCGTGGACCCGCAGAGCATCTGGGAGTACACGGTCAAGGCGGTCACCCCGTGCACCGTGCTGTCGCTGCCGCAGCATGCCTTCGACGACGTGTACGCGCAGTCCGAATCGCTGCGGGCGCACGTCACGGCGTTCCACTCGGGACTGCAGGCGCCGCGCAACGAACACGGCGAGGCGACCATCGAAGTCACCGCTGGGCATTCCGGCGAGCCGGACATCCCGAGCACCTTCGTGGACTACGAGATGTCGCCGCGCGAGTACGAACTGTCCGTCGCGCAGACCGTGCTCCGCGTCCACACGCGGGTCGCCGATCTCTACAACCAGCCGATGAACCAGGTGGAGCAGCAGCTGCGGCTGACCATCGAGGCGTTGCGGGAACGCCAGGAGAACGAGATCGTCAACAACCCCGACTTCGGCTTGCTGCACAACGCCGATGTCAGCCAGCGCATCCACACCCGCTCCGGCCCGCCGACCCCGGACGATCTCGACGAGCTGCTCGCCGCGGTCTGGAAGGACCCGTCGGTGTTCCTGGCCCACCCGCGCGCCATCGCGGCGTTCGGCCGGGAGTGCAACGCGCGCGGCGTCTATCCGGCCGGCATCGACTACCTGGGCCACCAGGTGCCCTCCTGGCGCGGCATCCCCATCCTGCCGTGCAACAAGATCGCGGTGTCGGAGACCCGCACCAGCTCGATCATGCTCATGCGCACCGGCGAGCAGAACCAGGGTGTGGTCGGGCTGCACCAGACCGGCATCCCGGACGAGTACCAGCCGGGGCTTTCGGTGCGGTTCATGGGAATCGACGACAAGGCCATCATGTCCTATCTCGTGTCGGCCTACTACTCGGCGGCGGTGCTGGTGCCCGACGCGCTCGCGATACTGGAGAACGTCGAGATCGGCCGGTGAGGTGGCGGTGCGGCCGAACCCGGAGCACGAGCACGCGTGGCGGCACGCCGCGGCGTGGGCGGCGGAGGTGGGCCTGCCCGCAGCGCCCGGCGCAGCGCGGTCGTGCGCGTACCGGCATCCCACCGCGCCGCGGCGCGAACTGGGCGTCGTGACCTGCTGGTACACCTGGCTGTCCTTTGTGGACCGCCATTTCCTGGACGGCTGTCACCGCCTGCGCACGGGCCAGGCCAGGACGCAGCGGCTGGCTGCCTTCATGCCGGTCACCGGCGGGCCCACCACGGAACCGGCGCGACCCGCCGAGGCGGGGCTGGCCGACCTGTGGGCGCGCACCGTGCCCGGCCGGTCGCCCGCCTGGCGTGCGCGGCTGGCCGAGGAGGTGTCGCGGCTGCTCATGGAGTCGTTGTGGCGCCTGGTGATCGGGTACCGGCATCCGCTGGGCAGCCCGGCCTGGTCGGCCGCACTCGTCGAATACAGCACCGGAGCCGAGGTGCCCGGCGAATCGGTCCGCGTGCTCAACCGGCACTTCGCCGACTGCGCACGGCTCGCCGAGGCCGAGGCGGGCGCGGGCAGACTGCTGGACGCGCGGTTGCGTCAGTTCGACACGTTCTCGCTCGTACAACTTCCCGCGCTCACCGGCGACGAGCGGGTGCTGCGCTACGCCACCGGTCTGCGCGACTGGCTCCACGGCGGGCACCGCGGCTCCCCGGCGCCTGCCCCAGCACCCCTGACCTCCCACTGATTGGTGGTTTTCCCCGTGACGGTAACGGAAGTCCAGGCGAGCGCCCGGCTGAGCCTGAGCACCTCGGCCGCGCGCCAGCTGTCGACCACGACCAAGACCGTGCCGCAGAGCCGCGGCATCACCTCGCGCTGGCTGCTGCGGCGGCTGCCGTGGGTGGAGACCACCGCGGGCACTTACCGGGTGAACCGCAGACTCACGCACGCGACGGGCGAGGGGCGCGCCGCGTTCTACAGCGCCGGCGGCGACGTGCGGGTGGTCCCGGAGAGTCTGGCCGAACTGCCGTTGTTCCACGGTTTCACCGACCAGGATGTGCTGCGGGCGGTCGCGGAGCGGATGGTGCCCCGCGAGTACCGGCCCGGCGACGTGCTCGCCGAAGCCGGATCGCCGCCGGAAGCCGGTTTCCTCATCGCGCACGGCAAGGTGAGCAAGACCAGCACCGGTCCCTACGGCGAGCCGGCCACGCTGGGTGTACTCGCCGACGGCGATTATCTGGGGCAGCAGGTGCTCGCGGAAACGCCCGAGCCGTGGTCGTATTCGGTGCTGGCGCTCACCCCGGTCACCGTGCTGACGCTGGACCGCGAGGAGTTACTGCGGCTGCTGGCGGAGTCCGAGTCGCTGCGCGCCCACGTGTCCTGGCTCCGGTCCACAACGGAGCTTTCGCAGAACAAGCACGGTGAGGCGGCCATCGAGCTGACGTCCGGGCACTGCGGCGAACCGCGGCTGTCGTCGACCTTTGTGGACTACGAACTCGCGCCGAGGCAGTACGAGCTGTCGGTCGCGCAGACCGTGCTGCGCGTGCACACCCGCGTCGCGGACCTGTTCAACGATCCGATGGACCAGGTCGAACAGCAGCTGCGGCTGACCGTGGAAGCGTTGCGCGAGCGGCAGGAAAGCGATCTGGTCAACAACCCGGCGTACGGGCTGCTGCACAACGCCGACTTCCGCCAGCGCATCCAGACCCGCGGCGGCCCGCCCACCCCGGACGACATGGACGAACTGCTGTCCCGGCGCCGCAAGACGGAGTTCTTCCTCGCCCATCCCAGGGCCATCGCGGCGTTCGGCCGCGAATGCACCGGCAGCGGGATCGCCCAGCAGTCCGTCGAGGTCGAGGGAAAGCCCTTTCCCGCCTGGCGCGGCACGCCGATCCTGCCCTGCGACAAGATTCCCGTCACCGCCACCGGCACGACCTCGATCATGGCGATGCGCACCGGCGAACGGTCGCAGGGGGTGGTCGGGCTGCGCCAGAGCGGCATCCCCGACGAGATCGACCCGGGCCTGAACGCGCGGTTCATGGGCATCACCGACAAGGGCCTGCTGTCCTATCTGGTCACCGCGTACTACTCGGTCGCGGTGCTGGTCCCCGACGCACTGGGCGTACTGGAGAACGTGGAGATCGGACGATGACGGATGTGATCGCGGGAACCCGGACCGCACACGAGATCCTGGCGTGGGGCAAGACGATCGTGGAGCCGGAGCTGCGCGCGGCCGCCGGGCGGCTGCCCGCCTCGATGCGGCCCATCGCGTGGCACCACTTCGGCTGGGCGGACGGCGCGGGCAGCGGCAAGGCACTGCGCCCGGTGCTCACGCTGCTGAGCGCGAAGGCTGTCGGCGCGCGGCTGGAATCGGCCCTGCCCGCGGCCGTCGCCGTGGAGCTGGTGCACAACTTCTCGCTCGTGCACGACGACGTGATGGACGGCGACGCGACGCGGCGGCACCGCGCGACGGTGTGGCGGGTGTTCGGTTCCGGCCCGGCGATCCTCGCCGGCGACGCCATGCTCGCGCTCGCCGCGCGGCTGCTGTCCGGGGCTCCGGGCCAGCTGGACGCGTTGATGACCGCGGTGCTGGAGCTGATCGAGGGGCAGAGCGCGGATCTCGAGTTCGAGGACCGGGCCGAGGTCGGCGTCGCGGAGTGCCGGGCGATGGCCGCGGGCAAGACCGGAGCGCTGCTGGGCTGCGCGTGCGTGCTCGGCGCCCTCGCCGGCGACGCCGGTCCCGAGCGGCTGGGCCACCTGCGGTGTTTCGGTTCCGAGCTGGGCCTGGCGTTCCAGTTCGTCGACGATCTGCTCGGGATCTGGGGCGAGCCGGCCGTCACCGGCAAACCGGTGTTCTCGGATCTGCGCAACCGCAAGAAATCGCTGCCCGTCGTGGCGGCGCTGGCCTCGGGCACCGACGCCGGGCACGAGCTGGCCGCGTTGTACCGCACGGAACTGTCCGGCACGCGGCTCGCGCGCGCCGCCGAGCTGGTCGATCTCGCGGGCGGGCGCGCGTGGGCACAGGCACGCGCCGACGAACTGATGACGCAGGCGCTGCGGCACCTGCGTGCCGCCGAGATCGACCCGGGCGCGCACGCGGAGCTGGAAACGCTGGCGCGGTTCGTCGCACGCCGGGATCGTTGAGGGAGTCACCGATGTTCACCGCAGCGCAAAGCATTCTGGCCGCGAACAATCCCGGCAGGCCCGATCCCGGCGAGGTTCTCGTCGCCGATGACCTGGTGTGGCCGGACCGACCGTCGATCGGCTGCCCGGCATCGCCCCTGCTGGCCGGTGAGCTGGCCAGGCGCGGGGTCCGCGCGGCACGCGGGCACCTGCACGTCGAGACCGCCGACACCGTGGCCCTGCGGGCCGTGTTTCCCGCCGCGGAGCACGAGGCCGGGCTCGGGGTCGCCGTGACCGGCTCGCCCGCGCTGACCGAGCAGGTGTGCGGGGCGATGGCCGCCTGCCTCGCCGTCGCCGGCACCGCACGAACGGTGCTGCTCGCCGCACCCCGGTCGTTCTGCGCCGGGGTGGAGCGGGCGGTCGAGATCGTCGAGCGGCTGCTCGCCCGGCGCGGCGGGCTGATCTTCGTGCGTAAGCAGATCGTGCACAACGCCCATGTCGTCGCCGATCTGGAGGACCGCGGCGCGGTGTTCGTCGACGAGCTGGACCAGGTGCCGCGCGGGGCGACCGTGGTGTTCTCCGCGCACGGGGTCTCCCCCGCGGTCCGCGCGCACGCGGCACGGCGGCGGCTGGACGTGATCGACGCGACCTGCCCGCTGGTGACGAAGGTGCACGCGGAGGCCAAACGGTTCGCCGCGGCGGGCCACACGGTGCTGCTCATCGGGCACGCCGGGCACGAGGAGGTGGAAGGCACCCTCGGCGAGGCCCCGGAACGCACGGTGCTGGTGCAGTCGGCCGAGGACGCCCGCACGGTGCGGGTGCCCGATCCGCGGCGCGTGTCCTACCTGACGCAGACCACGCTGAGCGTCGACGAGACGGCCGAGGTGCTGGACGTGCTGCGCCGCCGGTTCCCGGCGCTGCGCGGCCCGGCCTCGGACGACATCTGCTACGCCACGACCAACCGGCAGGACGCGCTGCGGGGCATCGCGGCGGCCGCGGATCTGGTCCTGGTCGTCGGCTCGCGCAACTCGTCCAACTCGATGCGGCTGGTCGAGCTGGCCCGCAAGCAGGGCACCCCGGCGCAGCTCATCGACGACGCGGCCGGCATCAGGACGGACTGGCTCGCCGGGGTGCGCACGATCGGGCTCACCGCGGGCGCGTCCGCGCCACCACGGCTGGTCGACGACGTGATCGCGGCGCTGGGCGGGCTCGGCCCGCTGACCGTCGAGGAACGGGAAACCACGCGCGAGACGGTGCACTTCACGTTGCCGCGAAAAGTCCGGCGCTGACCCCCGGCTCCGGCGCTAGTGTTCGGAGATGGACACGATGGCGGAGGTCGGTTCGGAAGAGGAGCTGCGGGAGCTGATCGGGCACCCGCTGCCACGGGTACGGGACAAGGAACGCGGCTCGCTGCACGAGATCCACCGGCGGTGGCTGGCCCGCTCCCCCTTCTGCGTCATCGCGACCGCCGGCGCCGACGGCGCGTGCGACGCGTCCCCGAAGGGCGACCCGCCCGGATTCACCCTGGTGCTGGACGACACCACCATCGCCATCCCCGAACGCCCCGGCAACCGCCGGGCCGACGGGCTCCGCAACATCCTGGTCAACCCGCACGTCGGGTTGACCTACTTCGTGCCGGGCCGCGGCGACACGCTGCGCATCAACGGACGCGCCCGGCTGATCAAGGACGCGCCATTCTTCGACCTGATGATCGTGCAGGGGCACCGGCCCAGCCTGGCGATCGTCGTCGAGATCGAGCAGATCTTCTTCCACTGCGCCAAGGCTTTCCTGCGGTCCCGGTTGTGGCAGCCGGAGACCTGGGGACCGGATTCGGTGCCGTCGCGGGCGCTGATCGCGCAGGCGCTGGAACGTCCCGAGGACTCGCTGGAAGAACTCGAACGCTACTACGGGCCCGACTACGCGAAGAAACTCTACCGCTGAAAGCCCGGGCCGAGGCTCACACAGTGCGAGGCCCCCTCATCGCGAGGGGGCCCGGCACGGCGTCACGACCGGCTAACGCTGGTCGAGATCCGGATCGTCGTCGGCGGGCGGTTCCGGGTCGCGCCACTCCTCGGCGCGGCTGGACCCGTTGCCCTGCAACGTCCCCTGCAGCTCGTGCTTGAGCTGGTCGTCCTCGCGCGGGCTGTGCTTCTCGCTACCGCGATGCATCAGCGGCCTCCTTTGAGCGGGTCGTGGCCCAGCGACATCAGCCGGTGCCGCCAGTTGTCCTGGCCCGCCGTCGGTTCCAGATCGTCGCGTCGCTCGGCGTGGACCCGGTCCACGACGTTGCGCATCACCCGCTCGTCGTCGGCCGTCAGATCACCGCGGCGTTTGCCCAGGATCTCCAGGACGTGCCTGCCGGTCGGGGTGCCCGCGTGGTCCGGCAGCTCCTCGGTAGTCTCGTCGGCGGAGCGGATCCGCAGCCATTCACTGAGCTCACGGGAAGACATGTTGACCACGCGGTGAAACTCCTCCCACAGCTCGGTCTCCACCGGCATCCGGCATCACCTCCCGGCGAACTTGCGGATGAGCACGACGGCCAGCACGACCGCGCCGACGGCGGCGCCGGTGGACAGGGCCACCTTCTGGGTCGTGGCCGCGGTCTCCTTCATCTTGTTGGCCAGTGCCTCGGCCGTCTCGCCGAGTTCCTGGCGCGTCAGCTCGACATCCAGGCGTGCTTCCTCGGCGTCGGCGGGGAAAGTCTCGCGCTTGTCAGCCATGGCCGTAGTCCCCTCGCATCGCGCTGACGTCCTTCTTGACCCCCGCCGCGGCCTCCTCGGGCACCGGCGGCGTCGCCGACTTCAGCTGCTTGCCGCCGACCATCGCCGCGATCCCGCCGATCACCAGCAGCGCCGCGCCGATCAGCAGCGCGGACAGCCACGCGGGCACGACCAGTGCCAGCGCGAGCACGGCGGCGGCGATCAGGGTGGCGCCACCGAACACCGCGACGATCCCGGCCGCACCGGCGAGGCCGGCACCGACGCCGGCGTGCTTGCCCTTCTCCTTCAGTTCCGAAGTGGCCAGCCGCAACTCGTCGCGCACCAGACGGCGCATCTGCTCCGAGGCGTCCTGGACCAGCTGCGCGACGGACCGGCCCTCGACCGCGGTGGATCCACGGACCTCTTCACTCATCGTCGTCACCTCCGGACTTCGACTACCCGGAGGTGGCAAGCGCTAACCGTCGTGTTCCGCGGTACCCGGAGCCGCCTTCTCCGACAACGTCGCCCGCGCGTCTTCATGCGGGACCGGCTTGCCGGTGAGCGTGATGTGGCCTTCGGCGTGCAGCCGCTCCACCAGATGCGGATAGTGCAGTTCGAACGCGGGACGCTCGGAGCGGATCCTGGGCAGCTCCAGGAAGTTGTGCCGCGGCGGCGGGCAGGTGGTGGCCCATTCCAGCGAGTTGCCGAAGCCCCAGGGATCATCCACCTCGACCGGTTCGCCGAAGCGGTAGCTCTTCACCACGTTGTAGACGAACGGCAGCATCGACGCCCCGAGAATGAACGCGCCGATCGTGGAGATCGTGTTCAGCGTGGTGAACCCGTCGGTGGGCAGGTAGTCGGCGTAGCGGCGCGGCATGCCCATGTCGCCGAGCCAGTGCTGCACCAGGAACGTGGTGTGGAACCCGATGAACGTGGTCCAGAAGTGCAGTTTGCCCAGCGATTCGTCGAGCATCCGGCCCGTCATCTTGGGGAACCAGAAATACACCCCGGCGAACGTGGCGAACACGATCGTGCCGAACAGCACGTAGTGGAAGTGGGCGACCACGAAATAGGAGTCGGTGATGTGGAAATCCAACGGTGGGGAGGCCAGGATGACCCCGGTCAGCCCGCCGAAGAGGAACGTCACCATGAACCCGACCGACCACAGCATCGGGGTCTGGAAGGAGATCTGCCCCTTCCACATCGTGCCGATCCAGTTGAAGAACTTGATCCCGGTCGGCACCGCGATGAGGAAGGTCAGGAACGAGAAGAACGGCAGCAGCACCGCGCCCGTGGCGAACATGTGGTGCGCCCACACCGCGAACGACAACGCCATGATGCCCAGCGTCGCGAACACCATCAGGCGGTAGCCGAACAACGGTTTCCGGCTGAACACCGGCACGATTTCGGTGATGATCCCGAAATAGGGCAGCGCGATGATGTAGACCTCGGGATGGCCGAAGAACCAGAACAGGTGCTGCCAGAGGATCGCGCCGCCGTTGGCGGGATCGAGCAGATGCGCGTCGATGATCCGGTCGGCGCCCAGCGCGAACAGGCCCGCGGTCAGGATCGGGAACACGGCCAGGATCAGCACGCTGGTGAACAGGATGTTCCAGGTGAAGATCGGCATCCGCCACATCGTCATACCCGGACAGCGCAGGGTGACGATCGTCGTCACCATGTTGACCGCGCCGAGGATCGTGCCGAGACCGGCAACGATCAACCCGAAGATCCACAGGTTCCCGCCCAGTCCTGGCGAGTGCATCGCGTTCGACAACGGCGTGTAGGCCGTCCAGCCGAAGTCCGCCGCGCCGCCCGGCGTGGCGAACGAGGACAGCACGATGAGGCCGCCGAAGAGGAACAGCCAGTAGGAAAACGCGTTCAGCCGTGGGAACGCGACGTCCGGCGAACCGATCTGCAGCGGCAGCACCAGGTTGGCGAAGGCGAAGACGTTCGGCGTCGCGTACAACAGCAACATGATCGTGCCGTGCATGGTGAACAGCTGGTTGTACTGCTCGTTCGACAGGAACTGCAGGCCTGGCCGGGCCAGCTCGGCACGCATCAGCAGCGCCAGCGCGCCGCCGATCATGAAAAACGCCAGCGAAGTGAACAAGTAGAGCAGACCGATCACCTTGTGGTCGGTCGTGCGCGCGATACTGACCAGCGCCCGGCCCTTGCGGTGCCGGGCCGGAAGCTCATACCGGTTGCCCAGCACAATGGGCCGGGCCCGCAACTCCGTCATTCGCGTCCTCGCCTTCGTCGCAGACTGCGTATCCCGGCGTACCCACTGTCCTCCGGTGGGAAAAGTGAATCAAGCCCCTAATCCGTAAGTGGCGAAGGCACTGCGGATGACGGGCTGGGCCACGTTGCGGACACGCACCCCACCGGGTGTCACTCCCTGCTCGCAGCCGAAGTGCGCGTGCCCGTGAACGGCGAGGTCGGCGCGTGCTTCGTCGATCACCTCGCCGAGTTGGTAACAGCCGAGGAACGGATATATCTCGGGAGGTTCACCACGCAGGGTTTCCGGAATCGGCGAGTAATGGGTCAGCGCGATCCGGACATCGGTGTCGAGTCGGGCCAGTGCACCGCGTAATGCCTCGGATCGTTCGATCGTGTGACTGACGAATGCCTTCATCTCGCGCTCGCCGAAATTGCTCGCGCATTTCCCGGCGAAGCCGCCGCCGAAGCCCTTGACGCCGGCGACGCCGAGCCGCTGCCCGTTGACCCGCAGCGTGGTGGCCGTGCCCTCCAGCACGACGATGCCGTGGTCCTCCAGCAGCTTCGCGATGTCGTCACCGAGGTCGCAGTGGTGGTCGTGGTTGCCGAGCACGGCGACCACCGGCACGTCCAGGCCGCTGAACTCCTCGGCGGCGACCCGCGCCTCGTCCAGCGCACCGTGCCGGGTCAGGTCGCCGGCCAGCAGCAGGACGTCGGCGTGACCGGCGAGGTTGTCGAGCGCGGGACGGAGCCGGCCGCGGGCGTCCTCGCCCAGGTGCACGTCTCCGACCGCGGCCACACGGATCACCGCAGTTCCTCCCTCCGTGCCGGCTCGCGGGTGTCGGCCACCCGCACGTCGTTGTGCACGGTCACCTCCGGCGCCACCTCCCGCAGGACGCGTTCCAGGTCGGCCCTGCGCTCCTCGGTGGCCACCTCTCCGGAGAGGTACACGGCGTCCGCGCGCACGTTGACCCGCACGCCCAGCTCGGCCGTGCGCGGGTCCTCGGCGAGGGCCCGCCGGACATGGGCGACGCGGTACTGGATCTCTTCCGTCATGCGCGCACCTCCGTCACGGAAAGCGACTCGATCAGCATCAGAAACGCCTGCGCGTAAGGGGATTCGGCGGTTTCGGTCGCGACCTCGTCCCAGTGGACCTGCTCCCGCAGATCGCGGGCGATGTGCAGCAGCGGGGTGAAATCGCAGCGGTGGGCGTCGAGGACCAGCAGCTTGTCGACCATCAGATCGGTCGCGCTGATCACCGGCGCCCGCGCGGGACCGATCCGCATCGTCTCGGCGCGGTCCAGCAGCGCGGCCATGTCCGTGCGGTGATTGGGGCGGAAGACCAGGTCGACGAGCACGTCTTCGTCATAGGCCTTGAGCAGCCAGTCTTCGGGTGGGTCCGCCGGCCGCATCCCCACCTCGCCGAGCGCCCGCTGGGCCCGGTGGACGTCGCCTTCGTGCACGAACACGTCGACGTCGTGATCCGACGGCGGCCCGCCGCGCGCGTACACCGCGCACCCGCCCGCCACCGCGAACTCGACCCGCCGGTCGGCGAGCGTGTTCACCACCTTGGTCAGCGTTCGCAGCAGGGCGTGCTCGTCCATCTGCCGCGACTACCCCGCCCGTGCCGCCGCGAAACCCGGTCCACAACGGACCATGGTCCGCGGCGCGTTTCCCGGCCCGTGTCCTAGGGTATGTGCGGTTTCGTCACGAAAAGTTCAAGCGGGGGAAGGAAAGCCCGATGCGAGGCCGCGCCGAGCTCACGTTGGCCAGATCCCCGGACGCCGCACGCCGCGCCAGGAGATTCGTCGACCGGATATGCACGGATTGGCGATTCCCGGCGCTGTGCGAGGACGCGGAGACCATCGCGAGCGAGCTCGTGGAGAACACCCTGCAGCACACCGGTTCCCAGCCGCAGTTGTGCCTGGAACGGCGGCCGGACGGGCTGACGATCTCGGTCTCCGACGACGCCCCGGAGCACGCCTACATACGGCAAGCCGACTCCTACGGAGGGTTCGGGATGCTGATGGTGTCCAAAACGGCCGCCGAATGGGGCTGCACAACCGCTCCGGCCGGGGGGAAAACGGTGTGGGCCAGGCTGGAGACAGCCCTGTCTTGCCAATGAGCGGGAGCGTCCGTACGGTCGAAGATATGAGCGGTTGACCTCAACAGCCGTGCCGGAACTATATTGTTCAACAGATCGGAAGCACCGTGCTTACACGAAGCGACGTGCGGATCGAAACCGAAGACCGGCAAGACGGCATCCAGCTGGCACGCACCGCAGGTGAGCTGGACGCGCTGGGGGCGCCCATCCTGCGCGAATACCTCGACGAACGGATCGGCTCGGCCGGCCCGTTCGTCCTGGACCTCGACAATGTGACCTTCCTCGGCTCGGCCGGGCTGCACCTGCTGCTACGCGCCAGCCAGTCCGCGGACCGCGCACAGCTTAGCTGGGCATTGGTGGGCAATCACCACCCGGTCGCCAGGCCGCTGCAGATCACCGGACTGGCCGGTCACCTGCCGATGCGGCCCAGCGTGCCGGAGGCGATCCTCAGCCTCGCCTCACCGTCCCTTGTGGACGTCCGATAAGGACTTCGGCTTCCTCGAGCACCCGGTTCTCGCCGATCCGCAGCAACCCCGCGTCGGGCTCGTCGGTGAACGCGGGACCTTCGCGCCCCGACCACACCACCACGTGGCGCTTTTCCGTGCCCGGTGGCGGCCCCCACTGCCACGGCGGCACGGGCCCGAACACCAGTACCGAGGGGGTGCCGTAGGCCGTCGCGAGATGCCCGACCCCGGTGTCACCGCACACCACGAGCGTCGCGTCCGCGATCAGCGCCGCCAATTCCGACAGCGTGGTTCGCCCTGCCAGTACCTCACCGCCGACGGCCCCGGCCAGTTCCCGTTCTCCGGCATCACCGGTCACAACGATGCGATGACCTCGCGCGGCAAGTGTTTTAGCGACGCGTGCGTAGCGGTCGACGGGCCAGCGCCGGGCGCCGTAGGCCGCTCCCGGATGGATGACGACCGCGCCCGGGGCCGGGCTAGGCACGTGCGGTCTGGGCAGCGTGAGATCGGCCGGATCGGCTGGAATCCCGTAGTGCTCAAGGAGATCGCACCACCGCCGTGCCTCGTGCACGCCAGTTCCCCAGCGCGGCCCGTCGATGGCCGGGTAGTCGGAATGGGCGTGCGTGAGCAGCCGTGCGGGCCGTGTCGCCATCAGGTCGGCGACGCTCTGCGGCCCGCTGCCGTGCAGGTTGACCGCGACGGCGGGCGGCTCGTGCCGCCAGCGCAGTTCGCCGAGCCCGCTGGTGGGCAGCAGCTCGTCGACCGCACCGGTCAGCTCGGCCAGCTCACGCAGGCCCTCGGGCGCGGCAAGCGTGATCCCGGTGGCAGGGAACGCGGCGCGCAACCCTCGCAACGCCGGCACCGACACCAGCAGATCTCCCATGCCCAGCGCCCGCAGGACGAGCACGCGGCTCACGGCCAGGAGCCCTCCTCCGAGGAGGCGACGACGAGTTCGCGCACTTCGCAGCCCGCCGGCTGGGACAGCGCGAACAGCACGGCCGCGGACACGTTCTCCGGGTGGTTGAGTTTCGCGTCGGGCGGAGGTTTGTACTGCTCGTCGCGGCTGTCGAAGAACGCCGTGTGCATCCCGCCGGGCACCAGCATCGTCACGCCGATCTCGCCCGCGGTCTCGGCGGCCAGCGCCCTGGTGAATCCGACGACGCCCCATTTCGACGCGCAGTAGGCGGTCGCGTCGCCGACGGCCTTGATGCCCAGCGTCGAGGACACCGTCACGACCTTGCCGTGCGAGCGTTTGAGGAACGGCAGCGCGGCGCGCACCACGGCGGCGGTGCCGAACAGGTTCACCTTCACCACGCGTTCCCAGTCCTCGGTGGACACCTGGTCGAACTTGCCGGGAGTGTCGATGCCCGCCGCGGTGAACACCGCGTCCAGCCCGCCCGCGGTCTCGGCGAGTTCGGTGACCGCGCGCTCGGTGGCCTCGGTGTCGGTCAGGTCGACCGGCACGTGGGGCACTCCGGCGGCGGGGCTGTCCTTGTCCAGCACCAGCGGCGTGCCGCCGGCCTCGGCGACCGCCTCGACCGTGGCCGCGCCCAGCCCGGACGCGCCACCGGTGATCAGCACCTTGCCTGGATTATCCATTGTGGACACCCTCCAGAATCCTTGTCGTCGAGTAGCCCTCGACGGTCGGTACGAGCACGATGTCCCCGCCGTGCCGCCGCACCACGGCGGCCTCCGGCAGGTCGGCCTCGGTGTAGTCGCCGCCCTTGACCCAGACGTCGGGCGCGAGCCGGCCCAGCAGCGGCGCCGGTGAGGTCTCGTCGAACACCGCGACGGCGTCGACGGCCTCGAGCGCTTCGAGCACGCGCTTACGGTCCGCAGCCGGGGTCACCGGCCGGGCCGGGCCCTTCAGCGCGCGCACCGAGGAGTCGGAATTCAGGCACACGACGAGCGCGTCGCCGAGCGAGCGCGCCTGCTGGAGCAGCTTGACGTGGCCGGTATGCAGCAGATCGAAGCAGCCGCCGGTGGCGACCAGGCGGCCGCCGCGGCGGCGCACCCGCGCGGCGAGTTCGAACGCGTCCGCCCCGGCCGCGGGCCCGGTCCGGTCCACCGGCCGCGACACCGCGGTGGCCGCGCCCGCCGCGACGAACCTCGCCGCGGACTCCACGGCCACGCCGACGGCCTCCTCCAGCCGCACGCCGTCGAACAACGCGGCCGCGGCGGCGCTGGCGAACCGGTCACCCGCGCCGCAGGTGTCCGGACGCACGCTCGCGGGAACGCGCGCCGCGTCGGGCACCGGGATCGTCGTGGTTCCCGCGTCGGTGGCCAGCACCGCGCCGCGCGAGCCGGTCGTGACCGCCACCGGCGCGCCCCACCTCTCCCGCAGCGCTCGCGCCAGTCCGTCCGGGGCTCCGTGTTCCCCGGCGAACTTCGCCGCTTCGCTCTCGTTGGGCGTCACCAGCCGCGCACCGGGCACCGGCCGGCCACCATGCGGATGCGGGTCCCACACCACCGGCACGCGAGCCTGCGCCAGCAGCCGCCGGATCTCCGGATGCCCGGCCACGCCCCGGCCGTAGTCGGCCACGAGGATCGTGGACGCCTCGCGCAGCAACGAAATCACCCGCGCGGGCAAAGGATCGTGCCGGGCACGGCCACCACCGTGGTCCAGCCGCACGACGGACTGGCCGGCGGCCCGGATCCTGGTCTTGCGCGGAGTCTCGCCCTCCAGCGGCAACGCGCACAGCTCCACCTCGCCGGCCAGCAGACCGGCCACGCGCTCGCCGCTTTCGTCCGCGCCCAGCGCGGTGACCAGCACGACCTCCCGCGCGGACCGCGCCGCGAGCAACGCGGCCAGCCCGGCGCCGCCCGGCCGCTGCCATTCGCGGCCCACGTCGACCACGGGGACCGGCGCTTCGGGGCAGAGCCGCTCGGCGGCGCCGTCGACGTCGATGTCGAGCAGGGCGTCGCCGACCACCACCAGCGGGCCGGTCACGAAGGCACCCCGAGCGAGGCGTCCACGGCCGCGCACAACGCGTGCACCACCGCCAGATGCGCCTCCTGGACGGTGCCGGTGCCCGGCGCGTCGATGACGACCGCGTCGTCGCTCAGCGACACCAGCGGGTTGGGTATCGGCCCGGTCAGCGCCCAGGTCGTCATGCCCAGTTCGTGTGCGGTCTTGGCGGCCAGGCACACGTTCTGGCTGCGGCCGCTGGTGGACAGGCCGACGAACACGTCACCGGGGCGGCCGTGCGCGCGGACCTGCCGCGCGAACACCTCCTGCTCGCCGTAGTCGTTGCTGATCGCGGTCGCCGCCGAGGTGTCGGCATGCAGCGCGATCGCCGACAGCGGCTGCCGGTCGTTGACGAACTTGCCGACCAGTTCACCGGTCAGATGCTGGGCCTCGGCGGCGCTGCCGCCGTTTCCGCAGGCCAGCAGCCTGCCGCCGGAGTCGAGCACCCGGGCGAGATGCTCGCCCCACGCCTCGATCCTCGGCGCTGCCGAGTTCAGTCTGCCCAGTGCGGCCGACAAGTCCGCGAACCGCTGTTCAATCACGCTGCACCTCCTAGTTTCTCGACCGCCTGGCGCACTTCGTCAGGAGTCACCCCGGCCAGGCAGGGATGCCCCGGCACCGGGCACCGCCGCGCGCGCGTGTCGCGGCACGGCGCTTCCTGGTCGCCGAGCAGCACGACGGGCACCCCGTAGGGCGCCCAGCGCGCCGCGGGCACCACCGGCGCGAACAGCGACACCACCGGGGTGCCGACCGCCGCGGCCAGGTGTGCGGGGCCCGTGTTCGGGGCGACGAGGACACTCGCGCCGCTCAGCACCGCGGCGAGCTGGCTGAGGTCCGTGCGCCCGGCGAGATCGAGCGCGTACTCGCCCGCGACGCGGGCGGTCAGCTCCTTGTCCGCGGGGCCACCGGTGACGACGACGCGATAGCCGTCGCCGGTGAGCATGCGCACCGCTTCGGCGCACTGCGCGGCGGGCCATTCGCGTGCCGGCACCGACGCGGCGGGATGCACGACGACGTAGCCGGGGTCACCGGCCACTTCGGACACATCAGGCAGTGGGCCGCGGACCGCGAGCCTGCCGTCGTCACCGGGCGGCAAGGCGAAACCCGCCGCCTCGGCGAGTGCGAGGGCCCGCTCGGCTTCCGGCGGATCGCCGTGGACACGGTGCCGCAGATCGAGCAGGGAGCCGGGGTAATCGTCGCTGATCGCGCCGATCCAGGGCACTCCGCATTCACGCAGGATCAGCGCCAGCGGCAGCGGCGACTGGTGGAACGACGTGACGACGAGGGCCGCGTCGAAGCCGGTTACCCTGTCCCGCAAGGTTTTCGTATACTCGGCGGTGACCGGCGGCGGTTCCGGGTCGATCCACGGAGCGCACCACTCGATCACGTCGTCCACACCGGGAAGCAGCTCCGCCGCCGCTCGTCCGCGCGGGCCGGCGAGCATCGTGACCGACTCCGCACCCGCCGCGACCGCCCGCACACAGGGGCCGGAAAGCAAGACGTCGCCCGCATTGTCCAGGCGTGCGACCAGAACCCTCATCCCCACTCCCCCATCACCATGCCCACCGCTTCCCGAAGATTCGTTGCCACACAAGGAGCCGCGGCGATCTCCGCCCGGCGGGTACGCGCGGTGGGCACCAGAATGCCCCGCGCCCCCGCGGCGGCGGCCGCCCCCATGTCGGAGCCGATGTCGCCGATCACGACGCATTCGCCCGGCCGCACCCTCAGCACACTCGCGGCCCTGATGACCAGACCGGGCTTCGGTTTGCGGCAGTCGCAACCGTCGCTTTCGGCGTGCACGCACATCTGCCAGGTGCCGAACGGCCCGAGCAGTTCCTCCACGCGCGCGTTGACCTCGGCGAGCTCACCTTCGGTGACGAGTCCTCTGGCCACACCGGACTGGTTGCTCACGACACCGAGCGGAATTCCCGCTTCACGCAAGGTTCGCAGCGCCTGCTCGGCGCCGGGGACCGGGCGCACGAGCTTCGGATCGGCCAGGTAGGGCTCGTCCACGATGATCGTGTCGTCCCGGTCGAACAGCACCGCGCGCATCGGTCCACCTCCTCTCCTTCTACCGCTACCCGGCGCATCGACTGCTAAACGCCACCGCGGAGGAGACGGCTTGGGCCGTTGCCCTCGGGTTTTCCGGCAGCACGAAGAGCCAGGGCCGCGAACTCGCCGTGAGGTCGCGGCCCTGGCTCTTCGGTCGCCGTTATGCCTGGTTCGCCGCCGCGGGCGTGCCGGCCGCGGAGCGGTCGGCCAATGCCTTTTCGTACACGCGCAGGATGTCGATGCCGATGCGGTCCCACGAGTACCGCGAGGTGGCCCGGTCCATTCCCGCGACGCCGTACGCCTCGCGCTGGGCAGCGTCGTCCAGCAGGCGGCGCAGCGTCGACGCCAGCGCCTCGGGCCGTCGCGGCGGGACCAGTTCACCGGTCACCCCGTCGACCACAGTGTCGATCAGGCCGCCGACGGCGGCCGCGACCACCGGGACACCGCAGGCCATCGCTTCGAGGGGCACGATGCCGAACGGCTCGTACCACGGCGTGCACACCACGAGATCGGCCGACCGCAGCAGCGCGGGCATCTCGCTGCGGGAGACCTGCCCCAGCAGGTGGACCCGGTCCTCGACGCCGCAGCGACGGGCGAGTTTCGTGAGGCGGCGGGCTTCCTCGTCATCGGAAAGACGACCTTGTTCCGGACCGCCCGCGATCACGAGTTCGGTGTCGGGCACCCTGGGTAGCGCACTGATCGCCGTCGCGAAACCCTTGCGGGGCACCAGCCTGCCGACGCTGACGATGCGGTGCTTCGCCGCGCGCGGGCCGCTCCGGCCGCTCGCAGTGAACCGGTCGAGGTCCACCCCGCAGGGCACGACCGACATCCGGGTCCGCGGCAGGCCGAGCCGCGCCAGCTCGAACACCTCGTCCGAACAGGTCGCGGCGACCTGCGTCGCGTTCTTGCCGATCAGCCGCTCCAGCCGGATGCGATCGGGCGGGCTGGTGTCCGCCGCACCCTGGTGCCTGCGCTTGACCACCCCCAGCGCGTGAAAGGTCTGGACCACTGGCACGTCCGCTTCCTTCGCGGCGAGCAATGCCGCCAGGCCCGACATCCAGAAGTGCGCGTGCACCACGTCGGGCTGGTCGCGGGACCACTCGCCCGCGAGAAACCGGCCGAATTCCGCCATGTGCGGCAGCAGCTCGTCCTTGGGCAGGTGCTTCGCCGGGCCGGCGGGCACGTGCACGACCTCGTAGCCGGAGTCGGCACGCACCCGTTCGGGCAGACCGGGATCATCGCGTCTGGTGTAGACGGTCACCTGGTGACCCTGCCTGCACAGTGCCGCGGACAGCTCCGCGACATGCAGATTCTGACCGCCCGCGTCGACCTCGCCGAGCGCGGCCAACGGATTGGCGTGCTCGGACACCATCGAAATCCTCATGATCCACCTCCAACGACTCGGTCGAGCAGGACGTCCCAGTTGCGCAGGAAGGCGTCCAGGCCGTAGTGGGCCAGCGCGTGCTCACGCGCGTTCTTGCCCATCCGCTGGGCGAGCTCGGGTTCGGCGATCAGCTCCCGGACCGCCTGCGTCAGTTCGGCGACGTCGGCCGACACGACCCCGGCCTCCCGGGGTACGGCACGGGCGGCCTCGGTCGTGGCCGTCGCGACGACCGGCATGCCCAGATGCATCGCCTCGATCAGCGACAGGCCCAGCGACGTCCACCGCGTCGTGTGCAGGTACAACCGCGAGCGCGCCACGCTCGTGTGCAGGTCCTCCTGCCCGAGATCGCCCCGCGGCCGCACGCGCTCGCCGAGGTCCAGCTTCTCCACGCCGATCCCGTACACGTCCAGCGGCGCGGCCTCGGCGAAGGCCGGCAGCAGATCGGTGCCGACCGCGCGCCCGCGCCGCACCGGCTCGTTGATCACGACCCCGGCGCTGGGCTCCTCGCCGGTGTAGCGCGCACCGGGATCGACGACACCGTGCTCGATCACCACGGCCGGAGCGCGCCCGGAGTCCCACATGAGCTGATTGAAATGCGTCACGTGCGCCAGCGGGATGTCGTCGCGGTCGGCCAGGAAATGCCTGGTCCGCGGCACGTCGCCGGTCGGCGTGTTGTGCTCCGCGTACACCGCGGGCACGTCCTGCCCGGCCCGCAGGCCGGTCCACTCGCGCAACAGCTCGAACTCCTCCGGTCGCTGCAGCACGACGACGTCGAACCCGCCCGCGCGTAACTCCTCGGGGCTCACCTCACGCGCCGTGCCCGGCCAGTCCCGCCCGGCACGTCCCAGCCCCCACTCACCCCCCGGCAGCAGGTACTCGTGCCGGCCGTGGACGAACGCACCCGTCCACGAACCGTGCACATGCCACACGAGTACGCGCAGCCGGTGCTCTTTCGCCCACATCATGGTCCACTCATTCACCGACAGCGAAGGAGTTAAACACGGGGCGCAGCAGAGGAACGCCGCCGTGCGGGAAGCAGGCCGAAGACGAGCCCGGCGATCGCGGTCACGCCGTGCAGGATGTTGTCGGCCCACTGCACGTCCAGCAGTCCGCGCACGTCGACCGGGTCACCGGTGGCGGTGGACAGGATCCCGTACACGGTGAGCCCCGCCAGCCCGAAGAACGTGACCAGCTCGATCACCTGCGCCGCCGCACCCCGGCGGGCGGCCACGAGCGCGAGCAGCCCGATCGCGGTGCGCATGATGTCCAGCAGCACACCGGTGTGGAACACGAGGATTTCCTTGCCACCGGCGAAAAAACCGCCGATGCCGAGTACCACGTAGACGATGCCGATCACCAGCGCCGCCGCCTGCGACAGCGGCGCCCGCTGCGCACCCGAATGCTCGGCCATTTCCGGGACCTCCTTTGATGACGAGTTGCGGTGAGGGTTGCCAGCGAACGATCGGCCCAACCAGGTGTGAGGTCGGCGGGTCGCGGGTAGTCAGGACTATGCGACTCGACCACTGCAATCACCCGGCCGGGAGCCCCCGCCCATGCGCGTGGCCGACGACCGGAGAGTAAGCGTGGCCAGGACCCGAAACGGCGACACCGACGAGAAGCTCGCGAAGTTCGCGGACCTCGCCGCGACGGCGCCCGGCGATCCCCGGCGGGAACGGCTGCGTTCGGACCTGGTCACCGAGTACCTGTCGGTGGCCGAGCACATCGCCCGCCGGTTCTCCGGCCGCGGCGAGTCCTACGACGACCTGGTGCAGGTCGCACGGGTGGGGCTGATCAACGCCGTGGACCGCTTCGAGCCCGACCGGGGCTCGGACTTCCTGTCCTTCGCGGTGCCCACGATCATGGGCGAGGTACGACGGCACTTCCGCGACGCGAGCTGGTCGGTGCGGGTACCGCGGCGGCTCAAGGAGCTGCACCTGCAGATCGGGCAGGTCAGCGGCGAGCTCGGGCAGCGCCTCGGCCGCGCGCCGACGCCGACGGAAATCGCCCGCGAGCTCGATCTCACGGTCGATGAGGTCAGCGAGGGCCTGCAGGCCGGCAACGCCTACTACGCGATCTCCGTGGACAAACCCGCCAGCGAGGAAAGCGAATCCGCATCGCTGGCCGACACGCTCGGCGAGGAGGACGTCGGGCTGGAGTCGGTGGAAAATCATGAGGCACTGCAACCACTTCTGCGCGAACTTCCAGCGCGCGAACGGACGATCCTCATGCTGCGCTTCTTCGGGAACATGACGCAGACCCAGATCGCCGAACGCGTCGGCATCTCCCAGATGCACGTGTCGCGGCTGCTCGCGCAGACCCTGCAGCATCTGCGGGAGAAGCTGGTGGACGAGGAGTGACGCGTCGTTTCGCCGCGCGAGGGCGAGGGTAGCCGGAGGCCGGACCCACACACTCGCGAGAGGGGCGGACGGACCGTGGCCGAGCAGAAGGACGCCAAACACGAACAGCTCGAAGCGGCACGTGTCGAGGCAGGCGAGGGTTATCTCACGACGCAACAAGGGGTGCGCGTCGATCACACCGACGACTCACTCAGCGCCGGGCAGCGCGGCCCGACGCTGCTGGAAGACTTCCACGCCAGGGAGAAGATCACACACTTCGACCACGAGCGCATTCCCGAACGGGTGGTGCACGCGCGTGGCGCGGGCGCGTACGGCTACTTCCAGGCCTACGACGACTCCCTGGCCGACCACACCACCGCCGAGTTCCTGACCAGTGGCGAGCAGATCCCGGTCTTCGTGCGGTTCTCCACGGTCGCGGGTTCGCGCGGATCCGCCGACACCGTGCGGGACGTGCGTGGTTTCGCGACGAAGTTCTACACCCGCCAGGGCAACTACGATCTCGTGGGCAACAACATGCCGGTGTTCTTCATCCAGGACGGCATCAAGTTCCCCGACTTCGTGCACGCGGTGAAACCGGAGCCGGACAACGAGATTCCCCAGGCCCAGTCGGCGCACGACACGTTCTGGGACTTCGTGTCGCTGCAACCGGAAACGCTGCACATGGTGCTGTGGCTGATGTCCGACCGCGCGCTGCCGCGCAGCTACCGGATGATGCAGGGCTTCGGCGTGCACACGTTCCGGCTGGTCAACGCGCGCGGCGAGGGCACGTTCGTGAAGTTCCACTGGAAACCTTTGCTGGGCACGCATTCGCTGTTGTGGGACGAATGCCAGAAGATCGCCGGGAAGGATCCAGACTTCAACCGTCGCGATCTGTGGGACTGCATCGACTCCGGCCAGTTCCCGGAGTGGGAGCTGGGCGTGCAGCTGGTGCCGGAATCCGACGAGCACTCGTTCGACTTCGACCTGCTGGACGCGACGAAGATCATCCCGGAGGAGCAGGTTCCGGTGCGGCCGGTCGGGCGGATGGTGCTCAACCGCAACCCGGAGAACTTCTTCGCCGAGACCGAACAGATCGCGTTCCACACCGCGAACGTGGTGCCCGGTATCGACTTCACCAACGACCCGCTGCTGCAGGCCCGCAACTTCTCCTATCTGGACACTCAGCTGATCCGGCTGGGCGGGCCCAACTTCGCGCAGATCCCGGTCAACCGGCCGATCGCCGAAGTCCAGCACAACCAGCGTGACGGCTACGGCCAGCAGAAAATCCACAAGGGACGGACCAGCTACTTCAAGAACAGCATCGGCGGTGGCTGCCCGGCGATCGCGGACTCGGACGTCTTCTCGCACTACACCGAGCGGGTCGACGGGCGCAAGATCCGCGAGCGCAGCGAAAGCTTCCGCGACTTCTACAGCCAGGCGACACTGTTCTGGAACAGCATGTCCGAAGTGGAACGTGAGCACATCGTCTCGGCGTTCCGGTTCGAACTGGGCAAGGTCGTCGACAAGGAGATCCGGGCCCGCACGGTGACCGAGCTCAACCATGTCGACCACGAGCTGGCGGCCCGGGTGGCGGAAGGGATCGGCGTGCGGACACCCGCGGCGGAGGCGACGCCGAACCACGGCCGCAGCTCCCCCGCGCTGTCACAGCTCAACGCCCCGGTGAACAAGCTCGACACGAGGAAGGTCGCCGTGCTCGTCGCCGACGGCACGGACGCGGTCGGCGCACAGCGGCTCGTGGACGAGCTGACCAAGAAGGGCGTGATCGTCGAACTGCTCGCGCCCGCCGAGGGTGAGCTGCGGCCGGGCGCCTCGGGCGGCGGTCCGCTGAGCGCCGATCGCCAGCTGAACACGATGGCATCGGTGCTCTACGACGCCGTCGCCGTGCCGTGCGGCCCGGACGCGGCACGGACGCTGTCCGGCGACGGGTATGCCGTGCATTTCGTGGCCGAGGCCTACAAGCACGCGAAGCCGGTCGCCGGGTTCGGTTCCGGGCTGGACGTGCTGCGCAAGGCGGGCGTGACCGAGCGGATCGCCGAGGGCGAGCAGGTGACGCGGGACCACGGCGTGGTGACCTCGACCGCGGCCGAGCAGTCACTTCCCGGCGAGTTCTTCGACACCTTCGCCGACGTGATCGCCGAGCACCGCGCGTGGGACCGGAAGACGGATTCGGTTCCGGCATAGGCAGTCAAGGAGTTCTGAACACTGATGACAGGTTTCTTTCCCGGTGGGGCCGGCCCCAGCCCCTTCGACCAGTTCCTGGCCCAGTTCTTCGGCAGCGCGATGCCGCCGAGGCGGCAGTCGGTCGACATCACCCGGCTGCTGACCGACCAGGCACGCGAGCTGGTCTCGGCCGCCGCGCGCAAGGCCGCGGAACAGGGCAGCGACGACGTCGACACCGACCAGCTGCTGTGGGCGGCGACCCAGCTGCCCGCGACCCGGCAGCTGCTGGAGAACGCGGGCGCGAAACCGGACGAGATCGCCCGCGAGATCGCAGGCGGAGAACGCGCGGGCGAGCACAGCACGCCGTCCTCGCTGGCGCCGGGTGCGAAACGCACCCTGATGGACGCGCACAGCATCGCGCGCGGCATGGGCTCGTCCTACATCGGGCCGCAGCATCTGCTGCTGGCGCTCGCGGTGAACCCGCAGTCGCGCGCGGGCCGGATCCTCGCGCAGGCAGGGGTCAGCCCGGAGGCGATGCAGAGCGCGAGCCCGCAGCAGCCCGGGCCGCAGCAACAGCAGCAACGCAGCGAGACCCCGACGCTGGACCAGTACGGGCGTGACCTGACCGCGCAGGCGCGTGAGGGCGGGATCGACCCGGTGGTGGGCCGGGACGACGAGATCGAGCAGACCGTCGAGGTGCTGTCCCGGCGCACCAAGAACAATCCGGTGCTGATCGGCGAGGCCGGTGTCGGTAAAACGGCCATTGTGGAGGGTCTGGCCCAGCGGATCGCGGACGGTGACGTGCCCGACATCCTCGCCGGCCGCCGGGTCGTGCAACTGGATCTCACCGCGATAATCGCGGGAACGCGCTACCGCGGCGACTTCGAGGAACGGATGACCAACCTGCTCAACGAGATCCGCCGGCATCGCGACGATCTGATCGTGTTCATCGACGAGCTGCACACCGTCGTCGGCGCGGGGTCCTCGGAGGGCTCGATGGGCGCGGGCAACATGCTCAAGCCCGCGCTGGCGCGTGGTGAGCTGCACGTCGTCGGTGCGACCACTTTGGACGAGTACCGGCAGAACATCGAGCACGATCCGGCTCTGGAGCGCAGGTTCCAGCCGATCCTGGTGCCCGAGCCGACCGTGGAGGACACGATCGCGATCCTGCACGGGCTGCGCGACCGGTACGAGGCGCACCACCAGGTGCGCTTCTCCGAGGAGGCGCTCGCCGCGGCGGCGGACCTGTCCGACCGCTATCTGACGGACCGTTTCCTGCCGGACAAGGCGATCGACCTGATCGACCAGGCAGGCGCGAGGGTGCGGCTGCGCTCCGGGCGCAGGCCCCACCAGCAGCGCGACCTCGAGGCCAGGGTCGAGGAGCTGACCAGGGACAAGGACCAGGCGGTGGCCGAGGAGGACTTCGAACACGCCTCCCGGCTGCGCGACGAGATCGCCTCGCTGCGGGAGCGGATCCGGCAGGCCGAGTCCGACGGCAAGCCCGCGGGCACCCTGTGCGTACGGCCGGAGGACATCGCCGAGGTGGTCTCCCGGATCACCGGCGTGCCGGTCAGCCAGCTCACCGAGGCGGAGCGGGATCGCCTGCTGCGGCTGGAAGAACACCTGCACGGACGCGTCATCGGGCAGGACGAGGCGGTGACCGCGGTCGCCGAGGCGGTCCGCCGCTCGCGCGCCGGACTGTCCGAACCGGACCGTCCATTCGGGAGCTTCCTGTTCCTCGGGCCCACCGGCGTCGGCAAGACCGAGCTGGCACGGGCGCTGGCCGAAGCACTCTTCGGCGACCAGGACCGGATGATCCGGCTCGACATGTCGGAGTACGGCGAGCGGCACACCGTGTCGCGGCTGATCGGCGCGCCGCCCGGCTACGTCGGCTACGACGAGGCGGGGCAGCTGACCGAGGCCGTGCGGCGGCGGCCCTACTCGGTCGTGCTGTTCGACGAGATCGAGAAGGCACACCCGGAGATCTTCAACGTCCTGCTGCAGGTGCTCGACGACGGGCGCCTGACCGACGGCCGCGGCCGCACGGTGAACTTCACCAACACGGTGCTGATCATGACGAGCAACATCGGCTCGGAGCTGATCACCAGCGGCACGCAGGGCGCGCTCGGTTTCGCCCCGGCCAACGAGGCCGACACCGACCGCCCGCTGCGCGAGCGGCTGATGCGGCGGTTGCGCGAGCAGTTCCGGCCGGAGTTCCTCAACCGGATCGACGAGATCATCGTGTTCCGGAAACTGGAAGCCGAGCAGCTGGAACAGATCACCGCGCTGCTGCTGGAACAGACCCGGCGGCGGGCACACGCGCAGGACGTCACGGTGGAGTTCACGCCGGAGGCGGTGCGGTGGCTCGCGCGCAGCGGCTACCAGCCCGAGTTCGGCGCCCGCCCGATGCGCCGCACGATCCAGCGCGAGGTGGACAACGAACTGTCGCGGATGATGCTGCGCGGTGACCTCGGTCCCGGTTCGCGCGTCCGCGTCGGCGCGGACGACGTGGGGCTCACGTTCGACGTGTCGGTCCCGGCAGGCGGGCAGTCGAGGTGACCACCCCACCGCCCGACCCGGACCCGGACCGCACGCCCGGCCTCGAGCCCGGCGGCGGCGTCCGCCCCGGCGACACCCCGCCGGACTCGGGACAGACCTCGGGCCTGTCCCACCAGGAGCCGAAGCCGCCCAAGGTGCTTCCCTGGGCGACGATCACCGTGTCGGCCGTACTGGCGCTGCTGGTGGCGGCGCTGATCGTGGCATCGGCGGTGGGGTGGCCGCCGTTCTGACGGTTCACGGCGGCGGATTGCCCACCGGATTCGGGTGTGGCACCGCCGCCGGCACGAGGCGTCGCGCGTAGGGGCGGAGGAAATCGTCCAGCCACGCCAGTTCCTCCGGTGTCGCGGCACGGTAAGCGCTTTCCGCGAGCGCGTCGGTGCGCTGCTCGATCTGCGCGCGCAGGTGGCGTCCCCGTTCGGTGAGTTCCGAACCGTCCAGCAGGCCGCGGTCGGCCAGGCGGCTGCGGGCGGCTGACCAGTCCTCGCCGGTCCAGCCACGGTTCGGCAGGATCGACTCCCCGCTGCCGTCCTCCGCGTCACGCAGCACATGGGCCTCCACGCCGTCGAGCCCGGCGGTGAGCAGCGCGGCCACGTGCCCGTCCCCGCGGTGCTCGCGCAGCGTCGTCGCCGCCTGCCACAGCGCCGCCACCGGGTCCTGGGGCCACGGCAGTGCCGCGTTCGCCGCGCCGAGCGGGCGGCCCTCCCACTGCACGTCCGACACGAGGCGCCGCAACAGGTCGGTCGCCTCCGGCAGGCGCGGGTCGCCGGCCAGGTCCGGCAGGTAGGTGCGCAACGCGGTCACCGCCCCCTCGGCGCGCGCGGCCAGTGCCCGTTCCGGCGGCACCACCGACCAGATCGACGGCAGCGACCGGGCCAGGAACGACGGCGCGAAGTTGTAGAACACCGCGGTCACCGCGCCGAGTCCGGCCGCGCCGAGCGGCGCCGCCCGCGTCGCGACGTAGCCGCGCCAAAACCCGCGCATGCCGCCCGCCTCGTGCGCCGCGCGTGCCTGGCGGGTGAAGTAGGTGACGCCGTGCACCGTCTCCAGCACGACCCACAGCGCCCGCGCGTTCACGGCTGGATGACCAGGCAGGTGGTGGACGCGGTCGCGAGCAGCGTGCCGTCGGCGTCGCGCAGATCGCCCTCCGCGAAGGCGACCCGCGAGCCGGTCTTCACCACGCGTCCGCGTGCGTGGATCTCGCCCGAGGCCGCGGTCACGGCACGCACGAAACTGATCTTGAGTTCGACCGAGGTGTAGCCGACCCCGGCCGGCAGCGTCGAATGCACGGCGTAGCCGACCGCGGAGTCGAGCATCGTCGCGGCCACCCCGCCGTGCACGGTTCCGATCGGGTTGTACAGCGATTCGTCCGGTGTGGCCGCGAAATGCACCGCGCCCTCGGCGACGCTGACCACCCGCATCCCGAGGTGCGCGGAGATCGGTGCCGGCGGAATCCGGCCCTCGGCCATCGCGGTCAGGAACTCCAGGCCCGTCATGGCGCGCGCGGCCGACGCCGTGCGCATCGGGTCGTCCCAGCTGATCGTCTTCCGCCGGACGGCGTTGTCCACTGTCACGCACTGCCTCCTCTATGACAACTGTCTTAATCCGGAGCATCGACTATGACAGCCGTCTTAGTCAAGGGACCCGGCCCGGCACGGTGATCGTGGTGAGAACATTTGCGCATGGGAGAGGAGCCGCAACGCCGGGTGATCGACGCCGGGGCCGTGGAGGCCGCGCTGGCGGGTCTCGGCGATCGCGCCGTCGTCCAGCAGTGGGCGGAGCGGTTCTCGATCCTGGCCGACCCGTCGCGACTGACCCTGCTGGTGTGCATTCACTACGCCCGCGAGATCTCCGTGTCCGATCTCGCGGCCGCCGCCGGCATGACCGACACCGCGGTGTCCCAGGCGCTGCGTTTGCTGCGCGCGCACGGCCTGGTGACCGGCCACCGCACCGGCCGTGTCGTGCGCTACAGCCTCGCCGACGCCACCATCCACGACCTCATCCATCACGTGCGACCACACCCCGGAGCCCCGCCACACGGCGGCGACGTATAGGTCGTTATACAGACGGCGATGGCCGCCGAGCCGGGGTACCGTGCGAGGCATGATCGGGTTACCCGAGGACATCTCCGCGTGCCTGTTCGATCTCGACGGCGTGCTCACCGGCACCGCGGCACTGCACCGCGAGGCGTGGAAACAGACTTTCGACGAATTCCTGCGCGAACGCGACGGCGCGGACTTCCGGCCCTTCACCGACCAGGACTACGCGCGCTACGTGGACGGACGGCCGCGCGCGGACGGCGTGCGGCAGTTCCTGAGTTCGCGCGGCATCACGTTGCCCGAAGGCGATTCCACCGATCCCGTCGACAAAGCAACCGTCAACGGCGTCGGCAACCGCAAGAACGAACTGGTGTTGCGCATCATCGCCGACCGCGGCGTCAGCCCGTACCCTGGTTCGGTGCGTTTCCTGGAGGCCGCAGAAGAAGCCGGGCTCGCCATCGCGGTGGTCACGTCCTCGGCCAACGGCGCCACCGTGCTCGAAGCGGCGCACCTGAACCACTTCGTGCGCGCCCGCATCGACGGCATCGTGATCAAAAAGGACAATCTGCGCGGGAAACCGGCGCCCGACTCGTTTCTCGCGGGCGCCAAGGCGCTCGGTGTCAGCCCGGCCAACGCCGCCGTGTTCGAGGACGCGCTCGCGGGCGTGGCGGCGGGCAAGGCGGGCGGTTTCGGGTACGTGGTGGGCGTCAACCGCGCGAACCAGGCCACCGAACTGCGCGCGAACGGCGCCGACGTCGTGGTGGACGATCTCGCGGAACTGCTGGAGGAACGACGATGAGCCTGCCTTTCCGCGGCTACGAATGCTCGCCGTGGGAGCTGCGCTGGCGCGGCCTCGCGGTCGATCAGCTGCAGCGCACGGAGTCGACGTTCGCGCTGTCCAACGGGCACATCGGCGTTCGCGGCACACTCGAGGAAGGTGAGCCGCGCGGGCTGCCGGGCACCTATCTCAACGGTTTCTACGAAGAACACGAGCTGCCCTACGCCGAGGCGGGCTACGGCTATCCCGAGGCCGGCCAGACCGTGGTCAACGTGACCGACGGCAAGGTCATCCGGATGCTCGTCGAGGACGAGCCGTTCGACATGCGCTACGGCTCCGCGACCGCGCACGACCGCGTGCTCGACTTCCGCACCGGCACGCTGACCCGCACCACCGAATGGGAATCGCCGACCGGGCGCCGGGTGCGGGTGCGCACGCAACGGCTGGTCTCGTTCACCCAGCGCGCGGTCGTCGCGATCCGCTACGAGGTCGAGCCGCTGGAGGACGACCTGCAGCTGGTACTGCAGTCCGATCTGCTGGCCAACGAACCCATCGAGTCCGACGCCGGCGATCCGCGCGTCGCGGCGGCGCTGCAGTGCCCGCTGGAGTCGGAGTTCACCTACGCCCAGCACTACCGCGCGGCGCTCGTGCATCGCACGAAGCGCTCGGGGCTCCGGATGGCGGCGGCGATGGACCACCAGATCGAGTCGCCGGACGGGCTGCGCACCGAGATCGCCGTCGAGAACGATCTCGCCCGGCTCACCGTCGCGGTGGACGTGCCGCGCGGAAAACGCGTGCGGCTGACCAAGTTCCTCGGCTACGGCTGGTCGGCGCAGCGTTCGATCCCCGCGCTGCGGGCGCAGGTGGACGCCGCGCTCGCCGGTGCGCTGCAGACCGGCTGGGACGGGCTACTGGCCGAACAGAAGGCCTTCCTCGACGATTTCTGGGATACCGCGGACATCCAGATCGACGGTGATCCGGAACTGCAGCAGGCGACCAGGTTCGCGTTGTTCCACGTGCTGCAGGCCGGGGCCCGTGGCGAAAGCCGCGCCATCCCGGGCAAGGGACTGACGGGGCCCGGCTATGACGGGCATGCCTTCTGGGACACCGAATCCTTCGTGTTGCCCGTGCTGACCTACACCATGCCGGAGGCCGCGCGGGACGCGCTACGCTGGCGCCACTCCACTTTGGACAAGGCAAGGGACAGGGCCAGGCAGCTCGGCCTGCGCGGCGCGGCGTTCCCGTGGCGCTCCATCAACGGCGCCGAATGCTCGGCCTACTGGCCCGCGGGCACGGCGGCCTTCCACGTCAGCGCCGACATCGCCGACGCCGTGGCGCGCTACCTCGCCGCGACCGAGGACCGCGAGTTCGAGCGCACCTGCGGCACCGAGATGCTCGTGGAGACGGCGCGGCTGTGGATGTCTCTCGGGCATTACGACTCGCACGGCCGGTTCCGCATCGACGGCGTCACCGGTCCCGACGAGTACTCGGCGGTGGCGGACAACAACGTCTACACCAACCTCATGGCGGCACGGAACCTGCGCGAAGCCGCCGCGTCCTGCGAGCGGATCCCCCAGGTGGCACGCGCGCTGGAGGCCACCGAGCACGAACTCGGCACATGGCGCGAGGCCGCCGACCGGATGCTGATCCCCTACGACCGCGAACTGGGCGTGCACCCGCAGTCGGAGGGCTTCACCGAGCACGCCGACTGGGATTTCGCCGGCACGCCCCAGCGCAACTATCCGTTGCTGCTCAACTATCCCTATTTCGACCTCTACCGCAAGCAGGTCGTCAAGCAGGCGGATCTGGTGCTGGCACTGCACCTGTGCGGCGACGCCTTCACCCCCGAGGAAAAGACCCGCGACTTCGCCTACTACGAGGAGCGGACGGTGCGCGACTCGTCGTTGTCGGCGGGTACGCAGGCCGTCGTCGCCGCCGAGGTCGGGCATCTGGAGCTGGCCTACGACTACCTCGGCGAGGCGGCGCTGACCGACCTGCGCGACGTGCACAACAACGTGCGCAACGGGCTGCACATGGCCTCGCTCGCGGGTGCGTGGAACGGGGTGGTGGCCGGGTTCGGCGGCATGCGCGACCACAACGGCAAGCTCGCGTTCGCGCCGCGGCTGCCGCCGCAGCTGTCCCGCATCGAGTTCCGGATGTGCCTGCGCGACAGCAGGTTCGCGGTCGAGGTGCACGCCGAGCGCGCCACCTACCGGCTGCTGTCGGGCAAACCGGTGGAGATCACCCACCACGGCAAGGCGTGCACGGTTTCCGAAGAGCCGCTGTCGCTGCCGATCCCCGTGCTCGATCCCGGTCCCCCGCCCCGCCAGCCCACCGGGCGCGAACCGTCGCGCCGCAAACCCGAGCACATCCGCCGCCCGGCGGGCGCGGCCAGGGAAAGCACCCCGGGCTGAGCGCGCCGGCTCAGTCCGGTGGCTCCGGATTGGGCAGGTCGGGCTTGACGTCGTCGCGGTTGGGCGGCTCCTCGACCTCCTCGGTCCCGTGCAGGCCCAGGTCCGGATGGTCGAGATCGGGAAAGTCCGGCGGCAGCGGCGGGCTGGGATCGCGTTCGCGCTTCTTGTCGGTCATGGCACCGGCTTACCTCATTTCGGCGGGACGTCAACCCGGCTGGCAGTGCGGGCACCACACGGTGCCGCGGCCACCGGCCCGGCCGTGTTCGAGTGTCGTGCCGCAGCGCGGGCACGAGCCCGACGGTTCGTCGCGGCGTCCGGTCAGCCAGGACGGCCGCGGCGGCACGCGGCCCGCTTCGACGGACTCGCGCAGGGTTTTCCGCATCGTGGTGCGCAGCAGGCCGAGCTCCTTCTCGCCCACACTGGAAACCTTGCGATACGGGTTCAGCTTGGCGCGCCACAGGATCTCGTCGGCGAGCAGGTTGCCGAGCCCGGCCAGCACCGACTGGTCCACGAGCGCCGCCTTGAGCTGCTTACGCGGGGGCAGCACGTCCTTCAGCGGCCCGACCTCCAGCGCGTCCGGCCCGGTGTCCGCCAGCAACCGGTCCAGCGCCTGCTCGTCGGCCGCGAGCCGCAGGCCCTGGAGCTTGCGCATGTCGCGATACCGCAGTTCGCCGTCGGCGAAGCAGAAGATCACCCTGTCGTGCCGGTGCGGTTCGCCGGTCTGCCAGTGCAGCGAACCGGTCATGCCGAAGTGCAGCACGACCGTGGCCGGTCCGCCACGCACCGGTACGAGCAGCCACTTGCCGAGCCTGCGCGGTTCGGCGAACCGCCGCCCGGTCAGCGCCTCGCGCAACGCGGCGGCGCCGACGTCGCGCAGCACCTGGGCGTCGCGCACGACGACACCGGTGATGCGGCGGTTCACCGCGTGCTCGGCAAGCACCCGGCGGAAGCCCTCGACGTCCGGTAACTCGGGCATACCGAAGTCTTCCACCCGCCCGGCCATGGCAAACGTCTAATTCATCGCTCGTTGATTTTTGCTCCACGAGCGGGCACACTGGCGGCATGGTGATCCCGAAGAAGGTCGCGCGGTTCAACCGGGTCGCGACGAACAAGGTGCTGGGACCGATCAGCCGGCGGGTGCCGGGCTTCGGCACCGTCGTGCACCGGGGGCGGCGTTCCGGCAAGATCTACCGCACGCCGCTGAACGTGTTCCGCGTGCCGGAGGGTTACGTCGTGGCGCTGACCTACGGCCCCGACTCCGACTGGGTGCGCAACGTGCTCGCCGCGGGCGGGTGCGAACTGGAGACACTGGGGCGGGTGGTCACACTGACCAACCCGCGCGTGGTGCACGACGAGAACCGCGCGGCGCTGCCGTTTCCCACGCGCCGGTTCCTCGGCCTGATCGGCGTGGCCGACCTGCTCTACCTCGACCGCGCGGCCTGAGTCCACTCAGGACGGACGGGCCACCGCCGAGGCGCGGGTCAGGCGAGCAGCTCGCGGAGCTGCTCGATGACCTTCACCCGGCGCTCGACGCCCGGTTCGAACAGCGTCACCTGCAGCGTGGTCACCCCGGCCTCCCGGTACGCGGCCAGCCGCTCCTTGACGTGCCCGGCGGGACCGATCAGCGAGATGGCCTTCAGCAGATCGGCCGGGACCGCGGCCGCGGCCTCCTCCTTCTTGCCGTCCAGGTACAGGTCCTGGATCCGCTTCGCCTCGGCCTCGTAGCCGTAACGGCAGGCCAGCTCGTTGTAGAAGTTCTTGCCGCGCGCGCCCATGCCGCCGACGTAGAGCGCGACCATCGGGCGCATCCAGTCGATCATGTGCTCGACATCCTCGCCGATCGCCACCGGCGCGCCGACCACGACATCGAGATCGCCCAGTTCCGGGTCGCGCTTGGCCTTGCCCGCGGCGAGCGGCTCGCCCCAGATGTCGGCCGCCTTCTCCGGGTGGTAGAAGATCGGCTCCCACGCCTCGGCGATCTCCGCCGTCATCGCGACGTTCTTCGGGCCGAGCGAGGCGAGCATGATCGGGATCCGCTCGCGCACCGGGTGGTTGATCAGCTTGAGCGGTTTGCCCAGCCCGGTGCCCTGGCCCTCGGGCAGCGGGATCCGGTAGTAGCGGCCGTTGTACTCGACGCGCTCGCGCCGCCACACCATGCGGCAGATCTCGACCAGCTCACGCGTACGGCCCAGCGGCGCGTCGTAGCGCACCCCGTGGAAGCCCTCGATCACCTGCGGCCCGGACGCGCCGATGCCGAGCATGAACCGGCCGTTCGAGACGAAGTCCAGGCCCGCCGCGGTCATCGCGGTGAGTGTCGGCGTGCGGGTGTAGAGCTGCAGGATGCCCGACGCGATCTGCACCCGCTCGGTCTTCGCGGCGAGGTAGCCGAGCTGGCTGACCGCGTCGAACGAGTACGCCTCGGGGACGAACGCGACATCGAGACCGGCCTTCTCCAGTTCGACGATGTCCGCCACGCTTTCGGCGAAACCGCCCGCGTAGGAGATCTGGGTGCCGAGCCGCATGGAAGTCACCTTTCCCGGGTAAGCGTGCGCTTAGTGTCCACACCCTACACGCCGGTAACTTCTAGTGGGACTCGATCCAGGCGCTCACCACACCGTCGAGTACCGGCATCGGCAGCGAGCCCCCGCCGAGCACCAGGTCGTGAAAGGCCCGGATGTCGAACCGCTCCCCCAGCGCCTGCCGTGCCTTCTCACGGACGCGCAGGATCTCCAGCCTGCCCACCATGTACGACAGGGCCTGGCCGGGATAGGCGATGTAGCGGTCGATCTCGGCGTCGATCTCGACCTGCGGCATCGGCGTGTTCTCGCGCAGGAAGTCCACGGCCTGCGCCCGGCTCCAGCCCTTCGCGTGCAGACCGGTGTCGACGACGAGCCGCCCGGCGCGCATCGAGTCGGTGGTGAGCATCCCCAGCAGCGCGACGTCGCCGGAGTACAGGCCCATCTCGTTGGCGAGCCGTTCGGCGTAGAGGCCCCAGCCCTCGACGTAGGCGGTGAAGTCGCCGATGCGCCGCAGCAGCGGGAGGTCGGTGAGCCCGAGGGCGGTCGAGAGCTGGAAATGGTGGCCCGGGATGGCCTCGTGGAACGCGATGACCTCGGCGGTGTGCCGGAAGCGTTCGGTCACCTCGTAGGTGTTGGCGAAGTACGTGCCGGGCCGCGAGCCGTCCACGGAGGGCTGCAGGTAGTAGGCCGCCGGCGCGTTGGGCGCGGCCGCGGCCGGCACCGGCTCGACGACCCATTCGTGCGGCGGGATCCGGCCGAACCACCGCGGCGAGGCCTCCGCGGCCCGCGTGATCGCCGCGCGGGCGGTCTCCAGCAGCTCGTCGGCGTCCTTCCAGCGCAGCGCCGGATCGGTGCGCAGCCGCGTGAAGATCTCCTGCAGGTCGCCGGTGCCGAACACGCGCGAGCCGATTTCGGCGTACTCGCGCGCGAGGTCGCCGATGATCCGCAGACCGGTTTCGTGCAGATCGTCCGGGGTGCGGTCGGTGGTGGTGTGCGACCGGGCGGCCGCGGCGTACATGCGCTCGCCGTCGGGCAGCCAGCACAGGCCGGGCTTGTCCAGCGGGCGGCCGTGCTCGGCGATCTCGGCGGCGAGCATGTCGCGGTAGGCGGCGAACGCGGGGTTCACGACGTCGGCGAGCAGCCGCTCCCGTTCGGCGGCGAACGCCTCCGACGGTGCGGGCTGGCGCTTCAACGGGTCGTTGTCGGCGTCTGCCAGGTGGCGGTCGAGGTGGCCGATGGCGGCGCGCACGAGATGCTCCACCGGCAGCCGGCCCGACGCCAGGCCCGCGCGGTGCCGGTCGGCGGCGTCTTGGAGGTAGCGCGGGATCTCGGCGAGGCGGCGCAGGTGTTTCGCGCCCTGCTCCTCGTCGGCCACCGTGACCATCGGCAGCGAGGTGAGCAGGCTCGCCGCGGGTGCGATGAACAGGTCGCTGATCGTGTACTCGGCCGAGTGCGTGCTGATCCGGTCGAGGTAGTTGCGGGCCTGGCTGACCAGGACGTCGCGGGTGACGCGATCCTGCTCGGACGCGGGTTCGAGCGCCTCGCCGCGGCGCACGAACTCCTCCAGCGTGACGCGCTGCCGCTCCTCGGCGGCCTCGCTGATCTCGCCGATTCCCTCGCGATCGGACTCGATGCCCAGCAGCGCCGGCCACAGGGGCTCGGCGTCGAACAGTGCTTCCACGAACTCGTCGGCCAGCTTCGTCACCTCGGTCATGGCGCCAGCCTAGAACCTCATTCGCCACGGCCGGGGGAACAAGCGCGCGGCCGTGGCGGGACGGTAGCGTTTCCGGTTGTGGCCGTGACCGATCCCGTGGACGCCCGCCTGCTCGCCGCGCTGGCGGAGCTGGGCAAGGCCGCCGTGCACGAACTCGCCGCGAAGGTCGGGATGGACCCGCGCGAGGTGGCCTACCGGCTGGTCGCGCTGTCGGGGAGCGGCCTGCCGTTGCTGGTGGGCGTCGAGAGCGACCCGAACGGCCTGCGCGCCGCGCTGGCGACCGCCCGTCCCGCTCCCCCGCCGCCGTATCCGGCGCAGGGCATGCCCTCGGGCGCCTACACCGTCCCTTCCGCTGCCTACAACGTTCCCTCCGGCCGGTACCCGGTGCAGCCTCCGCCGCCGGCGCCGGGCCGCTTCGCCGCCGCGGCGCCGCGACCGGCGGTCGATCCGGTGATCAGCACGTGGGGCCCGCCGCAAACGGCGTCCTGGGCCCGGGGCGATCAACGCCAGGCTCCTTCCCCGGTCCAGCGCACCGGCCGGATCGGGGACGCGCTCGCCGCCCAGGGCCTGGAGGGCGAGCAGCTCACCATTCAGCTGCTGGAGGTGCAGGACCCGGCGGACTTCCTGTTCGGCGCGGCCGGGTACCGGCTCGACGCGGGTGAGCGGGCCGTGGTCGTGCACACCGAGATCACCAACCGCGGCACTGTGCCGTTCGTGTCGCTGCCGGACAACTACCTGGAGCTGGTCACCGCCGAGGGCACGACGATCGCCAAGGCCCCGGTCTCGCTGACGTCGCGGCCGCCGCACAAGATCGGCGTCCAGCCGGGCGAGACGGCGGGCGGCCACACCGTGTACGTCCTGCCGGAGGCGACTCGCGTGACGACGCTGCGGTGGAGCCCGCGGCCGGAGCCGGACGAGCGCACGCTGAGCTGGTCACTCGAGACCTGAACGCCTGTCTCGCGCCTCGCGGGAGCTCCTCAGCTCTCGGCGCGGAGCACGTCCAGAGCGTGGGCCAGATCGTCCGGGTACGGGGACTGGAAGCTCACCCAGCGGCCGTCGGCCGGGTGCGCGAAGGCCAGCGTCCTGGCGTGCAGCCACTGCCGGGTCAGGCCGAGTTTCCTGGCCAGCACCGGGTCCGCGCCGTAGGTCAGATCGCCCGCGCACGGATGCCGCACCGCCGAGAAGTGCACGCGGATCTGGTGTGTCCGCCCGGTCTCCAGCTTGATGGCCACCAGTGAAGCCGCGCGGAAGGCCTCGATCACCTCGTAGTGGGTGATGCTCGGGCGCCCGCCGGCCACGACCGCGAACTTGTAGTCGTGCCTGGGGTGCCGGTCGATGGGCGCGTCGATGGTGCCGCGCGTGGGATCGGGGTGACCCTGCACCACGGCGTGATAGCCCTTGTCGACCGTGCGCTCCTTGAACGCCCGCTTGAGCACCGTGTACGCGTGCTCGCTCTTGGCCACCACCATCACGCCCGTGGTCCCCGCGTCCAGCCGGTGCACGACGCCCTGCCGCTCCGCCGCACCCGACGTCGAGACGCGCAGCCCCGCGGCCGCCAGCCCGCCGACCACCGTCGGGCCGGTCCAGCCGGGACTCGGGTGCACCGCGACACCGACCGGCTTGGACACCACCACGATGTCATCGTCGTCGTGCAGGATGCGCAGGCCCTCGACCGGCTCCGCGATCACCTGGACGGGCTGGTCCGGATCCGGCAGGGTCACCTCCAGCAGGCCACCGGCCGCCAGCCGGTCCGACTTGCCCGCGGGCCTGCCATCCAGCAGCACCTCGCCCGATTCGGCCAGCTCGGCCACCACGGTCCGCGACAGCCCCAGCAGCTTCGCCAGCCCCGCGTCGACGCGCATGCCGTCCAGCCCGTCGGGGACGGGCAGCATCCGTGCGCTCACTTCTTGGACCTCACGCTGCCGTCGTAGTCGCGGCCGAGCAGCGTCAGCAGCACGATCAGGATGGCCCCGCACGTGATGCAGGAGTCGGCGACGTTGAACACCGGGAACGCCTGGCCGTTGGGCGCGAACACCGAGATGAAGTCGACGACGTGCCCCCGCAGCACACCGGGCGCGCGGAACAGCCGGTCCATGAGGTTGCCGAACGCGCCGGCCAGGATCAGCCCGAGCCCGATCGCCCAGCCGACCGACCGCAGGCGCCCCGCGAACCAGATCAGCACGACCACCACCGCGGTCGCGACCAGCGCGAGCACCCACGTCATCCCGGTGGCCATCGAGAACGCCGCACCGGGATTGCGCACGATCTGCAGGTAGACGAGCCCACCGAGGACGCGCACCGGCTCGTGTCCCTCCAAAGTGGACGCGACGATGGCCTTGGTGGTCAGGTCCAGCGCGAAGGCGACCACGGCGATGACGGCGAGCAGCCCCACCCGCCGCTTCGGCAGTTCCTGCGGTGGCGCGGCCTCCGGCTGCGATCCCTGTTCGGTGCTCACCAGCCCATTGTCCACTGCCCGCTCGCGACGCCGTCGCGGTGGGGCGCCACGTGGCCACCAAGGCCCCAGACATCCACCGCAGGTCAGTCTTGCAGGAATGAGGGCAGCGCCCTCGGGTCCGGGCTCGGCGCCCACCGGCCGTCCTGCTCGCCGTAGGTCCAGCGCGCGCCACGCGCCACGACCTGCCGCAGCGCCAGCACGAGCCGGTCCACGTGCTCGACGGTGGTGCCCAGGCCGAGGCTCACCCGCAGCGCCTGCTGCCCGCGGCCACCGCTCCGCCCGATCAGCCGGCGGGTGGCGACGTGCGCGCAGAACGCCCCGTCGCGCACCCCGATGCCGTACTCGGCCGACAGCACCGCCGCGACCCAGCCGGGATCGAGGCCGTCCAGCACGAAACCGACCGTGCCGACCCGGCCGCCCGGATCGTCGAACAGCCGCAACTCGGCCAGGCCCGGCACCGCGGCCAGACCGCGCAGCAGCCGGTCCGTCAGCTCGTTCTCGTGCTCGACGACGGCATCCCAGGCGGCGCCGAGCCGCTCGCACGCCACGCCGAGCGCGTACACGCCGACGGTGTTCGGCGAACCGGCCTCGTGCCGCTCCGGGCCGGTGTTCCACACGACCGCGTCCTCGGTGACGGCCTTCGTCGCACCACCACCGGCGAGGTAGGGCGGGGCGGCGCGCAGCCAGTCCGCGCGGCCGACCAGCACCCCGGCGCCGTAGGGCGCGTACAGCTTGTGCCCGGACAGCGCCACGTAGTCCACGTCCAGCTCCCGCAACGAGATCCGCCGGTGCGGGGCCAGTTGCGCGGCGTCCAGTGCGACCCGCGCGCCGTGCCGCCGGGCGGCCGCGGCGATCTCGGCCATCGGCAGCAGTTCGCCGGTCACATTGGACGCACCGGCGATGACCACCAGCCGTGGCCCCTCCGGGCATGCCGCGAGCGCAGTGTCCACAGCGGACACGGCGGCGGCGCGGGTGCGTGGCGCCGGGATGCGGTGCACCTCCGGGCCGCGCCACGGCAGCAGCGCCGCGTGGTGCTCGGTGTCGAACAGCACGACCGAGGTGCGCCGGGGCAGGCAACGGGCCAGCAGGTTGAACGCGTCGGTGGTGTTGCGGGTGAAGATCACCTCGTCGCCGGGGCGTGCGCCGGTGAAGCGGTGCAGGATTCCGCGGGCGCGCTCGTAGACCTTTGTGGACACCTGCGACGCGAAACCCGCGCCGCGGTGCACGCTGGCGTACCACGGCAGGAACTCCTCGACCGCGTCGCGCACCGCCGCCAGGCAGGGCGCGCTGGCCGCGTGGTCGAGGTTGGCGTAGCCGACGCGCTCGCCGGTCACCAGTGGCACCTCGGTGCCGAGCACAGCCGGAATGCGGTGCGCCGCAACGGTTTCGTGGCGTTCCACAGCGAGTGTCACGATGCCTCCTGGGCGGGTCCGGGACCCGGAGAGGGGCCCGCGCTTGCCCACCGCACGTCGCGGTGGGCCAGGTCCTCACCCGGGGCACCCCACCGCGGTAGGAGGGTTGCCGGCCAGCGAGCCGGGGCTTGACGCTGACACTCATGACCTGCCGACGAGATTAGCGGATGTCACGCCGGGAACCAAACCCCGAGACGGCGATCACTTCCCCGACTCGCCGCGCCAGCGGGCCAGCGGCCCGGCCCGGTCGACCGCCCGCAGCCGCTGTTCGGCCGCGTCCATCGATCCTTCTGTGACGACCACCAGCAGCTGATCGCCCTCCTGCAGCCGGCTCGTGCGCTGCGGCGTGAAACTCTCCTCGCCGCGCACGATCAGGCTCAGCGACGCGCCCGCGGGCAGCCGCAGTTCGGTCAGATACACACCGTGCAACCGCGATCCCGGCCGGATCTTCACCTGCAGCAGCGCGGCCCGCAGCTCGTCCAGCGGCGCCGAGTCGACCTCCATCTCCTTCGGCTCGGCGTCCATGGCGAGGCCGAGCAGCCGCGCCAGCGGTGTCAGCGTCATCGCCTGCACCAGGGTCAGCACGATGACCAGCACGAACACCGCGTCCACGAGCTTTTCCGCACCCGGTACGCCGCGCGCGAGCGGGATCATGGCCAGCACGATCGGCACCGCACCCCGCAGCCCCGCCCACGACAGGAACACCTGCTCCCGCCACGGCACGCGGAACGGCAGCATCGACAGCAGCACCGACACCGGCCGGGCGAGCAGCAGCAGCACGGCCCCGGCGACCAGTCCGGGCACGATCGCGTCGAGCAGCCTGGCCGGTGAGGCGAACAGGCCGAGCAGCACGAACAACCCGATCTGCGCGAGCCAGCCCATGCCCTCGGCGAAGGACAGCGTGTCCGACCGGTGCGGCAGCTTCGCATTGCCCAGCACGAGCGCGGCGAGGTAGGTGGCCAGCAGCCCGGACGCGTGCGCGAGCTGACCGGACGCGTAGGCGACGACACACACCGCGAGTGTGGCCAGCGGGTAGAGACCGGTCGCGGGCAGCGCGGCGCGCCGCAGCGCCCATCCCCCGGCCCAGCCGAGCAGCAACCCGATCGCCGCACCCGCCACCAGTTCGTAGACCACGAGCAGCGGCAGCGTCCAGTCGATCCGCATGCTCTCGGCGAGCACCACCACCGCGATGTAGGAGGGCGCGTCGTTGATGCCGGATTCGACCTCCAGCGCGCCGACCAGGCCGCGGCGCAGGCCGAGCGCGCGCAGCACGGAGAACACCGCGGCCGCGTCGGTCGAGGCGAGCACCGCGCCCCACAGCAGCGCCATCCGCCAGTCCAGGCCCAGCAGCCAGTGCAGTGCCGCGCCGGTGATCCCGATACTGCCGAGCACGGCCACTGTGGACAGTGCGATTCCCTGGCCCAGCGCGGGTTTGACCGCCGACCAGCGGGTGGTGAGGCCACCTTCGGCCAGAATCAGGACGAGCGCGGCGAGACCGAGCGACTGGGTGAGGATCGGGTCGGAGAAGTGGATGCCGAACCCGGATTCGCCGAGCAGCACGCCGATGGCGAGGTAGATGACCAGCGACGGGAAGCCGAGCCGGGTCGACAGCCGTACCGCCAGCACGGCCGCCAGGAGCACGGCCGCGCCCAGCCCGAGCACGACCGGAAGCTCCGCCACCCGCGACCACCCCTCACCCTCACCTTGACGGTGACAGGATAAAAGATCGCCACCCGATCGGGCGGCAGACGTGGCCGTCGTCCCGGAAAACCGGTGGACCGGGCGCACTCCGCCGGCGCACTCTCGGCCGGTGCAAGTGATCTTCTACCCGCGCCGCGGTGGCGGCAGCCGCGCGATCCTGCATCGCGCGGACGGCGTCGTACTCGAACTCCAGTCCTACGACCGGAAATGGCGGGTCCCGCACGATCTCGCGCACGCGGTAACGGAACGCCGCCTCCGACTGCGCCGGCGCTGTCCGGGCTGGAGCCCACGCCGCGGCGGAACTCACCTCGCTCGTGAAGCGGTGGGCCCGGCTGGAACCCGGCGAAGGCCTGGAGCTCGACTGGCCGGAGCGGCTCACCGCATCCGGCGCAGCCGCACGATCAACTCCTCGACGCCGTCCGGTGCGCCGTCGAGGCCGATGATCTTGTCGCGGCCGCGTTCGCCGCGCAGCACCACGACATCCCGCGCCCGCACGCCGAGCGCCTTCGCCAGCACCTGCCGCACCGCCTCGTTCGCCTTGCCTTCGACCGCTGGCGCCTTGACCGCCACGATCAGCGCGCCCGCGTGATCGCCGCCCACGGCGTCGCGTTTCGCGCCGGGCTTGACCCGGACCGGGAACCGGATCACGCCGAAAGATCCGCGCCGAGCCGGGCGAACGGCTCCCTCCGGTGCACCCGCACCGCCCGGTCCGGCTCCCTGCTCACCCAGCCCGCCTCGACGGCGTGCGCGAGCAGCGCGGCGGGCAGCGCCCCGCCGAAATGCTCCCGCCGCTCCGTCCAGTCGAGGCAGTCGCGCAGCAACGGGCGCCGTCCGCCCGCGGGAACCGGCACGCCGAGCCCGGTCAGCACGTCGTGGCCGCGGGCGGTGAGCGTCAGCCCGGCCTCGACGGCGACGAGACCGGTACGCACCATGCCGTCGCGGATCGCGACGCCCACCGTGCCGGCGAGGTGGTCGTAGCAGGTACGGGCATAGGCCAGCCGCCGCGCCCGCAGCGAGGCCTTCAGCCCGGTGGCCGGCCGCTGCTCGGCGTGCTGCGCGAGATGCTCGATGAGCTCGGCGACGCGCGGATCGGCCAGCCGCACGTAGCTGTGCCGTCCCTGGCGCGCCCCGGTCACGAAGCCGGACTCCCGCAGCCGCGTGACGTGCTCGCTCGCGGTCGAGGGCCCGACCCCGGCGGCGCGGGCCAGCTCGCCGATGGTCCACGCGCGCCCGTCGAGCAGTGCGAGGCACATCTTCGCCCGGCTGGGCTCGGCCAGCACCGCGGCGACGTCGGCCAGTGCGACGGTTTCCATGCACTCCACCGTAAGGCGGCAACAGTTCGGCCGCTGCCGACACGTCCGGTACCTAGCGTCGGAGACGTGACACGGCAACTCACCCTCATCTCGCTCTGCCTCGGCCTGTTCCTGGCCCAGACCGACACCACGGCGGTGAACCTCGCGCTGCCTTCGATGGCCCGTGAGCTGAGCACTCAGCAGTGGGTGATGGACGCCTACCACCTGGCGTTCGCCGCGCTGCTGCTCACCGGCGGCACGCTCGGGGACCGGTTCGGCAGGCGGCGGTTGTTCCGCATCGGGCTCGCGCTGTTCGTCGCCGGGTCGGTGCTGTGCGCGCTGAGCCCGGCGCTGGTGGCCGGGCGCGCGGTGCAGGGCGCCGGCGCGGGACTCGCGATCCCGCAAAGCCTCGCGATCATGTCCGTGGTGTTCCGGCCCGGCCGCGAACGCGACCGCGCGATGGCGGCGTGGTCGGCGGTCACCGGCATCGCGCTGGCCAGCGGGCCGCTCCTGGGCGGTCTGCTCGTGCAGAAGCTGGCCTGGCAGGACATCTTCTGGCTCAACGTTCCGCTCGGCCTCGCCGCGCTGGCGCTGACGTTCGCGGTCCCCGAATCCTCCGCCGGAACGGCGCGCGGACTCGATCCGGCCGGGCAGCTGCTCGGCATCGCGTTCCTCGCCACGCTCACCTACACCGTCATCGAGGGCGGGGTGCTGCCCGGCGTGCTCGCGGCCGTCAGCGGCGCCGCGTTCGTGCTCGTGGAGCGCCGCGAGCAGGCGATGCTGCCGCTGCACATGGTGCGCCGGGGGCAGGTGCCCGTCGCGGCCGTCGTCGCGCTGTGCATGACCTTCGGCATGTACGGGATGCTGCTGCTGGCCGGCATCGAGCTGCAACACGGCCAGGGCGCGCTGCGGGCCGGGCTGGAACTCCTGCCGATGCCGGTCGCGGTCGTGATCGGTTCCCCGCTCACCGGACGGCTGGTGACCCGCGTCGGGCCGCGCGTCCCGATGACCGCGGGCATGGCACTGCTGGCCGCCGGGCTCGGCGCGTTCGCCGTTACCGGGCTGCGCCAGCCGTGGCTGGAAATCGTGTTCGCGGTGCTCGGCGCCGGGCTCGCGCTCACCGCAGGCCCGGTCGTGGGGGTCGCGGTGAGCACCGTGCCCGCCGACCGGGCCGGTCTCGCCGGCGGGATCGCGAACCTGGCCCGCATGTTCGGCGCCGCGCTCGGGGTCGCCGTGCTCGGTGCCGTGCTGGCCCGCGCCGGCCTGCGGCCCGCGCTGGGCACGGGCGCGGCGGTCGAACTCGCCGGAGCGCTCGTCGCGGCGAAGGGGGTTCAGCCCAGGCGGCCGAGGAACGCCGAAGCCGTCGACACGGCAGGCTTGGACGAGCCCGAACCCAGCAACAGCACGGAGAACGCGACATCGCCACGGTAGCCGGCGAACCAGCCGTTGGCGTGGCTGCCGTCGCCGAACTGCGCCGTGCCGGTCTTGCCGTACACGGTCCCGCTGCCGGCCAGGCCCGTCGCGGTGCCGCCTGCGACGACCTCGCGCATCATCGCCCGCAGCGCACTGATCACCGCAGCCGGCGGGGCCTCGTAGCCCTGCGTCACCGTCGTCGGATGGCCCCCCACCAGCTGCGGGGTGACGGGTTCGCCCGCCGCGACGGTCGCCGCCATCAGCGCCAGCCCGAACGGGCTGACCTGCACGGTGCCCTGGCCGATCGCGGACTCGACCTGGTCGGCCGCGCCCGTCGAGGCGGTCACCGTGCCGGTCTCGGTGGTGATGCCCGGGATCGTGAAGTCCGCGTCGAGGCCGAACTCGCTCGCGGCCTTCGCCAGCCCGTCGGCAGGCAACTGGGCGCCCAGCTGCGCGAACGTGGTGTTGCACGAGTGCGCGAACGCCGAGTGCAGCGGCAGCGACGGGAAGGAGAACGACTCGTCGTTGGGGATGGTGCGCTGCCCGATCTGCGCGGTGCCGGGACACGGCAGCACCGTGTTCGCCTCCGCCAGGCCGTGCTCCAGCACCGCCGCGGCGGTGGCGATCTTGAACGTGGAGCCCGGCGCGTACAGCCCGGTCAGCGGGTTGCCGTCGGTCGCACTCGCGTTCTGCGCCACCGCCAGGATGTCCCCGGTGGAGGGCTGGATGGCGACCAGCATCGCGGGCGTGGCGGCCGCGTCCACCGCCGCCTGCGCGGCATTCTGCACGCCGAGGCTCAGCGACGCCGTGGCCGGTCCCTTCGGAACGTCGCCTTCGCCGTAGAGCTTGTTCTCGTTGCCCGCGGCGTCGACGCCGACCACCGACCACGCCGTGGCCGCGGTAGCGACCAGCCTGCCGATGCCGGGCAGCACCAGCGGCGCGACCGCCGGGTCCACCGCCTTCGGCCCGCCCGCCTGCCAGTCCATCAGCGGGGTGCCGTCCCGGTCGGCCACGGCGGTGCCCGAGGCGGTGCGCACGGCCAGCCGGTCACCCGGCCCCAGCCCGGGGTGGATCGCGGCGGGCGTGAAGTGCACGCGCCAGCCGTCGCCGCCGTGCACCAGCGGCAGGTTCACCTCGTAGGACCACACGCGCGCCGTGCCGAGCGTCCACTTCGGACGGATCAGGGCGGACTCGCCCCGGACCACTTCCAGCGACGCCGAGAACGTCACCGGCGCCAGGCCCGCGCGGGCGGACCGGATCGCGGCCACGGCCTTCGCCGGATCATCGGTGAGCGCGCCCGCCGCCTGATCGTCGCCGGCCGACCAGGCCCGCACATAGCGCGTGACGACGGCGCCCGCGTCCTCGTCGGCCGATGCCGGCGGGTTGCCGGATTCTCCCCGCAGCACCAGCAACGCCGCCACGATGATCGCGATCACCGTGGCGGCGCCCCCGGACAGCACCCAGCGTTTCGCCGTCGGCGACACGATCAACCCCCCGGTCCGGTTTGCCGGTTAATCGATCACCGAGGGCGGTTTGTTACGACTTGCCGACCCGCACCCGCACCTTGGTGCCCTCGCCGACCGTGCCGTCGAACCCGTCCTCGGCCTGGCCGTAGGACACCGATTCCGCGAGCGTCTCACCGGCGATGAACTTCTCGTGCTCCTTCGCCGCGGCCACGACGTCCTCCGGCGCGTCCACGGTCAGCTCGATGCGGTCCGCGACGTCGAGGCCCGCGTCGCGGCGCGCCTGCTGCACGACCCGCACCAGGTCCCGCGCCAGGCCCTCGGCGGCCAGCTCCGGCGTGACGCCGGTGTCCAGCAGCACCAGGCCCGAGCCCTCGGGCAGCTCGATCGCCGCCCCGGAGTCCTTGGCCACCAGCCGGCGCTCGTACTCGGCGTCGAGCAGTTCGATACCGGCAGCGACCACCGCGCCCTCCGGCGAGACCGACCACTCCCCCGCCTTCACGGCCTTGATCACCTTCTGCACGTCCTTGCCGAGCCGGGGCCCGGCGGCACGCGCGTTGACCGCGACCTCGAAACCGCCGTGCGCGGCCACGTCCGTGGTCAGCTCGACGGTCTTGACGTTGACCTCGTCGGCGATGAGATCGGTGAAGGGCCGCAACGCCTCCGCGTCCTGCGCCGCGACGAGCAGTGTGGCCAGCGGCAGCCGCACGCGCAGTTTGTTGGACTTGCGCAGGGACAGCGCGGACGAGCACACCTGGCGCACCCGGTCCATCGCGCGCACCAGCGCCGCGTCCGCGGGCAGCTCGTCCACCAGCGGCCAGTCGGCCAGGTGCACCGAACGTTCGCCGGTGAGCCCGCGCCACACCGCTTCGGTGGTCAGCGGCAGCAGCGGCGCGGTGGTGCGGCAGACGACCTCCAGCACCGTGTGCAGCGTGTCGATCGCGTCCTGCTCGCCCGCCCAGAACCGGTCCCGCGAACGGCGCACGTACCAGTTCGTGAGCACCTCGAGGAAATCACGCACGCTCTGGCAGGCACCGGCGATGTCGCACACGTCCAAACCGGACTGGACGTCGGTGACCAGCTCGTTGGTCTTGGCCAGGATGTAGCGGTCCAGCACGTGCGTGGAATCCGTGCGCCAGTGCCCGGCCTTACCGTCGGCGTTGGCGTAGAGAGCGAGGAAGTAGTAGGAGTTCCACAGCGGAAGCACGGCCTGGCGCACCGCGTCCCGGATGCCCTTGTCGGTGACGATCAGGTTGCCACCGCGCAGGATCGGGCTCGCCATGAGGTACCAGCGCATCGCGTCCGAGCCATCGCGCTCGAAGACCTCGTTGACGTCGGGGTAGTTGCGCAGCGACTTGGACATCTTCTGCCCGTCCGAGCCGAGCACGATGCCGTGCGAGACGCACATGGTGAACGCGGGCCGGTCGAACAACGCCGTCGCCAGCACGTGCAGCAGGTAGAACCAGCCGCGGGTCTGCCCGATGTACTCGACGATGAAGTCGCTCGGGTAGTGGTGCTCGAACCAGTCCGCGTTCTCGAACGGGTAATGCACCTGGGCGTAGGGCATCGAGCCCGAGTCGAACCACACGTCGAACACGTCGGCGATCCGGCGCATCGTGGACTTGCCGGTGGGGTCGTCCGGGTTGGGCCGGGTCAGTTCGTCGATGTAGGGGCGGTGCAGATCCGTGGGCCGCACGCCGAAATCACGCTCCAGCTCGTCCAGGGAGCCGTACACGTCGATACGCGGGAACTCGGGGTTGTCCGAAACCCACACCGGGATGGGGGTGCCCCAGTACCGGTTGCGCGAGACCGACCAGTCGCGGGCGCCTTCGAGCCACTTGCCGAACTGGCCGTCCTTGACGTGCTCCGGGTACCAGGTGATCTGCTGGTTCAGCTCGACCATCCGGTCCTTGAACTCGGTGACCTTGACGAACCACGACGACACCGCGCGGTAGATGAGCGGGTTGCGGCAGCGCCAGCAGTGCGGGTAGGAGTGCTCGTAGGTCTCGTGCCGCAGCAGCACCGCGCCCTGCTGCGCCGCGGAACCCGTGCCGTTCTTCAGATCCCGGATGATGTTGGGGTTCGCGTCGAACACCTGCTGGCCCTCGTAGTCGGGCACGGTGGCGTCGAAGCGGCCGCGGACGTCGACCGGCGTGACCGGCACGATGCCGAGTTCGTCGCAGGCGGCCTTGTCGTCCTCACCGTAGGCGGGCGACATGTGCACCACGCCGGTGCCGTCGTCGGTGGTGACGAAGTCGGCGAGCAGGATCTGGTGCGAGTGCGGGTTGCCCACGAAGTACGGGAACGGCGGCGCGTAGGTGAGCCCCTTGAGCGCGCTTCCCTTGTGGCGCTCCAGGATCGCGGGTTCCTCGCCCAGTTCCTTCGCGTAGGCGGCGAGGCGGTTCTCGGCGAGCACGAACCGCGTGCCGTCGGCCTCCACGACGACGTAGTCCACATCCGGGTGCACTGCGGCGGCCTGGTTGGACGGCAGCGTCCACGGGGTGGTCGTCCACACCAGCAGGTAGGCGCCGTCCAGATTGTTTCCGTTGTCCTGCAAGCGGAATCCGACCGTGACCGCCGGGTCCTGGCGGCTGGCGTAGGTGTCGTCGTCCATCCGCAGCTCGTGGTTGGACAGTGGCGTCTCGTCGCGCCAGCAGTAGGGCAGCACGCGATAGCCCTCGTAGACCAGGCCCTTGTCCCACAGCTGTTTGAACGCCCAGATCACCGATTCCATGAAGGTGAGATCGAGCGTCTTGTAGTCGTGGTCGAAGTCGACCCAGCGCGCCTGCCGGGTGACGTACTCCCGCCACTCGTTCGTGTAGCGCAGCACCGACTCGCGGCAGGCGTCGTTGAACCTGGCGATACCCATTTCGTCGATCTGCGACTTGTCGGTGATGCCCAGCTGCCGCTCGGCCTCCAGCTCGGCGGGCAGGCCGTGGGTGTCCCAGCCGAAGCGGCGCTCGACGCGGTGGCCACGCATGGTCTGGTAGCGGGGCACGATGTCCTTGACGTACCCGGTGAGCAGGTGACCGTAGTGCGGCAGGCCGTTGGCGAAGGGCGGGCCGTCGTAGAACACGAACTCGTTCGCGCCGTTCACGCCCGCGTCGCGCTGCTCGACCGAGGCACGGAAGGTCCGGTCGGACTCCCAGTAGGCCAGCACGCTCTTCTCCAGCTCGGGAAAAGACGGCTGGGACGGGACCTGGCCAGGGGTCTGGCCGCCCAGCTGTGCCTTCGGGTACATCGGTGCGCTCCTCGCGGTTCCTCGTAAAGACCTGGCAGTCGTTACGGGGACGACACGCGCTGCTCGCGCGTTCCGCGGTACCACCCCGCTTGCCCGCAACCGCGGGCCGCTCGTTGAAAGGCTGTGACGGGCCAGTCCCGTCCGGTTCTACTGAGGCTCACGCCCGTTCTTCCGGAGGCTCCCCGGTGATGGCCGGATCGGCGCCTTGTGCGTTCCAGGTTAGCGCACCGTGCCAGCGGTTATCGCGATGGCCACCACCCACAGCGCGGCGCCCAGCACGCCGACGGTGTGCATGCCGGCGACGAACGCGTCGTGCCGCACCGGTTCCCCCACGATCGTGCCGAGCACGGCCACGCCGATCGAACCGGACGCCTGCCGCGCGGTGTTGTTGACCCCGCTGGCCACCCCCGCGCGCTCGCCGGGCACCCCGCCGACGGCGGCCGCCACCACCGCCGCGGTCAGCAGGCCCATGCCAAGGCCCAGCCCCGCCCAGGTCGGCACGAACGTGCCGTAGCCGGTGCCCGGGCCCACACGCAGCAGGTTGAGCATCGAGACGGCACCGGCGGCCAGCCCCGCGATCATCAGCGGGCGTGGCCCGAACCGCCCGGTGAGCCGGCCGGTGACCGGCGCGAGCACCGCCAGCGGCAGGAATCCCGGCAGCATCAGCACGGCCGCCGCCAGCGGCGCGTGGCCCAGCACTCCCTGCAGGTACAGCGTGAGCACGAGAATCGTGCCCTGCCCGACGAAATTCATCGCCCCCGCGACCAGATTGGCGCCCACGAACTGGCGCGAGCGCAGCAGTTCGGGCGGCAACATCGGATCGGTGGCCCGGCGCTCCACGACGGCGAAGGCCGCGACGGCCACCACGGCGACGGCGGCCGCGGCCGGCATCCGCTCGATCACGCCGAACACCACCGCCGCCAGCGCCACCGCCGCGGTGAGGGCGCCACCGAGGTCGACCCGGCGGCCCGTCCGGCCGCTGCGCGGCACCACCCGCAGGCAGGCGAGGATCGCCAGCGCCACCAGCGGCGGGTTGATCCAGAACAGCGAACGCCATCCGGCGAGGCCCACCAGCAGACCGCCGAGCAGCGGCCCGGCGGGCAGCGCCAGCGCCGACACCCCGGCCCACACGCCCAGCGCGCGGGCCTGCTCGCGGCGTTCCGGGAAGGTCCGGGTGATCACGGCGAGCGTGCCGGGCAGCAGCAAAGCCGCACCGATCCCTTGCAGGACACGGAATCCGATGAGCAAATCGATCGAGGGCGCCAGCGCGCACCCGGCGGAGGCGACGCCGAACGCGGCGAACCCGCTCATCACCACCCGCCGGTGCCCGAACGCGTCGCCGATCGCGCCGCCGCTCAGCAGCAGCGAGGCCAGCACCACCGTGTAGGCGTCGATGATCCACTGCAGCGAGGACAGCGCCGCGTGCAGCTGGCCGCCGATGGCCGGCAGCGCGATGTTGACGACGGTGACGTCGAGCTGCACCAGGAACATCCCGGCGCACATGGTGAGCAGGGTGGCGGTTCTCATGTCCCCAGCAGACCCCGGAAACGGTTCCAGCGCGCTGGAAGCGTGCCGGGTGCATCCTTGAGGCATGCGTGGAGACGCCGATATCGCGACCACCGCCGCCCTGTTCGCCGACCAGGCACGGGTGCGGGTGCTGATGGCGCTCGGCGACGGACGCACGCTCGCGGCGTCCGTGCTGGCCGCCGAGGCCGGGCTGTCCGCCCAGGGCACCAGCGCGCACCTGGCCAAGCTGCGGGAGGCCGGGCTCGTCGAGGTGGAGCGGTCGGGACGGCACCGGTTCTACCGGCTGGCCGGTCCCGAGGTCGGGGAGGTGCTGGAGACGCTGGCCCGGCTTTCTCCGGCGCAACCGGTCAGATCACTACGGGCGGGCACTCGTGCACAGGCCGTCCGGTTCGCCCGCACCTGCTACGACCACCTCGCCGGTCGGCTCGGGGTGGCCGTCACCGCGGCATTACTGGACCAGCGGGCGCTGACCGCGACCGACGGCATCGACAGCACCGAGCGCCGCCCGGAGGACAAGATCTCCCAACCGCTGGCCGGCCATCCCTACGAGCTCGGCCCGGACGCGGAGACGGTCCTTCGCGACTTGGGCGTGGATCTGGCCGAGGTCGCCCGGCGGAAACGCCCGCTGCTGCGGTTCTGCCTCGACTGGTCCGAACAGCGCCACCATCTCGCCGGGGCGCTCGGCGCCGAAGTCGCGGCAGCGTTCGACCGGCAGGGCTGGACCGAACGCCGCACGCCCGGTCACCGGGCGCTGCGGCTGACCGACACCGGCGCTCGCGAGATCGGCAAGCGCCTGGACGTGCGGCTCAGCGAGTAGCCGCCCGGTGCGTCCCGGCCAGCTTCGCGTCGGGCGCACACCGCGCGCACGGCGTGAAGCCGAGGTCGCGTGCCTCCTTGACCGCGATCGGGATGGTGTCCCTGCCTTCGAGCCAGCCGCATTCGACCAGGTGGTAGCGCGGATACTCGTCGACCACCACGACCTCGACGTCCAGCTGCGAGACCACCTCGACATCGGCGGGCGCGCTCTTCTCCTCCGCCGGGTCGCCGGCCTCGCCGGCCTGCGCGGGCTCCGCCTCGGTCTCCTCGGCGGGCTCGTCGGTTTCGGAGGTGACGGCCTCGGTCTCGCTGTCCTCGGACTCGACCGGCTCGGCGTCCACGACGGTCGCGTCGGCGGGTTCGGCCGCCGCCTGCTTACGCCGCGACCGGCGGCGGAAGTAGTCCACCACCAGCAGCAGCCCCGCCAGCACGGACAAGACGATCGAGACCCAGGCCCACAGCGAGTTCGCGGTGATCAGTGCCGTGACCAGCAACCCCAGCGCGGCCAGGACCAGGATGAGAACGATGAAAAGCACGGTGAATTACAACACGGAGGGATCCGGGGAACGGTTCCGACTCTCCGAAGAGTGCCGGAACCGTTCCTGTCCGTTAAGCCTCGATCAACCCGCCTCGGCCCGCGGGCCGAAGGAGTAACCCTGCCCACTGCTCGAACCGGAGCTCGAGCTGCCCGACGACGCCGAAGCGGACGCCGGCGCGGCCGAACCGCGGTCGTCGAGTTCACGCAGCTGGGACTCCAGGAAGCCCCGCAGCCGGGTGCGGTACTCGCGTTCGATCGTGCGCAGCTCCTCGATCTTCTTGCCGAGGGTGGTCTTCTCCGCGTTGAGGTTGTTCATCGTCTCGGTGTACTTGCGCTGTGCCTCGCGCTCCATCGACGTCGCCTTGTCGCGCGCCTGCCGTTCCAGGGTCTCGGTCCTGGTCCTGGCGTCGTTCAGCATCGTCTCGGCGCGCGTGCGCGCCTCGTTCACCATCGAGTCCGCCTTGGACCGCGCGTCGGAGAGCAGCTGCTCGGACTTCGCACGGGCCTCGGCCAGCATGCCGTCGGACTCGGTCTTGGCCTCGGCGGTCAGCCGGTCGGCCATCTCCTGCGCCAGGCCGAGCACCTTGGCCGCCTGCACGTTGGGCTCGCCCGTGTCGGCCATCGAGTGGGCCTGGGTCTGCTCCACCGGCGACGGGGGCGGCGGCACCGGGGCCAGCCTGCGCGACGTCTCCTGCGAACCTCCGCCGCCCGCACGGGCGGACTCGAGGTCGGAACGAGTGGACTCCAGCTCCGCGTCGAGCTGCTCGACCTGCTGACGCAGCTCGTTGTTGTCCTCGATGAGCCGGGCCAGCTCGGTTTCCACCAGGTCGAGGAATGCATCCACCTCGTCCTCGTTGTAGCCCCGCTTGCCGATGGGTGGCTTGCTGAACGCGACGTTATGCACGTCAGCGGGGGTCAACGACATCAGATCACCTCACGCACTCCATGGCCTGCTCCGACTTCCCGGAAGCCCCGATCAACCGGGATACGCCAGTTGCATCAGTATGAACACAACCAACAGCAGCACCATAATCGATAAGTCCAGTCCGACGCCGCCAATCCGCACCATCGGAATGATCCGCCGCACCAGGCGGACCGGCGGATCGGTCACTGTGTAGATGGTCTCAAGCGTCACCGCAACCCCGCCCGCCGGCCGCCACTCCCTGGCGAAGGCGCGCACGAGTTCAACCACTACACGTGCTGTGAGCAGCAGCCAAAAGACGAACAGCACGTAGTAGATGACAAGCCAGACCACATCCACATCACCACTCTGCCACATCACCGGACCGCCGCGAACGCCGAGGAAGACCGAAGTGTCCGGGTCATGTAACCGAACTGTGATTTATCCAACGATGTCACCTGAAAGGAGTACCATCTCACGCTCTGTCATAGGGCAATTACGCCTTCCCGGCCACGTTCCGCGCTCAGGTCACTCCGTTCAGTGACGAAGGAACAGTCCGCCCTCGGCGATCCGCCTGCGGTCCTCCGCGGTCACCTCGACGTCGGGAGGCGAGAGCAGGAACACCTTGTTGGTGACCCGGTCCATCGACCCGCGCAGCGCGAACGCCAGCCCGGCCGCGAAGTCGACGACACGCTTGGCGTCGGCGTTCTCCATCGCGGTCAGGTTGATGATCACCGGCACGCCCTCGCGGTAGGCCTCGCCGATCGCGCGGGCCTCGACATAGCTGCTCGGGTGCAACGTCGTGATGCGGCTCAGCGGGTCACGCTGCGTCGCACGCACCGGCTCGGCGACCGGGCGCAGCCGCGCCACGGGCTCCGGCTGCCGGTCCACGGCCAGCGCCCCGTGCACCGCGGGCTCGCGCACGGCGGCGCGCGGCCTGGCCAGCGGCTCGTCCTCGAACTCGCCGCGGTAACGCCGCCGGGGCCGCACGGATGCGGCCTCCTCCTCGAAGTCACCGTCGTAGCCGGGCTCGTAACCGCCGTCGTCGTAGTCACGCCGGTAGTCCCCGGGCGCGTCGTAATCGCCGTAGCCGTCGTAGTCGTCACTGTCAGCCGGGATCATGCCGAAGTAGGCCTTCAGCTTGTTCAGCGCACTCATGGCTTCTCCCTAGCCGCTCCCTCGACCTGGTAACCCGGCCGCACGCCAGCGCACTTCCGGGTGACTCGCTAGGGCGAGGCTAAACCGCGTCCGCCGAGCAACGCGGTTCCGACACGCACACAGGTCGAACCATGCGCGATCGCCTGTTCAAGATCACCACTCATCCCCGCGGACAGTTCGGTGGCCTCCGGATGCTCGTGGCGCAACGTTTCCGCCGCTCGGGCCAGTCGTTCGAACGCCGCGGCCGGGTCGGCGCGCAGCGGCGCGACGGCCATCAGGCCACGCAATCGAAGGCCACCCGCGCGGGCGATGTGGTCGGCGAGCGCGGCGAGTCCGGGCAGCGGGCAGCCCCCGCGCCCGGGGTCGTCGTCGAGGCTTGCCTGGATGAGCACGTCCAGCGGCGGGCGCTCCTGGGCGGCCACCGCCTTGTCGAGCGCGTCGGCCAGCCGGACCGAGTCGACGGACTGCACCTCGGCGGCCCACCGCACCACCGAACGCGCCTTGTTGCGCTGCAGCCTGCCGACCATGTGCCAGCGCGGCGCGGCGTCCGGGCGCAGCCGGGCGACCTCCTCGGCCTTCGGGCCCGCCTCCTGGTCGCGGTTCTCGGCGAGATCGGTCACGCCGAGGTCGGTGAGCAGGGCGGCGTCGGTGGCCGGGAAAGTCTTGGTGACGGCGAGCATCCGCACCTCGTCGCGGGACCGGCCCGCTCCGGCGCAGGCCCGCTCGATGCGTGCTTCGACCTCGGCCAGTGATTTGGCCAGCTCGGCCTTGCGGTCCTCAGTCGTCATCCGGGTCGATCCAGGTGACGCCCGCGATGCGGCCGGTGCTGCCGTCGCGGCGATAGCTGAACAGGCTCGGCTCCTCGAAGGTGCAGCGCGGATCGACGCCGATCTTGCCGACGCCGGCGTCCGCGAGCTGCCGCCACAGCCCGGCCCGCAGGTCGAGACCGGAGGTTCCCTTGCGGGTCTTGCTCGCGCTGCCGGGCAGGTGCCGTTCCACGTCCTTGGCCATCTCGGCGGGGACCTCGTAGCACTCGCCGCAGATCGCCGGCCCGAGCAGCACCTCGATGCGGCCGGGCCGCGCGCCGAGGTCCGCCATCGCGCGCAGCGTGGCCGGGATGACGCCGACCCGTGCCCCGACGCGGCCCGCGTGCACCGCGGCCACCACCCCGGCCTCCGGATCGCCGAGCAGCACCGGAACGCAGTCGGCGACCAGCACCGCGACCGCGACGCCGGGGGTGGCCGTGACGAGCGCGTCGGTGGCCTCGGCGGGCTCGGTCTCGGTGCCGTCGACGACCGCGACGGTCCGCCCGTGCACCTGCTCCATCCAGCAGACCGACTTCAGGCCCAGCTCACCGGCCAGCCGTTCGCGGTTGGCCGCCACCGCACCCGGCTCGTCGCCGACGTGATCTCCGAGGTTGAACGATTCGAACTCACCGGTCGAAAACCCGCCGACCCGAGTTGTCACCACCCGCCGAACTCGCACCCCTCCACCTTCCCATACCTGGTGTGCGACTCCCTCGCGGCGGCCGTCCGGGACGATCAGCGGCGCATGAAGGGGGGAACGTCGACCTCGTCGTCGGAGGGGTCGTCGGTGACCGGCACGGCGCGGCCGGGCAGGCTGCCCTGACCGGTGCGCGCGGACGAGTAGCCGCGGGTGCCACCGGGCTGCGGCAGCGACGGCGACTGCGGTTGCTGCGGCTGCGCGGACGGCGCCGGATAGCTCGGCGACGGCTGCTGGCTCGCGGGTGCGGGCGAGGACGTCCTCGGCGGCGGGAAAGCGCTCGACGCGGGCGGGGTCTGTGCGGCAGGCGGCGGGGTCCGCACCTGGCCCGCCTCGGCGGACACCGTGGTCGAACCGCGCGAGCCCACGGCGGGCGGCTCCAGCTTCTTGTGCGTCGGCGCACCGGCGTCGAATCCGGCCGCGATCACCGTGACCCGGACCTCGTCGCCGAGCGAGTCGTCGATGATCGTGCCGAAGATGATGTTGGCCTCGGGGTGCGCGGCCTCCTGCACCAGCGACGCGGCCTCGTTGATCTCGAACAGGCCCAGATCGGACCCGCCCGCGATGGACAGCAGCGCTCCGTGCGCGCCCTCCATCGAGGCTTCCAGCAGCGGCGAGTTGATGGCCTTCTCGGCGGCCTGCACCGCCCTTCCCTCGCCGCGCGCCGATCCGATACCCATCAGCGCGCTGCCCGCGCCCGACATGACGCTCTTGACGTCGGCGAAGTCGAGGTTGATCAGACCCGGCGTGGTGATCAGGTCGGTGATGCCCTGCACACCGGAGAGCAGCACCTCGTCGGCCGAACGGAACGCGTCCATCAGGCTCACGCCGATGTCGCCGAGCTGCAGCAGCCGGTCGTTCGGGATCACGATCAGCGTGTCGCATTCGTTGCGCAGCTGCTGGATGCCGTCCTCGGCCTGCTTGCCGCGCCGCTTGCCCTCGAAGGTGAACGGCCGGGTCACCACGCCGATCGTCAGCGCGCCCAGCTTGCGCGCGATCGACGCGACGACCGGTGCGCCACCGGTGCCCGTGCCGCCGCCCTCTCCCGCGGTGACGAAGACCATGTCGGCGCCCTTGAGCACCTCCTCGATCTCCTCGCGGTGGTCTTCGGCCGCCTTGTGCCCCACCTCGGGGTTGGCGCCGGCACCGAGGCCGCGGGTCAGCTCGCGGCCGATGTCGAGCTTGACATCGGCGTCGGACATCAGCAGTGCCTGCGCGTCGGTGTTCACCGCGATGAACTCGACACCCTTGAGGCCGACCTCGATCATGCGGTTGACGGCGTTGACACCGCCGCCGCCGATGCCGACGACCTTGATCACCGCGAGGTAGTTGTGCGGGGGCGTCATCGGGTCCGCCTTCCTGATCGTGAGTACTCGTACCGCTCGCCGGGAGTGTCGCAACCCTGAACCTGAACTCGAGGCTTAGAGTTATGTCAACTTCCAGCTTGTTGCAGGACGGTAGGGATCAGCTCCGCCGGAATCCAGCAGCCACGCCGCGTGTCGGACAACTGTTTCTCGAAACACCGGGCTGTCCCGTTAGGACACTGTGGGTAGCTCGGGACTGGCGACGTCGTAGGTGTTTCCCTCGCGCGTCAACAGCACCGCGAGCACCTTGGCCTTGCGCTCGGCGTCCTGCGCGCTGCCCCAGCGCACGACCTTGCCGTTGGCGAGGGTGAATTCCACGCCACCCGGGGTTTTCGCGCGCACGCTCGTGACCTGGTCCTTGAGGCCGGGGGGCAACGAGGTGAGCACCGCGATGACGGATTTCGTGACGGCGTCGTCCGGTGCCACGCGGGCCAGGCTCAGCTCCGGCAGTTTCGCCGGCTTGTTCTGCACCGTCTTGTAGTCGAATCCGGTGCCGTCGACCAGATGCACCCCGCCGGTGCCGTTGAAGAATCCGATCGGTGTCCGTTCGGTGACGCTGATTTCCACCGTGGACGGCCAGGACCGCGACACGTCGACCGTGGCGACGCCGGGCAGTCGCCGTACCCGGTCGGCGATCCCGTCGGTGTCGAGCGTCAGCATCGGCTTGCGGTCGGGCACGTCGGCGGCCGCGCGGATCTGGTCGGCGGGCACGCTCGACGCGCCGGTGATCTCCACCGAGCGCACGCCGAGCAACGAGGTGAACCCCATGAGGTACACCACGGCCGCGACGGTCAGCACGGTCAGCAGCGCGACCCAGCGGCGCCGCAACGCTTTCCGGCGGCTGATCCCGGTGCCGGTCTTCTGCCGCGCGGTGAGCGGACGGCGGCCACGGCGGCTGCGGACCGGACGGCCCATGCCGCGGCCCGCCGCCGGCCGCCGCCGCTCCTCCCGCTGCCTGGTCCTCGTCCGCGTCGCCATCAGGATCCCGCGCGCCGGTCGAGTTCGGCGAGGATCTCCGGGCCGAGCGTGGTGACGTCGCCCGCCCCCATCGTGACCAGCAGGTCGCCCGGTTTCACCAGATCCGCGGCCAGCGGCACCACCCGGTCGAACGCGGGTTCGTAGTGCACGCCCGGCCCCTGGATCCGTTCGGCGATGAGCGCGCCGGAAACCCCGGGCACCGGCTCCTCACGCGCACCGTAGACGTCGAGCACGACGACCTCGTCCGCGTGCGAGAGCGCCTGCGCGAACTCCGTGGCGAACGTCTTCGTGCGGGAGTACAGGTGTGGCTGGAAGACCACGACGACGCGCCCGTTGCCCGCCGCGTGCCGCACCGCGCGCAACTGCGCGGCGACCTCCGTCGGGTGGTGTGCGTAGTCGTCGTAGACGCGGACGTCGCCGGATCGGCCCTTGAACTCGAACCGGCGCCGGACGCCGCCGAACGCGGCCAGTCCCTCGGCCAGTCCCTCCGCGGGCGCGCCGAGTTCGAGACCGGCGAGCAGCGCGGCCACCGCGTTGAGCGCCATGTGCTCGCCGGGCACCGCGACCCGGATCTCGATTTCCCTGCCGGACAAGGAAAGCCGGAGCACTCCCCCGCTCTCGGCGGGCCGGTAGTCCAGTACTCGCGCGTCGTCCTCGCCGGTGACCGAACGGCCGTAGCGGCGCACCCGCACGCCCTCGGCGTGGTCGGCGAGCGCGTTCGCGGCCGGGTCGTCGCCGCACACGATGAGCAGCCCGCCCGGCTGGATGCGCTTCACGAATTCGGTGAACACGGCCGAATACGCCTCGGCCGTGCCGTGGTGGTCGAGATGATCGGGCTCGACGTTGGTGACGACCGCGACCGAGGGCGTGTAGTTCAGAAACGAGCCGTCGCTCTCGTCGGCCTCCGCGACGAAAATGCCGCCCTCACCGTGATGCGCGTTGGCCCCGGACTCGTTGAGGTCGCCGCCGATCGCGAACGACGGGTCCTTGCGGCAGTGCTGCAACGCGACGGTCAGCATCGACGTGGTCGAGGTCTTGCCGTGCGTGCCGGCGATGCACGCGACGCGGTGGCCGTCCATCAGCAGCGCGAGCGCCTTTGCCCGGTGCAGCACGGGGATTCCGCGTTCGCGGGCCGCGGCCAGTTCGGGGTTGGTCTCCTTGATCGCCGTGGACACGACGACCGCCGAGGGATCCCCGAGATTCTCCGCGCGCTGCCCGATCTCGATCCGCGCGCCCTGCGCCCGCAGCGTCAGAAACGTGCGCGAGTCCTTGGCGTCGGAGCCCGACACGTGCGCGCCGCGAGCCAGCAGAATCCGCGCGATACCGCTCATCCCGGCCCCGCCGATGCCGATCAGGTGGGCCCGGCTCAGTTGTTCCGGCACGTTCACTTGGCCGCCTCCAGCACGATCCGGGCGAGCACCTCGTCGGCCTCGCGGTGGCCGAGACCGACCGCGGCGGCGCTCATCTTCGCGACCCGCGCCGCGTCGGTCACCAGCGGGATGACCAGCTCGACCACCTTCGCCGGCGTCAGGTCGGCGTCGTCGACCATGAGCGCCGCACCCGCGTCCACCGCGGGGCGCGCGTTGACCGCCTGCTCGCCGTTGCCGTGTGGCAGCGGCACGAACACCGCGGGCAGGCCGACCGCCGAGACCTCGGCGGCGGTCATGGCGCCCGACCGGCACAGCACCACGTCGGCGGCGGCGTAGGCGAGGTCCATGCGTTCCAGGTAGGGCACCGGCACATACGGCGGGCGGCCCGGGAATTCCTGTACCGCCAACGTGTTCTTCGGCCCGTGCGCGTGCAGCACGCCGATCCCGGCGTCGGCGAGTTCCTTGGCGGCACCGGACACCGCGTTGTTGATCGAGCGCGCGCCCTGCGAACCGCCGAACACCAGCAGCGTCGGCGCGTCCGGGTCGAGCCCGAAATGCTTGCGCGCCTCGGCCCGCAGTTCCGCGCGGTCCAGCGACGTGATCGAGCGGCGCAGCGGGATGCCGACGACCTCCGCGCCGGGCAACGGCGTGCCCGGCACCGCGACCGCGACACGCTTGGCGAACCGCGCGCCCACCCGGTTGGCCAGCCCCGGCGACTGGTTGGCCTCGTGCACCACGATCGGCACCCGGCCGCGCGCGGCGAAGTAGGCGGGCAGCGACACGTAGCCGCCGAACCCGACGACCACGTCCGCGCCGACCTTGTCCAGCACCTGCCGGGTCTGCCTGACCGAGTCGCGGATCCGCAGCGGCAGGCGCAGCAGATCCGTGGTGGGCTTGCGCGGCAGCGGTACCGGCGGGACGAGTTCCAGCGGATACCCGCGCGCGGGCACGAGGTCGTTCTCCAGCCCCCGTGGCGTGCCCAGCGCCACCACGTGGGCCTCGGGATTGAGGCGCTTCACCGCGTCGGCCAGCGCCATCGCGGGCTCGATGTGTCCGGCGGTGCCCCCGCCCGCCACGACGACCGTGGGGGCTTTGCCAGTGACGGCCTTGCTCACGTGGTTCCTCTTCGACTCGAACGTCTACCGTAGTCCGCTCGTCCCTGGCGCCGCCGCTCCGCCGGTTGGGTGGAGCGCTCGCCACGCGCGGACGGCCTGTCCCGCTTCGGGGTGCTCGCGCGCCCGCTGCCCCGCCGCCGGGACGGCGGACGGTAGACCTCGGGTGCGGGCAACCGCAGCAGACGCCCGAATTTACCCGGTCCCTGCGAACGCAGTGCCGCGACCGACTCCGGTTCGTGCCGTGCGGCGTTGGCCAGCACGCCCATCAGGAACATCGTCACCCAGATCGACGTGCCACCGGCCGAGATCAACGGCAGCGTGACACCGGTGACGGGCAGCAGGCCCACCACGTAGCCGATGTTGATACCCGCCTGCGACACCGTGAACACGGTCAGCGTGCCGGCCACGATCCGGATCCACGGGTCGAGGTTGCGGGTCGCGATGCGCAGGCCCACGATCGCCAGCGCGACGAACAGGCCGATCACCACGAGGCAGCCGATGAAGCCGAGCTCCTCGCCGATGACGGCGAAGATGAAGTCGTTCTGCACGTTGGGCAGGTAGGCCCACTTCGAGGGCCCCTGGCCGAGCCCCTTGCCGAACAGCCCGCCGTCGGCCAGGGCGTACTTCGCCTGCGTCGCCTGGTAGGCCGCACCGGAGGTGTCCGAACCGGGCGAGAGGAACGACAGCACCCGCGACTGGCGGTAGCCCGCGGTCAGCGCCAGCGTGACCGCACCGACGACACCGCCGCCGAGCAGCACCGCGAACAGCCGCTTCGGCGCCCCGGCGAACCACAGCAGCGACGCGAGCACCACGCCGAGCGTGATCGTGCCCGACAGGTTCGGCTGGGCCATGACCAGCGCGAACATCAGCAGCGCGACCGGCACGACGGGCACCATGAGATGCCGCCACTGGTGTAGCACGTTGTACTTGGTCACCAGCACGTGCGCGCCCCACAGCGCCAGCGCGACCTTGGTGAACTCGACCGGCTGCACCGAGAACCCGCCGATCACGAACCAGCGCTGCGCGCCGCCGCCCGCCGAGCCCAGCGGGGTGAGCACCAGCGCGAGCATGCCGAGACACACGATCACCGCGACCGAGGACAGCGCGCGGATGCGGCGCATCGGCAGCCGCAGCCCGATCCAGAACACCACCGCGCCGCTGAGCACGAAGATCAGGTGCTTCTTGAACTGCGAGTACACCCCGGCGCCGGTGGCCGGGTCGACGGAGGAGACCGACGAGGCCGACAGCACCATCACCACGCCGATGACGGTCAGCAGCCCGGTCAGCGCCAGCACGAGGTGGAAATCGGCCAGCGGGCGCGACAGCCAGGCCGTCAGCGCGCCGAGGCGGGCCTCCCGCTTGCGCCGCGAGCCGCGTGCGGTGCTCTGCCCGGGCTTGTCCTCAACCGCGGTCACTCGCGCCACCCCGGAGTTGTCTCACCGCGTCGGCGAAGGCATCACCCCGATGGGCATAGTTCCGGAACATGTCCAGCGATGCCGCGGCCGGAGCCAGCAGCACGACATCGCCGGGGCGCGCCAGCACACGCGCTGCCTCAACCGCCGCACTCATGGGATCATCGTCACCCGGCGCGACCCGCTGAACGGGGACATTCGGCGCGTGTCGCGCGAGAGCGGCCGCGATCACCCCAGCGTCGGTGCCCAGCAGCACGGCTCCCCGCAGCCGCCCGGACACCGCGGCGACCAGTTCGTCCACCGAGGCGCCCTTGAGCTGGCCGCCCGCGATCCAGACGACGCCGGGATGCGCGAGCAGCGATCCGGCGGCCGCGTGCGGGTTGGTGGCCTTGGAGTCGTTGATGTAGCGGACCCCGTCGATCTCGGCCACCTCGACGGCGCGGTGCGCGCCCGGCTGGAACTCGCGCAGCCCCTTGGCCACCGCTTCCACGGGCACGCCGTACGCGCGGGCCAGCGCCGCGGCGGCGAGCGCGTTGGCGACGTTGTGCGGGCCCGCCGGGCGCACGTCCGGCACCGTGGCCAGCTCCTCGGCGTGCCGCGGGTCGGCGACGAAGGCGCGGTCCACCAGCAGGTCCTCCACCAGCCCGACCTCGCCGGGGCGCGGGGTGTCCAGCCGGAACCCGACGGCGCCCTCGTGCCCGGCGGCGAGCCGCGCCGACCACGCGTCGTCGGCGTTGAACACCACGGTGCCCGCGTGGGTGTAGATCTTGCCCTTGTCGGCGGCGTAGGCCTCCATCGAGCCGTGCCAGTCCAGGTGGTCCTCGGCGAGGTTGAGCACGACGGAGGCGTGCGGGGCGAGCGTGGCCGACCAGTGCAGCTGGAAGCTGGACAGTTCCACCGCGAGCACGTCGTAGCCCCCGGACACCGCGTCCAGCACCGCGAAGCCCACGTTCCCGCAGGCCACGGCGTTGACCCCGGCGGCGCGCAGGATCGACTCCAGCATGCCGACGGTGGTGGTCTTGCCGTTGGTGCCGGTCACCGCGAGCCACACCGGCGGGTTCTCCCGCGTCCGGGACAGCCGCCAGGCCAGCTCGACGTCACCGATCACCTCGATGCCCGCCTCGGCCGCGGCGGCCAGCAGCGGCGCCGTGGGCCGCCAGCCGGGGCTGGTGACCACGAGGTCCGTGCCCTCGGGCGGGGCGCTCAGACCGGCGACCAGCTCCGCGCCGAGGCCCTCCAGCTCGGCAAGACGCTCGGCGTTGCCGTCGGTGACGGTGACCCGGGCGCCCAGTTCCAGCAGCGCGGGTACCGCCGATGTGCCGGTGACCCCGGCGCCGGCGACCAGGACATCGCGTCCCGCGAACACTCGCTACCCTCCCGCGCCGAGCTGCTCGCTGTAGAACAGGCCGAGACCGAACATGCAGCAGATCGCGGCCAGCAGCCAGAATCTGATGATCACCGTGGTTTCGGCCCATCCCGCGAGTTCGAAGTGGTGATGGAACGGGGCCATCCGGAACAGCCGTCGCCGCGTCGTGCGGAACACCGCGATCTGCAGCACCACCGAGATCATCTCGACCATGAACAGCCCGCCGATCACGATCGCCAGCAGCTCGGTGCGGGTGCAGATCGACAGCCCCGCGACCAGGCCGCCCAGCGCGAGCGAGCCGGTGTCGCCCATGAAGATCTTCGCGGGCGCGGCGTTCCACCACAGGAAACCGCAGCACGCGCCGGCCGCGGCCGCCGCCACCACCGCGAGATCGAGCGGATCGCGCACGTCGTAGCAGGCCGCCTGCGGGGTCACCACGCACGACAGGCGGGTCTGCCAGAAGGCGATGACCACGTAGGTGGCCAGCACCATCGCCGAGGTGCCGCCGGCCAGGCCGTCGAGGCCATCGGTGAAGTTCACCGCGTTCGACCAGCCGGAGACCACGATGTAGACGAACACCACGAACAGCACCGCGGGGAACGTGATCAGCGTGAGGTCGCGGACGTAGGACAGCTGCCGCGAGGCCGGGGTGAGCCCGTAGCGGTCCGCGAACTGCAGCGCGAGGATGCCGAAGGTGACGGCCACGACGAGCTGGCCGACCAGTTTCGCGGTCTTGTTCAGGCCGAGGTTGCGCTGCTTGCGGATCTTGATGAAGTCGTCGAGGAACCCGACGATGCCGAGCCCGACGGCGAGGAAGAGCACGAGCAGGCCCGAGACCGAGGGTCCGTCCCGGTGGTAGGCCAGCCAGTTCACCAGGTGCGCGGCGAAGTAGCCGACGACCATCGCGACGATGATCGCGACCCCGCCCATCGTGGGCGTGCCGCGCTTGGACTTGTGGCCCTGCGGGCCCTCCTCCCGGATCTCCTGCCCGAAGCCCTGCCGGGAGAACACCCGGATCAGGTAGGGCGTGAGCAAGATCGACACGCCCAGACCGATCCCGGCCGCGATCAGAATGCTGATCACGCAACACCATCCTCAAGCAATGCGTCGGCCACCCGCCAGAGCTCGGCGACCTTGGAAGCCTTGACCAGCACGACGTCACCGGGGCTCAGCTGCTCGCGCAGCAGCTCGACAGCCGCGCCGGCGTCGGGTACCAGTACCGACTCCTCGCCCCAGGATCCCTCATGGCTGGCACCCTGGTGCATGGCCGCGGCATCCGCGCCGACGACAACGAGCTTGCCGATGTTGAGCCGGACCGCGAGGCGGCCGATCTCGTCGTGCGCGGACACGCTATCCGCACCCAGTTCGCCCATCACACCGAGGACCGCCCAAGATCGTCGCTGCCCGCCGCGGCTCATCGAGGCGAGGGCCTTCAGCGCGGCCCGCACGGACTCGGGATTGGCGTTGTAGGAGTCGTTGAGGACCGTCACGCCGTCGGCGCGGGTGGTGACCTCCATCCGGCGCGCGGAGCGTCGCTCCACACTGGACAGCCGGGCCGCGACCTCCGCCACGCTCGAGCCGAGTTCCAGCGCGACCGCGGCGGCCGAAAGCGCGTTGCCGACGTGGTGCTCGCCGTAGAGCGGCAGCGTCACCGGCGCCTCGCCGTGCGCGGTCACCAGCCGGAAGGACGCGCGCGCCTGCTCGTCGAGGGTGATGTCCTCGGCGCGGACGCCGGCGTCCGGATGCTCGCCGACGCCGACGATGCGCGCCTTCGTCCGGCTCGCCATCGCCTTCACCAGCGGGTCGTCGTAGTTGAGCACGGCCAGCCCCTCGGCGGGCAGCGCCTCGACGAGTTCGCCCTTGGTCTTGGCGATCCCCTCGCGCGAACCGAACTCGCCCACGTGCGCGCTGCCCACGTTGAGCACCACGCCGATGCGCGGCGGGGCGATGGCGGCCAGTTCGGCGATGTGCCCCGGCCCCCGCGCGGACATCTCCAGCACGAGGTGCCGCGTCGTCTCGTCGGCGCGCAGCGCGGTCCAGGGATGGCCCAGCTCGTTGTTGAACGACCCGGGCGGGGCCACCGTCGGGCCGAGCGGTTCGAGCAGCTGCGCGATGAGGTCCTTGGTGGAGGTCTTGCCGGACGAGCCGGTCACCCCGACGACGGTCAGCTGCCGCTGCGAGAGCACCGTCACCACGTGCCGCGCGAGCTTGCCCAGCGCGGCGAGCACGGCGGCGCCCGCCCCGTCGCGGTCCGCGGTGAGCGCGACCGAGCGCTCGTGGGCCTGACCGGGCGCCAGCGGCGGCACGATGACGGCGGGCGCGTCGACCTCGCGGGCGGCCAGCACCCCGGCGGCACCGGCCTCGACCGCCCGCGCGGCGAAGGAGTGGCCGTCGACCTTCTCCCCGGGCAGGGCGAGGAACAGCCCGCCCGGGGTGAGCTTGCGCGAGTCGAACTCGACGCTGCCGGTCACGATCGGACTTCCGTCGGTGCCGTGCAGCCGGCCGCCGACGATACTGGCGATCTCCGCCAGGCTGAGCGAGATCAAGCGGATACTCCTGGTTGTCCCTCGAGCCGGTGGCGGATGGCGGCCGCCAGCTCCTCGCGGTCGGAGAAGGGATGCACGACCCCGGCCATCTCCTGGCCCGTCTCGTGCCCCTTCCCCGCGATCAGCACCACGTCGCCCGGTGCGGCCAGCTCCACCGCCCTGGCGATGGCCGCGCGCCGGTCCCCGATCTCCATGACCTTGCCCCTGGCGCCCGCCGACCGGGCCCCGGTGAGCATCGCGGCACGGATCAGGGCCGGGTCCTCCGAACGCGGATTGTCGTCGGTCACGATCAGCACTTCGCTGCGTTTGGCCGCGGCCTCGCCCATCATCGGGCGCTTGCCGGTGTCACGGTCTCCGCCACAGCCGAGCACCGTGATGATCCGGCCGCCGACGCGGGCGCGCAGCGCGTCCAGCGCCTCGGCGACCGCGGCGGGCTTGTGCGCGTAGTCGACGACGGCGGTGAACTCCTGGCCGAGGTCGACGCGTTCCATCCGGCCGGGCACCTCGACCGCGGCCAGCCCGGCGACGATGTCGTCCATCGACACCCCGGTGGCGTCCAGTATCGCGGCGGCCAGCAGCGCGTTGGCGACGTTGAACGTGCCCGGCAGCGGCAGGTTCACCCGCCCGGTGCGGCCCTCGGGCCCGTGGATGGTGAACGACTGCTCACCGGTGGGCATGGAGGCGAGGTCGCCGGCCGTCCACGCGGCGTCGACGCCGGCCTCGGTGGAGACGGTGATGGTGTGCGGGGTGACCAGCGCCTGCCCCCACGCGGTGTCGACGACGACGATCTCGGTGGTCGAACGGCCGTCGAACAGCTTCGCCTTCGCGGCGAAGTACTCCTCCATGTCGCGGTGGAAGTCCAGGTGGTCCTGGGAGAGGTTGGTGAACGCGCCGACGGTGAAGCGGGTGCCGTTGACGCGGCCGAGCGCGAGCGCGTGGCTGGAGACCTCCATCGGCACGTGCGTGACGCCCTGTTCGAGCATCACCGCGAGCAGCGCCTGCAGATCGGGGGCCTCGGGCGTGGTGAAGGCGCTGGTGAGCCGCTCCCCCGCGATCCGGGTCTCGACGGTGCCGATCAGGCCGGTGCTGCGCCCGGCGGCGCGCAGGCCCGACTCGACCAGATAGGAGGTGGTGGTCTTGCCGGAGGTGCCGGTGACGCCCAGCACGGCCAGCTGGAGCGAGGGCTCGCCGTAGATCCACGCGGCGATCGAGCCGAGCACGCCACGCGGATCGGGGTGCAGCAGCACCGGCACGCCCGCGTCGCGCAGCGCGGGCCGCTCGGCGCCGGCCTCGTCGGTCAGCACGGCGGCGGCCCCGGCCGCGATGGCCTGTGCCGCGAAGTCCGCGCCGTGCGCGCGGGCGCCGGGCAGCGCGGCGAACAGGTCGCCGGGCAGGACGTGCTGCGCCCGCAGCGTCGCACCGGTCACCGCCGGTTCCGTGGCATGCAGTTCGGTGATGAGCCGGGCGTCGGCGCGAGCGGCGAGAGTGGTGAGCGGGACGGGATCCGTCCGTTCCGGCCGCGGCGGTACCGCCACGGCTTTCACCGGGCTGTCCGGGACCTGCCTTCGGGCGGAGCCGTGCCCTTCGTTGTTGACCGACACAGGCCGGAAGGTTACCGACGTCATGCCCCGCCCTCGGCAGCCGGTATGCGCATCCCCCCTCCCCGCGAGTCCAGGCTTCCAAGAGCGCGAGTTCAGGGTTGCGTGCGGCCGAGTCCGGCCTGCGGCGCGGAACGCGTGTGCGTAGGCGTGAACTCGCCCTCCCGGAAGTCCGGACACGGGCACGCGGAAGCCTGGACTCGCGGGAGGGGGGTCGCTGCGGCGGCGTCGGGGCAGCGCCGGGACCACCGTCAGTTGTCCACCTGGAGTGGCATGTACGGGGTCGCGGTCTGCGACAGGGGAATCTGGTAGCGCTGCGCCAGATACGACGCGATGTCGTGGAACAACGGGGCCGCCGAATGCCCGGCGGGCAGCGTCGAGTCCGGCGCGTCCAGCCAGATGCCCACCACGAAACGCGGGTTGTCGGCGGGCAGGATCCCCGCGAAGGTGATGTTGTACATCGAGTCGCTGTACGCGCCGGTCGCCGGGTTGACCTGCTGGCCGGTACCGGTCTTGCCGGAGATCTGGTAGCCCTCCAGCGCCGCCGTCGGCGCCGTGCCGCTGTTGCCGTTCTTCCCGCTCTGCACCACCGAGCGCATCATGTTCCGCACCGTAGTGGCGGTCTGCGGGCTCACCACCTGCTCGGTCTTCGGCGCGGCCTCGGGCACCACGGTGCCGTCCGGTTTGACCTCTTCCTTGACGATCCTCGGCTGCACGCGCAGCCCGTTGTTCGCGATGGCCTGGTACATCCCGGCCATCTGCACGACCGTCATGGAAAGGCCCTGCCCGATCGGCAGGTTGCCGAACGTCGTTCCGGTCCACGTGTTACGCGGGGGGACGTAGCCCCGGCTCTCCCCGGGCAGCCCGAGCCCGGTGTTCTGGCCGATGCCGAACCGCTTCAGGTAGTCCATGTACTTGTCCGGCCCGAGCTGCTGGGCGAGCAGCAGCGTGCCGATGTTGGAGGACTTCGCGAAGATGCCCGTCGTCGTGTAGTGCACGGTGCCGTGCGTCCACGCGTCGTGCACGGTGTGGTCGGCGACCTTGAGCGTGCCCGGGACCACGTTGACCGCCTCCGGCGTGGTGACGCCCGAGTCGATCGCCGCGGTCGCGGTGACGAGCTTGTTCACCGAACCGGGTTCGTACGGTGTGGTCACCGCCTTGTCGTTCATCAGATCCGGGGTGTAGGTCTTCGGATCGTTCGGGTTGAACGTGCGGTCGTCGGCCAGCCCGTAGATCTCGCCGGTCTTGGCGTCCATGATGACCGCACTGCCGCCCTTGGCGTGCGATTTGGCGACATAGTCCGAAAGCTGGCTCTGCAGCGCGTACTGCACGTCGGAATCCAGCGTCAGCACCAGATCGTTGCCCGGCACGGCGGGCTGCGCGTCCCGCTCCGTGCCCGGGATGACGACCGAATCGCTGCCCTGCGCGGTGTCGGCGATCATCTTGCCCGGCGTGCCCGCCAGGTCGTCGTCGCGCGTCAGCTCCAGTCCGTCGAGGCCGTGCAGGTTGTGCTTGGAGACGTCCGGATCGTCCATCCGCCAGTTCGCCAGACCGACCACATTGGACGCGAGCGTACTCCCCGGGTACTCCCGCGCCGCCCGCGTCTCGCTGCCGATCTCCGGGAACTTCTGGGTGATCTCCTCGGCGACCGAGGGCTCGACCCCGTCGGCGAGGTAGGTGAAGTCCTGGGTCTTGTGGAAGTCTGCCAGCGCTTCGGTTTCGGTGAGCTTGCCGGGCAGTTTCTCGGCCAGGAACTTCGCGGCCGCGGCCGCCCGGGTTTCGAAGTTCTGCCCCTTGGTGGGGTTCTTCTGCGCGAACTCGGCCCAGGTCTTGCGCATCAGCCGGAGGTTGACCGACAGCGCGCGGGTTTCCACGCTGAACGCCAGCTTCGTGCCGTTACGGTCCTCAATGGACCCGCGCTTGGCCGGGATGGTGATCGTGGTGGTGCGCTGGCTTTCCGCCTTCGCCGCCAGCGCGCTGGCCTGGAAACCCTGTACCTGCACCAGTTTCAGCCCGGCCACGACGAGCACGCCGACGAGCATGACCCGGACGGCCACGTACCGGCCCTTGCCGGTGGCCGCGACCGGTCGTCCGGCGACCTTGCGGACCCGTGCGGCGTAGGGACGGCGGCGCTCGCCGCGCTGCGGCATCATTGACCTCCGGTCTGGTCCATGACGATCGGTGCCTGCTCCTCACCCTGTGGCACGTCGCCTTCGATGGGAGCGCTCGTTCCCTGCTGCTGTGCGGGAGGTTGCGTGGCCTGTTGCTGCTGCGGCGGCGCGGCCGGGGTGGCCGGCGGGGTGGCC
>NZ_JAAXLS010000033.1 GCF_012328925.1 Amycolatopsis acididurans
CCGAGTCCGCCGCCACGAAGAAAAACTCCGGAAACTCCAACCCCCGAAAGGCTGACGACATTAGCCGGCCAATAGCCAGAATCCAAGATCATTAGCCGGATAACCCTACGACAACGCCGTCATCGAATCCTTCTGGGGCCGTATGCAGACCGAGCTACTCGACCGCCAACGCTGGCGCGCCCGCGTCGAGTTGGCCAACGCGATCTTCGAATACATCGAAGGCTTCTACAACCGCCGGCGCCGCCACTCCGCACTGGACTGGCTCAGCCCCGTACAGTTCGAAACCAACGACCCTCCGTCGGACCCGATCTCCTCGCCGACGAGTCCGTGAAACGGGGTCGACATCAATCGTCGCTACGCGACTTTCCGCCGCACGGTGAGGAAGGCGACGAACGCGAGCAGGGCGCCGGCGATCCACCACAGCGTCCCACCGAGTGCGGGAGACGACGCCACCTCGGTCAGGGAGGTCATCGCCAGTGGCGTGGTGCCACCGACGAGCGCAACCGGGAGATTGACGCCGAGGCAGAGCGTGCGACCACCGTCCTGGAGGGGCTGTGGCTTGGGCGCGCTCAGGCCGTTGAGCATGAGGTCGCCGAGCGCACTGAATGCGTCACCGGCGCCGATTCGATGTCGGTCGTTGGGACGAATCCGGTCATGGCGACGTAGATGGCCCCTGATTGCCGCCGCACGGCTTCGCCCACCCCGGTGAGGTATGTGGCGGGACGTTGTCGTGTGTCGGGTCGGACGCGGCGGCTGTTTCGATCTCATCCGCCGCTTGCCCGAACCCTTCACCCGCCTCCACATCCCCGGCGCATGCGCCAAGATCGACGACGTCCAGCATCGGAGTGCGCCGCCGGGGCTGCGGGATTTGCGTCGCTTCAACGAAAGGTACGCCACCACACACGCCGTGGTATCGGGATCATCCGCTTGGCGGCTCCGCAGGTGGGATCGTCTAAGTCGGTGAAGGCATCGGTTCAATCGGTCCTCAATGGATGTGCGGTCGTGGGTGAGGCGCTGCTAGAGGCTGTAGCCGCCGTCCACGTCGAGCCATTGGCCTGTGATGTAGTGCGCTTGAGGCGAGGCCAGGAATGCCACCGCATCGGCGATGTCCGACGCTTTGCCGAGTGCGCGCAGAGGAATGCGCCCCAGAGCCACGTCGAGCTCGCCGGGCTTGATGTCACCGCTGGCGAGCAGCGCCTGGGTCATCCCCTCGTCGAGAATGCCGACGCCGACCGCGTTGGCCCGGACCCCGAATCTTCCTTCCTCGGCCGCTATTGCCTTGACCAACGCCTCGTTCGCCGCCTTCGGAGCGCTGGACAGGACGTCCCGCAGGACGTAGCGGCGGTTCGCGACTGTACTGACCACGACGACGCATCCGGCGGACCGGCGCAGTGCGGGCAGGGCCGCGGAGATCACGGAGAAGGTGCCCGAGGAGTCGGCGACCAGCTGGTCCCGGTATCGCTCGGGAGTGATCGCACTGGCCCAGATCTGCGAGTTCAGCGGGGAGGCGGCCTGGACGAGCGTGTCGAGGCGGCCGGCGCGCTCCAGGATCTCCCCGATGGCGGCGCGGACCGAGCCAGGATCGGCCAGGTCCAGGCGCTGGACGAATGCCTGTCTGCCCTCGGCCCGCACGAGTCCGGCGGTGGTCTCCGCCTCCGGTTTCCGGCCGTGGAAGCCGATGACGACGTCCCGGCCGAGCCGGGCCAGTCGTACGGCGGTGGCGCGGCCGATGGCCCCGCTGCCGCCGACGACGAGCGCGACGCCTGTATCCGGCTGCGCTTCAGGCACTCTTCGGTCCCTCCTCGTCGAACGCGACCATGCCGCGCACAATCCGGCCCGCGTGCATGTCCGCGTAGCCTTCGGCCACTTGGTCGAGGCGGTACCGACGGGTGACCATCTCGTCCAGTTTCAGCTTTCCCGAGCCGTAGAGCTCGACCAGCTTCGGCACCATGGAAAACGGACTGCTCTTGCCGTAGAGCGCGCCGACCACCCTCTTCTGCGACATGGTGAGGTCGAGGAGGTTCACCGGAAGCGAACCGACCGCCGCCGGTCCCGCCCCCGTCACCACGACCACGCCGTCCTTGCGGATGCTGCCCAGCGCTTGCCCGACGTGCTCCCCGGTGGTGATGCCCACGGTGACGACCGCGGCGTCCGCGCCCTGACCGTTGGTGAGCGAGCGGGCGATTTCAGCTGCTTCTTCGATGCCGGCGACCGCGTGCGTCGCCCCCAGTTTCATGGCCACCTCACGTTTGAGGCCAGCGGGATCGACCGCGATGATGTCGGCGGCGCCCGCGTGCGCGGCTCCCTGGACCGCACTCATGCCGATGCCGCCGGTGCCCATGACGATCACCGTTTGCCCGGGTGCCACCTCGGCGGCGTTGACGGACGAGCCCCAGCCCGTGCCGACACAGCAGCCGAGTAGCGCCAGCGGAGCGAGCGGCACGCCGGGATCGACCTTCACCGCGGAGTTGACGCTGACCGTGGTCAGCTCGCTGAAGGTCGACACTCCGCAAACCTGGCCGACCGGCGCGCCGTCCAGGCTCATCCGGTAGCTGTCCGGATCTTCGAAACGGGCTCCGGACAGCATCGTCGCACCGAGATCGCAGAGGTTCTGTTTGCCTTCGGCGCACCACCGGCATCGCCCGCAAGCCGGGACGAAGGCGAACACCACGTGATCGCCGACCGCCCAGCCCGCTGTGTGCGGTCCGACGTCGACCACCACGCCGGAGCCCTCGTGCCCGCCGCAGAGCGGATAGATCCCTGCCGGGATGTCGCCGGTCGCGTAGTGGTCGTCGGAGTGGCAGAGACCTGCTGCGGTGAGCCTGACCGTGATCTCCCCGGTGCGTGGCTCTTCGAGTTCGACCACGGCGGGCTCGAACAAGCCGGGGGCCGAACGCAGGATCGATGCTCGGGTTCGCACTCTGGTTCCTTCCTTGGATGTCAGCGGGGAGCGAGCCGGATGGCCCCGTCGAGCCGGATGGTCTCGCCGTTGAGCATGGGGTTGGCGATCACGTGCGCGACGAGATCGGCGAACTCGGCCGGCCTGCCGAGCCGCGACGGGTGCGGGACCTGTGCCGCGATGGACGCCCGCGCTTCGGCGGAGAGTGCGTCCAGGATGGGCGTCTCGAACATGCCGGGGGCGATGGAGACGACCCTGATGAGCGACCGGGCGAGGTCCCGCGCGATCGGCAGCGTCATGCCCGCGATCGCGGCCTTCGAGGCGGAATAGGACGCCTGCCCGATCTGCCCGTCGAAAGCAGCGGCCGAAGCCGTGTTGACCACCACGCCGCGCTCACCGTTTACCGAGGGCGTGCCGGCCATGGCCGCGGCGCCCAGTCTGAGCACGTTGAAGGTCCCGATCAGGTTGATCTCCACGATCCGGCGGAACCGCTCGAGATCCAGCGGACCGTCGCGGCCGAGCGTGCGGGCCGGGTCTCCCACGCCTGCACAGTTCACCACCACGCGCAACGGACCGAGCCCGGTCGCAGCCGCTACGGCGGCGGCGACCGCGTCCGTGTCGCGCACGTCGGCCGGCGCGAACACCGAGCCGGTCCGCTCCGCGACGAGGGCGCCCGGCGCATCCGGGAGATCGAGCAGCACCACCTGGGCGCCGTCGCGCCGCAGGCGTTCGACCGTCGCGGCACCCAGCCCCGAGGCGCCCCCGGTCACCAGGGCCACGCCGCCTTCCAAGATCATTTCTCGGTCCTTCCGGGTCGGGTCGCGATCAGGATGATCGGTTCCACGGTGAGCACGGGCGTGCCGCTGTCCGCGAGCTCCAGCAAGACGGTGAGTACTCCCTGGGTGGGGTCGCGCCGAGACCGCCGGCTGCCGATGACTTCGGCTCGCGCGGTGTAGCGACGGCTGGGCCGTACCGGCTGCAGGAACCGGATCGCCTCGATGGCCGGCGAGCCGAGGCCCGCCGCTCTCACCATCACAGCGCTCACCCACCGGCTGACGAGTTCCGACACCGTCTGCAACCCGCTCGCGACCAGGCCACCGAAGGGACCGGCCGCTGCGGCTGCCGGATCGACGTGGAAGGGCTGCGCATCGAACCGGCGGGCGAAATCGATGATCTGGGCCTCGGAGAGCACCAGGTCGTCCAGTGCGAACCGGCTTCCCACGGGGAGATCGTCCAGATGCAGCGTCACGTGCTGCTCTGCGTGGCGGGACCGGCGACCTCGGTCGCGGGGGACTCGGCAGACTCGACGGTCCGGCGCCGGCGTACGGCGGCCGCGAGCGCGACGATGCCCAGCGCGGCGACGATCGTCGGCACGATGGTCAGGCTGAAGATGGTGATCGCGGCCAGCCCGGCCGCGATGAGCAGTCCACCCACCACCGGCCCGATGATCGAGCCAATGCGGCCGATGCCGTAGGCCCAGCCGACGCCCGTGGCCCGCGCGACCGTTGGGTACACGTCCGCGGCCACTGCGCTGATCCCGGTCTGGTTGCCTGAGATCCCCACACCCACGAGGAAAACCGCGGTCAACATGAGCGGGGCGTTGCCCGCGACGGCGGCGGTGAGACCGATCAGCACGGCGGCGGCGACGTAGCCGATGGCGAGCAGGCGGAACGTCGACCGGCTCCGGTCGGCCAGGTAGCCGATGCCGATGCTGCCGATCACACCCCCGAGGTTGTAGAGCGACGTCGCGATCAGGGCGAGCGATGCGCTGAGCCCCGCCTGTTTGAACAGCGAGGGCATCCAGTTCAGCAGGAAGTAGATGACCAGCAGGTTCATGAAGAACACCGTCCACAGCAGAACGGTGATGAGGCCTCGGTGCTGGACGAACAAGGTCCGGACCGGTGACCGGCGCGCCGTGGTCTCGGGGAGCAAGAGTTCGGTGCGCTCGTCGATTTCGGTGGCAGGCGAGATCCTGCTGAGCAGAGTGGCCGCACGTTCCGACCGTCCAGTCGTCACGAGGAAGCGGATCGACTCGGGGAGTGCTCGGCTCCCGACGGCGAGCAAGATCAGCGGCAACGTGCCACCGACCACGAACACCGATTGCCAGCCGAAGCTCGGGATCAACGCGGTGGCGAGGAAGCCGCCGAGGAAGCCGCCGAGCGACATCGCCGCGACCACCAGCGTCACGATGGTGCCGCGCCGGCGGGCGGGCGAGTACTCGGAGGCCAGTGCGATCAGGTTCGGCGTGATGCCGCCCAGCCCGATTCCGCACAAGAACCTCAGAACGAGCAGCACGTCGGTGTTCGGTGCCAGTGTGTGCGCCAGAGCGAAGACGGAGAAGGTCGCGGTGGAGACCAGTACGACCCGCCGGCGCCCGAGACGGTCGGCCACCGGCCCGAAGACCATGCCGCCCACCATCATCCCGAACAGGCCGGCTGCGAAGACCAGGCCGAATCCGGCGACGGGAATGTGCCATTCGGTCGAGATCGCGGGGGCGGCGAACCCGATCGCCTGCGCGTCGAACCCGTCCAGGACGGCGATCGCTATGCACAGGGCGATGGTGCGCACCTGGAGCCTCGACAGGGGCGCGGCGTCGATGACCGCCGCGACATCGACCTGCTGAGCTTGTCTCATGGGTGTGTCCTCTTCGTTGGGGAGATAGCACCACTCGGCCGGGTCGGCGTGACCGGGAATCGCGGTAGCTCCGCGCTGTAATCACCGGTACAGCCGACGGGATCGGAATCTAACAGCACACACCCAGAAGGGCAACCAATCGGTAGTTTGAAATAATTAACCACAGGTGAGAGGCTTATCAGCATGATAAGTACTGAGGTCGACTGGATCGAGATCTGCCAGACGCGGTACCGGCTCGCCGCCGCCATTGACGGGCGCGACTGGGACTTGGCTCGCGCGGTCGTCGACACGCAGGTCGAGCTGGACTACTCGTCCTACGCTTCGGAGCGAGTTCCGGGGCGAGTTCCGGCTGAGGAGTGGATTGCCTATCTGGCCACGTTGTTTCCCGGCTTCGACGCGACGCAGCACTCCTTGTCGAACCCCGTTGTGGAGCTCGCTGGCGACGCGGCGGGGAGCACGATGGCGATGACCGCCGAGCACCTCCTCGACGGTTGTCGCTTCACCATCGGCGGCCGCTATGAGGACGCCTACCGTCGCCGGGACGGACGGTGGCGCCTGACAGCGACCCGGCTCGTCGTCCGCTGGGTTCATGGTGACGCCGCGATCATGCCGCTCGCGCTCGAACGGGGTGTCGCGCTCAGGGGCGAGGCTGCGCGTCCGTTGGCGCCGGGCGTCGAGGCCGATGTGTGAGGTGCGCAGAATTAGTTCGAACAATCGGTTGGCTTAATAAAAGAAGTGGGCTAGCGTTCCTGCTGATCCTGTCGCAACGATGCTGGAGGTCGGCGCCGTGACCCAGTTGGACGACCGCACCGCGCGTAGCCCGGTTGACACCCCTCCGATGGGACATCTGCTCCTGGATCGGGCACGTGAGCACCCCTCGTCGACCCTGCTCGTGGTCGACGACGTCGCCTGCAGCTACGCGGAGATGGCCGAGCGGGTGAAGCTCACCGCGGCCAGGCTGGCCGCGCTCGGCGTCGGCCACGGTGGGCGAGTCGGCCTGTTGCTCCCCAATTCGGCGGAAGCGGTGCAGGCTGTTTTCGCGTGCGGCCTGCTCGGCGCGGTGGCGGTCGTGCTCAACACTCGGTTCGCTCCTCGCGAACTCGCGCACGCGGTGGCTGACGCCGAGCTCGAGGTGCTGCTGGTCTCGGACGTGCACACCGACCGGGTCGACTTCGAGGGCAGGCTGCGAGCCGCGATTCCCGGCCTGGGACTGGACAGCAACGGTCGACTCCGTGCTCGGGAAGTGCCGACGCTGCGCGAGATCCTGGTCATCGGAGCCTCCTCGAGCCTCCGGGCGCGGAGGCTCGAGGACATCGAGCCCGTGCCCGAGTTGCCCGCCCAGCCGATCGCCCTGTCCGACCTCGCGTTGATGATCTACACCTCGGGTACGACGTCGATGCCCAAGGGCTGCCCGTTGAACCACGAAGCCTTATTGGGCAACGGAATCAGCATCGGCAGGTACCGCTTCGAGCTCACCGCGGCCGACCGCCTGTGGGATCCGCTGCCGATCTTCCACCTGAGCTTCCTGCTGCCGTTGATTGCTTGCATCGACGCAGGGGCCGCGTTCGTCACCCAGTCCACCTTCGCCGCCGGAGCGGCGCTTGCCCAGATCCGCCGGGAACAGGTGACCGCGGCCTGGCCCGCCTTCCCGGCGATCACCGAGGCGCTGCTCGACCACCCCGACCACACGCCGGAGTCGCTGGCCCGGATACGCGTGATGCTGAACGTCGCGCCCCCGGAGGCCTTGCGGAAGCTGCAGGAACGGACGCCGAAGACTGTGCAGCTGAGCGCGTACGGCTGCAGCGAGGCCGGCGGGGTGAGCGCGATGAACCTGATGGCCGACGCCCTCGGTTCCCGGGTGTCCACGCAGGGAAAGCCTTTTCCCGGTATGCGTGTCGCGGCCAGGGATCCGTTCAGCGGCGAGATCCTCGGTGCCGGCGAGGTCGGCGAGCTCGTCATCCGGGGCTGGAGCGTCTTCGGTGGCTACTGGCACGCGGGGGACCACGGTGAGTCGGTGACCGCGGACGGCTGGTTGCGCACCGGTGACCGCGGTTCGGTGGCCGCCGACGGGACGATCAGCTACCGCGGCCGGTACAAGGACATGATCAAGGTCGGCGGGGAGAACGTGGCAGCGCTCGAGATCGAGAGCGTGCTGGTGGCACACCCGGCCGTCGTCCAGGTTGCCGTGGTGGGAGTGCCCGACGCCAGGCTGGTCGAGGTGCCTGCGGCGGCCGTGGAGCTCAGACCCGGCGCGGCCGTCACGCCCGAAGAGCTCCTCGAGCACTGCCGTCACGCGCTCGCCCGCTACAAGGTTCCGCGTTACCTCGTCCTCCGGACGAGCTGGCCGATGTCCGCCACCAAGATCCAGAAGTTCCGCCTGCGCGACGAGCTCTGCGTCGAGCTCGGGCTTTCCGAATGACCGGCGAAAGCACCGAAAGGACTTTCATGACGAACTCATCGACGGCTCGGTTCGCGGCGACCGAGCGCGTTTTCGTGGGCGGGACTTGGGAACGCGCCCACGGGGAACCGTACGATGTGCTCTCTCCGGCTACCGGAGAGCCCGTCGCCAGGGTGCTGCTTCCGTCCGCCGAGGACGCCGACGAGTCGTTGGCGCGCGCTCGTGCGGCTTTCGACGACGGTCGCTGGTCCCGCCTCCCGGCGTCCCGGCGCGCCGACCTGGTCGAGGCGTTCGGGGCGGCGTTCGCGCGCCGCCGCCGGGAGATCGACCGGGCATGGGTTCAGGAGTCGGGACCGACGGCCGCACACGCCGCCGCACTGAACGATGCGGTCGAGCTCATGTGGCGGGACCAGGTCGCGCACGCTCGTGCGCTGGTCACGCGCGAGGTCCGCGATCTGCCGGACGGCAGGGTCCGGGTCCTGCGCGAACCGGTCGGCGTGGCGGTCGTGGTGACGACGTGGAACGGCCCCGCGCTCTATTTCGCGATGAAGGTTGTACCCGCGCTCCTCGCAGGCTGCACCGTGGTGGTGAAGACCGCCGTCGAGTCGCAGCTCACCAGCAGGCTGATCGCCGAGTGCGCGGGGGAGGCCGGGCTGCCCGCCGGTGTCCTGAGCATCCTCGCCGCACCGACCGGCGTCAGTGAGCGCCTCGTGGCGGATCCGCGGGTGGACAAGGTGAGCCTCACCGGTTCTGTCGCGGCAGGCCGTCAAGTCATGGCGGCCTGCGCTCCTCACCTGACCGGGCTCACCCTGGAGCTCGGTGGCAAATCGCCCGCGATCGTCGTCGGCGACATAGCGGTCGACAAGGTGCTGCCGTCTTTCGTGCCCGGTTTCATCGCCTATCAAGGGCAGATCTGTGCCGCGCTGACCAGGCTCATCGTCCCGAAGCGGCGCCGAGGCGAGTTCGTGGAAGCTGTCGTCGGGGCGCTGTCGGAGATGAGGGTCGGCGATCCGGGCGACCCCGCGTCCGATCTCGGCCCGCTGTCCTCACTGCGGCAGTACGAGCGCGTCCGGGAGTACATCGCCATCGGGATCGCCGAAGGCGCCACGCCGGTGCTCGGTGGGCAGACGGAGGACCCGCGCCCGGGGCACTATGTCTCGCCGACGGTGTTCGTGGATGTCGAGCCGCACATGCGCATCGCCCAGGAAGAGATCTTCGGACCGGTGCTGTGCGTGCTCACCTACGGCGACGACGAGGGCGAGGACCTGGCGGACGCGATCGCACTGGCTAATGGCACGAGGTACGGGCTCGCGGCGTCGGTCTACGCCGACGACGAGGACGTCGCCGCGGACGTTGCGGCTCGGCTGGATTCGGGCACCGTGTCGATCAACACCGCGGGGGTGTCGCTGTTCGCCCCGTTCGGCGGGACCCGCCAATCGGGGTTCGGGCGGGAGAACGGCGCCGAAGGCATCGCCGAGTTCCTCCGCGTCAAGTCGGTGAAGCTCTCGTGAGCGCGCTCCACGGCGCGGTCCCGCCGAGCGCCACGGAATGCGCCGACCGTCTGGCGATCACGGACGTGATCCACCGCTACAGCCGCGGGCTCGACCGGATGGACCGCGCGCTCACGCTTTCCTGCTGGCATCCCGGTGGAACCGACGACCACGCGCCGCTCTACAAGGGCACCGCGGCGGGTTTCGTCGACTGGCTGTGGCCGGTGCACGCCGCGATGCTCTGCACGCGGCACGTCGTCACCAACACGATCATCGATCTGGCGGGGAACGAGGCGGGAGTGGAGACGTACTGGACGCTGACGCTGCGGATACCTTCCGGGGATGGCGCGATTGACTCGCTTTCGGGCGGTCGCTACCTGGATCGCTTCGAGCGGCGGGCCGGCGCGTGGGCGATCCAGCACCGCGTCGCGGTGCGTGACTGGGCGCGGACCGACCCGGTTCCCGCAGTGCCCGGCAAACCGCTGATCAGGCCGAACAATCCCGAAGCGCCGGGGGCGCGGAGCACCCGGGACCGTTTCGACGAGTCGTACGGAGTTCTCCGTAATTATTTTGACCAAGCGATTGGTAGTATATAATGAGCGCGGGAGGTGTCATGGTGAACGTGGAAACGATCGGCACGCCGGATCCGCGGCCGAGGCTGGCGTCGCGGGACGAACCAGTCGTGGCGGGGTTCCGGTGCGGCGCCTGTGGCTACCCGGCTTTCCAGCCGATGCCGGATTGCCCGGTCTGCGGCGGGGCACTGGCGGAGGCCACCTTCGGCCCGTCGGGAACCGTGTTCGCCTCGACCTGCCTGCGGGTCCGCGTGCCGGGCAGGCCCAGCCCGCGCGGTCTGAGCTACGTGGACCTCGACGAAGGGCCGCGCGTCCTCGCCGAGGTGTCCGCCGACGTGTCCCCGCTGCCGGTCGGCACCAGGGTCGTGCTGACCGGGGTTTCGGCGCAGGGCGATCTCCGGGTCCGCGCGGAGGAGGCGTCGTGACGGCGGGAGTCCGCGGGGTCGGGACCTCGCACTTCGGCAGGCAGCCACAGTTGTCCGCACCCGCGCTCGCGCAAGCGGCCGTCGTGGAGGCGTTGCGCGATGCGGAACTGGGACGGGACCGGGTCGACGCGGTGTACGCGGGTACTGTTTTCGGCGCGCCAGGCACTGCCCAGCGCGCGTTGCAGACGCTCGGGATCACCGGGGTTCCGATCGTCACGGTCGAAAACGCGTGCGCGACCGGCACCACGGCCCTGCACGAGGCGCGCTGGGCGGTGGACAGCGGCCGCTACGAGAACGTGCTCTGCCTCGGTATCGAGACAATGACAGCGCACTTCGCCGGCCCGATCACCCCGGAGCCCTCTGACATCGAAGGACGGGCCGGGATGGCTTTGCCGTCGGTCTACGCCGCGGTCGCGAGCCGGTACCTGGCCACCCACCCCGGAGTCACACTGGAGGACCTCGCGCTGGTAGCGGTCAAGAACCGCCGGCACGGTGCGCTCAACCCACGCGCACAACACGGCAAGGTGGTGACGCTGGAGGAGGTGCTCGCCTCCCGGATGATCGCCGACCCGCTGACCCTGTTGCAATGCTGCGACCTCTCCGACGCCGCGGCCGCGGCGGTGCTCGGTCCTTGGCGGCCGGGCACGAGGGATGTCCCGCTGCGCGCCACGGCTCTGCGGTCGGGTGCGCTGTGGGACCAGCGGGCGACCAGCCACTGGGGGCACGGCCTCGTCCGTGACACCGCGGCGGAAGCCTACGAGCAGGCCGGTCTGGGGCCGGCCGACGTCGACCTGTTCGAGATACACGACGCCTTCACCATCGGCGAGATCGTGACCAGCGAGGCCCTGGGAATCGCGGCCGAGGGGGAGGGCACGGTCCTCCTCCGCAAAGGACACACCGATCTGGGAGGAGCCCAACCCGTGAATCCGTCCGGAGGACTGCTGAGCAGGGGACACCCCCTGGGGGCGACGGGCCTGGCTCAGATCGCCGAAGCCGTGTGGCAGCTGAGGGACGAGGCTGGCGCCCGTCAGGTTGCCGGAGCGCGTACCGCGGTCGTCGAGACGATGGGCGGCGGCACCGCGGGCATCGACGGCAACGGATGCGTCGTGGCGGTGCTCGGTGGCTGAGACGACTTCCCTGCCCGCGGACGCGGACCACGACATCCTGCGGCCGGACCGGGTGGCCGATCCGTTCCCGTACTTCGCGCACATGCGCGACAACGACCCGGTGCACTGGAACCCGCAATACCGGGCGTGGTTCGCCTACCGGCACGCCGACGTCATCAAGGCGCTTCGCGACCCGGCGCTGTCCTCCGACCGCGTCCGGCCGATCTATGAGAGCAAGCTGTCCGCCCAGGAGCAGGCCGAGCGCAAGCCCACTTTCGACATCCTGGGCGACTGGATGGTCTTCCTCGACCCGCCGGAGCACACCCGGCTGCGGAAGCTGGTGCTGCCCGCGTTCTCCGCGGGGTCGGTCGAGCGGATGCGGCCGCGGGTCGAGTCCGTCGTCAAGTCCACTGTGGATGCTTTGGCCGACCGGTCCCGATTCGATCTCGTGACCGACTTCGCCTATCCGATCCCGGCGGTGGTGATCGCCGAGCTGATGGGTGTCCCGCCGGCGGACCGGGACCTGTTCAAGGCGTGGTCGGACCAGATCCTCGTGTTGGTGTTCGGCGCGGCGGGCAACGCCGAGCGGCGGAGTGAGGCCCAGCGCGGTCTGGTGGAGCTGGCCGACTACCTGCGGGGCCTGGTCGCGAGGTTCCGCGCCGATCCCGGCGACAACCTGATCAGCCGGATGCTCAATTCCACCGAGACCGATCCGCCACTGACCGACGACGAGCTGGTCGCCACTTGCGTGCTGCTCGTCTTCGGGGGGCACGAGACCACGACCAACCTGATCGCCAACGGCTTCCGGTCGCTGTGCCGCAACCCCGGACAGCTGGCACGGCTGCGGGCCGAGCCGGACCTGATGCGCAAGGCCGTCGAGGAGCTGCTGCGCTACGACGGTCCGTCCAAAATGGAGGTCCGGCGAGTGGCGGCCGATACCGAGCTCGGCGGGCGGACGCTGCGCCCGGGTGAACAGGTCTATCTGGTGCAAGCGTCGGCCAACCGGGACGCGGACGCGTTCGAGCGGGCCGACGAGCTGATCCTCGACCGCACGCCCAACAGGCACGTGAGCTTCGGCTTCGGCATCCACCACTGCATTGGGAACTTCCTCGCGCGGCTGGAGGCGTCCGTCGCTCTGGGCACGCTGATCCGAAACGTGCCCGAACTCGAGCTGGATCCGGACGTTCCCGAGTCCTGGCACGCCACGCTGATCAGCCGCGGCATGCACCACCTCGGAGTGCGGCGATGAGCGCCGGCACGCTGGCCGGGTGCAGCGCGCTCGTGACCGGAGCCAGCGGCGACATCGGGCGGGAGATCGCAGTGGCACTGGCCGAGGCGGGTGCCGATGTCGGGCTGGTCGCACGCCGGGAAACCGCTCTGCGGGAGACCGCCGAGACCGTCCGCGGGCTGGGCAGGCGGGCCGCGGTCGCCGTCGCCGACGTGACGGACGAAGACCAGGTGCTCGCCGCCGTCGAGCTCGTCGAGAAGGAGCTGGACGGAATCGACGTCGTGGTCAACAACGCCGGTGGAGCGCGATTCTTGGCACCGTTGCTGGAGACCGAGCGCCGGGGCTGGGACAAGACGGTGGCGCTCAACCTGACCGCTCCCTATCTGGTGGCCAAGGCCGCGGTACCCGGCATGATCCGGCGCGGCCGGGGGAGCGTGGTCAACATCGGTTCCCTCGTTGGTCTCCGTGCGCAGGAGGGCATGGCCTTCTACTCGGCCGCCAAGAGCGGGCTGCTGATGCTCACCCGCTCCATGGCCAAGGAGTGGGGACCGCGCGGGATCCGGGCCAACGCCGTGGTGCCGGGCCTGATCGAGACCGAGGGCTGGGCCGCCTACGAGGGCCAGGACGCGATGGCGGCGCTGAAGACCGACCACGTGATCCCGCTCGGCCGGTGGGGCCGGGCCAGGGACGTCGCCGGCCCCGTGGTGTTCCTGGCCTCGGAAGCCGCCGCGTACGTCACGGGCGCGGCGTTGACAGTGGACGGAGGGGCGACGGCATGAGCACCGGCATCGGGACCGGGTTCTCGCCCGGCCGGCTCGCCGCACTGCCCGGCACGCCGCTGCCGGGTGGCCGGTTCACCATCGAACCCTGGCAGGCGTGGCTGCTCGCGGACGTGGTGCAGGCCGACCCTGCAGCGACACCGCCCGGAATCGTCCACCCGTTGTTCGTCTACGTCGCCTCGACCGGAGCGATGGGGCTGACCTGGGACGAGCTGTTCGCGTGCTGCGGAGCGACCGCGGCGGACGGCCCCATGTTCGGCGAGAGCGAGACGGTCGTGCACACCCCCCTGCGGGTCGGGACCGAGTACGTGGTCCGCGGCGAGTTCGACTCGGCCGACCGCAAGGAGGGCAAACGGACCGGTGTGTTCGACATCGTCGGCTTCCGGCTCGATGTGCTGCACCGCGACCGCATGGTCGCGGTGAGCCGCAACTCGATCGTCTACCCGAGGAGGAAGTCGTGAGCGTGCAGGTCGGCTCTCTGCTGCCCGAATGGGAGGTGCGCGAGGTCAGCGCCGAGAAGATGAAGACGATGGCGGCCCTGCTCGCTGACCCCAATCCGATCCACTTCGACGTGTCCGCGGTCGAGGCACTCGGAATGGGCGACCGTCCGGTGAACCAGGGGCCCAGCAACATGGGCTACGTCCTGAACATGCTGGCCGCGTGGGCCGGGTGCACCACCGCCGTGGAGCGGCTCGCCGTGCGGTTCCGAGCGAACGTCCTCGCCGGCGACCGCGTCGTGGCGCGCGGGGTGGTCACCGGTCTGCACGGGGACGGCCCGGATCTGGTGGCGGAGTGCGATGTGCGCCTGGACATCGTCCGCCCGGACGGCGACACCGCGGCGCTCACCGGCACCGCGCGCGTCCGGCTGGCCGCGGACGTTGCGGGGGCCTGAGTCGTGCATGTCGGGATCGGTCTGTGGACCATGCAGGCAACGGCGGCAGCACCGGCGGCGTGGCCCGCGCTCTACGCGCGAATGCTGGACGAGGCACGGTTGCTGGACTCGCTCGGCGTGGATTCCATGTGGTTCGCCGAGCACCACCTCTGGTACGACGGGTACTGCCCCGCACCGCTGGTCGCCGCGGCCGGTGCCGCGGGCGTCACCGATTCCCTTCGGGTGGGCACGGCGATGACGCTTGCCCCGCTGCACGACGCCGATCGGCTCGCCGCGCAGGCTGCCGAACTCGAACTGCAGTCCGGTGGGCGTCTCGAGCTCGGTCTCGGGCTCGGCCATCGCGACGCCGAGTTCGACGCCTTCGGCGTCCGGCGGGACCGCCGTGGCAAGAGGATGGACGAGACCCTCGACGTGCTGTGCGGTCCTGGTCGCTTCGACCCCGCCAGGATCTGGGCCGGCGGGATGGCACCCGCCGCACTGCACCGGATCGGGCGTCGCGGGCTGTCGGTGCTTCTTCCGCAAACCCTCGGCCCGGCCCGGATCCGGAAGGCCCAGGAGATCATCGACGCCGCAGCCGGGACAGTGCCGCGCGGACGCACCGGTGCGTTGCGCGATGTCTATCTGGCGAAGGACGGCGCGGCGGCCCGCGAATGGTTCGGCCCGCGTTATCGCCGGCACTACGAGGAAGAGGCGGGGGCGTGGTGGGTCATGACGGGCCCGGACGGGCCCACCAACGGTTTCCGTGCCCGCGAGCGGCTCGACGAGCAGCTGGACCGGGCCACCGGAACCGCGCTCGTCGGCGATCCGGACGAGGTCCTTTCGGCCCTGCTCGAGCTGCCTGGTGCCGGTGTGGACACCGTCGTGGTGCGGATGCAGTTTGATTTCATGCCCCCCGACGAGCTCGCCCGGACCGCCCGGTTGTTCACCGAAGAGGTCCTGCCGGTCCTGCGGGAGGTGTCATGAGAATCGGAGTTCTGATCGCCGGGGGCTCGCCGCGGCAACGCGCGGACGCCGTGTGCCATGCCGACCACAGCGGTCTGGACCTCGTGTGGCTGGCCGCGGATCGTGAACGACCGGCCGCTTCGCTGGTCGCCGCCACCGCGGCCGCGGCGCGCACGCGCGCTGTGCGGGTCGGGGTGGAGGTGCCGCTGGGGGACACCCATCCGCTCCACGTCGCGGAGGAAATCGCCGTCGCGGACCAGGTGCTGCAAGGGCGCCTCGTACCGACGCTCACGCCGAGCCGCGGTGCCGAACCGGATTTCGCCGAGGCCGTGCGGCTGGTCTTCGCGGCAGCCGGTCCGCGGCCGTTCCGGCACCCGGGCCCTCGGTGGCCGACGCCGGCCAACCTGCGCGCACACGGCGACGTGCCTGCCGAAGTGCGAGTGCTGCCGACGCGCCCACACGCACCGGCAGCGGTCTGGATCGACGGCGACCCAGCTGTGGCGGCCCACTTCGCGACACCGTTCTTCGGCCGGGCACCGGGTCCCGTGCGGGCGGATGCCGATCCGGACGCCGCGGTCATGGTGCGGGCGGTGCGTGCGGCCGCGCAGGCCGGTGCGGACACCGTGCTGTTCCGGCTGCCCAGTGAAGCCGGCCACCGGGAGAGCCGAGACATGATCACGACGCTGGCCCGCGATGTCCGGCCCCGTACCCAGCTGGCACAGCTGCCGCCGGGACTCGACGAGTTCTGGGAACGGGCCACACGAGAGGAGTTTCATGTCTGAGCACGTCTACATCGTCGACGCGGTGCGCACTCCGACGGGCAGACGCGGCGGCGGCCTGTCCCGGGCACACCCCGCCGACCTCGGGGCGCACGTCCTGAGCGCCCTCGTCGACCGCACGGGGATCGATCCCGCCCGCGTGGACGACGTGATCATGGGGTGTGTCGGCCAGATCGGCGCGCAGGCATGGAATCTCGGCCGCAACGCCTGGCTTTCCGCCGGCCTGCCCGAGCAGGTTCCGGCGGTGACGATCGACCGGCAGTGCGGGTCGTCGCAGCAAGCAGTGCACTTCGCGGCGCACGGGATCCGCGCCGGCGAGTACGACCTGGCGATCGCGGCGGGTGTCGAGGTGATGAGCCTGGTCACGCTGAACAGTTCCGGCACGGTGGGGCCCGAGCTGGGCATGCGCTACCCGTTCGACGGTGACGGCTGGCGAAAGCGTTACGGGGACCAGGAGATCCACCAGTTCCGCGGTGGCGACCTGATCGTGGAGCACTGGGGCATCACCGACGACGAGATGCACCAGCTCGCGCTCGACAGCCATGCCCGCGCGGACCGCGCGTGGGCCGAAGGCCGGTTCGACCGCGAGGTCGCGCCGTGGGGCGACGTGACCCGGGACGAGGGCGTCCGGCGCGGCAGCACCAAGGAGAAGCTGGCGGCGCTCGCGCCCATCCGCGAAGGCGGCAGGCACACAGCGGCGCTGGCCAGCCAGATCGCGGACGGCGCCGCCGCGCTCCTGCTGGCGTCCGAGGACGCCGTGCGCAGGCACGGCCTGACGCCACGCGCCCGGATGCGCGCCACCTCGGTGGTGGGCAGCGACCCGGTCATGATCCTGACCGGCCCGATCCCGGCGACGAACCGGGTGCTGGACAAGGCCGGGCTGAAGATCGACGACATCGACCTCTTCGAGTGCAACGAGGCGTTCGCCGGAGTCGTCCTCGCGTGGGCCAAGGAAACCGGCGCGGACCTGGCCCGCACCAACGTCAACGGCGGTGCCATGGCACTCGGGCACCCGCTCGGCGCCAGCGGCGCCCGGCTGATGACCACGCTGCTGCACGAGCTGGAACGGTCCGGGGGCAGCTACGGCCTCCAGACCATGTGCGAAGGCGGCGGGCTGGGCAACGGCACCGTCATCGAGCGCCTCTAACCCCTCATCGAAAGGACGAATCGTCATGGACTTCGCGCTCACCGAGGAGCAGGAGGCTTTCCGCAAGTCTCTGCGCGCTTGGATCGACAACGAGCTCGACAAGAACACCTCACGGGACTGGGAAAGCCGGGAGTTCGACTACCCCTACGACCTGTGGGACAAGATGTCTGCTCAGGGCCTGCACGGCATCGGACTGCCGGAGGAGTACGGCGGGCAGGGCGGCGACGTGTCCACCCAGATGATCGTCGCGAGGGAGCTGGCCCGGACGCTCGGCGGTCTCACCTGGATCTGGGGCGTGTCCTCGTTCTGCGCGAAATCCGTGGCGTTGCACGGCTCGGCGGAGATCAAGCAGGAGCTGCTGCCCAAACTGGCCGAAGGCAGGATCCGCATGGCGATCGCCCTCACCGAGCCATCGGGCGGCACTGATGTCCTCGGGTCGATGCGCACTGTCGCGACCAAGGCGGAGGGCGGCTGGCGGATTACCGGGCAGAAGATCTGGTCCACCGCAGCACATGCCTCCGACTACCTGATGCTGGTCGCGAAGAGCGATCCCGACGCGAAAAAAGCCAGTCGCGGGGTGACCATCTTCCTCGTGCCGACCGCCAGCGACGGAGTCTCCACCCGGCAGATCCCGAAGGTCGGGATGAAGGCCGTCGGTTCGTGCGAGGTCTTTCTCGACGACGTGTTCGTACCCGACCGGCTGGTCGTCGGTGAACCGCACCGCGGCTGGTACCAGATGCTCGAAACCCTGAACAACGAGCGGATCATGGTCGGGGCGCTGTGCACCGGCGTGCTCGACGGGGTGTTGGAGGACGCGCTCGCGTACGTGATGGAACGTGAGGCCTTCGGCGGCCCCATCGGCCGTTTCCAGGCGTTGCAGCACTTCATCGCGGACATCGCGATGTGGCAGAAGCAGGCCGAGCTCATGACCTGGTACGCCGCGTGGCGCCAGCAGCAGGGGCTTCCCTGCGGCACGGAGTCGACCATGGCGAAGGTGGTCGCCTCCGAACTCGCCGGCAAGGCCGCCGATCTGGGAATCCAGATTCTCGGCGGGATGGGCTACGCGCTCGAGACCAACATGCAGCGGTACTGGCGGGATGTGCGCCTTTACCGGATCGGTCCGATCACCAGTGAGATGGCTCGTAACACGATCGCGGAGTCCTACGGGCTGCCGAGGTCGTTCTAAGCCATGACCGGCACCACGGCGCCAAAGCCGACCGTAGGCTTGACGACCATGAGTTCCGACAGTCGAGCCGAGGCCGCGCCACGTCGCCGGCCCGGCCGTCCGCGCAAAGACCAGCCCGACCCCGAGCGGTTCGCGGAGATCCTCGCGGGGGCCGCGGAAGTGTTCCTCGCCCGTGGGTACGACGCTTCGACGATCCAGCAGGTCGCCGACACCGTGGGCATGCTCAAAGGCAGCCTCTACCACTACGTTCGTACGAAGGAGGATCTGTTGTACGTGATCCTCCAACGGACATACGCGGCGGCGCTGAGCGAGATGCGCCGGGTGCTCGAGGAACGGGCAGGTGCCGACGCGCTGGAGCTGCTGGCGGCTTTCGTCGAAACGCACATCCGGTTCACGATCGCGAACTTCGCCGCGGTGAGCATCCAGTTCCGCGAGCTGCGCACCCTGTCGGAGGCGCGGCGTGCGGAGATCACCGCCGAGGGCGACAAGTACACCGCGCTGCTGCGTGACCTGCTCCAGCGCGGGGTCGAGGAGGGGACCATCGGCGCCGACATCGACCTGCCGCTGGCGAGCTGGAGCATCCTGGGCCAGCTCAACGCCATGACTCAGTGGTACCGGAACCCGGGAAGGCTTTCGATCGACGAGCTCGTGGCGGCATTCGTCGGGATGATCGTCTCCTCGGTGGTGTCGGACCGGCGAAGTGCCGAAGCGGGAGGGCCCGCGTCGCTGCGAGCCTCGTTCACTCCAGGTCGCTGATTCGCGCAGCCGGTTGGGCGCGGGCGCCGTATATCACCGTAATTACACCAAGCGATTGGTCGAAAGAAGGAATCACGATGCCGAACGTGCACATCGATCACGTGGCCATGTGCGTCAAGGACCTCGACGTGGCCATCGCGGACTGGAAAGACGTACTGGAGGTACTCGCTCCCGGGCACGCCGCGCACATGACGCGCGGCGAGGGGACCTCGGACGGAACGTCCATGATCTGGGCGACTTTCCAGAACCCGGATCCCACCGGGGTTTCGATCCAGCTGTGGGCACCAGGCGACAGAGACTCATGGGTGCATCGGATGCTCGCCAAGCGCGGCGAGTTCGTGCACCACATCGCGTTCCTGTCGGATGACTTCGGCCACACGGTGCAGCAGTGCCGGGAGGCGGGTATCCCGCTGGTGCTCGAGGAGAACAGCTCGCCCGACACCATGCCGTGGCTGGCGTGGAACTTCGTGCCGCAGGACAAGTGTCACGGCGTCCTGATCGAGCTCGCCACCCGCTACCAGGCCGGCCGCGACCGGTGGCTGCCGCACCCGGGCAACGCGGAGAACACTGAATTGCACGAGCAGCTCACCAAGCAGTTCTCGGTGTGACCGTGGGTGTGCGAGTTCATGTCGACGCCGATATCTGTGAAGAGCACGGGCAGTGCGTCTTCGCGGCCCCGGACATCTTCGACTTGGGCGACGACGGCCTGACCTACGCGATACAGGTCGATGACACACGTGAGCCGGAGGTGCTGGCGGCACAGTCGGCGTGTCCGGTACAGGCGATCAAGCTGACCCGAGTCGGCGCGAGCGGCATGTGAGCAAGTGGAGGCTGTCCGGTCTCGAGGAGGGCCGCTCCTGCTGCAGGGAGCGGCCCTGCACGGCAACGTGCAACGGAGATCCGGCTACCTGATTGACCTGCTTCGCGGGGAGCCCGTGGATTGGGCCGGACGGCGGCATCGCCGGGACAGAAAGTGTCCGTGATCTTGTGGGTGTTGGGTGATCTTGACCACGCTGGGTCGGGTGCTCCTGTTGGGAGGGGTCGAGGCTGACGGAGACAGGCACGGCGGCCGACTCGGCGGCCGAGGCGACGGGTGGTGAGGACGGTCTTGGCAGCGCGAGTTTGATCAACTTCTGAGTTTTGTGTTCCCGGGACTGTCTTCCCAGGTCATCGAACGCGTCGAGGATGGCGCAACTCATGGACCAGCCGTGTAAAGTCGATCAAGCGTTGAAGTGGTTTTCCCAGTTCAGAACAGGTGGGCCGGGCGGGGCTCGAACCCGCGGCCAAGGGATTATGAGTCCCCTGCTCTAACCAACTGAGCTACCGGCCCCGAAGGCGCCCCAGGCCGAGCCGCGTGCGCCTTCACCGTCGACGGTGCTGCGTCCGACGGTGCAGGTCAAGATAGCGCACCAAGCCCTCACCAACCGGCACGGGGCTAGGGCGTGTCTGACAAAGATCTTGGTTGTCGGCTGGGATGCTGTTGGTCGTGTCGCGGTTTCGGTTGTTGTCGGATGAGCAGTGGGCGTTGATCGAGGATTTGTTGCCGGTGCGGACGGGTAGGCCGGGGCGGCCGTTTTCGGATGCGCGGGCGATGGTCGAGGGGATCATTTACCGGTATCGGTGCGGGATCGCGTGGCGGGATGTGCCGGCGGTATTCGGGCCGTGGCAGACGATCTGGACCTGGCATCGGCGGTTGTCGGCAGAGGGTACGTGGGATCGTGTGCTGCAGCGGCTGCTCGCGGCGGCGGAGGCTGCGGGTGAGATCGACTGGGCTATCTCGGTGGACTCCACCATTGCCCGAGCGCATCAGCACGCCACCAACATCACCCGTGTCACAGGGGGCTTCGTCGAACTACACGAATCCTCGGATCGAGCCGCCTGATCACGCGCTGGGCCGTTCACGGGGCGGGCTGTCCACCAAGATTCATGAGCTTGTTGACGGGAACGGGCGGCCACTGGTGGTGTTGCTGACCGCGGGGCAGGCCGGGGACTCGCCGTTGTTCCTGCCTCTCATGCGTCACCTGTCCGTGCCCCGCCCCACCGGAGGACCGGTACGGACCCGACCGGATCGGGTCCGTGGCGACAAGGCGTATTCCTCCCGTGCGATCCGAACCCATCTGCGTACCCGCAAGATCGGTGCGGTGATCCCCGAACCGGCCGACCAGCAAGGTCACCGCAAACGCCGCGGTTCCCGCGGCGGCCGTCCGCCCGCCTTCGACGAAGTCGACTACCGCGGCCGCAACGTCATCGAACGCTACTTCAACCAGCTCAAACACTGGCGCGGCATCGCCACCCGCTTCGACAAACTCGCCACCGTTTACCGCGCGGCCGTCGTACTCCACGCCGTGATCACCTGGACCAACACATTGTCAGACATGACCTAGCGGTCGAGCCGGGGGAACACGACCTGCTCCAGCACGAGTTTGATCGCCGCGGCGACCGGGATGGCTACCAGCACACCGACCAGGCCGAGCATCACGCCCCCGATCAGTGTGGACACGACCGTCACGACGGCCGGCACGCGCACGACGCGGCCGATCACCTTCGGCACGATGATGTAGTCCTCCAGGAACCGGTAGACCAGGATGTAGGCGATCGTGGCGATCGCGCACACCGGCGACACCGACAGCGCGACCAGCGTGACCACGACACCCGCGCTCAGCCAGCCCACGATCGGGATCAGGTCCAGTATCGCGACGAGCAACGACAGCAGCACGGCATACGGGATGCCCCACGGCAGGCACCACGCGAAGATCGCGAGCCCGGCGATCAGTGACGTCAGCAGGTTGCCCAGCACGAACGCGCCGACCTTGGCCAGGATCTCGTCGCCCAGTTCGGTCGCGCGCGGGCGGCGGGTGCGGGGCACGAAGCGGTACAGGAAACTCCGGATCCGCGGCAGGTCGGCCAGGAAGTACAGGCTCAGCACGATCACGGTGAGCGTCGAGACCACCGCGCTGAACACGAACTTCCCGGCCCCGAGCAAGCCCTGGAACAGGTTCGACCCCTGCTGCGCGATCAGGTCGCTCACCCGTTGCTGAATGTGGAACCGGTCGTTGAGGTGCCCCAGAAACGAGCTGTGGTCCTGCAGCTGCCGCGCCAGCTCGGGCAGCTGGTCCACGAACTGCGTCGCCTCCGCGACCAGTGGTGGGATCGCCGCGGCGAGGAACCCGCCGAACAGCCCGAGCGCGGCCAGTGACACGACCGTCACGGCGGCCCACCGCGGCGTGCGCATCCGCAGTAGCCTGCCGACCGCCGGATCCAGGCCGACGGCGACGAATCCCGCCACCCCGATCAGGATCAGCACGTTGAGCGCGGCCAGAACCAGCTGCACGACCCCGTAGGTCACGGCGACACCGGCCGCGCCCACGAGCCCGATCACGAACGGCGAACGACGTTGCCCGGGGACATCGGCCATATGCGGATGGTATTGCCAGCGATCAGGCCGCGCCCGCCGTCCCACCGGGTCGCCTGCCGTTCAGGCCACCGGCCGCCGACCCCAGGCCGAGATCATCGGCGCGGTCGCGAGGTCGAGGGCACCGCCGGCGAGCGCGGCCAGATGGGTCTCGATCTCCTCCTCGGTGGCCAGACCCGCCGCGACCAGGCCGCCGCGCACCTGCCGGATGGTCGCGGCCTCCAGTGCGCGGCAGGCCGGGGAGGCGATGGGGAAGTAGGCGTCGGCGCAGACGCCGGTCAGCCCTGCCGAGCGCAACAGCCGGGGCAGCGTGCGGCCGAAGGACAAGTCCGCGCCCCGCTCGGCGAGCAACTGCCGGAAACTGCGGCGGATCTTGTTCGCCAGCCGCTCCGCGGGACCGGTCTCCTCGGGACAGGCGAGCGGCTGCAGCGCCGTGTCGGCGTCCTCGATCACCAGCCAGCCGCCGGGCCGCAGCGCCGCGACCATCGACCGCAGCGCGCGCTCGCGCTCCGCGACGTGCACGAGCACCAGCCGCGCATGCACGAGATCGAAACCGCCCGGGGGCGGCTCGTCCCGCGCGACGTCGTGCTCGCGTACCTCGATCGGCGCTTCGGCGCGCAGCCAGGACACGTCGATGTCGGTCGCGAGCACGTGGCTGGTGCGCGCGGCCAGCCACCGGGGCACCGACAGCCCGCCGGCGCCGACCTCCCAGCAACGCCAGCCGCTCGTGACGCCGATCGTCTCGAAATGCCGGAACGTCCCCGGGTCGAACAGCTCGGCCAGCGAGCCGAAACGCTCACCGGCCTCGGCCTGCTGGTTGTCCAGGAGGTAGTCGTTCATGCCTGTCCTGTGGTCGAAGCGCGCACCATCAATGTCGGCGGCAGGCGTTCGGACTCGACCTGTTCGCCGCGCATCAACGCGACGAGTTTGGTTAGCCCGCGGTAGCCCATCTCGTGCATGGGGGAGCGGATGGTGGTCAGCGGTACCGGCAGTTCCGCCGCCAGCGGCGTGTCGTTGAACCCGACGATCGCGATGTCATCGCCCACGATCAGCCCGTGGTCGCGCGCGGCACCGATCGCGCCGATCGCGGCGAAGTCGTTCACAGCGAAGATCGCGGACGGAGCTTTGCCTTGTGCCAGCAGGCATTCCGCGGCGGTGCGGCCGCCGGCCGCGTCGAAGCGGGACTCGACGATCCGCGTCGCCGGGATCTCGGCTCCCGCCTCTCGGTAGGTGTTCACGAACCCGGCGGTGCGGTCGATCCCGGTGCTCGCGTACGGCTCGCCCGCGATCACCGCGACGTCGCGATGGCCCAGCGACAGCAGGTGCTCGGCAGCGAGCCGCCCCCCGAGGTAGTCGTCGCAGGTGACCGACGGGTGCTCCCCCGCGCGCCGGCTGACCAGCACGAACGGCACGCCGCGCGCCGCGATCCCGGCGAGGAACTTCGCGTCGATGTAGGCGTCGCCGAAGATCAGCCCGTCGACGCGACGGCCGAGCACCATGTCCGTGCGCGCCCGCTGTACGTCCGGAACGTCGCGGGTGTTCGTGACGAACGTGGACAACCCGTTCTCGGCCGCGGCCTCCTCGATGCCCTCGTAGATGGTGGCCAGCACGATGTCCGACAGCCGCGGCACGAGTACGCCCACCAAGTTGCTGCGCCGTGTGCGCAGGCTCGTCGCGTGCGGATTGGGCCGGTAGCCGAGTTCGTCGGCCAGTTTGCGGATGCGCTCGACGGTCGCGCCGGAGGCGGCGCGCACGCTCTCGTCCGGTTTGGCGTGCAGGACCCGCGAGACGGTGGAAACACTGAGCCCGAGCCGGTCCGCGAGCGTGCGCAGCGTGACTGGTGATGAGTTCTGCGTGCCCACTTAGCCCGGCCCTCCGGCGGTTTGCCTGCTCGTTTCCGATCGTAACAGCGAGTTAATTGACTCCGGCGGTCTGTCATGTGCAGACTACCCAAACGTTTGGGCCAAACGATTGGGTAGCGAAGAGTGACTCATAGATCACTCTAAGGAGGTTTTGGTGGGTAAGGTCGTCGTTCTGTCCACGGGCGGGACCATCGCCTCGCGTCACGACGCGCGAGGGGTGAACCTGGCCAGCGACAACGTGGGTGCGCTGCTGGAGCGCCTGCCGGTCGACGTGGCGGTACCGGTCGAGGGCAGGGACGTGCTGTGCGTCGGCAGCTACCTGCTCGCACCCGCGGACATGGCGGTGATCGCGCGGGAGGTCCGCGCGGCACTCGCCGACGACACGGTGCTCGGGGTCGTCGTCACGCACGGCACCGACACGATGGAGGAAACCGCGTTCCTGACCGAACTCGGGCACGACGATCCGCGCCCGGTCGTGTTCACCGGTGCCCAGCGCCCGGCCGACGCGCCGGACACCGACGGTCCGCGCAACCTCGCCGACGCGATCACGGTCGCGGCCGATCCGCGCTCCCGCGAGCGGGGCGTGCTGATCACGTTCGACGGGGCCGTGTTCGGCGCGCGCGGCACCCGCAAGACGCAAACGCTCGCGGCGGCCGCGTTCGCCGCGCCGGACGCGGGCCCGCTCGGCCAGGTCCGCGAGGGCGTGCTCGCCTACACCGCGCTGCCGGTCCGGTTCCCGCCGGTCGAACCGGCCGAGCTCGGTGGCATCCGGGTCGACATCGTCGCGTTCTACCCCGGCGCCGACGCCGCGGCACTCGATGCGGTCGTCGAGGCGGGTGCCACCGGTGTCGTGCTCGAGGCGACCGGCTCGGGCAACGCCAACCCCCGCATTCGCGACGCGGTCGCCCGGCTGAGCGCGGCCGGTGTCGTCATCGCACTGTCCACCCGTGTCCATTCCGGACCCGTCGCCGGGCTCTACGGCAACGGTGGCGGGGCGGACCTCATCGAGGCGGGCGCGATCCCCACCGGGATGCTGCGCCCGTCGCAAGCCCGGATCCTGCTGACCACCCTGCTGGCCCGCTACCGCGACCCGGTGCGCGTGGCCGAGGAGCTGGCACGGCGCACCGAAAACCCCTTCGGCGCCCGGATCCCCCTCTCGCTCAATGGAAGGAAGTACTGACGTGGCCAAGGAAATTCGTGTCGCCTTCGGGGTCGACGTGGACGCCGTCGCCGGCTGGCTGGGCTCCTACGGCGGCGAGGACTCGCCGTGTGACATCTCGCGTGGCCTGTTCGCCGGCGAGGTCGGCGTACCGCGGCTGCTGAAACTGTTCGAGCGCAACGACGTGCGCACCACGTGGTTCATCCCGGGGCATTCGCTGGAGACCTTCCCCGATCAGACCCGGATGGTCGTCGACGCCGGGCACGAGGTCGGCGCGCACGGCTACTCCCATGAGAACCCGATCGCGATGACCCGCGACCAGGAAAGCGCGATCCTCGACCGCAGCATCGAGCTGATCGAGAAGATCACCGGCAGCGCGCCGACCGGTTACGTCGCGCCGTGGTGGGAGTTCTCGCCGGTGACCAACGAACTCCTGCTCGAACGCGGCATCAAGTACGACCACTCCCTGATGCACAACGACTTCACACCCTACTACGTGCGCGTGGGCGACAGCTGGACGAAGATCGACTACGCGAAACCCGCCGACGAGTGGATGAAGCCGCTCGTACGTGGTGAGGAGACCGGACTGGTCGAGATCCCGGCGAACTGGTACCTCGACGACCTGCCTCCGCTGATGTTCGTCAAGGCCAGCGCGAACAGCCACGGGTTCGTGAACCCGCGCGACCTCGAACAGTTGTGGCGTGACCAGTTCGACTGGGTGTACCAGGAAATGGACTACGCCGCGTTCACCATGACGATTCACCCGGACGTCTCCGGCCGCCCGCAGACCTTGCTCATGCTGCAGCGGCTCATCGACCACATCAACTGCCACGACGGCGTGCGGTGGTCCACTTTCGACGAGATCGCCGACGACTTCCTCGCGCGTTTCCCACGCTCCTGAAACGCCCCGCTCGCCGGCTCGCCACCGCCCTCAACGGACGCGCTTCGCGCGGCAGAAAGGTCCCGCCCATGTCCACCACGGTCCCCACCGGTATGCGCAAGTTCGAGCGGATCGGCGTCAAGGCCACCCGCAAGGCGACGATCATCGCGTTCTTCGCGTGGCTGTTCGCCGTCTACGACTACATCCTGTTCGGCACGCTGCTGCCGCGGATCGCCGACCAGTTCGGCTGGACCGAGGCGACGGCGTCGCTGGTGTCCACTTTGGTCTCCGTCGGCACCGCGATCGTCGCGCTGGCCGTCGGGCCCGTCGTGGACCGGATCGGCCGCCGCCGCGGCATGATCCTCACGGTTTCGGGCACGGCGGTCGCGTCGGCGCTCTCGGCCGCGACGCCGGGCGCCGGATATCTCGTCGGCGTCCGCGCCTTCGGCGGGCTCGGGCTGTCCGAGCAGGCCGTCAACGCGACCTATCTCAACGAGATCTACGCGGTCACCGAGGACGAGAAGATCAAGAAGCACCGCGGGCTCGTGTACAGCCTCGTGCAGGGCGGCTGGCCGCTGGGCGTGCTGGTGGCCTCGGCGTTCGTCGCGATCTTCCTGCCGCTGGTCGGCTGGCGGGGCTGCTTCCTGCTGGCCGTGTTTCCCGCGGTCGTGATCGCGCTCGCCCGCCGCGGCCTCAAGGAAAGCCCGCAGTTCGCACTCGAGAAGCGCCTGCGCGCGCTACGTAAGGAGGGCAAGGCGGCCGAGGCGAGCACGCTGGCGCGCGAGTACGGCGTGAGCGACGAGCCGTCGGCGCCGCTCGCCGCGATCTTCAAGGGCGGCGCGCTGCGCAACACGCTCGTGCTCGGTTTCGCGTGGCTGGTCAACTGGTTCGGCATCCAGGTGTTCAGCGTGCTCGGCACGACCGTGCTCACCGAAGGCAAGGGCGTCAGCTTCACCGGCTCGCTGGTCATGCTCATCGTGATCAACGCGATCGGCTACCTCGGCTACGTGTTCCACGGCTGGATCGGCGACCGCTTCGGCCGCCGGAACGTGATCGCGGTGGGCTGGCTGATCTCGGGCGTGCTGTTCGCGCTGACGCTGACCGTGGCCAGCGGTACGTTCGCGGTGGTGACGCTGTACTCGTTCGGGATGTTCTTCCTGATCGGCCCGTACGCGGCGCTGCTGTTCTACATGGGCGAGTGCTACGACACGCGGTGTCGTGCCACCGGCACGGCGTTCCTCAACGCGCTGTCCCAGCCGGGCGCGATCCTCGCGGGCGTCATCACCACGGCGATGCTCGCCTCGGGCGCGACCTGGAACTCGGCGGCGCTGATCGTCGGTGCGGTCGGCACGTTCGTGTCCGGCCTCGTCATGTTCGCCGCCCGTCGCGTGAAGACCCTGGAGGCGTGATGGAGGTCGCGATCATCAGCGGTGCCGCGAGCGGCATCGGCCGGGCGCTGGCGGTGTCCTACGCCGAGCGCGGGATCCGTTCGGTGGTGGGCACTTTTCCCGGTGACCCGCACGATCCCTACGAGACGGCCGCCGCGGTCAAGGCCGTCGGTGGCGACTGTGTCGTGCACGAGGTCGATGTGCGCGAGTCGTCCCAAGTGGACTCCTTCGCCCAGCGGGCACTGGACGAGTGGGGCCGCCTGGACATCGCGGTCGCCAACGCGGGCGTGCTCCGCAAGGCGGCACTGTCCGAACTGGACGACGCCGCCTGGGACGACCTGCTGCAGGTCGATCTGACCGGTGTGCTGCGGGTTCTGCGTGCGGCGTCGGGGCGGATGAGCGGACCGGGTGCGATGGTGGCGGTGTCCTCGATCGCGGGCGGGGTGTACGGCTGGGGCGAGCACGCGCACTACGGTGCGGCCAAGGCCGGCGTGTTCGGGCTCGTGCGCAGCGTCGCGGTGGAACTCGCACCGCGCGGCATCCGGGTCAACACCGTCGTGCCGGGCTACGTCGTGACGCCGCAGTCGCTCGACCCGGTCAACTCGCTCGGCCCGGACGGGCTGGAACGGGCGGGCCAGGACATTCCGCTCGGCCGCTGCGCCCGCCCCGAGGAGATCGCCGCGGTGATCCGGTTCCTGACCTCGGCGGAGGCTTCGTACCTGACGGGGCAGTCGATCGTCGTCGACGGCGGGCTCACCGTCCGGATGCCCGCGTAAGGAGAACGCGTTGTCGTCACTGGAAAACCGGACCGCCCTCGTCGTCGGCGGTGCGAGCGGCATCGGGCACGCCATCGCCGCCGCGTACGTCAAGGAAGGCGCGCGGGTGGTGGTGGCGGACCGGGCAGAGGCTGCGGGCTTCGACTCGGTCCGCGTCGACGTCGCCGACGAGTCCTCGGTGACCGCCGCCGTCGCGGTGGCCACCGCGACGCTCGGCGCGATCGACATCCTGGTCAACTCGGCGGGCATCCTGACCGAGGCGCCACTGATCGAGATGGACCTCGGCACGTGGTCGCGGACGCTGGCGGTGGACCTGACCGGGGTGTTCCTGTGCTGCCGCCATGTCGTGCCGGGCATGGTGGAGCGCCGGAGCGGCCGCGTCATCAACATCGCGTCGCAGCTGGGCATCAAGGGTGGGAAAGCGCTTTCGCACTACTCCGCCGCGAAAGCGGGTGTGATCGGGCTGACCAAATCGCTCGCGCTCGAGGTCGCCGAGCACGGTGTGCTGGTCAACGCGATCGCGCCCGGGCCCATCGAGACGCCGATGGTCGAGGGCATCACCGAGGACTGGAAGAAGGCCAAGCGTGCCGAACTGCCGCTGGGACGGTTCGGCCGCGCGGAGGAGGTCGCCCCGACGGCGGTCCTGCTGGCCAGCGACCCCGGCGGGAACCTCTTCGTCGGCCAGACGCTGGGCCCCAACTCCGGCGACGTGATGCCCTGATGCCCCGCGAGTCGGGCGTTCCACGTGCGCGAGTCGCCGGTTCCGCGCGGCCGAGTCGGGCGTTGTGGGTGGGCGAGTTCGGGGTTGGTTGCGGTGGGCGGCGTGCGTCGGTGTGTCCGGGGTCGGGGTCAGTGCGCGGTGGGCGATTCGCGTCGGGGTGTTCCGTGTTCGGCCCAGCGCATGGTGGGCGGTCGGTGCCGAGGCGCCTGGTGTCGGTGTCGGCATGTGTGGTGTCGGGGTCGGCACGCGGGTCAGCTGCACCGCCCGGCGAGCCGGCCGACGGCAACGAGGCCGTCTGATGTGCGGGGCGTGCGGGGAACGGAGCGTGGCGGACTGGGCGCGCCCCTTCCTCGCGAGCCTGCCCGCCCGGAACGCGGTCGCGACCGCGGTGAAACCGTTCGCACGACCGGGTTTGCGGGTGAACGTCCACGGGGGAGGCTGGCTGGTCACGGCACCGACCGGCCGCACCTTCGCTTGCGACGGTCTCACCGAACTCGCCGCCGCCGCCCGGCCCTGGCTGGCCGAGCCCGGGGAGTTCGTGCCGCGCGGCTCCGGAACCGTGAGGGTGCCGGAGCCCGACGCCCGGCGCGGCGTGCGGATACGGATCGATCCGAACGTGCCCAAGCGATGGCTCGGCGACGAGGTCGTGGTGCCCGACGCCGATACGGCGCGCCGCGTGTACGAGCAGCTCAGCCGCCCACCGTGGTCGCTGCGCCACTACCTCGCGCCGTCCGGCCCGGCTCAGCTGTCCGTGCCGGAACCGGGCTCGGCGGCGGATCTGCTGGTGTGGCTGCAACTCGCCCGGCCCAGCGCCCTCACCGCGCGCTGCCCGCTCGACGCCACGTGGCACCTGGACGTCGAGATCCGCGACGGTCACGTCGTGCGGGCGTGCGCCTGCAGGTAACGCGCGAACCGCTCGTCGACCGCCTGCGCGGTGAGCCCGAAGTCCTCCAGCGTGTAGCGGTGCGACGGGCGGGCCGCGCCGGACGTGCTCTGCGCGTGCAGTGAGGTCATCGCCGTACGGGCCTCGTCCGAGAGCGGCATCCCGAAGTGCCGGTACACCGACTCGACCGTGCCGATCGGGTCGGCGACGAAGTCCTCGTAGTACACGTCGCAGAACTGCGCCTGGTCGTAGCGGGCGCGCGCGTCGAGGAACGTCTCGGCGCCGCGTGCCCACAGCTCCAGCTGATCCTGCCCGACGACGGAGCCGCGGAACACCGTCGACCAGTCCGCCGAGGCCTGCGCGTTGAGGCTGCACACCGACGCGGTGATCGTGCGCGGCGCGCGATGCGTCTGGATCACCAGCGCGTCCGGGTACACCGCGAGCAGCGCGTCGAGGGCGAAGAGGTGACTCGGGTTCTTCAGCACCCATCGCTTGTCCTTGTCCGGCAGGCCGATGAGCTGCAGGTTCCGCCGGTGCCGGCGGTACGCGCCGGTCCAGTCCTGGCGCGCCAGCCAGTCCGAGTACGCCGGCAGGTGCGCGAGGCACTCGTAGGACACCGACATCGCCGACTGCCGCAGCAGCTGCCAGCATTCCTCGACCTGCTCGGCCGAGGAATGGTGCACGCCCATGAACTCGGGATTCTCGATGTGGTGCTGCTCGTATCCGGCCTGGATCCGCTGGAACACCGGGTTGTCCGCCCACGTCTCGCGCGGCGGACGCGGCTGCGGGACCTCGGTGAGCCACACCTCCAGGCCCTGATGCGCCGGGTCGGCGGCCAGCAGCCGGTGCAGGGCCGTCGTGCCCGTCCTCGGCAGGCCGGTCACGAACACCGGCCGCTCGATCGGCACGTCGGCGTGCTCGGGGAAGCTCTTCCACGCCGTCTCGCTCAGCAGCCGCGCCACGAGCGCACCCCGCAGGAACGCGCGTTTGACCTTGCGGCCGAACGGCGTCAGTCCGGCGTCGCGTTGGTAGGACTCCAGCAGCACCGCCAGGCCCTCGCGGTAGTCGTCGTCACCGAAGTCGTCCAGCCCGGTGAACCTGGTCGCGGAGGCGTGCAGATCCTCCACCGTGCCAACGTTTTCCCGCTCGCTCATACGTGGTACTCCCCGCCGTTGACGTCGAGGCACTGCCCGGTGATCGCGCGCGCCATGTCGGAGGCGAGGAACACCGCGGCGTCGGCGATCTCGTCCGGTTCGGGCAGCTTGCGCAGGTCGATCGTGGCCGCGGTCTCGGCGTACACCTCTTCCGGCGTCACGCCGCGTTCCTTGGCCAGGTACGCGAAGTAGAACTTGAGATTGTCGGCCCAGATGTAGCCCGGTGCGACCGAATTGACCCGGATCCCGCGCGGCCCGATCTCGGTGGCGAGGCTCTGGGCGAGCGCGAGCAGGCTCGATTTCGCCATCTTGTACGGCCCGAACAGGCGCCGCGAATGCCGCAGCACCGCTGAATTGATCATCACGACGGAGCCACGCGTCTTTTCCAGCGACGGCACGAACAACCTGCTCAGCCGCAGCGCGGCGAGCACGTTCGTCTCGAACGCCGCGCGCACCGCGTCCAGGTCGACGTCCACCAGATCGGTCATCGGCGGCATCGCGAACGCGTTGTTCACCACCGCGTCCACCCGGCCGAAAGCGTCCAGAGTGGACTCCACGAGCCGCTGCGCCGCGGCGTCGTCGTTGATGTCGGTGGGCACCACGACCGCGCGCCGGCCCAGTTCGGCGATTTCCTTGGCCACCGCGGTCAGCCGCGATTCGGTGCGCGCGGCGAGCACCACGTCCGCGCCCGCGTGCGCGCTGCGCACCGCGAGCGCGCGGCCCAGCCCGGGCCCGATGCCGGATACCACGACCACCTTGTCGCGCAACAACATCAGCCGAGCATCCTCGTCGCCACGGCGGCCTGCCGGGCCGCGATCCGGTTCGCGAACTCCTCGCGCGTGATCGTCTGGTCGTAGGGCAGCCGGGCGGCGACCTCGGAGACCGGCACGATCTCGACTTCGGGACCGTCGTCCGGTTTGAGGTCACGCGAGAGACGCTGCCAGCGGATCTGCAGGATCCCGCGCCGGTGCCCGGTGCGTTCCAGCCAGTTCGTCACGCCGGGATCGCGCTCGCTGACCACGAACCGGATCTTGCCGTCGGGGTCGGTGTGCGCCTGGTCGGCGGTGAGGCTGGTCTGGTGGTTGAGATAGTCCAGCGAGACGTACCACATGCTGCCGAGCTGGATGCCCTGGTACGGCGCGTCGGACTTCGGGACCGTGATGATCATCGCCTGGTCGTCGTCGAGGTCGTAGTGCCCCACCGAGGAGAACTGCGTGGACAGCCCGCCCGGTGTCGAACGCGGCTCGGTCATCGTGTTCACCGGAAGATCGAGATAGAACCACTTCGGGAACGCCAGGAACGTCTTCAGCCGCGACAGCAGGATCTTGCCCGCGACGCCGTAGCGTTTCTCCAGCGTGTCCCGCGCCAGGGGCGGCGGCGCCTGGCCGGCCCGGTCCGCGCGGCGGATACGGATCGTGCCGCGCTGCTCGCGGGCCCAGTCGCTGTAGACCTCACGGACGACCAGCATCGCCGAACCGGGGCCGAGCGTGAAGTAGTTCGGCCCCGCCTTGCCGGGGCCGAACCTGATCTCGTAGCTGCCGTCCGGGGCGATCTCGAACTCGCGGTCGTCGAACGCGGTGAGGCTGTCCGGGACGTCGACGGGGGAGTAGTCGCCGTCGAGGATCTGGAAGCTCAGATCCCGTGTGGTGCCGCGCGTTCCGGTCACCACGTACTCCGCGTCCGGGCGCAGGTAGGAGTGGAAGTAGAGCGTGTCGGGGTTGTCCAGGCCCATCTTGGTGTACGGGCCGGTGGAGGCCACGAAATACGGGAAGTCGCGCTCGTAGGCCCAGGCCAGCTGCAGCGAGCCGCGGATGCTGCCCGCGAGGTAGTCGTAGCCCTCGACGAGGTCCTGCTCCCCGGCGATGAACTCGGCGCCCTCGATGACCTTCTCGGCTTCCCGGACGGCTTCGGCGAAGGACTCGGTGATCATGTGGCGGCCGTCCAGCGGTTCGAGGTGATCTTCAGCGACGGCACGTCCTTGAGCGAGTACATGACCTCGTAGGTGCGGGTGTAGCCGGTGTGCGTGATGCGCCAGCGGCCGTCCTCGCAGCGGCGGTAGGTGTCCTCGTAGAAGGCCGCGCCCGCGATCACCACCTGGTGCTCGGTGGCGATCACCTTGTCCTCGAAGGCCCAGGTCCCGGTCGCGGTGCCGCCGTCGATGTCGATCTCCGGCTGGGTCGCGAAGTGGGTCGTGATGAGGCCGGGGCCCAGCCGCTCGCGCAGGAACCCGATGATCTCCTCACGGCCGGTGAGGCTGAGCGGATCGCCGTAGGTGGGCGTGCCGTAGTGCGCGGTGGCCTCGGGGGCGAGCGTGTCGGCCAGCTCGTCCCACAACTTCAGGTCCACACACCGCAGGTAGGCGTGCTTCACGCGTTTGATCTCTTCGAGCGCGACGAGGTCCATGCCCATCAGAATGCTCTCATCGGTTGACCGATAGCAAGAACGTGTTCTAATTTTCTTCGGGTGACCAGCGTGTACGAGCTGTCTCACCTCGAGACGCTCGAAGCCGAGTCCGTGCACGTCCTGCGGGAGGTGGCGGCGACCTTCGAGCGACCCGCGCTGCTGTTCTCCGGCGGCAAGGACTCGGTGGTGATGTTGCATCTGGCGGCGAAGGCGTTCTGGCCCGCCGCATTGCCCTTCCCGGTGTTGCATGTGGACACCGGGCACAACTTCGACGAGGTGATCGCCTTCCGCGACCGGGCCGTGCGTGAGCTCGGCGTGCGGCTGCTCGTCGGGAGCGTGCAGGACGACATCGACGCGGGCCGGGTGAGCGAGGAGACCGGTCCGCGTGCGTCCAGGAACAGGTTGCAGACGGTCACCTTGCTGCGGTCGATCCGCGAGCACGGGTTCGACGCGGTCTTCGGCGGCGCCCGGCGCGACGAGGAGAAGGCCAGGGCCAAGGAACGCGTCTTCAGCTTCCGCGACGAGTTCGGCCAGTGGGATCCGCGTAATCAGCGGCCCGAGCTGTGGAACCTGTACAACGGCAGGCATCGCAAGGGTGAGCACATCCGGGTCTTCCCGCTGTCGAACTGGACCGAGCTGGACATCTGGTCCTACATCCTGGCCGAGGGCATCGAGCTGCCCTCCATCTACTACGCGCACCGGCGGCAGGTCGTGCAGCGTGACGGGATGCTGCTCGCCCGCACCCGTTTCCTGACCCTGCTCGAGGGCGAAAGTCCCTACGAGGCAACGGTTCGCTTCCGGACCGTGGGCGATGCGACCTGTACCGGCTGCGTCGAGTCCACCGCCGCCACCCCGCGGGACGTGGTCGCCGAGGTGGCCGCCACCCGGCTCACGGAGCGTGGCGCGACCCGCGCCGACGACCGGATTTCCGAGTCGGGAATGGAAGACCGCAAGCGGGAAGGCTACTTCTAGGAGGCCGGCATGATCGACGATGGCGGAGCCCCGATCGTGCGGGCCGAGCGGGGGCGGGTGTCCCGCGAAACACAGATGGCGCAGCAGCTTCTCCGCCTCGCCACGGCAGGCAGCGTGGACGACGGCAAATCCACCCTCATCGGCCGTCTGCTGTTCGACTCCAAGACCCTGTTCACCGACCAGCTCGCCGCGGTGGAGCGGGCGAGCCGGGACCGCGGCGAGGAGTATCCGAACCTCGCGCTGCTGACCGACGGCCTGCGCGCCGAGCGCGAACAGGGCATCACGATCGACGTGGCGCACCGGTATTTCGCCACCCCACGCCGGAAGTTCATCATCGCCGACACGCCGGGCCACATCCAGTACACCCGCAACATGGTCACCGGCGCCTCCACCGCCGACCTCGCGCTCGTGCTCGTCGACGCGCGCAAGGGCGTGCTCGAACAGTCGCGGCGGCACGCGTTCCTGGCGAGCCTGCTCGGCATCCCGCACCTCGTGCTGTGCGTCAACAAGATGGACCTGGTGGACTGGTCGGCCGAACGGTTCGAGGAGATCCGCGAGGAGTTCCGGCGCTTCGCGATGAAACTCGACGTGCCGGACCTGACGTTCATCCCGGTTTCGGCGCTGCACGGGGACAACATCGTGCACCGCTCGGCGAGCATGCCGTGGTACGAGGGCGCCCCGCTGCTGCACCACCTGGAACAGGTGCACGTGGCCTCCGACCGCAACCTCATCGACGCGCGGTTTCCGGTGCAGTACGTGATCCGGCAGCACGCGCGGGACTTCCGCGGCTACGCGGGAACCGTGTCCGGCGGCGTGTTCAAGCCGGGGGACGAGGTGCTCGTGCTGCCCTCGGGGTTCCGGTCTAGTGTGCGCGCGATCTGGGGCCCCGGCGGGAAACCGGTCGAGGAGGCGTTCGCGCCGCAGGCGGTGACGGTCGAGCTGACCGACGATCTCGACGTGGCCCGCGGGGATCTGCTGTGCCGCCCGGGAAACCGGCCGCAGAGCAACGGCGACCTGGACGCGATGGTGTGCTGGTTCGACGCCGCCACAGCGCTGACGCCGGGCTCGACGTACACGCTGCGGCACACCACGCGCGCCACCACGGCCGAAGTGCGTGGCCTGGAATACCGCCTGGACGTCAACACCCTGCACCGGGACGAGACCGCGGAATCCTTGTCGCTCAACGAGATCGGCCGCGTGCGGCTGCGCACCCGGCAGCCGTTGATGTTCGACCCGTACCGGCGCAACCGGGCCACGGGCAGCTTCATCCTGGTCGACGATGCCACGAACAACACGGTCGCCGCGGGCATGATCACCGGTGTCGCGTCGCGCGTGGTGTGGCACTCCGCGGCGGTCACCCGTGACGAGCGTCCGACGCGCGGTCTGACGGTGTGGCTGACCGGGCTGTCCGCGTCGGGCAAGTCCACGGTCGCGGTGGAGCTGGAGCGGCGGCTGATCGCGGCGGGACGGCCCGCCTACCTGCTCGACGGCGACAACCTGCGGCACGGGATCAACGCCGGCCTCGGCTTCGGCGCCGAGGACCGGGCCGAGAACGTGCGGCGCACCGGGGAGGTCGCACGGCTGTTCGCGGACGCCGGGATCGTGGCGGTAGCATCGCTGATCAGTCCCTATCGTGCGGATCGCGAGAAGGTGCGAGCCGCGCACGAGGCGGCCGGGCTGGCCTTTGTGGAGGTTTACGTGGACACACCGCTTCAGGTGTGCGAGGCACGTGACCCGAAAGGCATGTACGCCAAGGCGCGCGCCGGTGAGATCCGCGGGTTCACGGGCATCGACGATCCGTATGAGCCGCCGGAAGCGCCGGACCTCGTGCTCCGGCCGGGCGACGGGGACCCCGCCGCGATGGCCTCGGCCATCCTCAACCTGTTGGACCGGTGATCATGGGTGTGAACCAGCGGGCGCAGATCCGCATGACCGACGACGAGATCGCGACGTTCGTGGAGCGGAGCCGCACGGCCACGATGGCCACGCTCGGCCCCGACGGCATGCCGCATCTGGTCGCGATGTGGTACGCGGTGGTGGACGGCAAGATCTGGTTCGAGACGAAGGTCAAATCGCAGAAGGTCGTCAACCTGCGCCGCGACGACCGCATCACGGTGCTGATCGAGGCCGGGCACACCTATGACCAGCTGCGTGGCGTGTCGGTCGAGGGCCACGCCGTGATCAGCGACGACGCGGACGAGATCTGGCGCGTCGGGGTGAGTGTGTGGGAGCGCTACAACGGCCCGTACACCGAGGACGTCAAGCCCGCGGTGGAGATGATGATGAACAAGCGCGTGGTGGTCCGCGTCGACCCGAAGCGCGTGCGGACCTGGGATCACCGCAAGCTCGGCATGGGCCCGGTGCCGCTGGCGGGCACCACCGCTCAGTACCTGGAAAGCTAAGGCGCCGGGCGGGACGAGCGGAGCCGCTCGTCCCGCCCAGCACCTCACAGCACCAGCTTCTCCCGTAGCGCCTTGGCCTCGTGGTCCCCGAACCCGTGTTCCGACAGCCAGGGCAGCACCCCGCCGTGCCGGGTGTCGACCTGCTCCAGGAAGTGCGCCATCGTCTCCGCGCGGGGGCGGTTGTCGTCGTCGGGGCGTTTCTCCAGGTCTCGCGCGTAGGTCGGCGACGCGCGCAGGCGGGCCAGGATCGCGCCGATCCGGTTGCCGCTGGCCGCGTAGTCCGCGATCACCGCGTCACGCCGCACGCCCGCCACCGTGAGGCTCATCGCGACCACGACCCCGGTGCGGTCCTTGCCCGCGGCGCAATGCACGAGCACCGTGCCGGGCGCATCGGTGATCGAGCGCAGCGCTCCGACGACGCTTTCCGGCCGGTCTTCCAGATATCCCAGATACAGCGCGCACATCGGGTCTTCCGGGAACTGCGCCATGCGGTCGCGGCGGCGGCCGCTGAGGAAGAGTGCGTCCGCGGCGGCGTCGGTGGCGTTGCCGCGCTCCGGCAGGACCGAATGGTGCACGTGGCGCACCGACTCGACGGCGGCCAGCGGGCCCGGGCCCTCGGAGGTGACCTCCGGCGTGCCGCGCAGATCGACCACCGTGCTCAGCCCGAAGTCCTCGATCAGGAGCTTGACGTCCGCCGGAGTCAGGCCTTGCAGGTTGTCGGAGCGCAACAGCCTCCGGTCCGCGATCTGCTTGCCGTCTTCGGTGGGAAGCCCACCCACGTCACGGGCGTTGACCGCCCCTTCGAGTTCGAGCCATCGCATGCCCCCATAGTTCACGGCGTGACGGAACGCGCCAAGGGCGCGGGTTCGCGCGGCCGGCGATCGGGCAGCCGCAGTGTGCCCACGAGCCCGCGGCGCCGCAACCATCCCAGCCAGCCCACCATCCCGATGTGCGCGGCGATCAGGTGTCCCGCGACAGTCACCAGCGCGTCGAGCGAGCCCGGGTCGTCCGTGACATAGATCACGGCGATGCAGGCCTCGATCGCGGCCACCGCCCACAGCCGCAGCCGCGGTGCGAGCACCGGCACCATCGCGCCCGCCGTGGCGAAGAACCCGTAGCTCACCCCGATGTCGAGCCACCGCGCGTCGGAATGCGGCAGCAGACCCATCGAGAGCGCCCACATCACCGGAAGTTCGGTCGCCAGCGTCGCGAGCACGTGCCCGCTGGCGAACACCAGGAAGGTCCAGCCCGCGCCGATCCGCCGCTCCAGCGGGGCGACCGCGAGCGCGAAGATCAGCACGTAGACCAGCCAGCCCGAGTCCTCGATCCACAGTGCACTGCTGATCAGGCTGAGCACCGGCCGGTGCCACAGGTTCTGCGCGTCGGTGCTGGCCATCGCCAGCAGCTTCGCCGAGACGGTCTGGCCCACCAGCCGCTGCACGACGGTGGTGACGAGCAGCAACGCGAGATACCAGAACGTGAACGGGGTGAGCGTGGGACTGGGCAGTAGTACCGCGGCGCGAACCCGCCAGCTGGGGCGTAGGGCTTCCTGGGGCACGCCCCCAGTCTCCGGTCTCACCCTGTCAGCCAACCATTCTTCTGCTGTGAATCCTCTGAGAATCCGGGTAAGGCTGGAGCCATGACAACGGAAAGATCGTGGGGGAGCGGCGTTTTCGAGGTGTCCGGCACCTACCTCAACACGCCGAGCATCGGAATCCCGCCCGCGCACGCCGCCGAGGCCGTCGGCCGTGCGGTCGAGCGCTGGCGCACCGGGGCGAACGGGGCGCCGGAATTCGACGAGGCCGTGCACCTCGGCCGCGACGGCTTCGCCCGGATGGTCGGCGTCCCGGCCGGCACCGTCGCGATCGGAGCCACCGCGTCCTCGCTCATCGGCATGGTCGCCGCCGGCCTGCCGGACGGCGCGCGGGTGCTGACCGCGAAGAACGACTTCACCAGTGTGGTGTTCCCGTTCGCGGCACAGGCGCACCGCGGGATCACGGTCACCGAGACCGCTCTCGCCGATCTGCCCGCCGAAGCGCCCGGATACGACCTCGTCGCGGTCAGCGTGGCGCAGTCCGCCGACGGTGCGCTGGCCGACCTCGACGCGCTGCGCGCCGCGGGTGTGCCCGTCCTGCTCGACGCGACCCAGGCCGCCGGATGGCTGCCGCTGCGCCTGGACTGGGCGGACTGGGTCGTCGCGGCCGGATACAAATGGCTGCTCGCGCCGCGCGGGGCCGCGTGGATGGCGGTGCACCCGCGCGCGCTGGAGCGCACGGTGCCCGTCGCCGCGAACTGGTACGGCGCGCAGGATCCGTGGGAGGCCACCTACGGGCTGCCGCTGCGGCTGGCGGACAGCGCGCGACGGTTCGATCTGTCCCCGGTCTGGCTGGCTCAGGTCGGCGCCGCGGCCGCACTGTCCTATCTCGGCGAACTCGACCTCGAGGCGGTGCACGCGCACTGCGTCGGGCTCGCCAACTCCCTGCGCCGCGGCCTCGGGCTGCCCGAGGCGAACAGCGCGATCGTCTCGTTCGACGCCGACGTGGAGCGGCTCGCGGCGGCCGGGATCAGGGCCGCAGCCAGGGCGGGCAAGGCGCGCACCGGCTTCTTCGTCTACAACACCGCGAGTGATGTCGAACGGATTCTTCACGCATTGGAGTGAGTGCGATCCGGTGGTCCAGTACGGTGTTTCCCCGTGGTTGGTGCCCAATATCCGCCGGGGCGCGGCGACACCGCGCCGCTGCCCCGGATCGCGTCCGCGCCCAGTCACGGTGGCCGTGCCGCCGTGTTCAAGGGACTCGGCCTGGTCGCCGTCGCGGTCGTGGCCGGGCTGGTCTGGTGGCTCGTGCGCCACGATTCCGGCGATGCCCCGGTGGCGCAGGCGCCGGCCAAGGAGTTCTCCTTCGTCGCGACCGCGGGCCCCGTGGTGAGCGGTGACTGCGCGGCCAAATCCTCCGACTCGGTCAAGCGGTGGTTCGGCTCGCACCCGTGCCAGCGGCTGTCGCGGTCGCTCTACGCCACGTCGGCGGGCAGCGCGCGGGCGCTGGTGTCGGTCGCCGTGGTCACGATGCCGAGCGAGGCCGACGCGCAGGAGCTGAAGAAGCTCGTCGACACCGACGGCACCGGCAACGTGAGCGATCTGGTCGCCGACGGCACCGCGAAACTGCCGGACGCGCCCAAGCTCCCGGGCGGCGAATACGCCTCACGGGTCACCGGCTCACAGGTGACGATCGTGCTGGCCGGGTTCTACGGCGGCCACACCGACCCGCCCACCCTCACCCGGGTCGCCGGCGAAGCACTGGAGCTTCCGGCTCAGCCCGGCAAGTAGCCACCACCCGCGGGCTCAGGCGCTGGAGCCGGGCAACGCGATGGTGGTGGGGGTTTCGCCCGCGGCCTCGCGCCAGCGGGTGCCCCGGCGGGCCGAGCCGAGCAACGCGTTGAGCGCGACCTGGCGCAGGTCGGTGCCGGTGGTGCGGTCGAGCACGCCGCGCCAGGCCGCGGCCGCGTCCGACTCCGCCGTCGCGACGACGCTCTTCGCCGACGTCGCGTCCGTGACCGGCTTCGGCGTGACGTAGGCGGGTTCCGCGCCGTCGGGTGTCGCGCCCGCGGCGGTCAGCATCCGCACGCACGCGTCGCGGCGGTCCTTGTGCTCGGTCGCGCCTTCGTTCACGCCCGCGGTGTAGTTGCCCGGCAGGAAGGCGCTCACCAGCGAGTAGATCCACACCGCGGCGTGCTCGGCATCCAGCGCCTTCTGCAGCGGCTCGACCGCGTCCGAGGGGATCACCGAACTCGTCGCCGCCACCGGCGCGGGATCGGCGCCCGGCCCCAGCTGGTCGCCGACCTCCTGCAGCCCGGCGCAGCCCGCGGCCACGGCCGCGACGAGCCCGGCGCGGTAGGGCTCCAGTTGCGGGACCAGTTTCTCGGCCTGTTCGCGCGCCGTGGCCAGGCGCGCCTTCAGCCCGGCGAATCCGGTCTGCGCCGGATTGGTGGCCTGCGCCTGCGACTTCGGCCGGTTCAGCCGGTCGACCTCGGCCTGCAGCGCCTGCGCGTGCGCGGTGCGGGCCGTGGCGACCTGCCGCGCGATGTCCGCCTGTGTTCCCGAGGCGCTGCCCGCGGTGGTGTTCGCGGCTTCGGCGTCGGCCCGTGCCTGCTCGGCGAGCGGGGCCAGCGGATCGGGCTCGTCGGAGTAGCCGGTGTCGCACGCGGCGAGCGGGACGGCCAGTGCCGCCAGCGCGCCCATCCGGAGGACCTCACGGCGAGTACGGGATGTCACGTCGCGCCATCCTGCCAGGCGGGGGAGTGACCACGGGCGGTGACGGGGGCGAACAAGATAAGCTTGACCCTCACCAGAGGAAAGACAACACAAACAGGAGAGCGCCAAGGTGCCAGGAGAACTCGCCGGCAAACTCGAGCCCGTCGTGGCCGAGGCGGTCGCCGGCGCGGGTTTCGACCTCGACGCCCTCGACGTCCAGCAGGCCGGGCGCCGGAAGCTGGTGAAGGTCGTCGTCGACTCCGACGACGGCGTGGGGCTCGACGAGGTGGCCGAGATCAGCCGCGCGGTGTCCGCCGCGCTCGACCGGCACGAGCACCTCATCGCGGGCGCCTACACACTCGAGGTCACGTCGCCAGGGGTGGACCGCCCGCTGACCATGCCGAGACACTGGCGCCGGGCCCGCTACCGCCTGGTCCGGATCAGCCCGCACGAAGGCGCCGGCTTCGTCGGCAGGGTCGGGCACGCGGGGGAGAAGTCCGTACGGGTGCTCACCGACGGCGAGATCCGCGACGTCCGCTACGCCGACGTCGCCAAGGCCGTGATCGAAATCGAGTTCAAGCAACCTCCGACGGAGGACCTGAAGCTGCTGGAATCCGACGCTTCGGGGAAGATCGACGCCGCCGGGACCGCGGAGGAGGAGCCGAAGTGAACGTCGACATCGCCGCACTGCGTGCGATCGAGCGGGACAAGGACATCCCCTTCGAGACGGTGCTGCAGGCCATCGAGTCGGCACTGCTGACCGCCTACAAGCACACCGACGGCCATCAGCCGCACGCGAAGATCGACATCGACCGCAAGACCGGGGTCGTCCGGGTGCTCGCGCACACGCTGGACGAGAACGGCGAGGTCGACGAGGAGTGGGACGACACGCCGGAGGGGTTCGGCCGCATCGCCGCGACCACCGCCCGCCAGGTCATCCTGCAGCGCCTGCGCGACGCCGAGCACGAGAAGACCTACGGCGAGTTCTCCACCAAGGAGGGCGAGATCGTCGCGGGCGTCATCCAGCGCGACGCCCGCGCCAACGCGCGCGGGATGGTCGTCGTGCAGGTCGGCGACTCGGAGGGCGTCCTGCCCGCCGCCGAGCAGGTGGCCGGGGAGAGCTACCAGCACGGCAGCCGGATCAAGGCCTACGTCGTGACGGTCTCCCGCGGCGCGCGCGGCCCGCAGATCACGCTCTCGCGTTCGCATCCCAACCTCGTGCGCAAGCTGTTCGCGCTCGAGGTGCCCGAGATCGCCGACGGCACGGTGGAGATCGCCGCGGTCGCCCGCGAGGCGGGGCACCGCTCCAAGATCGCGGTCCGCTCGACGGTGCCCGGCGTCAACGCCAAGGGCGCCTGCATCGGCCCGATGGGCGCGCGAGTGCGCAACGTGATGAGCGAGCTGGCCGGCGAGAAGATCGACATCATCGACTACTCGGACGATCCGGCCCGGTTCGTGGGGAATGCGCTGTCCCCGGCGAAGGTTGTGTCCGTACGGGTGGTGGACGAGCGCGCGAAGACCGCCCGCGTGGTGGTGCCGGACTTCCAGCTTTCCCTGGCCATCGGCAAGGAAGGCCAGAATGCGCGGCTCGCCGCCCGGCTCACCGGGTGGCGGATCGACATCCGCAGCGACGCCGCGGTGGCCGAGCACGAGGAGTCGCCACGCGCGGCAACAACCGGTTCGTCTGAGTGACAGGCGACGGGTTAAACTCGAACGTGGTTCGAGGCCCGCGTCGGGATGACACGCGTACCGGACACCGGGAGGCACCGGTCCGGATGTGCGTGGGATGCCGGAGGCGAGCTTCGCACGGTGAGTTGGTGCGGGTGGTCGCGAAGGAGGGGCACGTGGTCGTCGATGAACGTCGACGGCTGCCGGGCCGGGGTGCGTGGTTGCATCCCGAACCGGAGTGTCTCACCAAGGCCGAACGACGGCGGGCGTTTTCCAGAGCGTTACGGGCGCCTGGAACACTGGACGTCACGGCGTTGCGGCGGCACCTCGAGCAGCACGCCGGGTGAACTACAGGCGGGGGATCCCCCTCCGCCTGAGCCGGAATGAAGGAAGCAGGTCGACCCGTCATGAGTCAGCCGTGAAGCTGAAGCCATGAACGCGCGACGATAGGACGAGGTCAGCGGGTGCCTAGCCTGGCTGGCCTCACCAGTTGAGGAGAGCAGTGGCAGGCAAGGCCCGCGTGCACGAGCTCGCGAAAGAGCTCGGTGTCACGAGTAAAGAAGTTCTCGCCAAGCTCAAGGAGCAGGGCGAGTTCGTGAAGTCCGCGTCATCCACCGTCGAGGCACCCGTTGCCCGGCGGCTGCGTGACGCCTTCTCCGCCAAGGACGGCAGGTCCGGCGGACGTTCCGGCGGCCGCAAGCCGGTTCCCGGCCCCGGCAACGGAGCGGCTCCGGCCGCACCCAAGCCCGGCGACGCCGGCCAGAACCGGCCGCGTCCCAGCGCCGTGCCCGGCCCGAAGCCGGGACCGCGCCCCGCGCCGTCGGCGCCTCCGCAGCAGCAGCCTCCGGCGGAGCCGGAGCAGCAGCCCGCACAGCCGCAGTCGCGGCCCGAGGTGCCCGCGGCCAAGGCGGAGCCGAAGCCCCAGCAGCAGGCCCCGAAGCCGGGGCCCGCCGCGCCGGGCGGCGGCGGTTCGGTCGTACCGCCCAAGCCGCAGGGCCCCAAGCCCGGCGGTCCCAAGCCCGGCCCGCGTACGCCGCGCGTCGGCAACAACCCGTTCGGCGTCGGCTCCGGTTCTCCGGCGCCGCGTCCGCCCGCGCCGCGTCCCGGCCCGCCCGGTGACCGCGGCCCGCGTCCCGGCAGCGAGCGCCCCTCCGGTGGCGAGCGTTCCGGCGGTGGCGAGCGTCCGGCGCAGGCTCCGCGTCCCGGCGGCGGCAACCGGCCGAGCCCGGGCAACATGCCGCCGCGGCCGAACCCGGGCATGATGCCCGGCCGCACGCAGCGGCCCGCGCCCGGTGGCGGTCGTCCCGGTGGCGGCGGTGGCCGTACCGGCGCGCCCGGTCGTGGCGGTCCCGGCGGTGGCGGTCGTCCCGGTGGTGGCGGCGGCGGCGGTTTCCGCGGCGGCCCCGGTGGCGGTGGCGGCGGCGGTGGCTTCCGCGGCGGTCCCGGTGGCGGTGCCCCGGCCGGTGGCGGCGGTTTCCGTGGTGGCGGCCCGCGCGGCGGCGGTGGCCGCGGCGGCACGGCCGGTGCCTTCGGCCGTCCCGGTGGCCCCTCGCGCAAGGGCCGCAAGTCGAAGCGGCAGAAGCGCCAGGAGTACATGGACAACATGCAGGCGCCGAGCGTCGGTGGGGTGCGGCTGCCCAAGGGCAGCGGCGAGACCATCCGGCTCCCGCGCGGTGCCTCGCTGACCGACTTCGCGGAGAAGATCGACGCCAACCCGGCTTCGCTGGTGCAGGTGCTGTTCCACCTCGGCGAGATGGTCACGGCCACGCAGTCGGTGTCCGACGAGATCCTGGAGCTGCTCGGCTCCGAGATGAACTACAACGTGCAGGTGGTCAGCCCCGAGGAGGAGGACCGCGAACTGCTGGAGACCTTCGACATCACCTACGGCGAGGACGCCGGTGACGAGGAGGACCTCCAGGTGCGGCCGCCGGTCGTGACCGTCATGGGTCACGTCGACCACGGTAAGACGCGCCTGCTGGACACCATCCGCAAGACGCGGGTGCGCGAGGGTGAGGCCGGCGGCATCACCCAGCACATCGGTGCCTACCAGGTGGTCACCGAGCTGGAGGGCGTCGAACGGCCGATCACCTTCATCGACACCCCCGGCCACGAATCGTTCACCGCCATGCGTGCTCGCGGTGCGCAGTCCAGTGACATCGCGGTGCTCGTGGTCGCGGCCGACGACGGCGTCATGCCCCAGACGGTCGAGGCGATCAACCACGCGCAGGCGGCGAAGACGCCGATCGTGGTGGCGGTCAACAAGATCGACAAGGAAGGCGCGAACCCGCAGAAGATCCGGCAGCAGCTCACCGAGTACGGGCTGGTCGCCGAGGAGTACGGCGGCGACACGATGTTCGTCGACATCTCCGCCCGCGAGAACATCAACATCGAGGGGCTGCTCGAGGCGATCCTGCTGACCGCGGACGCGGCGCTGGACCTGCGGGCCAACCCCGACATGGAGGCCCAGGGCGTCGCGATCGAGGCGCACCTGGACCGCGGCCGCGGCCCGGTGGCCACGGTGCTGGTGCAGCGCGGCACGCTGCGGATCGGCGATTCGGTCGTGGCGGGCGACGCCTACGGCCGCGTGCGCCGGATGGTCGACGAGTACAACGAGGACGTCACCGAGGCGCTGCCCTCGCGTCCGGTGCAGGTCATCGGCTTCACGTCGGTGCCAGGCGCGGGCGACACGTTCCTGGTCGTCGAGGAGGACCGGGTCGCACGGCAGATCGCCGAGCGGCGGCAGGCCCGGATTCGCAACGCCCAGAACGCGGCGCGGCGGAAGCGGGTCAGCCTGGAGGACCTGGACTCCGCGCTGAAGGAGACCTCGACCCTCAACCTGATCATCAAGGGCGACAACTCGGGTACCGTCGAGGCGCTCGAGGCGGCCTTGCTGCAGCTGGATGTGGGCGAAGAGGTCGAGCTCAACGTGGTGCACCGCGGTGTCGGTGGCGTCACCGAGTCCGACATCGACCTGGCCACCGCGTCGGACGCGATCGTGCTCGGGTTCAACGTGCGGGCGCAGGGCAAGGCGACCGAGCGGGCCACCCGCGAGGGCGTCGACGTCCGGTACTACACCGTGATCTACCAGGCGATCGAGGAGATCGAGCAGGCCCTCAAGGGCATGCTCAAGCCGGAGTACGAAGAGGTCGAGCTCGGCAAGGCGGAGGTCCGCGAGGTCTTCAAGTCCTCGAAGTTCGGCACCATCGCCGGTTGCCTGGTCACCTCGGGCGAGATCCGGCGCAACGCCAGGGCGCGCCTGCTGCGTGACAATGTCGTGGTCGCGGAGAACCTGCCGGTGTCCTCGCTGCGGCGGTTCAAGGACGACGTGGTCGAGGTTCGCGACGGGTACGAGTGTGGTTTGACGCTCGGCTCCTACAGCGACATCAAGGTCGGCGACGTCATCGAAACCTACGAGCAGCGCGAGAAGCCTCGCGTCTGACAGCGGGTAACGTTCCGGGGCCAGCCCTTCTGGGCTGGCCCCGGCCTCGCTCTTTCCGCAAGGACACACATGTTCGTTGGTGCGCTGGAGTTCGACGTGCTGCTCGGCGACGTCCGGTCGCTGAAGCAGAAACGCTCGGTGGTGCGGCCGCTGCTCGCGGACCTGCGCAAGCGTTTCGAGGTGTCGGTGGCCGAGGCCGGGCACCTGGATCTGCACCGGCGTGCCCTGATCGGGGTCGCGGTCGTGGCGGCCGACGGCGCGCACGTTCGTGACGTGCTCGACGAGTGCGAGCGCCTCGTCGCGGGCAGGCCGGAGCTGGAATTGCTGTCCGCGCACCGCAGGCTGCTCGGACCGGAAGACTAGAAAAGAAAGTAAGGGGTGCGAAGCGATGGCCGATCCGGCACGCGCGCGGAGGCTGTCCAAGCGGATCTCGCAGATCGTGGCGTCCGCGATCGAGCACGAGATCAAGGACCCGAGGCTGACCTACGTCACGATCACCGACACGAAGGTGACCGCGGACCTGCACGACGCGACGGTGTACTACACCGTGCTCGGTGAAAACCTCGACGCGGCACCGGATTTCGCCGGCGCGGCCGCGGCGCTGGAGTCGGCGCGCGGGGTGCTGCGCACGAAGGTCGGCCAGGGCACGGGCGTGCGGTTCACCCCGACCCTGACGTTCGTCGCGGACACCGTGCCCGACACCGCGCGGCACATCGAGGATCTGCTGGCGAAGGCCCGCGAGGCCGATGCGGAGGTGGCCCGGCGATCGGCCGGTGCCACGCATGCCGGCGACCCGGACCCCTATCGCGCGCCTCGTGAGTCCGAAGAGGACGACGAAGACGAGGACTGAGCCGCGGCGGCTACCAGCGCCCGCGGTGCATGACCTCGTCGAAGGGGCGCCGGTCCGGGTTGCGGACGGGCTTGAGCGGACGGTCGGCCGGGTAGCCGAGCGCGATGAGGTAGGCGCACACCCGGTCTTCGGGAAAGCCGAGCAGTTCCCGCGCGAGAACCTGGTCGAGAACCGCTGAATGGCCGCTTCCGACACCGAGGTCCGCGGCGGTGAGCATCATGTTCGCCGTCGCCTGGCCGAGGTCGAACTGCACCCGCTCGCCCTCGCTCTCGACGGCGGGGGCGATCAGCGCGATCGTCGCCGCGGAGTGGGCGACGTGCTGGGCGCCCTGCCACACCTTGGCCAGCCTGCTCAGCTGATCGCGGTCGGTCACCACGACGAAGTCCCACGGCTGTGTGTTCCGCGAGGACGGCGCGCGCCTGCCGGCCTCCACTATCCGGTCCAGATCCTCCTGGGGAACCGGGCGATCCTCGTAGGAGCGGACATTGCGCCGCGCGGTGAGTACGTTCCAGAACTCCACGGCCTCGACCGTACGCCCGCGCAGCATCGCCTGCAGAAGCCGTCGAGCGGATGGCCGAGGTGGCGCCGTCAGGTGTCGCGGCGACCGGTGCGCGGGTCAGGGCTTGCGGGCCACCATCAGATCGCGCAGGATCGCCTGGTCCACGCGGTGGGCGAAGTCCGGCGTCTCGATCACCTCGAGGCCGGCGGCGCCGAGCACGGCGGCCATTTCGTCCCGCTTCGCGACGTGCGTGTTCCACGCGATGCCCAGGGCGCCACCGGAGCGCAGCGTGCGCACCCAGTGCGGCATCGCCTCGTCCAGCAGGTCCAGCGGGCTGCGCGAGAGGTCCTCGCTGCGGTGGCTGCCGTGCTGCACCCCGTAGGGCGCGTCGGTGACGATCGCGTCGACCGAGGAGGTCTTCAGCAGTTCGGTGCCGGTCACGGTGTCGCAGTTGAGGTAGCTGACGCGGCGGATATCGCCGGCCTTGTACTGCTCCTTGGTCACCCCGAACCCGAGTTCGAGTCGCTGACCGAGTTTCACCTTGTTGCGGCGCAGCTGGCCCGATTCGGCGGTGTGCTTGATCCGCTTGCCGCGCAGCCACGTCTTGATGAACCGCTCGTAGGCCTCGAAGTCGCGGCCGTCGCGCTCCACCCCGGTGGCGTCCAGGCCGTAGATCATCGCCTGGTTGAGCGTGGTTCCCCTGCCGCACAGGGGATCCAGCACGTGCAGCGGCCGCGTCAGGAACGCGGCCGGGTCCGAAGTGGACAGCAGGGTGACGTTGAGCAGGAGCTTGGTGAACAGCTCGTTGGTCTTGCCCGCGTACTTCTGGATCGTGAGCAGGTCGGAGTCGAACTTCTCCAGCGGGGCGACTTCCAGCGGCCGCAGCGCATCCCCGGCCAGCTCGAACAGCGCGTAGAGCGAGGAGAGGTTGGACAGCAGTGCGATGTCCTTTTCGGACAGCCGGGCCTCGGTGGTGAACGTCAGGTACGGCACGCCACCCAGCCGCCGCTCCTCGACACCGGTCGGCGCCGTGCTCAGCGCGTGCGCGAACACCGCCAGCTCGGCGCGCAGCAGAGCGGGCGCGGTGTCGGCATAAACGCGGTTGGCCGACGGGTAGAGGAGGATTCCATAGTCGAACATCGCGCAAAAGCGTAGCTTGCCACCTATGAGCCCTTCCTCGCCGCTAGACCTGTTGCGTGACGCGCGCGATGTCACCCTGCTCGCGCACGTCCGTCCCGACGCCGACGCATTGGGCAGCGCACTCGCGCTCGGCCGCGCCCTGCACCAGCGCGGCGCGACCGTGCGGGTGTCGTTCGCGATTCCCGACGAGATCCCGGAAAGCCTGCGCGGCCTGGACGCGGGCAACCTGGTCGTGCCCGCCGACCAGGTTCCCGAGCGGGCCGGGCTGGTGATCTGCCTCGACACACCGGCCCCGGCGCGGCTCGGTGCGCTCGCCGCCAGGCTGGACGGCGCGGACGCGGTGCTGGTGATCGACCACCACGCCTCCAACACCCGCTACGGCACGCACAACCTCGTCGACGACACGGCCGAGGCGACCGCGGTGCTGGTGCTGCGCGTGCTGGACGAGCTGGGTGCCCCGCTGGACGAGCCCATCGCGCGGTGTCTCTACGCCGGGCTGGTCACCGACACCAGCGGTTTCCGCCGGGCGCGGCCGTCGACGCACCAGGCGGCGGCGCGGCTGCTGGAAGCCGGGGTCGATCCGGACAAACTGGCCCGCGAGGTCATGGACGACCGCCCGTTCGCGTGGCTGCCGATGCTCGCGCAGGTGCTGGGCACCGCGCGGCTCGAACCGGACGAGGCGCAGGGCTTCGGGCTCGTGCACGCCGTGGTGACCCTCGAGGCCGCCGCCGACGTGCGGCTGGAGGAGGTGGAGGGCGTGGTCGATGTCATCAGGACCACTCGCGAGGCCGAGGTCGCCGCCGTGCTCAAGCAGCAGGGACCGCGGGAGTGGACGGTGTCGCTGCGGGCCGTCGGCAAGATCGACGTCTCGGTCGCGGCCCGCAGCCTCGGCGGCGGCGGACACCGCCTGGCCGCAGGCTGCACGGTCACCGGCACCGCCGAGGAAGGCCTGGCCGCGGTGCGCGCGGCCCTGCGCGAGGCGCCGCTGCTGTAGGGACATTGGCGGCACCGGCGCCGGACGTTGTTCGGCTGGGGATCGGGGTGGGGGAGGTCTGCTGTTTGCTCGGCTTCGCCGTCGGGTCCCTCCCCGGGCCGATAGCCTGCTGAGGTGCAGATCGTCTCCGACCGGGTGCCCGCCAAGAGGGTGTTCGGGCTGGCGGTGCCCGCGCTGGGGGTGCTCGCGGCCGAACCGCTGTACGTGCTCGTCGACACCGCCGTGGTCGGGCATCTCGGCGCGTTGCCGCTGGCGGGGCTCGCGCTGGGCGGGGTGGTGCTGTCGCAGATCTCCACCCAGCTGACGTTCCTGTCCTACGGCACGACGTCCCGCACGGCCCGCCTGCACGGTGCCGGGCGCCGCGACGAGGCGGTGAGCGAGGGCGTGCAGGCGACGTGGCTCGCGCTGGCCGTCGGGTTCGTCATCCTCGTCGCGGGACAGCTGCTCGCCGGGCCCATCGCGCGGGCGCTGTCCGGCAGCGACGACATCGCGGCGGCGGCCGTGTCCTGGTTGCGGATCGCGTTGTTCGGGGCGCCGCTGATCCTCGTCACGATGGCGGGCAACGGCTGGATGCGCGGCGTGCAGGACGCGGTCCGCCCACTGCGTTATGTCCTGCTGGGCAACGGAATCTCGGCGGTGGCGTGCCCGGTGCTGGTGTACGGGGCCGGCTGGGGGCTGGAAGGCTCGGCGGCCGCGAACGTCGTCGCGCAGGTCGTGTCGGCGAGTCTGTTCCTCAGGGCGCTGGTCGCCGAGAAGGTGCCGTTGCGGCCCCGGCCCCCGGTGATGCGCGCCCAGCTCGGCCTCGGCCGTGACCTGGTGTTGCGCAGCCTCGCGTTCCAGGCGTGCTTCGTCTCCGCGGCCGCCGTCGCCGCCCGCACGTCGACCACGGCGGTCGGTGCGCACCAGATCGTGCTGCAGCTGTGGACGTTCCTGTCGCTGGTGCTCGACTCGGTCGCGATCGCGGCGCAGTCGCTCGTCGGCGCGGCACTGGGCGCGGGGGAGCGGCGGCAGGCTCGCGGGGTGGCCGCGCAGATCACCGGCTACGGGCTGATCTTCGGCTGCGTGCTGTGCGTGGTGTTCGCCGCCGTGTCGCAGGTGCTGCCCCACGCGTTCACCTCCGACCCGGGCGTGCTCGGCGAGGTACCGCACGCCTGGTGGTTCTTCGTCGCACTGCAACCGGTCGCCGGAGTCGTGTTCGCACTCGACGGGGTGCTGCTCGGCGCCGGTGACGCGGCCTTCCTGCGCACCGCGACGCTGGCCTGCGCGGCGATCGGGTTCCTGCCGCTGATCTGGATCTCGCTCGCGCTGGGCTGGGGCCTGGCCGGGATCTGGACGGGGCTGTCGCTGTTCATGCTGCTGCGCCTGGTCGCGGTGGTGGCGCGCTGGCGCTCGGGCGCGTGGGCCGTGGTCGGCGCTGTCCGCTGACGTGTGGGCAAGAGCACGGCGATCATCGGTAAGTTTTCTCGTTACGTTGACGATACAAATACCGGGGGCGGCGATGGTGGCGTTCCCGTGTGCCCTGATCCGCCCACCTGTCTCAAGGAGGCTTCCTTCGTGCCGCCCGCGCAGGCACCCATGATCGCGAAAGCCAGTCGCCGGTCGTGGTTCATCTGGTCCGCAGCCGTCATCGTCTACCTACTCTCCGTCTTCCACCGCGCCTCGTTCGGAGTGGCCGGGCTGGAAGCCGCCAGCCGGTTCGGCATCGGTGCCGCCGCACTGTCCACCTTCACCGTCCTGCAGGTCGGCGTGTACGCCGCGATGCAGATTCCCACCGGCGTGCTCGTGGACCGCTTCGGTCCGCGCCGGGTCCTGATCACCGCCCTGGTGTTCCTCGGCACCGGCCAGATGCTGCTCGCGGTGGCGCAGTCCTATCCGCTCGGCCTCGTCGCCCGCGGTGTGCTCGGCTTCGGTGACGCGCTCACCTTCGTCAGCGTCCTGCGCCTGATCGCCGCGCACTTCCCGGGCCGCCAGTACGCCCTGGTCATGTCGTTCACCTCGGCGATCGGCTTCCTCGGCAACCTCGCCGCGACCGTTCCGCTCGCCCTGCTGCTGCGGGGACCGGGCTGGACGCCGACGTTCCTCGTGGCCGGCCTGATGACCACGGTCTACGTGACCGTGGTCGCCGCCCGCGTCAAGGACACGCCCGCCGGCCCCGCCCCGAAGGCCCCGGCGGTGCGCAAGCGCGAACTGCTCACGCAGATCGCCTCCGCCTGGCGCGTGCCCGGCACCCGCCTGGGCTTCTGGGTGCACTTCACGACGATGTTCGCGCCCAACGTGCTGACCCTGCTGTGGGGTGTGCCGTTCCTGGTGCAGGGACAGGGCATCGCGGCCGAGACGGCGAGCGCGCTGCTGACGGTGTTCGTGTTCGGGTCGATGGCGGGTGGCCCGCTGGTGGGTAGCCTGATCTCGCGGCACCCCGGCTGGCGGATGCCGATGGTCGGCGGATACCTCGGTGGCGCGGCGGCCGTGTGGGCGGTGCTGCTGGGCTGGCCCGGCCACATCCCGCTGGCGGTGCTGATCCCGGCCTTCGCCTTCCTCTCGATGGGCGGCCCGGCGTCGATGATCGGGTTCGCGCTTGCCCGCGACTACAACCCGCTGCAGCGGGTCGGCACGGCGACGGGGGTGGTCAACTGCGGTGGCTTCGTCGCCACGACGATCACCGCGCTCGCGGTGGGCGTGCTGCTGCAGGTGAGCGGCGGCGACTTCCGGCTCGCGCTGCTGTCCGTGGTGGGCGTGCTGGCGCTGGGCACGTTCCGGATGCTGGTGTGGTGGCGCCGCGCGCGCGTGGCGCTGTTCGTGGCACAGGCCCGCGGCGAGCAGATCCCGGTGCAGGTGCGGCGGCGCCCGTGGGACGCGCCGATGCCCGAACCCGCGCGGATTCCCGCGGCCGCCTAGTGAAGTTCCCGCGGGCGTGGTCGCTTCACCGGGCCACGCCCGCGTCCGTCTAGAGTGCCCGGGTGCAGAAAACGTCACCACCGCCCGGACTTCTCGTCGTCGACAAGCCGCCGGGGATGACCTCGCACGACGTGGTCGCCCGGGTGCGCCGCATCATGGGCACCCGTAAGGTCGGCCACGCCGGCACGCTCGATCCGATGGCGACGGGTGTGCTCGTGCTCGGCATCGAGCGTGCGACGAAACTGCTCGGGCATCTCGCGCTGGACCGCAAGACCTACCTGGCGACGCTGTGCCTCGGCGCGAGCACGAGCACCGACGACGTCGAGGGCGAGCCGCTGTCCACCGCGGACCCGGCCGCCGTCGCCGCGGTGTCCGACGAGGACATCGCGGGCGGGATCGCGGCGCTCACCGGGGAAATCGACCAGGTGCCCAGCGCCGTCAGCGCGGTCAAGGTGGCGGGCAAGCGGGCCTACGCGCGGGTGCGCGCCGGCGAGGACGTGGCGCTGCCGCCGCGCAAGGTGAGCGTGTACCGGTTCGACCTGCTGGCCACCCGGCGCGAAAAGGACCGCATCGAACTCGACGCGGTGATCGAGTGTTCCTCGGGCACGTATGTCCGTGCGCTGGCACGGGATCTCGGCGCCGCGACCGGTATCGGCGGGCATCTCGCGGCGCTGCGGCGCACCACCGTGGGCCCGTTCACGCTCGCCGTCGCGCGCACGCTGGAGCAGCTGGAGGACAAGCCGGAGCTCTCGCACGACCTGAGCTCCGCCGTGGCCAAGGCGTTTCCCCGCTACGACGTGGACGCCGCGACCGCCAAGGCCGTCCAATATGGACAACAGGTCCGGGCGTCGGGCATCGAGGGCACGTTCGGCGTGTTCGATCCGGACGGGCGGGTGATCGCGCTCGCGGTCGACGCCGGCGGCGTGGCCCGTTCGGTCGTCGTGCTGGATCCGGCATAAGGTGGGGCACGTGCAGAGGTGGCGTGGTCTGGAAGATCTCCCGAGCGGGTGGGGCCGGTGCGTGGTCACCATCGGCGTGTTCGACGGCGTGCATCGCGGGCATCAGGCGCTGATCGCGAAGACCGCGGAGATCGCCAAGCAGCGGAACCTGCCCAGCGTGATGCTGACCTTCGACCCGCACCCCTCCGAGGTCATCCGGCCGGGCAGTCACCCCGCGCAGCTGACCACGTTGCGCCGCAAGGCCGAGCTGGTCGAGGAGCTGGGCATCGACGTGTTCGCGGTGCTGCCGTTCACCCCGGAGCTGATGCGGCTGACGGCACACGAGTTCGTGCACGAGATCCTTATCGACCGGCTGCACGCGGCCGCCGTCGTGGTGGGCCAGAACTTCACCTTCGGCGCGCATGCGGCCGGTGACGTGGCGCTGCTGCAGGACCTGGGGCGCCGCTTCGGGTTCGTCACCTACGGCGCGGAACTTCAGGGTCACGGCGAGAGCGGCGCCGACAACGCCGAGTTCACCTTCTCCTCCACCTACGTGCGTTCCTGCATCGACGCCGGCGACATGAGCGCGGCGGCCGAGGCGCTGGGCAGGCCGCACCGCCTGGAGGGCATCGTCGTGCGCGGCGACGGCCGCGGCCACGACCTGGGCTATCCGACGGCGAACCTGTCCACCACGCGGTACGCGGCGGTGCCGGCCGACGGGGTGTACGCGTGCTGGTTCGTCAAGGCCTCCGATCCGCACAAACGGCTGCCCTCGGCGGTCTCGGTCGGCACCAACCCGACGTTCTCCGGGCGCGAGCGCACCGTCGAGGCGTTCGTGCTCGATGTGGACGAGGACTTCTACGGCCAGCACGTCGCGCTCGATTTCGTGAGCAAGCTGCGTGACCAGATCCGGTTCTCCTCGCCGGGCGAACTGGTCGAGCAGATCGACGACGATGTGGCCAGGACCAGGGAAATCCTCGGCGTCGTCCGCTGAACGAGTGCGATTGCGAATCACTGGGTGAATCGAACCCGTTCGTCCGGTCCCGCCTGGCAAGATGGCAGAGCACCCGCAGTGGCGGGGCCTGACCGGGGAGTGAAGGACAGGGGAGAGCGGACAGACGTGGAGGACCACAAGATCGTCCAGCGCAACATCGCGTTGCAGCGCGAGTGGTACGGCGAGCCCCTGGGGGACAGGGTGCGCCGGCTCGTGGTCGCGTTCGACGTGTCGCAGGCCTACCTCGCCGAGGTCCTCGGCATCAGCGCCCCCATGCTCAGCCAGGTGATGAGCGGCCGCCGGGCCAAGATCGGCAACCCGGTCGTGCTGGCCAGGATGATCATGCTGGAACGCAAGTGCCTGATCCCGGAGGTCGCGGCCGGGCACAAGGACGCGATGATGGCCGCGCTCGAGGACGTCAAGGACGCGCGGCCGACGGTGGGCCGGGACAACATCCCGGTCGCCGACGACCGGGTCGCGATGGCCGCGTTGCGGGAGCTGGCCGAGGACGAGGACCTGATCGAGGCGGCGAAACGGCTCGACGAGGACTTTCCCGCGATCGCCGATCTGCTGCGCAGGGCGGGCACGCTGGAGGCCCGCTGAACATGCGGCTGTTCTCCGCCGTCCTGCCGCCCCCGGCCGTGGCCGAGTCCGGGTGGCGGGCGCTGGCGGGAGTGCGCGCCGACGTGCCGGGCCCGCGCTGGGTCAGGCCGCAGCAGTGGCACGTCACGCTGGAGTTCTACGGCGAGGCCGACGCGGCGGAACGATCCCGGTGGCTGGGCACGGAGCTGGCCGGACGACCGGCGCCGGTGCTGCGGCTGGAAGGAGCGGGCACGTTCGCCCGGATTCTGTATCTCGGCGTGTACGGCGCGGGGCTCACCGAACTGGCCACCGCCGCGGGCGCGGGACGGGACCGGCCGTATCTGCCGCACGTCACCGTGGCCCGCACCCGTGGCGACGTTCCGCCCGAGCTGCCCGCGCGGCTGGCCGGATACGTCAGCGAGACCTGGACCGCCACCGAGGCGGTGCTGATGCGCAGCGAGCCCGGCGAGGGCGGTACACGCTATTCGGTGATCGACAGGTTCCCCCTCGCGTCCCGTCCGGCCGGTGAAAGTCCTGCCTGATACCCTGGACAACTGGGTCCGGCTGCAGTCCGTGGCGGCCGTGACCGGCTCACCCGGCACGGCAGCGTGTCCGGGCCGCACGGCACGAAAGTACAAGGAGAAACAAGCGTGGCGCTGTCCACCGAACAGAAGAAGTCGGTCCTGGCCGAGTACAGCTTGCACGACTCGGACACCGGATCGCCCGAGGCCCAGGTGGCCCTGCTGACCAAGCGGATCATCGGCCTCACCGAGCACCTCAAGGAGCACAAGCACGACCACCACTCGCGTCGTGGCCTGCTGCTGCTGGTCGGCCGCCGTCGCCGGCTGCTCGACTACGTGAAGAAGGTGGACATCGAACGGTACCGGTCGCTGATCCAGCGACTCGGCCTCCGCCGATGACCTGACACCGAGGGGGAGTGGCCACCCGGCTGCTCCCCCTCGGTCCATAAGTACACAGAGCACGAAAGAGGAATGGCGAACACGCCAGGGGATTAGTCCGCCGGTCCTCGGTAGTGGCTTCCGGGAGAACGCTCCCGTGAGCTTCGATCGAAGACCGGCCTCGTTCCTCGGGTGTCGCCCCGCAACGGCGGGACGAATGTGTCGCCACAAGGCAAACGAGGAGAACCATACATATGACCGACGCAGGCGGATTCACGGTGCACGAAACCGAAGCCGTCATCGACAACGGCAAGTTCGGCACCCGCACCGTCCGCTTCGAGACCGGGAGGCTGGCCCGTCAGGCCGCCGGGGCCGTCGTGGCCTACCTGGACGAAGAGACCATGCTGCTGTCGGCGACCACGGCTTCGAAGCACCCGAAGGAGCACTTCGACTTCTTCCCGCTGACCGTGGACGTCGAGGAGCGGATGTACGCCGCGGGCCGGATCCCGGGCGCGTTCTTCCGCCGTGAGGGCCGTCCCTCCACCGACGCCATCCTGACCTGCCGGCTGATCGACCGGCCGCTGCGCCCGTCGTTCACCGACGGGCTGCGCAACGAGATCCAGGTCGTCATCACGGTGCAGAGCCTGCACCCGGACGACCCGTACGACGTGCTGGCGATCAACGCCGCCTCGGCCTCCACCCAGATCGGCGGGCTGCCGTTCTCGGGCCCGGTCGGCGGTGTGCGCGTCGCGCTGATCGAGGGCCAGTGGGTCGCGTTCCCGACCTGGTCGCAGCTGGAGAAGGCCACCTTCAACATGGTGGTCGCCGGCCGGATCGTCGGTGACGACGTCGCGATCATGATGGTCGAGGCCGAGGGCACCGAGAACACGCTCGACCTGATCGCCGCGGGCGGCACCGCCCCGGACGAGGCCGTCGTGGCGCAGGGCCTGGATGCCGCCAAGCCGTTCATCCGCGTGCTGTGCCAGGCGCAGCAGCGGCTGGCCGACGCCGCCGCCAAGCCGACCGGCGACTTCCCGCTGTTCCCCGCCTACGAGCAGGACGCCTACGACGCGGTCGCCGCGATCGCGACCGAGCCGCTGGCCAAGGCGCTGACCATCGGCGGCAAGCAGGACCGCGACAACGCGACCGACGAGGTCAAGGCCGAACTGCTGGCCAAGGTCGGCGTCGGCGAGGGCGAGGCGTTCGCGGGCCGGGACAAGGAGATCGGTGCCGCGTTCCGCGCGCTGACCAAGAAGCTGATCCGCCAGCGCATCCTGCGCGACAAGGTCCGCATCGACGGCCGCGGCCTCACCGACATCCGCAGCCTCGCCGCCGAGGTCGGGCTGATCCCGCGGGCGCACGGTTCGGCGCTGTTCGAGCGCGGCGAGACCCAGATCCTGGGTGTCACCACGCTGAACATGCTGCGCATGGAGCAGCAGATCGACTCGCTGTCCCCGGAGACCACCAAGCGGTACCTGCACCACTACAACTTCCCGCCGTTCTCCACCGGTGAGACCGGCCGCGTCGGCTCGCCGAAGCGGCGGGAGATCGGGCACGGCATGCTCGCCGAGCGCGCGCTGGTGCCGGTGCTGCCGAAGCGGGACGAGTTCCCCTACGCGATCCGCCAGGTGTCGGAGGCGCTGGGCTCCAACGGCTCCACCTCGATGGGCTCGGTGTGCGCGTCCACGATGGGCCTGTTCAACGCCGGCGTGCCGCTCAAGGCGCCGGTCGCGGGCATCGCGATGGGCCTGGTGTCCGACGAGGTCGACGGCAAGACCGAGTATGTCGCGCTGACCGACATCCTCGGCGCCGAGGACGCCTTCGGTGACATGGACTTCAAGGTCGCGGGCACCAAGGACATCATCACCGCGCTGCAGCTGGACACCAAGCTCGACGGCATCCCCTCGGAGGTGCTCGGGGCCGCCCTCAACCAGGCCAAGGACGCGCGGCTCACGATCCTGGAGGTCATCGCCGAGGCGATCGACGGCCCGGACGAGATGAGCCCGTACGCCCCGCGGGTCACCAGCGTGAAGATCCCGGTCGACAAGATCGGCGAGGTCATCGGGCCGAAGGGCAAGATGATCAACTCGATCACCGAGGAGACCGGCGCCGACATCTCCATCGAGGACGACGGCACGATCTACGTGGGCGCGGCCGACGGCCCGTCGGCGGAGGCCGCGATCGGCAAGATCAACGCCATCGCCAACCCGCAGCTGCCGAAGGTGGGCGAGCGGTTCCTGGGCACGGTGGTGAAGACGGCCGCGTTCGGCGCGTTCGTCTCGCTGCTGCCGGGCAAGGACGGCCTGATCCACATCTCGAAGCTGGGCAACGGCAAGCGCATCGGCAAGGTCGAGGACGTGGTCAACGTGGGCGACAAGCTCCGCGTCGAGATCGCCGACATCGACAACCGCGGCAAGATCAGCCTGGTGCTCGTCAAGGAAGAGGACGAGAAGGCGGACAAGCCGGAGGACAAGGCCGAGAAGGCCGACGCCGCGCAGTAAGACACACCCCGCGATGGGCCCGTCCGTGCTGCCGCGCGGACGGGCCCATCGCTCGTCAGTAAGGAAGAAATGCCCGTACAGATTCCCGGATACGAGCAGCGAGCCGGCACCACCCGCACCCTGGACACCGGTGTGAAGCGCACCGTGCTGCCGGGTGGCCTGCGGGTCGTCACCGAGCACGTGCCGGGGGTGCGCTCGGCCACGGTGGGGCTGTGGGTGGGCATCGGCTCGCGCGACGAGTCGCCGAGTGTCGCCGGGGCCGCGCACTACCTGGAACACCTGCTGTTCAAGGGAACCCGGCACCGCACCGCGAGCCGGATCGCGGAGGAGATCGACGCCGTCGGCGGCGAGTTCAACGCGTTCACCGCCAAGGAACACACCTGCTACTACGCGCAGGTGCTCGACGAGGACCTGCCGCTGGCGATGGACCTGGTCACCGATGTCGTGTTCGACGCGCTGTGCACCGAGTCCGATGTGGAGACCGAGCGCAGCGTGGTGCTCGAGGAGATCGCCATGCGTGACGACGATCCCGAGGACCTGCTGCACGAGACGTTCACCTCCGCCGTGCTGGCCGGGCATCCGCTCGCCAAACCCGTGCTCGGCACCGAGGAGTCGATCACCGGGATGTCCGCGAAGGCGCTGCGCGGGTTCTACAAGCGCCGCTACACGATGCCGCGGATGGTGCTCGCGGTCGCAGGCAACATCGAGCACGCACAGGTTCTTCGCCTGGCGCGCAAGGCTTTGCGGTCGCGACCGTCCTCTTCGGACACTCCGGTTCCGCCGCGGGCGGGCAAGGCGCGCATCACCGCGCGGCCGGATCTGGTGCTGCACACCGACGACACCGAGCAGGCCCACGTGATGCTCGGCATGCGCGCGCTGTCCCGGCACGACGAGCGCCGGTACGCGCTGGGCGTGCTCAACGCGGCCCTGGGTGGCGGGATGAGTTCGCGGCTGTTCCAGGAGATCCGGGAGCAGCGCGGGCTGGCCTACCAGGTGTACTCGTCGGTGGCCTCCTACGCCGACACCGGGCACCTGTCGGTGTACGCCGGCTGCCAGCCGGAGCGGCTCGGCGAGGTCGCGCGCGTACTGCGCGACGTGCTCGGCACGATCGGCAAGGAGGGGTTCACCGACGCCGAGGTCGCCCGCGCCAAGGGGCAGTTGCGCGGCGGGCTGGTGCTGGGGCTGGAGGACACCGCGTCCCGCATGTCGCGCATCGGCAAGCAGGAGCTGAACTACGGCCGGTACGAAAGCGTGGACGCGACGGTCGCGCGGATCGACGCGGTCACCCCCGAGGAGGTGTATGACCTGGCTCGCAGTCTGTTCCGTACTCCCGGTGGCGTGTCGGTGGGCAGCGTGGTCGGGCCGTACGCTCATGAGGACGATTTGCCGGAGGACCTGCGAGAGGTGATCGCGTCGTGATTCGCGTCGGTGTGCTGGGTGCCCAGGGACGGATGGGTGCCACCGTGGTGAAGGCCGTGGAGGGCGCGGCCGACATGAAGCTCGTCGGCACGGCCGACGCCGGCGACGATCTCTCCGCGCTCGGCGACGCGCAGGCCGTCGTCGACTTCACCCACCCCGACGCGGTGATGGACAACCTGAAGTACCTGATCGACCACGACATCAACGCGGTCGTCGGCACCACCGGGTTCAGTGAGGAACGGCTCGCGACCGTGCGCGACTGGCTCTCCGCCAAGCCTGAGCTGGGCGTGCTGATCGCCCCGAACTTCGCCCTCGGCGCGGTACTCGCGATGCGCTTCGCACAGCAGGCGGCGCGGTTCTACGCCAGCGCCGAGGTGATCGAGCTGCACCACAACCGCAAGGCCGACGCGCCTTCGGGCACGGCGGCGCACACGGCACGGCTGCTGTCGCAGGCCCGTCGCGAGGCCGGCCTGGCGCCGGGTTCCGACGCGACCACGTCCGAGCTGGACGGCGCGCGCGGCGCCCAGGTCGAGGACGTGCGCGTGCACTCGGTGCGGCTACCCGGGCTGGTGGCGCACGAGGAGATCCTGTTCGGCGGCGAAGGCGAGACGCTGACCATCCGGCACGATTCGATGGACCGCAGCTCGTTCATGCCGGGCGTGCTGCTGGGCGTGCGCGAGGTGCTCAAGCGGCCGGGCCTGACCGTGGGCCTGGAGAACGTGCTCGACCTGTGAAAGCCCGCAACGTCGCCCTGCTGCTGACCGCCGCGCTGGTGGTCTACTTCGTCCTGCTCGGCTACCGCGCCATTCAGCTGCTGAGCACCGGCAGCGCCGCCGGCGCGGCGCTGGGAGCGGCGGTGCTGGTGCTGCCGCTGCTCGGGGTGTGGATCGTGGTGGCCACCTGGCGTTCGGGGCTGCGCATCCAGCGGCTCGGGCAGCGGCTCGACGAGGAGGGCGGCCTGCCCGACGCGTCCGACCTGCCACGCCGCCCGTCCGGCCGCGTCGACCGGGAGGCGGCCGACGCCTGGTTCGAGCAGCGGCGCGCGGAGCTGGAGCGGCATCCCGAAGACTGGCGCCACTGGTACCGGCTGGCCTACGCCTACGACATCGCGGGCGACCGCCGCCGCGCGCGCGCCACGATGCGCAAGGCGCTCGAACTCGAAGAGTCCGAGCGCCGCGCCTAGCCTCGCAGGAAATCCAGCACCGGGCCGGTCTGGCCGGTGATCGAGTGCGCCACGTCGGGCAGCATGGTCACGCTCGCCCGGGGCACCGTCGCCTCCAGCCGCCCCGCGGTCTCGTGCGAGTCGAACATCGCGTCGCGGCCGCCGACGATCGCCAGCACCGGCATCGTCAGCCGCTTCAGCGTGTCGTCGTCGAAGACCGGCAGTTTTTCCCTGCGTGGCAGGAAATGCGTGAAGATCAGCCCGAGATAGTCCGCGATCTCCGGCGTCTCGTTCGCGTCGACACCGGCCACCGCCTTCATCGACTTGCGCAGGCCCCACTTCCCGAACGGCTTGTACAGCAGCGTCTTGAACACCCAGCCATACGTCTGCCGTCCGATCCCGCCGGGGCACAGCAGCGCGAGCCGCGTCACGCGCTCCGGACGCCGGGTCGCGTAGTCGAGCGCCAGCCAGCCGCCCAGCGACATCCCGGCTATCGCGACCCGGGTGAGACCGAGGGCGTCGAGCACGTCGTCGAGCCACAGTGCGTACGCCTCGGAGTCCAGCGCCGGCCGCGACCGGGCGCTGAACCCCGGCTCGCCGATCATGTCCACGGCGTACACGCGGAGGTGCTTCGCCCACTCCGCCACGTCCGCCAGCCACATGACCGTGTTCGTGCCGGAGCCGTGGAACAGCACCAGCGGTGGCGCGCCGGCCGGCCCGCTCACGACGACGAACGTCTCGCCCTCCCGTGTGGACACTCGCCGGTGCTCGGCGGGAACCGGCCACGACTTCAGGGCCTCGCCGTAGCGGCGCAGGATCTCCTGCCCGCCCGCCTCGGTCTTGTAGATCACGACCGCAGCACCGCCTCCACACTGTCGAGCAGCCGTGCCGTTTCGGCCGGCTCCCCGAAGATGATGATCTTCATCTTCCCCCTCTCTTCGTCGTAAGCCGTGCTGACCCGCAGCAGGTTCTCGCCCGGATGCGCGCTCGTGGCCATCAGCAGGGTGCTGATCCGGCTCGCGGTGTGCGGGCTGACCGCGTCGATCTCGACCACGCTCGAGACCTCCACATGCCGCGTACGGCGCACCTCGGACTCGTCGGTCACCGCGGCGCCGACGAACGCCTCCAGGTCCTCATGCGTGATCCGGTACTGCTTGCCGATGCGGACCGCGTTGAGCCGCCCGTCGCGCAGGTAGCCGCGCACCGTGCGGACGTGCAGGCCGAGTCGCTCGGCGACCTCCTCTGCCGAGTAGAGCTTTTTGGACATATAAGTACACTAACAGACACTTGAAGGGATCAATAGGTAATTTTAGGGAAGTTGAGGGAATTAGACGTGTAGCCAGGATGCGAACAGCGCCGGGCACGCCGCGAGCACGCTGTACCGGACGAATCGCCCGGCGAGACCGGCGGTGAGGAAGGTGGACATCCGCATGTCGGCGAGACCGGCGAGCACGGTGGTCGCCATGAACGGCGGCAGCCCGATGACCGAGCTGACCCCGTAGGTGCTCGTCATCCAGAACGGATGCCGGTGACACCGCTCCCGCAGCGCTTCCACCTTGGCGCGCAACCACTTCGTGCGCAGGCGCCAGCGTTCGCGGCGTGGCGTGGGCGGGCGCTGGCGGTGCAGCCTGTCGTGCAGGAACGGCGGGAGGTGGATCGAGCCGCGCGCGGCGAGGTAGTACAGCAGTTTTCCGGCCATCTGGCCGACCGCGACCGCGGCGCCGATGAGGAACCAGTGCACGGTCGGCTCGCTGGACACCAGGCCGATGACGAAGACCTCGACGCTCACGATGGGGACGAGGGCAGACCCGAAGGCGACACCGAGCGTCAGGCAGAACCAGCCGAGCATCGCGCCTCCTGGGAGTCCACCGTCACGGTAACAGTCACGCAGGTGGTGGCGGGGTGGTTCACCGTACTGTTCGCTTCCTGTTGACCACCGTCCGGTCATCTTCAGTCCATCTCGTGGTGAAACTCTGGTGCCGTGCGGCCAAAGATCACCTCTGCCCCCGAGCGTTTCGAAGCCTTCTGTGCCGCGGTCGTGCGCCCGTTGCCGTTCCGGTTGCCGGCCAGCGTGCTCGGCTTCGCGATCATCAACGGGTTCACCTTCGGAGTGGACCTCGTGCTGCTGACCGTCGGCCACAGCGTGCTGGGCCTGCCGTTGCCGGTGAGCATCACCATCGCGTACGTGTCCGCCTTCGGCCTCAGCTTCGTGCTCAACCGCGCGCTGAACTTCCGCTCGCACGCGCCGGTGGGCGGGCAGGCGGTCAAATACGCGATCGCCATCGCGGTCAACTACCTGGCGTTCATCCTCGGCGTCGGGGCGGGCCTGGCCGCGCTCGGCGTCGAATACCACCTCGCCCGGGTGCTCGCGGGCGCCTGCGAAGCGATATTCATGTACAGCGCCATGCGCTGGGTCGTGTTCGCGGAGTCACGGTCCGGGGCCGAAGAGGGGACCCGGTCGCCGCGCGCGACACGCGGGCAACCAAGATAGAGGGTGCCGCGTGAGATCCGTGATACTTCACGTGGCCAGGACCTGGGAGAAACGACTTGAGATCTGTCCTCTCGACGCTGAGGCACGGTAGTGCGGCCGAGCGACTGCGCCTCGGTCTCGAGCTCCTGCTGGCGCTGGTGTTCTTCGCCGCCCTCGCCTATTACGCGCACGGGATCCGCAAGTGGCCGACCGACGTCGACGTCTACCGGCTCGGCGCGGACACATTCCTCAAGGGCCACTCGATCTACACCCAGCTGCCGGTCTCGTCGGTCGGCGGCGCGCTGCCCTACACCTACCCGCCGTTCTCGGCGGTGCTGTTCACGCCGCTGGCGATCCTCCCGCCGCACATCGGCTACCCGCTGCTCACCGGCGCCACGTGCATCGCGCTGATCCCACTGGTTCTGGCCTATCGCAAGAGCTCGCCGGAGCTGGCCCGTTACCTGAGCAAGCCGTGGATGGTCATGGCGGGTGCGTGCGTGCTGGTGGTGGCGCACCCGGTGGCGAACACGATCTTCTGGGGCCAGATCAACGTCCTGCTGATGATGCTGGTCGCGGTCGACATCCTGTGGCCGAACCCGAAGTGGCCGCGTGGCGCGCTGATCGGTATCGCGGCGGCGGTCAAGCTCACCCCCGCCGGGTTCTGCCTGCTGTTCCTGCTCCGCAAGGACTACCGCTCCATCGTCACGAGCTTCCTCAGCTTCCTCGTGTGCAGCGCGATCGCGTTCGTGCTGATGCCGAGCGACTCGATCACGTACTGGACCGACCGCGTCTTCCACGCCACGGGCATGAACATCGGCCCGATCCACGCGAACGAATCGTGGTCGGCCACGTTCGAGAAGCTGGGCATGTCGGGTACTTCGCTCACGCTCGTCAGCGGTATCGGCGTGCTGGGCATCGTCGCGATGACGTGGCTGGGCACCAAGCGTGCGCTCGACGACGGCAATCTCGCGCTCGCGCTGGGCGTGAACGCCACCGGCGTGCTGCTGGTGTCGCCGATCTCGTGGTCGCATCACTGGGTGCTCGCGCTGCCCACCGCCGCGATCGTCATGGTGATGGGCTACCAGCGGCACAAGTTCTGGCTGCTGGCCTCGGGCTGGTTCGGCGTGCTGATCCTGTGGCTCGCACCGCACTACTGGGTTCCGCTGGAGTACCAGAACTGGAGCTTCGCGCAGAAGATCGTCGGCAGCAGCTACCAGATCATCGCGGTCGCTTTCCTGATCGTGATGACGGTGCTGTGGTTCCGTGGCCGCAAGAACACCGTGGCCCCCTCAGCCGACGAGCTCGATTTCGAGCTGGCCGGTCAGCCTGACCTCGCGCACCCGGCGCTGGCCGGTGTCGAGCGTACGAATGGTGCCGTCCGGACGCCAGCCCGCGCGACGGAAGAAGCTCAGTGACGCCGAGTCCGACTCGGCGACCCAGGTGATCCCGCGCTCCGCGCCGTTGTGACGCAGGCTCGCGGCGGCCTCGGCGAGCAGCCGTCCGCCGTGGCCGCGCCTGCCCCAGCGTGGTTCGACGAGGATCGTCGCGATCAGCCCGGTGCGCGCGGCGTCCTCCGGCAGCTTGCCGGAGGCCAGCGCGACCTCCTCTTCGGGTGCGGGGCCTGCGACGCAGAAACCGACCGTGAACGTGCCCTCGGCGGCGATGTGCACGGTCGTGGCGGGGTGCGCGATGGCCTCGGCCCACTGTTGTTCCGCGGTGGCCTCCAGCTGGGCCAGCGCCTGTTCGCCGAGCAGGTCGGCGAACGCGGTGCGCCACGTGACGCGCTGGATGCGGGCGATTTCCGCGGCGTCGGTGGCGACGGCGGCACGGACTGCGGCGGTGCTCATGCGTACGCACACTACGAGCCCGGGTTTTGTCGGTGGGTGGTGGCACTATGACGTGCGATGGACACGATGAGTGTGGCGGTCGCGCGGCGGATGGCGCTGGCCGCTCAGGGATTCGCCGATCCGCGCCCGGAGGCCGCCACGCGAAGGCATCTGCGGCGGGTGCTTTCGCGCGTGCAGCTGATCCAGCTGGATTCGGTGAACGTCGCGGTGCGTGCGCACTACGCGCCGTTGTTCTCGCGGCTGGGGGACTACGACCGGACGCTGGTCGACGAGGCGGCGTGGGCGCACAGCGCGCGTAAACCCCGGCTGCTGGTGGAGACGTGGGCGCACGAGGCCAGCCTGGTGCCGGTGCAGGACTGGCCGTTGCTGCAGTCGCGGGCCAAGCGCAGCGGCTGGTGGCGGCACTACGAGCCGATCCTGAAGCGCTCGCCCGCGATGGTCGACGACATTCTGGCCGTGGTGAAGGAGCTGGGCCCGGTCGGCGCGGGGCGGATCGAGCGCGAGGTCGTGGGGGAGTCGCAGCGCAGGCAGGGGCCGTGGTGGGACCGGTCCGAGGTCAAGAAGATCTGTGAGTACCTGTTCGGGATCGGGCAGCTGACCACGGGTACGCGGCGGTCGTTCGAGCGGTTGTACGACCTGACGGAGCGGGTGCTGCCGCCCGAGGTGCTGGCGCGGCGGGTCAGCCCGGAGGAGGGTGCGCGCGAGCTGATCGCGCGGTCGGCGCAGGCGCTCGGGGTGGCCACGGAACCGGATTTGCGGGACTACTACCGGCTCGGTCCGGAGGTCAGTCACCAGGCGGTGGCGGAGCTGGTGGAGGCGGGCGTGCTGGAGCCGGTGCGGGTGCGCACGTGGCGGGCGCCCGCGTACCGGTACGCCGGGGCGAAGACGCCGCGCAAGGTCACCGGGCGGGCCTTGCTGTGCCCGTTCGACCCGCTGATCTGGGAACGCGCCCGCACCGAGCGGCTTTTCGGTTTCCGGTACCGCATCGAGATTTACGTGCCGGAGCCCAAGCGGCAGTACGGGTATTACGTGTTCCCGTTCCTGCTGGACGGTGAGCTGGTGGCGAGGGTGGACCTGAAGGCGGACCGGGAGGCCGGGGTGCTGCGCGTGCAGGGCGCCTTCGCCGAGCCGGATGCCGACGTGCCCCGCGTGGCGGGCGAACTGGCGGCGGAACTGCGTCTGATGGCGGACTGGCTGTCGCTGGACCGCGTCGTGGTGGGGGAGCGGGGTGATCTGGCGCCGATACTGCGCAGGGCGTAGGGGCAACGGGCATCGGGGCGACGGCAGCGGCGCGCAGGAACGGTCTCGGCGGGGCGAGACGCGGCGGCGGACAGGCGATGACGCGCGCGGGCCCCGCGACCGGACCATCGGCTCACGACAGGCCGGTCCCGCGACCGTCTTCGAGGAGGCTCACCTCGCAGACCGACGCGCGCAGCGGTGAGCTGCCGCTGGTCGGGTCGCTCGGCCGCTGGCTGAGTATCGCGTTGAGGTTCGCGCTGCCGGGACCGAATGGTGGGTAGCCGGGCAGGTCCAGCTCGGCGCAGCCCTGCCACCAGCCGTGCTGCCCGCACACGACGTCGGGAGCCAGCCCGGTGGTCAGCTTGGCGCGGGCTCGGACACTCCCGTGCGGCGTTTCGATCCTGACCCAGTCCCCGGCGCGGATACCGCGCGCGGCGGCGGCGTCGGGATGCAGCTCGACCTGGGGGTCGCGTGCCTTGCGCCGCAGGCTGGCCAGGCCGCGATGCTGGGTTTCACAGAACCACAACGACTTCGCGGAGGTGAGGATGAGCGGGAAGCGTCCGGCCAGGTCCGGGCGCGATCTCGGGCTGGTGCGGGGCTCCTCGAACTCCGGCAGTGGCGGGTATCCGTGCTGGGCGAGCAACTCGGAAAACAGCTCGACCTTGCCCGATGGCGTGGGAAACCCGCGTTCGGTGTACTTGCGGTAGCGGGTGGTGAGCGGCACGCGCACCCCGGCGGGCGAGTCGCGGAGCTGCTGCGGCGTCAGACCGCTCGGCGCGAGCTGATACCGCCAGGCCGCTTCGATGTCGCCGTTCCAGAAGTGTTCACCGAGCCCGAGCCGGCAGGCGAGCGCGAAGATGATCTCCATATCGGAGCGGGACTCACCACGTGCGGGCACGAGCGGCGTGCGCAGCTGAACGAATGACTGTGCGTCGGCGCTCGTCTCGAACCCGATCTTGAGCGCCTCGGTCTCGAAAGCACTCGCCGCTGGGAGCACGATGTCGGCCAGCTCCACGGTCGGGCTCAGGAACAGGTCGGTATGCACGAAGAAGTCGAGTGAGGCGAGCGCCTCGCGCCCGCGAGCGCTGTCCCCGTGCGCCATCATCAGGTTGGCGCCGAAGTTCACCAGGCCACGGACCCGGTACGGATCCCCCTCGAGCGCAGCGGTGTAGAGGTCCTCGCCGGTGACGAACTCGAACCTCGCCGGCCCGAGCGGGCGCTGCTGCACGCCGATCGTCTTGGCGCGCTGGCCCGGGGCGATCAGTTCGGTGCCCTCGACGGAGTTGGCCGGGACACCGGCGAACAGGACGTTGCCGCCCGGCACGTCGAGGCTGCCGGTGAGCGCGTAGAGCTGGTTGATCGCGCGCACGGTCTGTGTGGTGTTGCTGTGCTGTTCCAGGCCGCTCCAGGTGTAGAACGCGACCGGACGCGACTCCCACAGCGTGCGTGCGGTGCGCTCGATCTCCGCGGCCGGCACACCGGTGATCCCCTCGGCCGCCGCCGGTGCCATCCGCGCGCATTCCTCGCTGAGCACCCCGAACACCGGCCGGCACGGTACGGGTCCGTCGGCAGTGGGCACGTCGAAGGTGCCGGAGAGCGCCAGGCGCGCCTCCTCCACCGCGTAGCCGTGCGCCGGGTCGTAGGTGACCGGCTCGTCGCGCCGGGTGTCCCAGGAGAGGTAACGGCCGCCTGCCCGCAGCAGGCGCCCGGTGTCGGTACGGACGAGCAGTGGCGCGTTCGTCCACTGTCGCACGAACTCCACGTCGAACCAGCCGCGCTCGATCATCACATGGCTGAGCGACAGTGCCAGTGCGGTGTCGGTGCCGGGGCGGACCCGCAGCCAGTGGTGCGCCTTGCCGGCCAGTCCGGCCCGCCGCGGATCGACGACGACGAGCCGAGCGCCGTGGGCGAGTGCGGCGACCGTGCTGGTGGCGTGCGCGAGCCGGGAGATCGACGGGTTGTAGCCCCAGTACAGGATGCAGCCGGCGTGCTCGAGATCCGGGACGAAGGCGCCCGGCACGGGCATCCCGTAGGTGTAGGTCGGGGCGAGGTGACGGCCCCAGCCGCACAGTTCCATGTAGGAGCACAGGTTCGGGCTGCCGAACGCGCGCCGCAGCCGGTTCATCCAGTCCACGGAATCCGACATCGCCGACGTCGACGGCGAGGCGGAACCGAACGCGACGCACTCGGGGCCCGACTCGCGAGCCAGTCTGGTGAGCCGCTCCGCGACCGTGTCCAGCGCCTCGTCCCAGCTGATCCGCTGCCAGCCCGGATCCGCCGCCCCCTTCGGGCTGGTGCGCTTGAGCGGATGAAGCAGCCGGTCGCGGTGGTACACCAGCTCCGGCGCGGCCTTGCCCTTCACGCACAACGCCTTCCCCGTCGGGTGGGCAGGCGCCGGTTCCAGTGCGACCAGGGTGCCGTCGCGGATCGTGGCCGTGGCCCCGCAACGGGACACGCACAGCGCGCAGAAGGTCGGCACCCGCGTGCCGTCGGAAGGCCCCAGGGACGCCGTCGTGCCCATGACCGGAAGTCGTGTTCGACCCGCGTGCGTTACGCGCGTATCCGAGTGCGGGCGAGGAGCCCCTTGCGGGACCCCTCGCCACCCCCTGAAGCGAGCCGGCTGCGATCGTCAGCGGGCCCGGTGGATCACTGCGTGGCGCGGGTGACCACGGCGGTGCCCGAGCCGGTGCGGGCGCGCACGTGCAGGGTCACCTCGTCCTCGGGCGGTTCCAGCGCCACGTCCAGTTCACTGTGGACCTTCCCGGCCGCCGCCGTCAGGTCCACCTCCGCCGTCACGCCAGGGCGCACGCCGATCCGCACGTCCCCGGAACCGGTGATGAGCTCCAGGGTGCCGCTCGCCGCTTCCGCGACCGAGATCGCGCCGCTTCCGCTGCGGGCCATGACCTCGCCGGCCGCCGCGCCCAGCCAGATGTCGCCGGTTCCGGTGGCGAGTGTGGCCGAACCGGACAGCGACGACGCCTCGACCGCACCACTTCCCGTCCGCACCTGCAACCCGGACAACGCGGGCCCGAGGCGGATCGCGCCGGAGCCCGTCCGCACCGTGGCCGCGCCGTCGGCCCGGTCCAGTCGCACCTCGCCGGTCCCGCTCATCACGTCGGCGCGCCCGCAGGTGCCGGTGACGGTGACCTCCGCCGAGCCGGCACGGATCTCCAGGTGTGTCCCGGCCGGTGCTTTCACCGTGATCGCGAGCGGGATGTTGCGCAGTGGCAAGGCTTTCGGCGCGTGCACGACCAACCGGTTACCGGTCCGCTCGATCCGCGTCTGCCGCAGCGCGTCCCCCGGCGTGCCCCGGAAATCCCCGCCGATCTGGTCGGCGAAGCGCTCGCTGACCCAGTTCAGCAGATTCGTCATGCCCTGCGCCCATGGCTCCCGGACATCCGGATCGTGCCGGATCTCCACGCTGGCCTCGGTGAGATCGGCGATGAGCTCGATCGTCACGCGGCCCAGGGTCACGTTGACATCGAGGTCCACCGGCCCCTCGACGGTGAAGGCTTGCGTACGGACCAGATGTTCGGCCGGTTGTTCGCTCATGGTCATCCCCTGACCCAGCCGTGCAGATGTGAATCGGTGCGCTTGCCGGGCTTCGGCTCGGACTCGCGCTCGCCCCGGAAGTAGCTGCTGCCGTGCAGCGCGCCCTGCACGGCCTGCGAGATGAACGTGTTCAGCGAGACGCCCTGCGCGGCCGCGGCCTGCTCGGCCTGCCCCTTGATCTGCTCGACCATGCGCAGCGTCATCCGCGCGATGTTGTCACTGCCCTCCGGCCCTGGCGGCGGGGGCGGAGGCGGCGGGGGAGGAGGC
>NZ_JAAXLS010000034.1 GCF_012328925.1 Amycolatopsis acididurans
CCCAGCCCGCCCCGCAATCGGATCCCTGGTTCGACGAGGAGTCCTCCCATGGATGAGTGCCTGGCCTCGACCCTCGACACGGCAGTTCTCGAACGCCTGGAATACCTCGACCGGCTGGTCGCCAAGTCCGACGAACCGTCCCGCGCCTCCTTGGCCAAAACGGAGATCACCCGTTTGGCTGATGCCTGGCGGGCACTGCTGAAACTGCACGCTCCCAACGAGCACGGCCGCTGTTCGGAATGCTCCGGCTGGCTACGTCCACGCCGACACCCCTGCACCGTGTGGAGCACTGCCCACCAGCACCTGATCGCCGCCGAGGGTTCCCTCGCAGCTGGAGTTGGCAGGCATGCCGCTGTCACGGGAGGGCCAACCGCCGCAACGCTTGCGGCTTCATGACCGGAGTCTCCGCCAGCTGCACCTTCTCCAGCCAGCTGCCATTGCGTCCAGCACCCTGCACAGCAAAGGAGAGATATCGAGGCTAAATCGGGGCGCCGCCCGTGAATCGAAACTCATGACTGCCGACTCGTCGTTTCTGTCGGAATGAGCAACTCGACGGCGTCCCTCAAATGATCACTGTTTCACTCATCCAGCTTCGTCAGGCCGCTTGAAAGAGTTGACCGGGCGTCGGTTCCTGGCTGAGTGCGCGATCCCGAAAATTGCATTATCGCGAAGGGGAAACCTGTGACAGCTCAACTGGATTACGCAGTAGCGCCGATCGCGTCGACGACGGAGTCGGAGTTCGATCTCGATGTGACCCTGCTGGAGGTGGTGGATCCAGCTCACCTCATCAACATGACCGACGACGGCTGCGGACAGACCTGCGAGAAGTCGACCTGCATCAGCGCCGCCTGATCGTCACCACATGACCGGACGCCACCACCTCGAACGGCGCGGGGTGGCGTCCGGTCTCCACACTTGCTCTTACGGGAAGGGTTCCTGGTGAAATCGGCTATCCACGGCGGCGCGGGATTCCACGCCATGGGCGGTGCATTGGTTCGCGCCGTTACTCATGGCGGCCTGAATCTGCCGCAGTGGCCTAACCCGTCGGGAACTGGTTCATCCGCAGTGGCAGCGTGGTTGGACTGGCTGCGTCAGGTATGGGCCACCGAATCTGTTAGCGATGCCATTGGCCATGCCAGTCCTCGTTTGGCGGAGCAGATACGCACGTTGTGCGCTACGAACAATCCCGGCGAGCGGGAGACGCGGCGGGCGGTGCTGTCCGTCGTCCGCTATCTGGCCCGCATGACCGGCCGGCCGACTCCAAATGGCCTGTTCGCCGGGGTGGCCCCAGCGAGCTTCGCCCATCGGGCCCACCTGCAGTGGGGTATCGCCCACCGGGCTGTCGCCCGAGGCGAATCCGGTTGGTTGGCCGAGATCATCAGCCAACTGGAGCGTCGGCCCGAAGTTCTGCCGAATCTGCTCGTGATCGCGAATACCACGGTCATGGTGCGTGGTGATCGCTTGGTCGTGCCGTATCGGCCGAGTTTTCTCGATCGGGGTACCGGCGCGGTCGAGGTCTCGTTGCGGCACACCGCCCCGGTGCGCGTTGCCTTGGATGCTGCGCGGACACCAATCCGCTTCGAGGACCTGTGTACCAAGGTCCAGACCGACTTCCCTGACGCGCCACCAGCGACGGTGACCGCGATGCTTACCGAGCTGGTCGCACAAGGTGTGCTCGTTACCAGCCTTTCCGCACCCAGTACCCAGCCCGACGCCCTGGGGCATCTGCTGCGGGAGTTGGAAGCGGCGGGCGAGGCCGCGGCGAAGCAGTCCGCCGCGTTGCGGGAGATCCACACCCTGCTGGAGCAGCACCAGCGAGAGTCCCTGGATGCGAGTCACACGGTGCGTGCGGAAGCCGTTGTCCGGATGCATCGTCTGGCCCGCACCAAGCGGCATCCCGTCGCGGTCGATCTGCGGCTGGATGCCGAGATCGTCCTTCCCGACGCAGTCGCCCGCGAGGCCGAACGTGCCGCAATGCTCCTGACGCGCTTGAGTCCCTACCCGCATGGCACGCCCCTGTGGGGTGACTATCACCGGCGCTTCTACGAGCGCTTCGGCGCCGGCACGCTCGTACCGCTCTTGGAACTCGTGGCGGACAGCGGCCTCGGTTGGCCGGACGGGTATCCCGGTGCTTCAGCGGCTCCGCAGCGTCCCCAGCGGACACGCCGCGACGAGGTTCTGCTCGCGCTGGCCCAGGGCGCAGCGCTGGACGGGCGCGTGGAAGTGATCCTGGACGAGGCGCTGGTCGCCGAGCTGGAACCGACGGACACCGGCCCGTTCCGGCTGCCTTCCCATCTGGAGCTGTGCGCCCGTGTGGACGCCACCAGCGTGGAAGCGCTCGGACGCGGTGACTTCCACATGACGGTCACCTCGGTCTCCCGCGCCGCGGGCGTCGTGACCGGCCGATTCCTGCAGTTGCTCACCGCAGGAGAGCGGGACGCACTGACCGGTGCGCTGGTCGACATGTCGAGCGAGGACGACGTGCTGTTCGCGCAACTGTCGTTCCCGCCGCTGGACCCCGCCACAGCACACGTCACCCGGACCACGCAGGTCCTGCCGACGGTGATCAGCCTCGCCGAGCACGGCAACACCGCCTCGGCGGACGTCCTGACGGCGAGCGATCTCGCCGTCGGCTGCGACAGCCACCGCCTGTATCTCACGGCTCCCACCCTCGGCAGGAGAGTGGAGGCATGGGGGATGCACGCACTCAATCTCCGGAAGCACACCCCGCCTTTGGCCCGCTTGGTGACTGAACTGTGCCGCGCCCAGTCCGCGCAGGTCACCGACTTCGACTGGGGGGCCGCCTCGACGTTGCCGTTTCTGCCGCGGTTGCGCTCCGGACGCGTCGTGCTGGCCGCTGCGCGGTGGCGGCTGGCTGCCGCTGATCTGCCCGGCCGGAGCGCGAGCTGGGAGGCGTGGGTCACCGCGCTGTCCAGCTGGCGAGATCGCCGTCGTCTGCCGCGCAGGGTGCTTCTCGTTGACGGGGACTGGCGACTGCCGCTGGACCTCGACGAGGACCCGCACCGGATGCTGTTGCGCGAGCACCTCGTCACCCGCCCGCACGCGGTGCTGGAGGAAGGCCCTGCCGAGGATGCCATCGGATGGTTCGACGGCCGAGCTCACGAGATCGTCGTGCCCTTGGCCGCCCGCCAGGCGCAGACCACGGTGCGACCGCCGCGCCCGACACCTCAGCGGATCGTCCGGCCCGGTGAGCACGGCCTGCCGCCTGCTGCGTCCCCGCTGCTGTTCGCCAAGCTCTACGGCGACGCACAACGTCAGAACACCGTGCTCGCCGACCATCTGCCCGCGCTGCTGGCGCAGTGGGGCGAGGACCAGCCGCGGTGGTGGTTCCTGCGGTTCCGCGAAGGCGGCGAACACTACCTGCGCCTGCGTATCGCGCTGCCCAGCGCCGACGCCGCGGTGTTCGGTGAAGCCGCCGGTCGAGTCAGCTCCTGGACTGACCGACTCCGCCGCCAAGGTTTGCTGCGCGAGGTGGCCTTCGCGACCTCCTACCCGGAGACCGGCCGCTGGGGCTCGGGGGAGGCGCTGGCAGCCGCCGAGGCGGTCTTCACCGCCGACTCGCGCGCCGTTCTTACCCAGCTCGCCCAGCCCGTGCGGCCTCACCACCACGCCCTGGCCGCCGCGAACTTCGCCGCCATCGCCATCGCCTTCACCGGAGGAACCGCAGCCGGGATGCGGTGGCTGATCGACCATGTTCCAGCGAAGCCGCCCGCCGTTGTTCCTCGGCCGGTGTTCGCCGAGGCACGACGCCTGGCCGATCCCCGCGAGGACTTCCGCGTCCTGCGTGGCGAACCAGGCGGGGACGCGATCGTCGCGACGTGGGCGGAACGCGCCCAGGCCCTGGCCGCTTACCGATCGCGCTTGTCCGGAGCCGACGCCGAGGGCGTCGACCAGGACGCCGCCTTGGGGTCGTTGCTGCACACCCACTTCCTGCGGGCGTGCGGCATCGAGCCCGAGGACAAGGCGGTTTGCCTCTACCTGGCCCGGACCGCAGCCCTGACCTTCACCGCCCGCGCGGGAGAACTTCGATGAACGCCGACCTCGCCGCAGACACCGCGGTCGCGTTCGCGGTGGAGATCGCCGACCGCCTCGCTCTGCCGGACGACGCTGACTTGCCGACCGATCAGCCGTGGTGGCACCAGTCTCTGGCTCATGGGGCTCCCGGCGTCGCGCTGCTGCACATCGAGCTGGCGGCGGCCGGGATCCGGCCGTTCGACCGCGCCCACGAGTGGCTGACCGTCGTCGCAGGCAAGCCGGTCACCGCCGGGGCGAGCACCGGCGGCTTCTACGGCGCGCCGGCCGTCGCCCGTGCCATTGCGGGCGCCGCCTCGGTCCGCCCTGGCACGTACCGGTCCGCCCTTGCACCGTTGGCCCGGCAGATCGCCGCCGATGCCCATGCCCGCGTCGACGTTGCGCACACGCGCATGGACGCCGGGATATTGCCGGTGATGGCCGAGTTCGACACGATCCGCGGCCTCACCGGGCTGGGCGCGTACCTGCTGCACCACGACCATGGCGGCACCGCTCTACGAGCCGTGCTGGGTGCCTTGGTGCGCCGCACCCACCCGGTGACGATCGAAGGAGAGGCGCTTCCGGGGTGGTGGACCCTCACCGGCCCTACCGGTCGAGTGGAGGACGAGTTTCCCGGCGGCCACGGCAACTTCGGCCTCGCGCACGGCATCAGCGGCCCCCTGGCGCTGCTGGCCCAGGCCCTACGCCGGGGCATCACTGTGGACGGGCAGCGCGAGGCCGTCGAGACGATCTGCGCGTGGCTGGACGCCTGGCGCATCGACGCCTCCGGCGGACATCGCTGGCCCTACATGATCACCAGGGACGAGGCGCGGTCGCGGCCCGCGCACGTGCAGCACAGCGGAGCCGACCGCCGCCCGAGCTGGTGCTACGGAACAGCCGGTATCGCCCGCGCCCTGCACCTCGCCGCCTTGGCCCTGAGTGACGACTCGCGCCGCCAGATCGCCGAAGACGCCCTCGTCAGCGCGGTGACCGACTCGACTCAGCAGGAGTTGGTCAGCGACGCCTCGCTGTGCCACGGCTACGCCGGCCTCGCCCGCATCACCGCCCGCGCCGCGACCGACGCGACAGGCCCCTCTGCGTCCCGGCTCCGCGCACTGGCCGCCGACCTGCTCCACCGGGCACGCGCTCAGCCCATCCCCGACGGGCCCGGCGTGCTGGAGGGCGCAGCCGGCGTCGGCTTAGCCGCCCTCTCCGCCGTGACCGAGCCCGCGACGGGCTGGGACACCTGCCTGCTGATCACCTAATCCACCCCGGAAGGAGACCCGCCCCGATGCCGCCGGACAGCCGCTGGCACCACTACCTGGTCGAGTTCGCCGACCCGCCCACCGCTGAGCACACCGCCGCGACTGTGCTGGCGCCCGCTCTCGACCAGGCCCAGCAGGAGGGTGAACTTGACACGTGGTGGCACCTGCGCAAGACGCCCGCCTGGCGGCTGCGCTACCAGCCGGTCAACCCCGACACAATCGTGGTCGACACGCTGCTGGCCGACCTCGAAGCCGACGGACAGGTCGCCCACTGGACCCGCGGCATCTACGAACCCGAAACCGTCGCCTTCGGCGGCCCTGCCGGGATGGACATCGCGCACACGCTGTTCCACCACGACAGCCGCCACTGCCTCGCCCGCGCCCGCGAGACGGCGCCAGTGGCCTTGGGGCAGCGGGAGACCACCGTCCTGCTGTTCAGCGCGATGCTGCGCGCCGCGGGGCTGGACTGGTTCGAGCAGGGCGACGTCTGGGCCAAGATCGCAGCACTCCGGCCCGCCGCCCACGGTCACCACACCGATTCTCAGCGCACCGAGCGGTGGAACCAGGCCGTGCGGCGTCTGATGACCACCAACACGCAGAGGATCTCCGATGTGGCGCCTGACCAGGTGCCTGAGACGTGGTGGGCGGCGTTCGACACCGCGGGACGCCAACTCGCCACGCTCGCCCGCGAAGGGCAGCTCGATAGAGGTCTGCGCGCGATCCTGGCGCACCACTTCATCTTCCACGCCAACCGCGCCGGACTCTCCGGCCCCGAACAAGCCACCCTCGCTGCGCTGGCCGTCGACGCCGTCTTCCATGCCGATTCACCGAGCACGCCTACCCGGCAGGCACCAGCCGGGACCACCTCCAACACCGTTAGGGTTCCGACAATGACGACTACTGTGAGTGACGCCTCCACCGACTCCGCGGACGAACTGCGCGCCCAGCTCACCAAGCGCCTCATCAAGGATGGCACCATCCGCACCGACGCCGTCGAGGCAGCGTTCCGCCAGGTGCCGCGCCACCTGTTCCTCCCCGGCCTCCCGCTGACCGAGGCGTACGCCGACGAGCCCGTCTACACCAAGCACGAGGGCGACGGCACCCGCATCAGCGCCGCGTCCCAGCCCAAGATCGTCGCCATGATGCTCGAACAGCTCGGCATCCAGCCCGGCGAGCGACTGCTCGAACTCGGCGCGGCCACCGGCTACAACGCCGCCCTGATGGCCACCCTGACCGGCCCGACCGGGCACGTCACCACGATCGACATCGACGAGGACCTCGTCGTCGGTGCCCGCGAGCACCTCGCCGCCGCCGGGATCAGGAACGTCGAGGCGGTCGCCGCCGACGGCGCGCTCGGCCATCCGGAGACCGCGCCCTTCGACCGCGTCATCGCCACCGTCGGCGCCCACGAGATCCCCACCGCCTGGCTCGACCAGCTCGCACCCAGCGGGCGCCTGGTCGCCCCGGTGCGTCTGCGCGGGTGCGCCTCGCGCAGCATCGTCTTCGAACGCGACCAGGACGGCTGGAGCAGCCTGGGGAGCGAGATGGCGATCTTCATGCCCCTGCGGGGCCTCGGTGACGACGCCCGCCGTGTCCTCGACCTCACCGGCACCGCTGGCGAGGTGACGTTGCAGACGCACAAGGACAACAACCACGCCACCGATCCGGACAACCTCGCCGGGGTCTTCGACACCCCCGCCCGTGAGGTGTGGACCGGGGTGCACTTCGTCCCGAGGGAGTCCTTCGAGTGGCTGGACCTGTGGCTGGCTTGCCACCTGCCCAACCCCCTCATGCGCATGGAGGTCGCCCCGGCCGCGAAGGACAGCGGCCTGGTGCGGCCGATGTTCCCCACGGTGGCGATGGCCACCACTGCCGTCGACGGCAGCCTTGCCTACCTCACCATCCGCCCGGCCGAGCCCGGCCCGGACGGCGGCCGGCGCTTCGAGGTGGGCGTCATCGGCCATGGGGCCAGCGGCCAGGCACTCGCCGAGCAGGTCGCAAGCGAGATCACGACCTGGGACAAGGGCTTCCGCTCGTCCACGGTCCGCTTCGCCATCCCGGACGCCACGCCTCAGCCGGACGCCAACCCCGGCCGCGTGGTGTTGGACCGCCCGACCAAGCCCATGATCGTCACCTGGGAGTAATGGTCATGGACCCGACCGGCCAGTTCGCCCGCCGCTTCCCGCTCGTCGCCCGCACCCGCCCGGCCTGCCTCCCGCTGGCCCGGCGGGTGGCCGAGCTGTGCGACCGAGCCCGCGAGGCCGTGCGCACCGGCGACATCACCGAGGCAGCCGCGGTGCACAACCAGGCAGCGCTCATCGCCTCCGACTGCGGCCTGCCCGACCTGGCCCGGCAGTGGTGCCACCAGCAGGTGAACATCTACCTGCGCGCCCGCCCCTTGGGCGCGCAGGTAGCCCGCCTCGCCCTCGAACCGATCACCAACCTCGCCCGCCTCTACATCCGCGAGGGCCAAGGCGTGCGTGCCTTCGCGCTGATGGACACCCTGTTCAAGGCGGTCTCGTCCCGCGCCGATGCCGACGTCGATGGCATCGAGATCCCGGCTGACCTCACCGACTCGGTCGAGACGCACCAGCAGATCCGCAGCTGGCTGTGGGCGGTTCTGCTGGCCACCGGTGGCCGTGCTCTCGCTGCCGCCGGCCGCTGGACGGAAGCACGCGCCCGACTGGGCGACTACAAGGGCATCGGCCGCCGCATGCTCGACGGCCGCCAAGTCGCGGTCATCGCCGACGCCGTATCCGGCGACACCGACAGCGCCCTCGCGCTCCTGGCCGACACGACACCAGGAGAACCGTGGGAGAACGCCGTGACCGCGTGCCTGACCATCCAGTGCCGCGGCGCCTCGGGGAGCGCTGACCTGACCGCGCTCCTGGACCAGTACCACGGCCTCGACACCTCCACGCCGGGCTTGGTGGTCTTCCACACACGGCTCGGGTTGTCCTTCATCGACGCCATCGGCACCATCGACGACCCACCCGCGCGCCAGATCGCCGTCGAACTGATCAACCACGCCACCGCGACACGAGACGGATACGCCGCCCGCGACGTACTCGCCCACAACGGCTGCCGCGAACTTCTCACAGACTCCCAAACACGTGAACTGTCCGACCTTGTCGAAGCGTGCGCGCTCGGCCACGGCACGCTCCCGGCCGCACTGCTGGCAGATCTCACGACGGCGCTAGCAAGCGTCGAAGAGCTTATGACCCGCAGTACCAACGTGATCGCGCCCGCGATGTATCGCGACTCCCATGCTCCCGCCGGTCCGTAGTGGACGATTCAGATGGGAAACCGTTGTGACATAACGGAATGCGTCTTCCATCCGCGAAACGGCTGAGCGTCGACTACTAATGCCAACCGGCAAACACGACGACCATTGGCACGAAGGGAAACTATGCACACCACTACTACATCGCCGGACGCGTTGCGTGTGGAAATGGTCGAGAGGATCCGGAAGGCGGGCCACGCGCAACGCGGCGAGGTCGAGCGGGTTTTGCGCGACACACCGCGGCACGAGTTCGTGCCGGACGCGGAACTAGCGGTTGCCTACGACCCGTGGCAGGCGGTGGTCACCCACCGGTTCGAGGACGGCCGGTCATTGTCCTGCGCGTCGGCGCCGTGGCTGGTTGCCGCGATGCTCGACCAACTCGACGTCCAACCGGGCAACCGCATCCTGGAAATCGGCGCAGGCACTGGATACAACGCGTGCCTGCTCGCCCAGTTGACCGGCCGCGCGGACCTGGTGACCACGATCGACATCGACCCGGACGTCACCGCGAAAGCCTCCGGAGCGCTGGCTGCAACAGGCTACGGCGACGTGCACGTGATCACCGGCGACGGTGGGCTCGGCTACCCCGACCACGCCCCGTACGACCGCATGATCGCCACCGTCTCACCGTGGGACATCCCCGCCGCATGGTGGCAGCAGCTTGCTCCTGGAGGACGCCTGGTCGCTCCATTGCGCTGGCGCGGGCAGGGCCGCAGCGTCGCCTTCACCTACACCGACGGCCGGCTGGTCTCCGACTCGCTGCACCTGTGCGGCTTCGTGTACTTGCAGGGCGTGGAGGACGAAGGCGAACTCAGCGGTCCGGTCACAGCGGATGAACTGGTTACGCTGCACTGGGACCGTGACCAAGCCGTGGAAATCGACGCGTTGCGCGGCGTGCTCGACCAGCCGCGTGTCACGGCCTGGTCCGGCATCACTATCGCCAGCAACGAGTCCCACGATGGGCTCTGGCTTCGGCTCACCGTCACCGACCCGCGTGTGTGCCGGATCAAGGTCCACGCCGACGTCCCGCCCGAGGTGTGCGACCCGATCGGAGGATGGTGGCGCATGGCCCTGGTCGACGGCGACACGCTCATCTACCTCACCGCCCGCCGTTTGGAAACGGGCGATGACGTGTGCTGGGAGCTGGGCGCGATCGGCCACGGACCGGCCGCAGCAAAGCTCACCAATTATCTATGCGACGAGATCCGGCTGTGGGGGCCTGAGCGGAACCAGCGCACGCCGTCGCTAATCGTCCACCCGGCAGGCACCCCGGATAGCGAGCTCGCCGGCCCCGCCATCGAGAAGACCCACAGCAGGTTCGTCCTGACGTACGACGACGTGGCCTTGTGAATCCCAGCTCGCAGACAAGCTACGACGGGACATCGTGTGAGCTCGCGTCGCCTGTCGAACCCACTCCGCTCGTGTGATCTGGGACAACGCGCATGACACCACCAACCAGCAATCACCTTGACGCGCTGCTCGCGAGGGCCCACGGCAGCGCGCTCGCCGACGCACTCACGGCCGCCGCCCGCGGCGGCGATCTCGAACCGGTGCTGACTTCTGCGGACGCCATCCTCGCGCAGGGCTACTACACCGGCACGCGAGGTGAGTTGATCGCGGGCATGTTGTATCGCCTCCAGCTGCACGACTACGACACCGGAACCTCCACTGCGGACTACTTCGGGCTCAGCAAACGCTTGGTGGAGAAGGAGATCTGTACGGCTGCTGACATGAAGTCTGCGACGTGCGGCGGAATCCTCATGCGCGGACTGGCCCGCGGCTGGCTGGAGCCAGAATTCTACGACCAGCTTGCAATGGCTTCCCGCGGTCATCCGGACTGGGAGCGCGCGATGTCCATAATCGCTCGCGGCGATCCCGGCCCTTTCAGAAACAAGGGCGCTACACAGGCCCGGCAGTGAAGGTCCGGGGACGGCGGTGAGCCGAGGATGCGACCGCCAGCGGCCCTCGACGCCAGCATTGAACTCGGGCGTCGAACCGTGCTCCGTTGCAAGAAGCATCACGCCGAAGGCTGTCTGCGCTGCGTCGACGTGACCCTACGGCTCGTCCGTATCGATGCCCTGCTCGCGGATGAAGGCGTCGACATCGCGCGTGTAACCCTCCCAGCCGTCGTATCGAAAGCCTGCGCGCTGGGCTTCTCGGTCGATCGTGTGCAGTGCCTCGGCGAGCTGGTGGTCGGCACCTGGGTAGAGAACCTTGCGCATGTCGGGCTCAAGGAGCAAACGCTGTGCGGCGGGTTGCGTGCGTTGGGCGTAGAACCGCGCGAAGTTCGGAAAGGTGCCGCTCTTGTTGTTGCTGTCGGCCATAGTGACCAGCGCGGCGAGGAAGTCGAACTGTGTCAGGCTGGTGAGGATCTTTTCGTCCTCGGGCTCGACGTCGGGCCGCAGCCACTCCAAGCGCCGGACGACGTTGCGGGCGCGACTCAGCAGAGAGTCGAGAACTTCGTGGTCGCCGTCGCGAGTCGTGAGCAGTTCGGCACGGCTGGCCATGGTCATCGCATGCCGAAGCCACGTTGTGTACATCTCGTGCATGTCGGCGTGCCGTCGGGCCACCAGGTCCCGTACCGCGCGCCAGTTTCTACGCCGGACAGCCAACGCGCCGAGAGCCAGCACCCGCTCGATGATCGCCAGCCACAACACCGCGGAGTGGCGCGGCGGAGCGTTGACGATAGGGGCCTCATTTTCGAATCCGACGCCGTAGATCGACACCAGCGTGTCAATGACCTGCTCAAACCACTCCCTGCGCCCCAGCTCCAGGAAGGTCGCGGCCAGGCAGGTGAGGCGGTCGAGCAGCCCAGAGGCGCTCTCCTCGTCGCCCGACCTGAACAGGGCGCGCAGGTCCGGCACCGCTCGGCTCAGCAGCCGGCGGAGGGGGATGTCGTCGTTGGCGCGCAGGAGTTCGATGGCGGCCTCGACCAGCACCTCGGGTTCGAGAGCGAGGTTGAACTCGACGGCCGGGCCTTGAGCAACGTGCTGTCCGGCGGCGCCGGCCCGGAGCTCGTCGGCGAGTCGTCGGTAGGTCTCGGCGCGCTCGGCCTCCCACCGGTCTCGCTCGCGTTCGACTCGCTGGCGAATAACCTGTTCCAGGCCCTGGTGGTTGAGTCTCACGCTCTGCGTTCCGTCGCGGTAGAACACCTCTCCTTCGCGGAACACGACTTTCGACGCCTTGCCGGGCTGGTCGTACTGGCCGTCTGCTCGGAAGAACGCGCAGCCCGCCGGGTTTGGCGGAACGTGCACGAGCACGACTTGGTGACCGTCGACGCCGTGGGCCTGGGAGTAGATCTCCAGGGTGTCCGGCAGCCACTTCAGCAGCCTGGGACGCAGGCGTGCTTCGTCGAAGAGTTTCGCCTGCTCGACGGTCAGCTTGCCCGTTGGCTTGCCTTGCCCGTCGACACCGATGACGAGGAAACCGCCGCGCACCGACATAGCGCCAACGTCCTTGGCGAGTTCGACCTGCTCCCGCTTCTCGCCCAGGTCGCAGCCCGACTTGAAGTCGAGTGTCGGGTACTCCGTCTCCAGCGCGAGCAGCTCCCGCAGCTTCTCGCGGTTGACGACGGGCTCGACCACGACCGGCTCATGGGGTTGCGGCTGCGTCATCCGCGGAGGATACGGCGTCGAACACCGTCCCAGGCGGGAGACATTCGGCGTGTCATCCGCAATTGACTTGGGGCGCAGGTCCGTTCGTGGCATTCTGACCGGCTCGCGTCTGACCGGTCCTCGGCGGGCAGGACGTGACGGTTGGGATCAGGTTGATGCTGTCAAGTCAGAGGCCGGCGGTTCGAGCGGCTGTGGTCTCATTGCTTGTGGCTGCGCTCGGCGACCTCGCGGAACACGACGGTGCCCCGAAGATCGACAAGATGCCGGATCTCCGGAACTGGTGGCGCTACGGTCAAGAGTCTTTTGTCGCCTTGCGGCCCATTGCCTGGTACATGCCTGAGCGCGTCACCAAGGTCAACTGGTTGGACACGTTCGCCGAGATGGTCGCTGTCCGCGACGCGATCGACGCTGACCCGATCTTGAGTGCCCGCGTCGACACGATGGTCGGGGTTGAGTTCTCGCTCCAACAGCGCAGACTCGACTGGTTACTGATTGAGCATCTGCTCGAACCGATGATCGTCACCACTCGTACCTACGAGTTCGACGAGGCGGCATTCGAGCTGCACTACAACCGGCTCGAAGCCGGCCTGCTGGCCGACACCGTTCGACTCGTCGAGTTCATCCCGCTCAACGGCTTTGTGTCGAGCATGACCGAAATCGCCCTGCCCGGCGGCGTGGTCATGCGTCCGATGACCGACCGGCAGATGAGCCGGGCCATCCAGGTGCTGGCAGCGCCGGCCGAGTTCAGTGGCGGCCCCAACAGCGTGCAGGTCTCGCGCTTCCACCAGTGGGCCGTGACCAGGGAGCAGAGCTATCCGGTTCGGTCGTACAAGCAGGGGATGCCCGAACAGCCGCAGCCCCCTGCTTTTCCCAGGCTGGAGGAGCCTGTTCAGAGACTTGTTACTGCGCTGCGTGTGGTGTGCGGAGGATCGGTGGTAGCCACGCGTCCGATCCACCTGCAGCATGACGACAACTTGCCTCGGGACATCGAGGGCAGCGCTGTTCTCCCTGCTGTCGGCCTCGCCGATGTCAACCGGCCGACCTTGCTCCTGACCGAGGAGCACGTCGACGATGTGCGGAGGGTGTACGAGGCGCTCGCGGCCCCCGCGGTCGCGCGGGATCGCTCGTTGCAGGTCGCCCTCCGGCGGTTCGTCTTCGCCGGCTCGAAGTCCCTGCCCGAGGATCGACTCATCGACCTCAACATCTGCTCCGAGGCTCTGTTCATCAAGCGCCGCAAGATCAAAGGAGGGCAGAAGGGGACACCGCGGCGGATGCGGCCGGACAGCTGCTGGCTGCTGACCCGGTGCTCGGAGTCGAGCGAACGGAGATCGGGAGGTTCTTCAAGGAGGCGTACCGGTTGCGGAATGCGGAGATCCACGGTGATCACCCTGTCCAGAGGACGATGACGCTCCTCGGCGGAGCAAAGACCGACGACCTCGCTCGCTTCATTGAGGACCTTGCTCGCCTCCTGGGGCGTGCGATTCAGCTGGTGCTCGCCGAGCTCACACGGCCACAGCATGAAGGTCATGCTCCTCGGCCGGCCTGACGCTGGCCTTCAACGTCCACGCCGGGCGCCGACGCCAGCGTCCAAAGTCCAAGTCGACCCGGACTCGAACACGGGGCCTTGAGCAAACGGTGCGTGGGCCAGGACCGACCCGACCTCATTTACGAGTTCCGTTGGGACGGACCCAGGCTGGCTTCACCCTGCCGAGGCGCTGACTGGATGAAACAGCGGGCAGCTGCGGAACGACGTCTTCAGTGCGGCGTGCCTGACCCCTTGGGGCACGCCTGCGACCCCGGCCTCGGCCCCTGTTCGCCGGGGTCGCGCTGCGCCCCGGTCGCGGCGACGCGGCCTCAGTAGTACTGGCGGACTTGCTTGCTCAGGAAGAGAAAGCGCCGCGACATGGTCATCAGGTGGTGATAGACCGCGTGCGGCGCCTTGGCCTCGACGAGCAGGTTGAGGACGAACAGCCAATAGGCGCTTTCGGACATCTCGTACAGTTCGGCGGCGCTTTGGTGCAGTGGTACGGGGTCGCCGTGTCCGATGTTGTTGCGGAGCTCCTTCACGCGCTTGCACCAGCGTTCGATGGCATCTCCCTGTCCCACCAGCGCCTCGAACGGCTGCGCCACGTTGTCAGCGAGCCGCAGAAGTCGCTTCTCACGTGCTCCGACGTCTGCGGACACGTCTTCCAAGTAGACTGGTGGAGGATTCGGAGGGTCGTTACGTGGCAAGGAAACCGAAGAGGTACTCGCCAGAATTGAGGGCCGAGGTAGTCAAGGCGGTCCTCGAGGGCGGGCTGAGCTATACCGAGGCGGCGCGCGATTTTGATCTGGTCCCGCAGACTGTGCATAACTGGGTCGCTGCCGAAAAGAAGAAGAGGGACGAGGGGCAATCCGCCGGTGCGCGCGGCCAGGTGGTGGACGACTTGGAACGGCGTATCCGTGAGCTGGAACAAGAGAACGCGTTCCTGAAAAAAGCGGCGGCCTTCTTCGCGAAAGAACAACGGTAGCGGAGCGATACGCGTGTATCGCGGCGGAGAAGGCCCATTTCGATGTGGCACTGATGTGCCGATTGCTCGGCGTATCGCGTTCGGGCTTCTACGACTGGGATCGTCGCGCCGTGTCGAAACAGGCGCGACGTCGGGAATGGTTGACTGAGCAGGTTCGCGCGGTGTTCGCCAGCTCGCAACGTACCTATGGCTATCGAAGGGTGCACGCGGAATTGCTGCGGCGCGGTGTGCGGGTGGACGACGAGTTGGTCCGGCGGCTCATGCGCACCGCAGGGCTCATGCCGGTGCAGGTCAAGCCTCGCCGCGGCCTCACGGTGGCCGATCGGGTCACCGGCCCGATCCCGGACCTGGTCCGACGCGACTTCACGGCGCCGGCGCCCGGTGCGAAGCTGGTCGGCGACATAACGCAAGTCAACACCGGTGAAGGACCATTGTTCCTGGCCACAGTGATCGATTGCTACTCCAAAAGCGTTCTTGGATGGTCCGTGGAGGACAAGTACAATGCCGGACTGGTCTGTGCGGCGATGACGATGGCAGCAGGCCGCATTCAGTTGCCCCAGGGCGCCATATTTCACTCCGACCGCGGCAGTCAGTACACGTCCTACGATTTCGCGCGGCTACTACGGGAGGAGGGTGTCCGGCAATCAGTCGGACGGACCGGAATCTGTTTCGATAATTCCATGGCTGAGTCGTTCTTCGGGAAGTTCAAAACCGAGTGGGTCCACCATCGATCTTTCTCGACCCGCGAAGAAGCTCGACGGGAGATCATCAAGTTCATCGAGGGTTTCTATAATCCGCGTCGATTGCACTCAGGACTGGGATACCGGACACCGTTCGAGGTGCTCAACGAATGGTTTACCGATCAGCAAGCAGCATGATACAGTCCGCTTTAGTCGAGTCCGAAATCTTCGGAGCACGCCACTTCACCAGGATGTACCCGTCCTGGTGTTGCTGTTTGTCGAGCCCTTCCAGCGCCGCCACACGTGTGAAGAAAGAGTCTTGCACCGTCGGGGCCGTGTCGTAGCGTGGACGCAGAACTTGCCGCACCAGCGCACGATGGTCTCGAATCACGCCGAGGAAGCGCCGAAGGCCGTCAACGCCGCCTAGCTGGGCGTAGGTAAACGCCATGCGGTCGTCGGTCAGCTGCTTGCGGTGCGGATCCGCCTGCACTCGCCACTGCTCATGCACGTCGACGAGCTGACGAGTCGAGCCGTCTGGCTTGGTCAGGGCAGGATGGCTGTAGTGGACGTCGTCGAACGCCACGACCCGGTCCGCGGCGATGGTGACCGCTGCCAACAGGTCGAAGGCGTGCTCTAAGGCGGAGTCGAGCTCGACCGGCGCATCGAACTCGAACCGGGGTGTGGCGGTCTGCCGCAGTTCGGTACGGCCCACGTCGACGGTGAAGCTCAGCCGGTGAATCAGGTTGAGTCGGGCACCCGCGTCCAAGGGGATGACTTCGGTCTGCTGGTCGGCGATCGGGATGCTGTCGGCGAGCGCTTCTGGGGCCGGGACCATCTTGGGTGCGCCGTCGAGCAGCCAGAGCACCAGGTCGCTGATGCGGGTGACAAGCCGGTCCAGGTCCACCGGCTCGCCGTGCCCGTAGTACGCGTTGACCAGCAGCTTGCCCACGGCGAAGCGCTGGCGACGGCCGAACGGGTTCTCGAAAGTGCGTCGACAGTCATCGAGGGTCAGGCCACCATGAGCGGTCTCGCCCACTATGCGCTGGTAGTTCGGTGTCGGACGCTGATTGATGCGATCGGAGATGTCCGCGAAGCTGCCGATCAGCGACAACGTACCTCCCGCTGTCGGGGAGAAAGTGACAACTCCGCTGATCTTGTTGTCCGGGTTGTCTGGCAACCAGAACTCGCCGTCGAACTGCACTTCGCCTGCCATCGCTTCCCTCATCGGACTCTGTGTTGAGTCGAACCGGCCAGCGTAGACCGGCCCTCCGCGCCGACCAAGCGAGTTCCGCATCAATCAGGTCGGCGTGATCCCGAGGCGTGCGGAACCCGACGATGCCCCTCCACAGCCTCGTGTCGCACCGAGCCCGAACGTCCGCCCCACGGTAAACAGGTGAGAGCCGGCTGCCGCCTCACACGGCGGAACGAGGCTTGTGTCGGCCAGTGTGAGGTGCTGAAGGGGGAGGGCTGCAGTGGCGCCGAAGGGACCGCAAAACTCGTTCAACTTGCTGATCGGCGACTACCTTCGCGTCACTACTGATCGTCCGGCGGTATCGGGCCGGGGAGCGGACGAGGGCTTCGCCCGCATTGAACGGATTGAACATCTCGCCGAAGACCTTGCGCGGGAGATCTTCACGCGCGAGTCCGTCGACTTTGGCCCGGTGCCAGTGGTGTGGTGTCACGGTATTCCCGGTCCGCTAGTGCTGCGCGGTGGTGACGTGCACGTTCTCGATCACGCTAACCCCGGCCGTGTTCGCCACGATGAAGCGCACCCGTGGTGGCCGCCCGCCGAGAAGGTCCTCCTGCGGGGCGCCGTGGCCGCGGGCCACGAGCCTTACCGGTGGCGCCGTGAACCCATACCGTGGACCGGGCAAGTCACCTGGGCGGACGCAGACTGGCCGCCTCGTGCGCCGTATCGGGCGACCGGGTTCCCCAAGTCCGCCTCGGCTTTGCTCGTGGGGGACTATCTGCGGATCCATCGCGATCGCTGGCCTGAGTGCGACCAGGATGTCGACGAGGGCTTCGCCCGAGTCGAGCACCTGCGCTTGCTCAATCCCGAGCTGACGCAGCAGCTGTTCGTCGACTCGGTCTGGGGTGGCACCGTCGTCGTGGCCAGCGTGTACGGGCTGCCCGGTGTGCTGATGCTGCGCGGCGAGGACACGGTCGAGGTCCAGGCAGTGCCCAATCCGGAGCGAGCAGCCTGGGAGGCCCGCAACCGGTGGTCGGGCCAGCCGTCGATGGTGTTCATCGACAGCCACGCGCCCACCGACGCCGAGCGGCAGGCCGCCGAGGCGATCGACGTGGCGCGCCGACCGCAGGCCGACGAGGCCGGCCGGTATCCGAGCCGGTTCAGCGACCCCTTTCAGCGCCGGCTGGCGCTGGAGTCCCGCTACGGGCTGCGCACCGTGCCGTTGTCAGCTTTGCCCTGGCCACATGGCCAGTCCAACTGCCGGATGGGCCGCATCGCCGACACCTACAAGGCGGTCGCGGCAGACGAGCAGACCGCCCACGCCGCAGCTTTCCTGTCGGCGGAAGGCCGCGAGACGATGTCTTCCTGCTCGTACCATGTCTTCCTGCTCGTACCATCAGCCCGATTGGCCGCGCCTGGTCCGCATCCTCACCGAAATCCTTGACACCGCCGACGGGCAGGACCCTCAGCCACAGCGGCACCCGGACTACGTCCTGCTCTCGGCCGAAGACAAGCAGTGGCTGCAGACCTTGCTGATCGATCCGATCGAATGGGACGACCGCGACCAGATGCTGACCAATGGCCAGCACCGCCTCTGCGCCCTGCGCGCCGCCGAAGTGCAGCACTGCCCGGTCAGGGGGCGCTACCTACCCGACACAACCCACGGTGCCGCGATCCCTGCCGCCGACCATGCCCGAGCCGCGATCCGCGTGAGCTGGCAGGACTACGCCGCTGCACGGCGGTGGCCTCGATGGACCGGCACCCTGGTTGACAAGCTCCCGTCCGCGATCCAGATGCGCCTGCTCGCACGGGGCCAGCGTGTTCGTCGATCACCTTTCTTGTGACCCTGCCAGCGGGACTAGCTGCTGTCCGAATTGACCGTTCCGGGGTGGCATCGCTCGTTCGTGTCACGGCGTTCGTGGCTACCGTCCCTGGTTGTGACCACCACACCGTCCGCTGACCGTTCGCGTACCGCACTGGATCTGGTCGTCGAGGCGATCGCCCGGCTGCAGACGACAGACCCGAGTGACACGACGGCGTCATTGCTGGCGGCATGGCATGGTTTCGGCACCGCCGAGGCGGCTGGCCAGTTCCTCGCCCAGGACAACGTCGATGACGCGGTACTGGCCCGGAACGCCCGGCCGGTGATGGCGGCCGTGGCCGTGCTGCTGCGTGAGGCTCCGTCACTGCCCTATACCGACGAGGTCGTCGAGACCGTGGATGGCCTGGTTCCCGACGGCTTCCAGATTCCCGCCGATGACCGGACGATCGTCTACTACAACCCAGGCCAGCCGCTCGATGAGTCAGCAGCGGGGATCGTGCGGCGGAGCATCCAGACGTTGGCGCTGATGTTGAACACGCTGCTGCCGCAGGCAGCCGAGCACGCCGAGCACCCTGCTGACCGGGTCGCGTGCGAGCACGGCACCCGGCTCGCCTACGAGCTCGGATGCTGCTGGGAAGGACAGCTGAGCTCCTTCCTCAACAGCTCCCGCGACCTGAGCGCGCCGGGTCGACCTCGCAGGCAGTCGGGCAAAAACACCAGGCACAAGCGCACGAAGAAGAGGGCCTGACCACCGATGCTGCCCACGGACCGGCTGGTCCTCATCGACTTGGAGAACGTGGTCGGCTTCCGGCCAAAACCCCGCACCCTGCGCGCTCGGATCACCGCCCTGCTCGATGCCGCCGGACCGCGCCATCACGCCGTCGCGGCATATGCAGCCGCCGATGCCGAGGACGACCTCATGGCCTCGGCGCTCGCCTGCCTGAACGTCGCGCCTCTCAGGGTGTCGCCAGGCCCGGACGCTGCGGAGACCGCGCTGCTGGCGCACGCGAGACGAATGCAGGCCGAGGGATGCGTGCTGTTCACGGTCTGCTCCAGCGATCGCGCATTCGCCTCGCTGGCCGACGGCGAGTCGGCCCAGGTGGAGGTACTGACCTGGGAGGGACAACCAGTGAGCTCGAAACTCGAACAAGTGGTCAACCACGTCCGCCGGTTGCCCAGGCCGGGGACCGAGGCATCCGTCACCGAGCCCACGATGCCCGCCGCGCTACCGGGCGCTGCAGCTCCAATGCGGTACCGGCAAGGCCGCCCCGCGCGCCAGCCGCTGGACAGTTTGACCGCTGGATTGGTCACTGGCATCGGCATTGCGCTGGGACAGCGCCTGGCGGATGAGTTTCTGTCACGGCGAGGCAGAAACACTTGACTGCGAGTTTGGAGGCCCAATTTCACCGACTCGGGTCTCACGGCACACGACTCCCGCAGCCGGCGGACCTGTTCCAGCTGCTATCCCGCATCCGTTACATACCACATCGGTTACAGAGGGTTCCCGAGTGTAACGGGTGGTCGCGCCGGCCCGACGTGGTTGGCGACATGATCACGGGCCGGAACCCTGTCGTCCGTGATCATGCTGGCGGCCGTTCTGGTGAAGGTCGTCCGGTCGAGTAGCGGTGGTTCTGGGGGGAATGCCAGGTTGGACGAGATGGCTACCGGTGCAGAGTCCGCAGGTACAGAGGGTCGCCCTGCTGCGACGCGAACTCAGCACGCCATTCGGTTGCTAGTTCTGCTCGATGGATGCGGTACTCCGACCGTGGATGGAGATCCGCCCGGAACGGTCAAGTCGGTCCGAAGCGAGCTGCGGCTCCAGGCGATGGACTTCTGGCTGCGAAACCCGGACTACCTCGCCGACGAGCTGGTGTCGATGGTGGAAACTGGCACGGCCGACGCTGGTCACCTGAACACAGCGCGGTCGCTCCTGGACGATCCAGAGCCTGACCTGCGTTGGTACCCGATGCCGCGCTGGTTCTTCGGCGCCTACGAGCAGCTCGATGACGCGTTCTCCATCCTCGAAACGTACGGCCTCGCCACGTTGCGCCGTACTGGGCAGCCAGGCAAGAAGAGCAAGCGCAACCAGTTCTTCCTGACGCAGGCCGGGGCCGCCGCGGTCGCTGAGCTCGCGAAGGATTCGACTCTGGGCTGGTACGCCAAGCAGGTGAAGCTGGTCGCGTTGGTCGCGGGGGACGACGGTGGGCAGGCTCTGAAGGACCGGCAATACCTGCAGGCCACATACGCGGGGACCGAGCTGGGGGTCGCCATCGCGCCGATCGCGCTGCGGGTGCGCGAACGGCTGGACGCGTTGAGCGCCGGCGCATCGGTATCGGCTGCTGGAGAAGCCGGTCAGGAAGGGGACCAGACGTGAGTGCTCTCGGCAAGGAGGTTGTTGAGGTCCTGGCCAGGCGGCGGGCAGGCGGTCCGCTCAGCATCACTGTCGACGAGGTCGACAAGATCCTCAGCGGGCTCGGTGTCCCGCTCGGCGGCACCAAGGCGGTGCCAGTGCCGCTGCGAGCGACCCGGATGTACTTCAGTGGGACGAAGTGGCTCAAACCGGATCACCCCGATGCCCATGGACACGCGCTGGTCGATGTAGCAGACCTCCCCGAGTGGATCCGACCGGTCGTTGACAAGCGCTCGGCCGGAGCGGTCTCGGCCGGACATGGTGAGGCATCGGAGGTCGATGAACAGGCAGGACCAAGGGCGCGGGTCCCATTTCACTTCGAATGGTCGCCGCAGCCCGGTGTCAACGGGATTGGCTCGGGCCGGAACCTACGCGGCAAGTCAACCCTGTTGAACGTTCTCATGTGGTCGCTGACCGGCCGGTGTCCGCAGTTCCAAAACGATGTCCGCAGCTGGATCGAACATGTCGAAGTCGATTGGAAGGTGGGCGTCGAGCGGCTGCGGGTCGAGTTCGATGCGGTGGACGGGGTGGCCGCCGGACAGGTGATCAGGATTATGGAGGCGGACTCGGACGCCAGATCTACGGTCCTCGGGCAGTTCGACGGCGCAGACTTCGAGGGCGTCATGGGCTCGCTGATGATGACTCGGTTGAGGTTGGAGAACATCCCGGTCTGGACAGATACGGCGGCTCGGGTGCACGCGTGGCCCGCGTACTCCAGTTCGTTTGTGGTCCGCGCAAACCAGCTCGATCCTATCGTCGGCAACGAACAGACCATCGGCCTGCGGATGATGCAGATGTTCATCGGTACGGACTGGGCACCGGTGCAGGCTGCCGCAATGACGGCGCGGCGCGGCATGGATACGGCACGAGACGCCGCGAAGGACAAGGCCCAGGCGGCTGGCGAGGCGGTGGAGGCAAGCCGACGCGCGGCGGAGAAGCAGGTCCAGGACGTCCGAACGAAGATCGGGAAGCTGCCGGCCGAGACACCGGACATGCAGCTGGTGCTCGACGCCGCGACCCGCGCATCCGACCTCGCGCGAGAGGTTCACAAGCTTGAGGCGAAGCTGATCGCGCAGACGTCGCTCGCTGGAACAGCACGTCAACAGCTCAAGGCAGTGAAGGCCCGCGTGCATACCAGCTACGAGGACGCGCTCGCGGCTAGGTTCTTCCATCACATGCGTCCGTCGGTGTGCCCACGCTGCGCTGCGCAGGTCACTCCGGAACGGCAGGCTGCGGAACCGGACAAACACGAGTGTTCGGTGTGCACCAGTGAACTGAATCTGAAGGCCCTCCAGTCCGATGTCATCGTGGCCGCATCGGTACCGGACGAGCTCGTGGCCGGCCTGGTCGCAAGGACGTCCGGAAGTGACGGCGAGGATCCGGATGCTGAAGAAGGGCCCCTGGACGAGGTTGAAGCGGCGCAGGCCGCAGTGGCCGCGGCCGAAGCCGCGGTGGCGGAGCTGACTGCCGAGATCGCGACGCTGACGACGGAACGGGACGAGGCGGCGGCGCGAGTAGAGGTGGGGAGCGCACTTCTATCGGCCGCGAGTGAGCGTCGTGTGCTCGAACTGGACTTGGCCCGCGCCGAAGGTGCTCTGGGGGCGCTGACCCGGTCGAGCGACCCGGCGACGGTTGACCCGGTCGATCCGGTGCACCTCGCCGTCGTGGAAGCAGCCGAGCAGGTGCTCAAGAAGTGGGTGAAGAACGACCAGGACCCGATGCTGGTCCAGATCTCCGCTGACATCGAACGCCTGACTCAGAGCTTCGGCGCCGACAACCTCAGCGGCTTCGCTCTCAGCGGCGGAGCGAACATGACGCTCCGAGAGAACGGCGTCAAGCAGACCTACTCCGGACTTACAGCCGGCGAGAAGCTGCGGGTCAAGATCGCGACCGCCATCGCGCTCATCCAGCACGGTTACGTCGAGGGGATCGGTCGCCACCCCGGTTTCCTCGTCCTGGACTCGCCGTCCGCCGAGGAGATGCCGGAGGAGGACCTCGCCACCATGGTCAGGGCTTTGCGGGACGTCGCGGGCGAGGCCGAGATGCAGATCTTCGTCGCCACCCGCAACGCCGCCCCGCTCGTTGATCTACTTCCGCAAGCCAATCGGGTTGTCGCGGAGGGTAACGCCTACGTTTGGTGAGAACCTGCACGGTAATTGCTGACGAGAGGAACGCCATGAGCGGCAGTGCGGCCGTCGAGCTGGAGGGGGATCTCACCGCGCTCCTTTCGGCAAACGCGGGTGGCCCGCCGGTCGAGGGCGCTTTCGCGACGCTTGGTGGCTGGGAGCGATTGGCTCGGGAAGCCGCTGACCTCGCCGACAGCCCGGTGCTTCCGCCGCTCGTCCATCTGGTCGCGCACGAGGCAGCCAACTCCGGCGGCCGGACCGACAGCTATCCGGCAGCCATGCGCCGCGTATCAGCTGCGGTCACATCCTCCACGAGTCCGGCCATCCTCACCGACAGCTTGGAGGCTCTGCTCACCAGTGGACCCGCGCTGAACGAGGTCGGCGGCGTTCTGGCCAAAGCCCTGGAGGATGCTGTCCAGAAATTCCTCGACTTACCGGACCCGGACAGCCGCGCCGCCCTGAGAACAGCAAGCGCGCTGGAGGCCCGCACCCGACTTGCCCTGTGCGGGATCGGATCACCATTCGCGTTGCTAGCTCTTCTGGAACGTTTCGATGCACCGATGCCCAAGCCGCTCGGCACCGCGGTTGTCCGCGCCGTCGGTGTCGCCGTCGACCACTGGCCCCACGCCGCGAGCCTCGCCGGTGTTGTCCGCGTCATCGCTGGGATCGACCCCCCAGCCGGCCGGTTGCGTCCAGATGCCGACCCCGAGGACGTCGCCTCCGACGCCGCGTGGGTGCTGGCGGGTATCGAACTGGTCGGCGCACTCCGCGCCGCGGACCTTCCGCTCATGCTGAGCAACCTCGAAGCTTCCGCACGGTACTTGCAGGTCGCCTGGGACTCCTACGAGCGTGAGGACGCCAGCGTCCTTCTGACCGTGGTGGAAGTGCTGTGCGCGCTCCTCGACGAGTCCTCGGCGAGGCCGCAGGTGGCGGCCCTGTCGACACCTCGACTCGAACCACGCGCACTGGCCGACCTGGCTGAGCGGGTTCGCCGGATCAACGTGACGTCCATGGGTCTGAATCATTGGTATGGGGATCCGAAGCGAGCAGCGCTGCTGGCGTGGTCACAACTGGCCGACGACCTGGGCAGGCTCCGGGAAGAGTTTGAGCGGGATAGCTTCTACAAAGCCGAGGTCGTTGTCGACGACCTACTCCAGATCTACCTGGGCTCGCGCTCCGCGGCTGTCGTCTCTCACGAGGAGGACATTGGCGGCCTGCTCAGGCTCGTTCAGCCGGTCATCGAGTCGGGGTTCGCCAGGACGGCGGGCCTGCTGAGCAACCTCGAAGATCACACCCACGCCTTGGAACAGGAAGCCGCGACCGCGGCGGGCGACCGTCAACGCGAGGTCACCGAGAAACTCACTGCCGCGCAAACGGTCCTTCAAGCGGCGAAGGCGCAAGCATTGGCCGGTGCAGGGCCGGGAAAAGGCGGTAGCGGCACGGCAACCGCGTCGCTGCCGCAACCCCTCAACCAACTTGTCCTGCCAGGATCCGCGGCAGCGATCGAACTTGCCGAGAAAGTGTCGCCCGAGACCCTCGCTGAACTCGCCAAAGCGGTCAGCGACAAAACCATCGGCAGACACAGCCTCAACCTGATCGAGGCAGAGGTGTACTCCGCGATCCGATCGTGTCTGGAGACGAGCCCCGACTACGTCAGGGAGCCGAAGGATGCAGTGGACGACGTTCTTCGGCTGATCATCCAGTTCGTCAGCTCACGGACTAATGCCCAATCGGACCTGTACCCGTACCTGTTCGACCCGAAGGCCGTCGAAGGCCACATCCACAAGGACCTCCTTGACTACCTGAAGTCCAGCAGCCTGGGCGCGATCGCCGAGTTCGAGGTCCAGCACGTCGGCGGCGGGCGAATCGACCTGCGACTCAAGTTCAGCGGATTCAGCATCTGCATCGAGATGAAGGTCGATTCGATGAAGCAGCCCTTGAGCGACAAGCAGGCGTACCTCAAGCAGGCGGTCACGTATCAGACCACGGATATCCGAATCGGATTCCTGGTTTCACTGCGCCACAAGGCGTTCGATCCAACTGGGGCTCCACCACACCTGAGCGCGCTCATCGGGCATACGGTGTTCGATGTGCCAGGTGACGAAGTGCCGAGGCACATCGTCACCGTAAGCGTTCCTGGCAGCCGGACCAAACCGTCGGACATGAAGTAGGGCCGGCTCGGTCCCAGCCGGTGGAACCGGTCGCGGCAGGTCCGGCCGCAGGTAGCGACGCACGGTGGCAGCCCGCGTCACCTGGCTTCCGCAGCTGTTGTAGCGAGATAGTCCGTGAATCTGGGGGTTGACGTGCGGAAACGTGCCGTCGGTTGGTGGGACGGTGTGTATCTAGGAGTTCGGTCTGGTCAGCGGCTGGGTGGGGTGAGTTTGTAGATCCTGGGCGGGGTGTCGATCTGGAGAGCGTGGAGGAGATCGTGTTGGTGTTTGGTGATCTCGGTGCGCTGTTGGAAGGTGCCGGCGGGGCCTGTGAAGGTGCCGAGGGTGATCTTGTCGAGATCGTGGCGGAGGGTGGGCCAGGTGTGTCCGGTGGTGGTCTCGGCGATCCTGGCCAGGAGTAGGGCAAGCCAGCAGAGCAGGACGTGAGCGCGGATGCGGTCTTCGCGGCGGTGGAAGACGGGCCGCAGGTCGATGACTTGTTTCATGTCTCGCCAGCCGCGTTCGACCTCGAGAAGTTGCTTGTAGCCCAGGGCGATGTCCTCGGCGGTCATCTTGGGATCAGACGTGCGCAGTAGGTACTTGCCGTCCAGGTTCTCCTCGGTCTTGATCCTCGCGGCGTCGATGCGCAGCAGCCCGCCGGGAGTGGTGCGCAGGTAGCGGTTCAGGCCGGGCTTGGTGGAGATCACCCCGCGTAGTTCGGCCCGTTTGGTCGCGCTCAGTGCGTCGGTGCCGTCGATCAGTTCGGTGAGTTGGGTGACCAGTCGGCCTCGGGTTTTCGCGTCGCGTGTCGCGGCTTCGGGGTTGAAGCAGATGACGAACCGCTCGTCCTCGCGGATGCGGACTTCCTTGACCCGCAGGTTGTCGCGGACCTCTTGATAGCGGCCTTGGCGGGCCAACGCCGCAGTGGCCTCGGCCGATCCGGAGCGGAGCTTCTCGCCGATGATGTAGTGGTGATCGCCCTTGCGTAGGTGTAGGCGGTTCTGTTCGGAGGCGAAGCCGCGGTCGGCGACCCACACGATCTTGGACAGGGTCCAGTCGCGCATGTCGTCCTTGACCTGCCGGATCAACGCCGAGTCGCCTGTGTGGCCGGGCCAGGACCAGACCCGGACCGGGATGCCGGTGCGGGCGACGGCCATGCCGATCACGACTTGGGGCAGGTCGTCGCGGTGGTCCTTGGACTTGCCGAACGACCGGAACCCCTTGCGCTTGTGTTCGTCGGTCGCCTTCTCTTCGGCCACGACCTCGCCTCGTTCGTTTCGAGGAAGGGCCTCATCAGCCTCTTCGGTCTCGAAGTAGGTGCTGGTGGTATCGAAGAACAGCAGGTCCACCTCAAGATTCAGCAGGTTGGCGACCTGACCGAACACCGCTTCCTCGAGCTTGGCGGAGATCTCGATCAGCCAGTCCATCGCCCGGTAACAGGCGTCGTCGCTGGTGGAGGCAAGCCCGTCGATATGGACGTCGTTGTTCACCCAGCGGGAGGCCGCGAGCTTCGAGGACGGGGCCAGGGCACGGTTGGCGACCAGCGCGAACAGCACCCGCTCCGCGTTCGGGTCGAGTCGGCGGCCCTTGAGCAGGCGTTTCATCGTCTTGCCTATCTCCAGCCGTTGCCAGAGCGCGTCCAGCACCCAGGTGCCGCCCAACGGCCGGGACTCGGTGAACGCCAGCCCCTCCGCAGTGGCGGCCAGGACAGCGTCGGGGTCCAGGAACCGGGTGACCGACGCGATCAGACGTCCCAGCGCCTCCCGGTTCGCGGCGTCCTCACGACCGAAGTTGTAGACGACCTGCACCTTCGACCGCTTCAACGCGGGATCCCACACGTTGTGCGCCAACTGCAGGTAGCGGACTTCGGTGCCATCCTTGTTCCGCCGAGGCGTCGACCGCAGGTACATGGACTAGACGATAGCCCCTTAAGCCATGCACATCCACGAAATCACCGACAAGCGTGTATCTAGGCGGAACCGTGTTTCACACCATGTTCCAGACCACTGACCAGCAGATCCAACCCCAGCCGTAACCCAGAACCGCGATTAGCTGCGGAACCCGGGCGTCACGCGGCCAAGGTTGCGTCAGCGTTCTGGAACTCGTGCGTCCGCTGCTCGTCTCCTCGATCGCGAGCACCATTCGCTTCGAACTCTGCACGAACGATCTTGACGAGTCGTCGAGCTGAGGTGGCACCAATCCCCAGCCGAACACGGAGCGCGTCAGCAGATATTGGCCTTTGGTGAGTCGCCCGGTGAGCGGTGTCCTCCTGCCGCGCCTGTTCCAGGAGGACCTCCCACGGACGGCCGCGGGGCGCCCGCTGATCGAGTTTCGACGGCTTCGCATGCCTACGATCACCCCCAGATCGCCCCGGATCGGCCACCGACTCCTTGGCTTCGACGCTTATTGCCTCGGCGCCGGTGACGCTGTCGCCATCGGCGACAGTCTTGGCGGGATAGGTAGTGCCGATCGCCTGCAAGAAGCCTGGCCCAACCTCCGCCCAGCCGATCAAGAGAAGAGGTCCGACGGCATCGAACGCGGCCTTGCCGTACTCGCCGGCGACGAGTGGGTCCGCAACGTTCAATGCCAGGGTGACCACGCTGGCGAAAATCAGGAGCCGGCGAGCTGGTCGCAACACCTCGTCGGAGGCACCGGCAAGTGCGAGGTGCCGGGTGCCGAGCAGAAGTCCCAGGATCGAGAGGTCTACTGCCGGAGCGACGAGTGGCGCCACCCAGACCGGCACCCCCAACCGAAGGGCGAGGTTGAGAACGTTGCCAAACCCGAAGAGGAAGGTGAGGCCGACGACAACGCCCATGATCACTGTGACGGCTCGAACGACGGTAGCGCCGTCCGAAGCTGATCGAGCTGACAAACTAACTGCGGGCTTGGTCATCGAGGGTCACCTGCTTCGACGCGCGGGCGCCCGTGGGTGTCTCGGGTGGGGATGCCGCGTTCGCGCAGTTTGTTCAGCACGGTGGTGTGGTTGACGCCGAAGTGTTCGCCGACTCGCGCCAGCGACCAGCCGAGCTTGTAGAGGTGGATGGCGTCGTCGACCTGCTCAGGCGAGAGACCCCGGCGGCGCATCGGCACGCCGTGCCGATGGAGGATGTTGCTGACCGTCCGCCGCTCGATGCCGAACCGGTCACCGAGCTCGTACACCGTCGCACCCGCCTGGTAGCCCGCGATCAACTCCTCGACTTGCTCAGAACGGAGTTGCCGGGCCCGCCGGGGCCGGTCGCGCGTGATCGACGACGGCTCGGGGATATCGAGGCTGGGAAGCTTCTCGCGGAGCTCTTCCAGCGCCCTGACCTGGTCTTTTATGTTCGAGTAAGGTCCCCTAACCTCCACCAAATTAGTCATTGTGCGAACCGCTCCTTTCGAGGCCGTTTCCGCTGGTGAGGCGGGAACGGCCTCTTCGTTGTTCCGGGGCTGGGGGATGCGGAAGACCGGGACCAGCCTGTCTGGTCCGGTGATCTTGACCGTCGGTACCAGGGCCTCGATGAGGGCCTTGCGTTGGTTCGCGGTGCCGTCGGTGATGATCTCGTTGATGTGGTCGGCGACCCCGGTCAGCGTGGTGATGTCGGGGGCAGTGGGCTGCTCGTCGATGGCGGCGGCAAGTTCCACGCGACGGGCACGGAGCTGTTTGGTCTGCTCCCGTAGGGCGGGGAGTCGGTCGGCGACCATTTCCTCGTCGAGGGTGCCGCGCTCGAACGCGGAGAGGTAGCGGTCGATCGCGGCGTTGACCTTGTTCAGCTCGGTGTCGACCGCGGCGAGTTCCGCGTGGCGGTCTGCGTGGCCTGCTTCGTGTTCCTGCTGGGCCGTGCTGATCGCGTCGGTGATCAGGGCGTGTTGGTCGCGGTAGAAGTGTCCGAGCGCGTGGAGCACGGCGGCGTCGACGGCATCGGCGTTGAGCCGCTTGGCGTCGCACTTGCTGGAGTCGTAGCGGGCGCGGGTGAAGCAGGTGTAGTAGCGGTATGTCTTGCTCCGGCCGGTGGCGCGGGTGCCGAGCATGGCTTTGCCGCACTGCGGGCAGTGCATGCGCCCGGTGAGCATGTAGTCGTAACCGGAGGCGGCGCGGTGGGAGTGGTCTTCGCCGCGTTCGGCGAGGATGCGTTCGGCGTGCTCGAAGGTTTCGCTGTCGACTAGCGGGGCGTGGCAGTCTTCGACGGTGATGTCGCGGAAGGTCAGTTCGCCGACGTAGATGCGGTTGGCTAGCACCCGTAGGACTTGGTAGGCGGACCAGGTGCCGCCGTTGGTGGTGCGGTGTCCGCGTTCGTTGAGCAGGGTGGCGATGGCACTGGAGCCGAGCCGGTCGCGGGTGTAGCTGCGGAAAATGAGTCTGACCACTGTGGCTTCGTCGGCATGAGGGACGAGGCGGTGGGTTCCGTGGTCGACGGTGTAGCCGAAGGGACGGCGTCCTCCCTTCCACAAACCCTTGGCGGCCTTGCGTTCCATGCCAGCGATGACGCGCTCGATGATGCTGTCGCGCTCGAACTGGGCGAACATGCCCAGCATCTGCACCAGCATCCGGCCCATCGGGGTGGAGGTGTCAAACGGCTCTGTGGCTGACCGGAACACGACTCCGAGCTGGTCCAGCTCGTCGAGCAATGTGACCGTGTCGCGCAGGTTCCGGGAGAACCGGTCGACTCGATAGACCAGCAGCACATCGATGAGGCCCGTGCGGGCCGCCTGCAGCGCGCGTTGCAGGCCGGGGCGCTTCGTGGTGCTGCCGGAGGCATCGTCGGAGAATCGTAGTGCGACCTGCCATCCGGGCTGGGAGCCGATGTAGGAGTCCAGCCGTTCGTGTTGCACTTCGATGGAGTACGGCTGGTTCTCGTCGTCGGTGGAGCGCCGGGTGTAGATGCCGACTCGGATGGTGTCGAGGTCGTCGAGGCTGGCGGCCTTCTTCGTGCGTTGTGCAGTGGCGGATCGCGCCATCGGCAAGACTCCCTTGCTGGACTGCGATGTGTGGCGTTCCTGAACCGCCGAGGCCAGACAACTCTGGCCTCGGCGGTTCCTACCGACGCTGCGTGCTCTCACGTCACGCAGCCTCATCGGCTTCATCCGGACTTTGCTGCTGTGCGTGTTTCCATTGGTTGATCAGCTCGGCCAGCGCGGTGACGGCGAGCCGGTACTGCTCGTCGGTCATCGGCGTGGTCTCGATGTGATCGATGTGAACCGTAACGCCGGCGCTGGCGGCATCGCGGGTGAACGGGACCACAGTGTTCGGCTGCTGGTCGGCGCCGTCGTGGTCGACGTGGGGTTGGTCAGCGCACATGAGCGCACCTCCGAGCCCGCGAGCCCGCTGGTGAGCGGGAGGTCGCGGGTGCTGGTCGGCGGGCTTGGGCAACCGTCGACGCAGCGGACACGACCCCAGCCGGGGCACCCGCGTCCCTTACCGCGTGGGCTTGATCGGGTCGCGGGCACGCGCCATGACGCGCGCTGTGGTGGCTGGGGGTGTCGGCGCGGGCGATCGGTGGGCTTCGACTCCCCGACTGCACTGGGGCACCCGTCGGGGCCAGCGATCCACCGACCGACTGGACCTCGGTGTCCCGGCTCAGCTGATGCGGGGACGGTCGACGCGGGGTCCAGGTTCAGAAGCTGAGGATCGTGATCCTTCGGCGAAGGTCAGATCAGTGACGTCGATTTGCTCACGGGTCACCACCTTTCGCCATGTGCTGGATGGATTCGATGTGGAGGAGGCGGCCTCGGGTCAGGCCGCCTCGGGCCGGTCGATGTCGGCGGACTGGCTGTCGGCCAGTCGGCGCAGGGCGATGTCGTGATAGTCGCGACGCAGGTCTATGCCTTGGTAGAAGCGCCCCAGATGGCGGGCGGCGAGCCCAGTCGTGCCGGCGCCGGAAAACGGGTCGAGGACGCGACCGTTCTCGGGGCAGCCGGCAGCAATGCATCGCCAGGGAAGGTCGATGGGAAATGGGGCGCAATGCGCGTCAGGCAATGGCCGGGTGGACATCGACCAAACGTCACCGGGGTTCTTTCCGCGGGCCAGTGGACGCCACGGGGATTTGATCGTGTACGGCTTGTTGCCCCCGCGATGGCTTTTGCGATGGGCAGGGCGTTCCTGCGAGAGAGGTTCGAGCACGTGGCTGACATCCACGTGGTAATCCGGCTGCTTGACCAAGAGGAAGACCATCTCATAACGCGAGGAGAATCGGTCCGCTGCGGGGTCGGGAATACTGTTGGGCTTGTGCCAGACAATCGCGTTCCGAATAATCCACCCTCGCTTTTGTAGATGGAGAGCGACGCGCCACGGAATACCCATCAAGCTCTTGTGGCGAACCACCTGATCGGATTCCTCGGGGCCTATTCTTCGGGTGCTTCCCGTGCCATTGTTGTGATAACTGTAGCCATCCCGGAGATTAAGCCAGAATGTTCCTTCCGGGGTGAGGAGTCGCGCTATTTCCGCGCTTGCCTCACCGAGCTTGTGAACGTATTCGTCGATCGTTAGCTCAAGGCCGTATTGTTTGTCTCGTGAAATCGACCCGCACCGTCGGCAGTGTTTCTCGGCGCGGGCGCGGTGACCGCCGATCCCAGTTTTCTTCACCGATCGCCGCTGATGCGGTGTCGTGCCGAGAGTGTGTCGGCACCGCGGGTTTCCGCCGACCCATTCCGCGGTCCCGTAATCACGCAGACCCCACTGGGGCGGTGAAGTCACCACACAGTCCACGGACGCGGTAGGTAGCGTTGCCATCACTTCCAACGCGTCGCCCAGGTGCAATTCCGTGCTCTCGTCACGGTAGTGGAGGCTGTTCATTCGCCACCGCCTTTCGCCGCGTGGGGCGCCGTTATTCGACATCTGGTGAGTTCGTTGGTGTGTCTTGAGATTTGGTGTTGGGTGGCATGCCCTGGAGCTGGGGTTCTGCGCTTGATCGGGTGATCTTGGCCGGTGGTGAGTCAATTTCGGGATTCATGAGCCGATCTCCCTGGAGTCGAGCGAATTGGCATGGTGGTGAAGGGAAGGGGCGCGGGTTGGCGCTGGCGGTGGTGCGGGATCTGAACGAGGCGCGGTCCCCGGCGAGCGAGGAGGAGCTGGCGGATTTTGAGACCGACGTGCTGGCCGGATTGGTGCTGGCACGGTCCTCGGCTGGGTTGGCTGATGGCACGATCCGCAAGGAAGTGGGGCAGTTGGAGCAGATCCGGTCGTGGTTCGGTCGGCCGTTGTGGGAGATGCAGTCGGCGGACGCCGATAACTACTTCGGGCGCGTGCTGCGCACCTCGCCCAGCGGGACGCGCCATGCTCGGGCGCAGGCGTTGGAGGTGTATTTCACGTTCCTGGAGCTGCGTTTCCAGGCGGAGCTGCACCGGATGACTGGCAGGGTTGTGAGTTGCCCGCTGGATGAGATGAATCGTCCGCGTGGGCGTAAGGACGCCAAGCTGCGGATCCCGCCGAGTGAGGGTCAGGTCAAGGCGATGTTCACGGGGTGGGCTGGCGAGTTGGCGACGTGCCGGAAGTTCGCGCCCACGGCGCGCAACTATGCGGCGGCGCGGTTGATGTCCGAGGTGGGGCTTCGCGTCAACGAGCTTCGTCACCTCGATCTCGCTGACGTGAAGTGGGATCTGGGCCGGTTCGGCAAGCTGCATGTGCGGATTGGGAAGGGGGCGCGTGGATCGGGGCCGCGGGAGCGGATGGTGCCGCTGATCAATGACGCCGGTCGGACGTTGCGCTGGTATATCGAGGATGTCTGGGGCCAGTTCGAGGGCGATCACACCCGGCCCGGTGCGCCGCTTTTTCCTTCCGAACGTAAAGCCCGTGACGGGTCGTGCGCACGGGTCGGTGCCGATCCGCTGCGCACGGGGCTGGCGGAGGCTGCTGCCGCGTTTCTGCCGGACTGGTCCGACACGCTGACTCCCCATGTGTTGCGTCACTTCTGCGCGTCCCAGCTGTATCTGCATGGGATGGACCTGGTGGCGATCCAGGAGACGCTTGGGCACGCGTGGATTGCGACAACGATGAAATATGTGCACGTGCACCGAAGTCGGATCGAGGACGCCTGGGCTGAGGGACAGCGTCGCGCGGCGCAACGGCTGAGGGGGCTGGTCTGAATGCGGTGGAATCTGCGGTTGGCTGCCGCGCAGCGCGGCATCTGGAAAGCCTCCGACCTGCAGCGCAGCCTGGCCGAGCACGGGCTGGTGATCTCGGCGGGCAAGATGTCCGGTCTGTGGTCGGGGCAGCCCGCGTCGATCAAACTCACCGACCTGGACGTGATCTGCGTGGTGCTGGGCTGCCAGGTGAGCGAGTTGCTTGTTCCTGAGCCGGAGTCGGTGACGCGCGTCGATGATGAGCAATCCGAGCAGGCCGCGGTGGCCTCGGTGACCGCGGTGGTGCCGCGGCGCCGGGACGGCCGTTCGCTGCCGCCGGCCTGATCGAGCACGAGCCCGCGTATGTCCACGATGGTCAGTTGTGACCAGTGCCTGTCTTGGGGCGTGCCCGAGGGTATCGGTCGGTGTCGGGCGTGTCGCGAGTTCGGCGTCCGCTACCCGGATCTCGGCGACTGCCTGGGATGTCGGCGCAGGACGCCACGGCGGAAGGGGTATTGCCGGTTGTGCTGGTGCCAGGCCAGGCTGGATCGCGGCCCGGTCAACCGGCATTCCCGCTTGCTGCCGTTCGTCCAGGACGTACGGCATCACCAGTTGTTCTTCGCACGCATGCCCAGTCCTCGCGATACCACCGTCCGCCCAACGCAACCCCGCCGGGGCGTGGGGACGGGCTCGCCCGGGATTCCTCGCAAGGCTCCCCCACCCGTGGCGGGGCGCCCGGTAGCCGGCCAGGTGCAGCTGCGGTTGATCGACGATCTGCGGCGGGACTACCGCTACGGGCGCGTTGACCTGCGACGTCACACCGTTCCTGACAATCCGTGGCTGGCCTGGGCGCTGCACCTGTCCCACACCATGGCCGAGGCCCGCGGATGGAGCGGAATTGTCCACCGGACACTGGATCGGAACTTGGTGATGCTGCTGGCCGGTTACCTCGACGGCGAGCGCATCCGCTACTCCGACTATTACCCGGTGCTGCGCGACCGAATGGCCGGCCTCAAGCGCGTCACCGAGGTGCTGCAGAGCATGGGCATCCTGCTCGACGACCGCCCCGACACCTTCGAGGCGTGGATGACCGACAAACTCGCCGACCTGCACCCCGGCATCCGCCGCGACATCCATTCCTGGGCGCGGGCACTGCACGAAGGAGGCCCGCGTGTGCGCCGACGCAGCGAAGGCACCGTCCGCAACTACCTCTACCACGTGCAAGCAGCGCTGACCGATTGGTCGCAGCGCTACGGCCACCTGCGGGAGGTCACTCGCGAGGACATCCTCGCCGCGGTGGCCAACCGCAGCGGCTTCGCGCGAGCACTCACGCTGGCAGCGTTGCGTTGCCTGTTCTCCTGGGCCAAACGCGAGGGCCTGATCTTCCGCAACCCCACCACAGGGATCAAGAACGGACCCTGCGAACGACGAATCCTGCAGCCGCTGAGCGAGGACGACATCACTCACGCTGTGAACGCGGCGACCACGCCCCACGCGCGCCTGTTCGTCGCCCTGGCTGCCATCAACGCCGCCCGCCACGGCGATATCCGGGCGATACTCCTCGATGATGTCGATCTCGGCAATCGCCGGATCACTATCGCGGGACGCATCCGCCGGATCGACGACCTGACTCACCAAGTCCTCGTCGAGTGGCTGGACTACCGCAGAAAACGCTGGCCGAACACCGCGAACCCGTACCTGCTCGTCAGCCAGCACAGCGCCACTGGTATCCAGCCGGTCACCCAGCCCTGGGTGGGGTATCTGCTGCGCGGACTGCCCGCCACGATCGAAGGGCTGCGCATCGACCGCCAACTCGACGAAGCCCTCGCCTGCGGCGGCGACCCACTGCACCTCGCGGCCGTGTTCGATATCGATAGCAGCACCGCGATCCGCTACGCCACCTCGGCACGGCAACTCCTGCAACGCCCTCATGAAGCCAAGCCCCCGCCTTCACCCGGAACCCGCGGGTCCACACTGGACGACAGCCCTGATGAACCCGTGGGTTCCTCCTGAGAAACCTTCAGTTCGTCTGAACTCCGGGCAGTCCGGAGGAAGTCGGAAAACCAGGACATCGATATGGGCCGGTCGGGCAGCGGTGCGGCCGTGTAGGTCGGCGAACTCGGGCAGCTCTTGTGCGCGGGTGATCACGCGGGGGCGCACGTGTTGGCCGCGCACGGGTGCGGTCAGGGCGATGCAGTGGTCGGCGGGTACGAGGCCGACGGCGTCGGCGGCGTCGTGGATCTGGCCGGGTAGGTCGACCAGCAGGCCGCGGCGGCGCCAGGGTCGGCAGGTGATGACGACATGGCCGCCGGGCCAGACCCAGTCCGCCACGGCGTCGAGAGCGTCATAGAGCCGGACGAGGACGCGGGTGGGGTCGTCGGCGGGGGTATGCCGGACTCCGGTGAGCACGAGGTCGACGGCGCCGGGCAGCTGTGCGGCGCGCGGGTCGTCGACGCTGTCGAGCAAGGTCAGCGCGCCGACCGGCCCAGCGAGCCGGGCCATGTCGAGGTTCGCCTCCAGCGGTGAGTCCCACCGGGTCTCGGTGGGCAGGCCGATGGCGTTGCGGCCGGCGCGGATGGCCTCGGCGAGCACGAGGCCGGGTCCCGGAAGGGGATCGCAGACGGTGTCGCCGGGGCCGGTGTAGGTATCCAGGATGTGGCGGGCGACAGCCGGGGTCAGCGCGGTGTCGGCCCGGGTCGCACCGACGTGGCGGCCGTCCAGCTGACGGCGGGGACCATGTTGACCGGTGTCCCAAACGCTGACGGGGCGGGGTGCGGAGCGCGGCATCAGCGACCTCCAGAAGGTGTGGTTGGACGGAAGGCGAGAGCGGTGCTGTGCGCCGGGAGGTGCCCGCCGAGGGCGATCGCGCGGCGGCCGTGCCGGGTCGTGGGCGGGCCGCTGCTCGGGGGTTGGTGGGCCAGGATCAACCGGTCGGTCAGCGCGAGTCCGGCCATCGCCGCGGCGCGGTGCAAGGCGCCGGAACGGGTGCTGCGCGACCCCCGCTGCTGATTACTGTGCGTGAGAACGATCAGGGTGCCCGCAGGGGTCAGTAGCGGTGCCCACTCGGCCAGCAAGCCGGGGTCAACGGGGCGGTCGGTACAGCCGAGGATGATCACGGCGAAGCGGTCCGGGCGCGGCCTCGGAGCATCGTCGACAGAGGGACGGAGGGTCCGGTCCGCGACTGTGTCGGGCGGTCGGCCGAGCGCGGGTCCGGGTCCGGACTCGAACCCCGCGTCGGTGCTCGGCTCATCGTCGCCACCGTCACCGCGACGGGCCTTCGAAGTCGGCAGGGCGGGCTCGGCGCTCGCGCCGCGACCGAGTCGCAGGACGGACTCGACGAGTCGGTCCCGGCGCTCTGGGGCACCACGCGGCGGGGCCGGGGCTGGCTCGCCGGCATCGGCGAGCGCGACGCGGTCGCCGGGGTCGCTGTAGGCCGTGGTGATCACGCGAACGGCCACGACCACCTTCTCTTCGTCGTCGACGCTCGGGTCGACCGGGCACAGCCGAACGGTCGCCGGCACGACCGCGGAGCGAGGGCTGGCGCCGCCCGGCGCGAGCCGGCGAGGCGACGTTTCGGTGGGATGTTCTGTGGGACTGGCGGGGGTGCGCGCGGGCGGCGCGTTGGGGATCGACTGTGGCGACATGGGGCACGCTCCAGTGATCGTCGCGGTCGGGCAAGAACGTCCCTGAAGTCCGCGACAACGGCCCCGATTGGACACGCGCCTCGAAAAAATTCTATGTGTTCCACGTCACAGATGTCGCCACGGTCTGTGGTCGCCGCGAGGCGCGGATGCGGCGACATGTTGATCTCTACCGCCGGGCATTCAAGATCGTTTCCGCATCGTCCCCAGGGGGCTTGGGGAGAGCGCTGGCGACGCCGATCAAGATCGTTCCAAAAACTCGTCAAGATCATTTCTCTTGTTCATGCGCACCGTCTGCCGGTCGTGACAGCCACGGAACAAGAGCTGACTAACGCCGCAGTTCACAGCGTCGCTGGCGGCATCTGAGGCGATCTTGACATGGTCGAATTGTTGATCTCCTTGTTCCGGAACAAGGAGATCGTTTTAAGCATCTCGTAGTACGCAGCCGTGCGCTGCGCTGTTCCTCGCCTGGCCTTCTCGGCGGCGTCGTTGACCGCCGTTCGAGAGGAGCCACGAGATGGCACACCTATCGGCTTCCGAGTACGCAGAGTGGCCCGCCAACCCCCTCGATGCCGCCCGCGCAGCGTTCGCGTGGCTAACGGCCGGAGATCATCCGGTCGCCCTGGATGGGCGCCTGTTCGACCACGTGCCCAAACGCGAGATCCCTGTCGACGAACTCCGCGATCTGCTGCTGCAGCGAGATTGCCCGCGGCGGGTGTGGGACCAGGTGTGGACCCACGTGATCACCCGCGCCCGCGACGAGGGCGGCACGTGGACGATCGTGGCGGTCGGGCTCGCGCTGCCGATGCTGACCCCGATGGCGTCCCGGCTGACCGGCCGGTACGCCAATGATCCGAGCGACATCCACGCCGAAGTTTTGCGGGGCTTCCTCGACGCGCTGCAGACCGTCGATCTCGGCAAGGGGCGGATCACGATCCGGCTGCGGTGGGCGGCCTACCGCGCCGGGCACCGCGCACTGATCGCGGCGCTGGACGGACCCACACCGAAGGCCCCGGGCTTCTTCTCGGTCGAGCCGAAGCCTCCGTCGGGGCATCCGGACTTGGTCTTGGCCCGAGCGGTGGAGGTCGGGGTCCTGACCCAGACCGAGGCAACTGTCATCTCGGCGACTCGGCTCGATGACTGTCTGCTGCACGAGTGGGCCTGGGACCACGAGATCGAGTTCTGGGCCGCCTACAAGATGCGCAAGCGAGCCGAGCGCCGACTCGCCGCCTGGCTGACCGAGTCGGTCGACGGCTCCGCCGAGGGCGATCCCACGGGCGAGCAGGCCACGTCCCGGACTTCCCCGAGCGCCGCATCCGACACCCCAAGTCGGTCACAGAAAGTAGCGAAAAAAGTTGACGGGGCCGTGTCCAATGAGCCCCCGAATTCCGGACTTCAGGGCTGCGGGTGATCCCTGCCCGCCTCTCGCGCACCTCGCCCGCTGAGCATCCCTGGAGGTCCACGATGCGCTCGATCGCGCCCTCGTTCCGCCGCCGTGCGGCTGATGGCCGGCCGCCGGGTCGGCGGCGGCTCGGCGTCCTGGTCGTCGGCGGTCTCGTCGTCGCCGGCCTGGTGCTGACCGCCGCGTCGGCGTCGGCGGAGACCACCCATGTAGTCGCGCTGGCCCGCTCTGTCGAAGACGTCCTCAACAACATCCGCAACTGGCTGATGGGCATCTTGGCTCTGCTAGCCACCGTGTTCTTGACCATCGGCGGCACCCGCTACGTGGTCGCCAACGGCGACCCGTCGGAGGTCGAAAAAGCCAAGCAGGCGTTCAAGAGCGCTGGCTTCGGCTACGGCCTCGCAGCCTTGGCGCCGCTTGTGGTCGAGATCCTCAAAGGGATCGTGGGGGGCTGATCGAATGGCCACCGCGTTCCCCACGCCTGGGGCCGGCCGCCGCCTGGGCCGCGCGTTCGCTGCGGTGGCCGCCCTTCTTGTGCTGACCGTCATCGCCGGGCTGGCCGGCGCGAGTGCGGCCTCGGCCCAGCCCGCGCCGCCCACCCCGACCCCCACGCCGTCGGCTCCGTCGCCCGAGCCCGCACCGCCGCCGCTTCCTTTGCCCACTGTTGACGGGTGCGGACCGGACTCGCCGAACCCCGCCTGCCATATGCTGCCCGACCCGAAGCCGGCTCAGCCGGCCCCGCCACCCCAGCCGGGGCCGGCGCCGTGTCAGGGCATCGGGTGCATCCCCCAGCCCACCACGCCACCCGGCGGCGGCAACCCCGCAGAACAACCCAATAATCAGAAAACGCAGCAGAAGTCGTCGTGCGGGATCACCGATCCGGTGGCCTGTGTCAAAGAGGCGATCGATTCGTTCTTCCGAGACTTGGTCGCCCCAGCACTGAACAGCTTGCTGGATTTGCTTGCCAACACGTTGTTGACGACCCCGACGCTGGATCAGCTGCCGCGAATCGGTGAGCTGTGGAATTCCTCGTGGCAAATCATGCTGGCCTGCTACGGGATGCTGATCCTCATCGCGGGAATCATCGTGATGGCGTACGAAACCGTCCAGACGCGTGTCTCCATCAAGGAGATTCTGCCGCGGGTCATTATTGGTTTCCTGGCAGGAGCGCTGTCGCTGTGGGTGTGTTCTCAGGCGATCAATATCGCCAATGCATTGGCAAAGGCGCTCATGTCCGGCGGAGTCGATGAGAATTCGGCAGCGAGCACGCTGAAACGCCTCACTTTGTCGTCTCTCAATGGCGGGTTCTTCATCATCTTCATCGGCCTTTTTCTGGCCGTAATGCTGGTTGCGCTGTTGCTGACCTACATCGTCCGTGTGTCGCTCACCGTCATTCTCATTGTGGGTGCGCCGCTGGCCTTGATGTGTCATGCGCTGCCGCATACCGAGGGAATCGCGAAATGGTGGTGGAAAGCCTTCGGAGGCTGTTTGGCTATTCAACTGGCCCAGTCGCTGACATTGATTACCGCGATACGCATTTTCCTCGCGCCGGGCGGGTTCACGTTCTTCGGGCCAACCACGGATGGGCTGGTGAATCTCCTCGTGTCGATAGCACTCATGTTCATCTTGTTCAAGATTCCGTTCTGGATCTTGTCGAGTATCCGAGTGGGTAACGGCGGCTCCTTCATCGGGAGCTTGGTCAAGGGCTTCCTTGCCTACAAGACGTTCGGTCTGCTTGGCGGAGGTGGGGGCAGGGCACCTCGGCCCCGGGGTGGGCCGAAGCCGTCGGGGCCGTCGGACCCGTACGCCAACACCAAAGCGACCTCGTCGGGCCAGTACATGCTGCCGCTGGAGGGCATCAAGCGGGGACGGGCGCCGAAGCCACCGCACCAGCGGTATGCGCCGAAGCCTTCGGCACAGTCGCGTCCCGGTGGACAGGGCACGCAGTTGTCGCTGCCGCTGGATGGCGAGTGGCCGGAGAACAAGCCCCGTGTGGGCCGGGATGGGCAGTACCGGCTGCCGCTGGATGTGCAGCGTCAGCCGGCACCCAAGCCCGCGGCCGGCCCGCCGGCCCGGCCGTCGTCGGCGCCGCGGGGCCGGCAGTTGAAGTTCCCGGCCAGCGGTGAGTGGCCGGAGAACCGGCCACGCCTGGGCCGGGATGGGCAGTACCGGTTGCCGATGGACGCGCGACGGGTGCGAAAGCCCGCGCCGGCTCCTGCACCGCCACACCCGCGGCCGTCGTCGGCGGGTCGCCAGCTGAAGTTCCCCGCCGATGGCGAGTGGCCGGAGAACAAGCCCCGCGTGGGCCGGGACGGGCAGTACCAGCTGCCGCTGAACGTGCAGCGCACCCGCAAACCCGCCCCACCGCCCAGCGGCGGTCAACCCCCGACGACGCCGAGGCGAGGACCGCGGCCACGGCAACAGTCGCTGCCGTTGGACCTGCCCAAGGTCCATCCCCCTCGCCCGAGCACCCGCCGAGAAGGAGGTGAGAAGTGATGTCACAAAGCGTTCGGATTCCCGCGGACGTGGACCGCGAGGACACCATCCTGGCGGGGTTCACCGCCCGCCAGGTTGCCGTGATGGCCGTGACGGGCCTGCTGCTTTACGGCGGATGGGTGGCGACCCGGACGTTCCTGCCGGTGATCGCCTACCTCATCGTCGCCGTGCCGATCGGGGTGGCGGTGACCGCGCTGGTGGTGGTGCGTCGCGACGGGGTGACCCTGGACCGGCTCCTGTTGGCCGCGATCCGGCTTCGGCTGCAGCCGAAGCGTCGGGTGGCTGCTGGGCAGGCGCCGAGGGCGGTGCCGGAATGGTTGGAAGGATTCGCCGACCAGTCCGGCGATGCCGTGCCCGGCGGACTGGACCTGCCCGCGACCGGGGTGGGCGAGGCTGGAGTGGTCGACCTCGGGGCTGATGGTGTCGCACTGATCGCCGCGTGCTCCACGGTCAATTTCTCGCTCCGGACGCCAGCTGAGCAGGACGCGCTGGTGGCTGCGTTCGGCCGCTACCTGCACAGCTTGTCCGCACCGGTGCAGGTCCTGGTGCGTGCCCAGCGCCTGGACCTCTCCGACCAGATCGCCGAGCTGCGCGAGCGTGCTCCGGGGCTGCCGCACCCGGCACTGGAGGCCGCCGCGCTGGATCACGCGGACTATCTCGACCAGCTAGGCGAGCAGGCCGAGCTGCTGCGCCGGCAGATTCTGCTCGTAGTCCGCGAACCCGTGCGCACCCTGCCGTCGGACTCGCTAACGCGGCAACGCCGCTTCGGACTGCCGTCGCGCTCCGCCGAGGACACCGAGCCCTCGGCAGGTGCGCGCCGGGCGGCGACCTCCCGGCTGCTGCGGCGCATGCACGAGGCGACCGACCTGCTCTCGCCCGCCGGGATCGAGGTGACTCCGCTCGATGTCGCTCAAGCCACGGCGGTGCTGTCCGCAGCCACCAACCCCGACAGCCCGATCCCGCACTCACCGGAGATGGCCGGCGCGCACGAGGTGATCACCACTGCTGCCGGCTCCGAGTCGGACTTGGAGGAGGACACGCTCTGATGCTGACCAAGAAACGCCGCCCCGCGTCCGCCGCGGTGGGAAGTCCGTTCGCACCGGACGCGGTCGAGGTCAACCCGCGTCATCTGCAGATCGGCGACGAATGGGTGGCTTCCTTCGCTATCGCCGGCTACCCCCGTGAGGTCCACCCCGGATGGCTGCAACCACTGCTGACCTACCCCGGGCGGCTGGACGTGTCGCTGCACATCGAACCGATCGACCCGCAGGTCGCCGCCGAGCGGTTGAAGAAGCAACTCGGAAAGCTGGAATCCGGGCGGCGCCACACCGCTCAACACGGGCGCCTCGCCGATCCGCAGGTGGAAGCCGCCACCGAGGACGCGCACGACCTGTCCGATCGGCTGGCCCGCGGTGAGGGCCGCTTGTTCCGGGTGGGTCTGTATCTCACCGTGCACGCCACTTCGGAGCGGGAGTTGATCGAGGAGATCAGTGCGCTACGCGCTCTGACGGCCAGCCTGCTCATGGACGCCAAACCCACTACCTACCGCAGCCTGCAAGGGTGGGTGACCGCGTTGCCGATGGGCCTGGACCAGATCGGTATGACCCGCAGTTTCGACACCGCTGCCCTGTCTGCGGCTTTCCCGTTCACGTCTCCGGATTTGCCGCCACCGGATGCCACTTCGGCCTCGGCTGCCAGTGGCGTGCTCTACGGCTGGAACCTTGGCAGCCAGGGTCTGGTGCATTGGGATCGGTTTGCCTGCGAGAACTACAACTCGGTGATCTTGGGTCGGTCTGGTGCCGGAAAGTCCTACTTGGTCAAGTTGGAGGCGCTGCGCAGCCTGTATCGGGGTGTGGAGATCGCGATCATCGATCCCGAGGACGAGTACGCCCGTCTCGCCCGCGCGGTCGGCGGCACCTACTTCCCTCTGGGCAGCGAGGGAGTACGACTCAACCCGCTCGACTTGCCCATCCACACCCGTCCCGATGGGCGCCGCACTGCCCCTTCGGATGCGCTCACACGCCGCAGCTTGTTCGTCCACACACTCCTTTCTGTCCTGTTCGGACAGTCCTTGGCTGCGGACGAGCGGGCCGTACTCGATCAGGCGGTCACAGCGACCTATCGCGCGGCGGGTATGACCGACGATGCCCGCACCTGGACACGGCAGGCGCCGTTGCTGTCGGACCTGCGCGCGGTGCTGGCCCAGTCCGATGTCGAGACCGCGCGGGACCTCGGCAGCCGGTTGCATCCGTTCACTGACGGAGCGTTCTCCGGGCTGTTCGACGGGCCGACTACGGCTCCGCCCGAGGGCCACCTGCTCGTGTTCTCGTTGCGGAACTTGCCCGACGAGTTGAAGCCCGCGGGCACGTTGCTGACGCTGGACGCGGTGTGGCGGCGGGTGTCCAACCCGTCAACACGGCGGCCCCGGCTGTGCGTGGTCGACGAAGCCTGGCTGCTCATGCAGCAACCCTCCGGTGCGGAATTCCTGTGGCGCATGGCCAAATCCGCCCGCAAGCACTGGGCGGGTCTGACCGTGGCAACCCAGGACGTGGGCGACGTGCTCGGCTCAGACCTGGGCAAGGCCGTGATCGCTAACGCCGCGACACAGATCCTGTTGCGCCAAGCACCGCAGGCGATCGACGACATCGTCCGCACTTTCGGGCTCTCCGAAGGAGAACGACAGTTCTTGCTTGCTGCTGGCACGGGACAGGGACTCCTGTCAACCGGGACGCAGAGGGTAGCCCTGCAAGCCATCGCCTCCGACACCGAGCACCGCCTGATCACAACTGATCCGGCCGAACTCGCGGCCATGGCCGACGAATTCACCGAGACCGACGAGACGGCCGATCAGGACTCCTACCACGACCTCGTTCTCGACGACTGACCACAAAGGAGGGACACATGTCCGTGCCGACTCTACTCACCACCGCCGCGGCCGACGACCCCTCGCACGGCTCGGCCCTGCACACCATCATCCACGACATCCTGCCCGCCTGTGCCTTGGTTTTCGGGTGCATGGCTGCGATCTGGCTCGCCAGCGCCATCATCGCCATCTCCGGGGCGTATCTCGGCGGGCTCGCGTTTCTCGGCGTGCGGACGCTGATTCGTGCTTGCGCCAAGCAGATTCGACGTCGCCGGGGAGAACAGTACGCCCGGCTCGTCACGGTCGATCCCGACGGTGTGACCGCAAAGGTCATCAATCTTGATCGGCATCGCCGCCGACGCCACAACTGGCACAACAGCTCGCCGGCCGAAGATCCCGAATCCGGCCCTGCCGACGGTCCCGCCTGATAACCAAGGAATCAAAGGGCCATAAAACACATAGTCCTTTTTGGACTCGCTAGTTATTTCTCGCCCAATAGTTCTGGGCCTCGCTTCTCACATCTCTTCCACGGAGGCATCTCCATGGCTTCATCCGATCCTGCTCCTGATTCGGCCGCGCCGCGCCGTCCGCGACGATTGCTCACCCAGAATCGGGAAATGCGGGCGATCGGCGTCTACAACTGGACGTTGCCCGCCTGGGCGGGAAGGTTGCCCGACGGCCGCACCTACAACACCTGCCCATCAGCAGGCATCTGCCGCCAGGTCTGCTACGCCCGGCACGGAACCTACTTGTGGCCGACTGTGCGCGCCAAGCACCAGGCGAACTTGATGTTCGTGCTGGACGACCCGGCCGGGTGGGAGCAGGCGATGCTCGCCGAACTGGCGGCACCGAAGTTCCGCGGCCGATTCGTCCGGGTGCACGACTCGGGTGACTTCTTTTCCGACGACTACACCCGCAGCTGGTTGCGCATCATGCGCTCGGCACCCGACGTGACCTTTTACGCCTATACCAAGGAGATCCGCCGCTTCCGCTGGCTCATCGAGCCAGACCCGCCGGAGAACTTCCTGTGGGTCTACTCCTACGGCGGAACGCAAGACGCCCAGATCGACGCCACGACGGACCGGGTAGCCGATGTGTTCCCCAACGAGCAGGCCATTGCCGAAGCCGGATGGTCCTCGCAAGAAGCATCGGACCTGCTAGCGGTGCTGGGTCCTCGCTTGGTGGGTGTGCCAGCAAACCGCATTCCCCATTTCCTGCGACGCCTGCACGGCCGTCGGTTCTCGCAGTGGCAAGCCGAAGTCGACGCCGAGCGCGACGCCCACCAGGGCACCGGCCGCGTCCGGTCGATCACCAGCGCACCGTCGCGGCGCCGCCGCGACGGCCGCGGAACCGGCACGCACGCCGCCTAGCTCGCAGCCAACGCTCCCGCCCTCAACTCCTCATATTGGGAGGTCATTGCTCGTGGTTCCGCTCAGTTCTCCCGTGGACAGCCCGCTCGACGGGCTGCTCACCGATCCCTGGGGCGCGATCCGTGCCGTGCTCACCACCGCCTGGTCCTGGACGCAAGCATGGGGTCCGATCGCCGCACCCGCACTGCTCATCACTATCACCGCGCTCTGGGCACTGCGGCGCTGGTGGTCCAACCGTTGCCAAGATGCGCTGCACGACAACGCCCGGATCGTGACGATCCTGGCCCCGCCCACGGTTGACCCGGAGGGCGCGCCAGCAGTGTGGTCGAACCTTGTCGGGCTCTTGCGTCCCATGTGGACTCGAATCGCGCAGGGGCAGCCCCATCTCGCATGGGAGTACGTGTTCGGCCATGACGGCGTACAGATCCGGCTGTGGGTGCCGGGCACGGTACCGCCGGGCATGGTCGAGCGCGCCGTCGAGGCGGCCTGGCCCGGCTCGCACACCACCACCGAGCCGGCGGCGGCTCCGCTGCCCACCGCAGCCGAAGGCGACCGGCGGCAACTGGTCACCGGGGGTGTGCTGCGGCTGGCGCGTTCGGAAGCCCTGCCGATCCGCACCGATTTCGACGCCGACCCGATTCGAGCACTGCTCGGTGCCCCGGTCGGTCTGGGCGTCCACGACGGGGCGTGTGTGCAGGTGCTCGCGCGGCCAGTGACCGGTCGGCGGGTCAAGCAGGCCCGGCGTGCAGCCCGGCACCTGCACGCCGGGCGCTCCACTCGACCGGTCGGCCGGCTCCTGGACGCGATCACACCGGGACCCACGCCGACGGCGTCGAACCGTAACGGTGAGCCGAAGCTCGACCCGCAAACCTCGCTGGAGTACCAGGCGCAGAACCGCGCCATCGTCGGCAAACAGCGCGGCTCGCAGTGGGAGACCGTGATCCGGTACGCGGTCACCACGACCATGCCCGCCGAGACGCCGCCCGAGCAGGTCACACGGGTCCGCGACCAGTTGCGGGGCCGGGCGCACGCGATCGCGAGCGCGTTCTCCGGCTACACCGAGCACAACCACTACCAGCGCCGCCGGCTCCGTGATCCGCTGACGACGATGGCAAGGAGGCGGTTGCGGCGCGGTGACCTTCTTGGCGTGCCGGAACTGGCCGCGCTGGCGCACCTGCCCACCGACGATGCCCTGCCCGGCCTCGCGCGAGCCGGAGCCAAGGCCGTGCCGCCCCCGCCGAACACGCCCACCGAGGGAGAGCTGATCCGACCCATCGGGGTCTCCGACACCGGGCATGCCCGCCCAGTTGGGCTCCAGGTCTCCGACGCCCGGCACCACCTGCACGTGCTCGGCGCCACCGGCAGCGGGAAATCCACCATGCTGGCGCGGATGATCCTGGCCGACGCCGAACACGGCCGGGGTGGGGTGGTCATCGACCCCAAGGGCGACCTGATCACCGATGTGCTGCAACGCCTCCCCGAGCACGCCGCCGAGAAAGTGGTGCTGTTCGACGCCGACTCCGCCGGACCCACACCCTGCTTGAATCCCCTGGAGGGGCCGAAGGAAGCGGCGGTGGACAACCTCGTGTCCGTGTTCTCCCGCGTGTTCTCCTCAGCGTGGGGACCGCGCACCGAGGACATCCTGCGCGCTGGCTGCTTGACGTTGCGGGCCGGCTCGGAGGCACCCACGTTGGCGAAGCTGCCCGACCTGCTCACCGACCCCGCCACCCGGGCACGCCATCGCGACATGGTGGCTGGCGACCCGACGTTGCGGGGGTTCTGGGACTGGTACGACCAACTCTCCGACGGCGCGCGAGCACAAGCCACCGCGCCACTACTCAACAAGCTGCGCGCGTTCCTGCTGCGCCCGTTCGTGGTGAAGGCCATCGCCGCCGGACCATCCACAGTGGACCTCGCCCATGTGTTGGACGGCGGATTGTGCCTGGTACGCATCCCCAAGGGCAGCCTGGGTGAAGACACCACGCGGCTGCTGGGCTCGCTGATCGTGGCGCGCGTGTGGCAGGCCACCACCGCGCGGGCCGCATTGCCTCAGCGGCAACGCAGGGACGCCTCGCTGTACGTAGATGAGGCGCACAACTTCCTCAATCTGCCCTACGCCATGGAAGACATGTTGGCCGAGGCCCGGGGCTACCGGCTGTCGATGACGCTGGCGCACCAGCACCTCGGGCAGCTCGGGAAAGACTTGAAGGAAGGGATCTCCACCAACGCGCGCAGCAAAATCCTCTTCAACGCCTCACCCGAAGATGCCCGCGAGTTGGCCCGGCACACCGCGCCCCGCATCGCCGAACACGATCTGGCGCACCTCGGCGTGTTCCACGCCGCCGCCCGCCTCGTCGTCAACGGCGAGGAAACCCAGCCGTTCACCGTGACCACCGAACCGTTGCCACCAGCAATCCGCGGTCGAACCCGCCTCGTGCGCAAGGCCGCCGCACGTCACACCCGGCCACTGTCCACACCAGACACCAATAGGCGCGACGATTCCGGGCCGGAGGACACCGGCACCGATCCCCGCCGCGCCGCCTGATTCCCGCCACCCAACGGGGCTGGCCGCACCGACCAGATGAGTGCAGCCCGCCCCGCTGTTCTCGCATTCGTTCTCACCGTCCACAAAGGAGCTATTTATGTTTGAACCCACGTCTGCCCAACGGGACTTGCGTGCCCCGGTGCCCGCCCGTGCCAGCGCACGGGTCGCGGCCACCGCCGATCATCTCGCCACTGTTGCCGCTCACCTCACTGCGCGGGATCGATGGCTGGCGCGGATGCTCGCCGAACACCGCACACTGACCTCCACCCAGATCACCCAACTCGCTTTCCCCAGCCGGCGCGCGGCCAACCTGCGGCTGCAACGGCTCTACAGCTGGCGGGTGCTCGACCGGTTCCAGCCCTACGTCGGTCGCGGTCGGGCGCCGATGTTCTACGTCCTCGACACCGCTGGCGCTCACCTGCTGGCGCACGAAGACGGCATTGATCCCCGCGATCTGGGATTTCGGGCGGAGCGGTCGGTGGGGATCGCTTACTCGCTGCGGCTGGCGCACCTGCACGGGCTCAACAGTCTGGTGACCGGGTTGATCGCCGACGCTCAAGCGCACGAGGAGCGAGCGGTGACCGCGTGGTGGTCAGAGGCCCGTTGCGCTCGGCACTTCGGCGACATGGTGCGTCCCGATGGCTACGCCCGCTGGCGCGAGCACGGCCGCGAGATCGAGGGGTTCATCGAGTGGGACACCGGCAGCTACCACCTGTCCAGGGTTGTTTCGAAGCTGCCCGGCTACGCCGAACTGGCCACGACCAGCCGGATCGTCACCCCGCTGCTGATCTGCTTCACCACTGCCCAGCGCGAGGCCCATGCCCGCCGGCTGCTGGCCGAGCACCTGCGGACCCAGCCGCGGCCCCAGGACCTGCCGATCGCCACCACCACCGCCGAGCACCTGGAGCGCACCGCAACGGCCTCCGCCGACGTGTGGCTGCCACTGGCCCACCGCGACGGTGGACGCTCTCGGCTGATCGACCTGCGCGCGGTGTGGCCGCACCTGCCCGAACCGACCAGCGCCGACCCCGCGTCCGGTTCCGCCGATCCCAGCCCGGTGCCCCGCCTGAGCCCGCCGGCACCGATGCCGCCCTTCGCCCGCCACGACCTGACCTGGAAACCCACGGGGTGATCGGAGCATGCTCAAACTCGCCACCACGGTGCTCGGCATCGTCGTCGGCCTGATCGTGCTGGTTGCTGCCGCCGTGTCCGGAATCATCGCCGCCGTCTTCGGCGGAGGGGACTCCGCGACCGGCAGCCAGCCCAGCCAAGCCGCGCTGGCCGACATCCCCGGCAACTACCTCGCCCTCTACCGACAAGCGGCGGGCACCTGCCCAGGGCTCGACTGGAGCGTGATCGCGGCCATCGGCAAAATCGAGACCAACCATGGCAAATCAGAACTACCAGATGTCCACAATGGATCGAATACAGCGGGTGCCGGTGGTCCGATGCAGTTCCTCCAGTCGACGTTCGACTCCGTGGTGGCGCGCCACCCGATCCCGCCCGGTGGCAGCAATCCGCCCTCGCGGTACAACCCGCATGACGCCATCTTCACCGCAGCGAGCTATCTCTGCGAGTCCGGTGCCCGCGACGGGCGCGACACCTACGGCGCGATCTTCGTCTACAACCACGCTGACTGGTACGTCAGCCAGGTTCTCAACCAAGCAGCCCAGTACAAGCAAGCCGAAAACAAGTCCGGAGAAGACGCGCCTCCATCCCCGCAAGCGCAACAAGCCGTGAACTACGCCCAAGGTCAGCTCGGGCTGCCCTACGTCTGGGGCGGCAACGGACCCGACCACGGACACCAAGGCTTCGACTGCTCCGGACTGACCATGGCGGCCTACCAAGCAGCCGGGATCACCTTGCCACGCACGGCAAAGTCACAATACGACGCTGGGCCACGGGTACCGAACGGAGCGCCGCTTGCCCCGGGCGATCTCCTTTTCTACGGGAGCCCAGGAAATGTGCACCACGTCGCGCTGTACATCGGGGCAGGTAAGATGATCAACGCCCCGGACTTCGAGGTTCCGGTCAAAGTGGACAATGCGCGTTGGGAACGTGACGACTATCTGGGAGCGAGTCGCCCGGGGCAAGGCGATCCCCGACGTTGACTGGCTGGCCGCAATGTCGTTGCGGCACAACGGTTACGTTTATTAAGCGAATCGCTGATATCCAGATTTGGTTGCCACGTGGTTATGTTGGCGGCTCAGCCTTCGGTCGGGCTTGAGCATACGACGCGTGGAATGGTCATATCGACGACGCCAGTTCTGGGGCGACGCGGATTGACAAGGACCGTGAAACAGTCACCTGACGATGGTGGCTCCGTGCTCGACCAGCCTGGGGGTCACTGGGAGCACGGGGCCACCATCGACATTACTCCGGATCAGGACGCGGCCGATTCACCCTCATCGGGCATGTCATCTTCAGCGACCATCTCGGTGATCCGCTGCGCGGTGCGCACCGCAGCGATCATGAGCTTGTCCCGGCGGACGGTCTCCGCTAACTGCACGATTTCGGCGCGCTGGGCTTCTGCGCGTCGGGGCCAGTCGCCCTCGGCCAGCGTGTTGGCCACGCACAGCAGGATGCGCGGCCCGAGGCCCCAGAGCACGCTGTTGACCGCTGCGGCGGCAACCGCCAAGTCATCGATGTCCGCGCCGTACCAGGCGACGGTGGCGGGGTCGCGGCCTTGCTCCCGCATCGCTTGGGCGGCAGCGCGCAGCAGCCCGCCGGTGCCGACGGCGGGGTCGCACACAGAGCTGCCCTCCTCGGGCAGGGTCATGCGCGCCATCAAGTCCGCCACGGGCGTGGGCGTGTAGATCTGCGCGTTGGCCTTGCCGGCCGAGTCCGACTTGAGCAAAGTGAGCACGTGGCCGAGCAGGTCGGTGTCGTGCCGGTTGTCGGTACCGGTGAGATCGAGCTGACCTTGCTTGAGAGCGGCGTCGGCGGTGCGCTTCGCGGCGTTCTGAAGGGCCGCGTCGGGGTCGTTGAACATCCATTCCATGAGCGGGTAGACCAGGTGCATCAAGTCTGGGCGCGCGTTAACGAGGGTCGTGTAGATCTCCCGCAAGGTGGCGTTGAAACCCTCCGGCGTCTGGGAGCGCAGTTGCTCGCTCGGGTCCGGTCCGTCCGGGTCGCGTTGCCCCACGAGGGACAGCCCGGCGACCACGGACAGGGCCACGTCACGGCGGCCGGAGTGGTTCGACTTGTTCCATGACTCGTCGACGGCCTGCGCGATGGCGGCGGCGTGTTGACCTGGATCGCGGTGGGTCTGGCTGCGCCGGGTGGATCGGCCCATGGTTCAGCCCTCCTCCGCGGTGATCTCGGCTTGATTGGGGTTCGGCCGGCTTCGGTCGCGCTGGATGAGCACGTGGCCGAGCTGGGCGGTTTCGCCCGGTTCCACGCTGGTTCTCGACTGGCTGACCGATTGCGGTGCTGTGTTTGGTGGCATGGCGGTCTCCTGATGGGAGGTGCAGCCCGTCAGCGGGCATAGGTGTGCCCGCCGAGGAATAGGCAAGGAACAAAGGAAAATGAGAGAAGGGCGCGATTCCGGATAAGGAATCTGCAATTAAGGGATGGTATTTAGCTCACTCGTCGTATGGTTCGTCCTCGACGATCAGGATTTCGCCGAGGGCTACAGCCTGGGGGTGTCCGGTGCAGAGCGTGAAGCGCCGGTCGTCCGGATCGCACGGGTTGGACCAGTTGTGAGTCTGCGCAATCGACTCCAACTCCGCCGTTACGAGCCCCCGATCGCTATCATGTCCGTTGTGGACAGTGAAATGGATAGCGGGCTCGTCCTGGTTCTCTCCTGTGTGCACGAGAGCCGACAACGCCAAGTCGCTGTTCGCTAGGCGTTCGGTTGCCGCGCCCATGATCCAGGCGGCGAGCTGCGGGAGATCCAGCCCGTGGGTGCGGGCGTAGTCCGTGCCGTAGATGCGGGCCACGGGCTCCTCGTGAATGGTGCCGTCCGGTTTGAAACTCAGACGGTGCCACTGGGGATAGTCGGTGGCGATCCACAGGAACCACGTGCCATCGTCGAAGGCGTAAATGTCGCGGCGATGCTCGTAGGGCACCCAGTCGGCGCGCCCTGGCACGCTACTGGGGATGCGAGGTTCCCGTCGGGTGCGGTTGAACGTGTCGTAGCCGGCCACGTCCCACGCCAGCGCGAATCGCGCGAACCGTTCGCGGACTTCGGTGGCGGTGCTAGCAGCGAGCAGTTGGCGTCCGATCGGCACGCGCACCAGCTCGGCCGGGGCTAGGTAACCGCCGAACCCGCCGAGAGGTTCGGCATGCTCGCCTCGCCCGAGTGCGAATAGCGTGTGCGTGTGGGGAGTCTCGGTGTCAGGCATACGAGATCGTCCTTTCTGTGCGAGAGTGCGCGTTCGGCTGATCCGGGCGAGCCCCGGGGTCAGGCTCTGCGGTCGGTGGCATGGAGAGGCAGGGCGTTGGCGGCCGACGATCCGTCAATCTCGGTGTCGACGAAGGTGCCCATGGCCACGCGCTCGCCGGGCTGGTACATGCGGCATTCGGTCTCGGAGCGGTTGCGCTCGTCCAGCTCGGGATCGTCGGAACGGGGCGTGTATACGTCCGCGAAGACCGTTCCGTCCGGGTCGGTGCCGACGCTCACGATGTCTTGCCCGTCAGCCGTGCTCATGCCTTCTTCGAGGTCGGCGGCGGGAAGCGTGTAGAACCCGGGCTCATGGCCGTCCGTGTCGACCGGCGCGGTGTCGTCCGCCTCCTCTGCTGATCCCCCGTCTGTCGTCTTGTCCGCGTCCGGGGTGCTCTGCCAGGCGCGCGGCAGTTCCAGGACGGCGCGCATGCGGCCGTCCAGGTCGCACACGGCCCCAGCGAGGTCGGTGGCGAGCCGACGCACGTGCCAGGTCGAGGTGTCCTCGGACAGTCGGCGCACTGCGCTAGCGGTCGAGATCATCGCCTGATAAGGCTGCTCACAGTGTGTCTTCATCGGGTGCTCCTCTCGATGGTTTTTCGGTGGGGTGTTCGGGGTGGCCAGCGTGAATTGCCACGGAGACCGCTCCCGGCGGGATTGGCCAGGGTCGAGGCAGGGTTTGCCTGTGGGCGCGTCGCGGCGCGGGCGGCACAGGGAAAGCGCATGAAAAGGGCCGACGGACCCACCCCGGAGGGTGTTGGTACGGTCCGCCGGCCTCTCGAAAAGCCCCATCGAAAGGGCACCGTCCCCGAAGGGAGGTAGAGGTCAGGGTAACTCACCGTTCCGGTGGTGTCCCGTACCGCTCGTTGTCCAGTTGTCGTCTCGCCAGTACGTCGGTCAGGCCCGTGACCAGGTGATACGTGCCGTGCGCGCGGTGGTTCGTCGCGTCAGGGCGCGTTTCACGGGTCGGTCGCGCGGGGTGCTCAGCTGGTCAGTTCGCGGTAGCGGTCCGAGTTGATGGGCACCAAATTGGGGCCATGAACGGCCTCGTCGCCGGAGAACTGTGCGGCATGCCTGGTGCACCACGGCTCCTCGTACTCGGCGTCCAGGATCGTTCCCAGTTCCGTACACCCGGGGCTGGTGCAGGTGGCGCACGACGTACACAGGCCGCCGGTGCTGATGTGCGGCGGGTCCACGTCTTCGCGGACCAGGACGACGGCGGACGGCTGGCCGTCGTTGAAACATTGCGTGCTCACGTTGAATTCTCCTTGCATAGGCGACGTTTTCGGTTGTCGCATGTGGACAGTTATGCAAACCAATCCATCTAGTTGTCCGAGCCGGCGTCTGCGGACGAATCAACCCAGCCCATTTCCTGGGCGCGTTCGGTCAGGGCAGCGGCAGCTTCTGCCGGGGAGTCAAAGTGCGGTTGATCGTCGGGCAGCAGGTCCGGGCGAAGAGGTCCGCCACAAAGGTCGCTCGCCTCGTATCGTTCGTCTGGGCCGTTCGGTGCGAGACGCACGGTGCCGATTCCGGAGCCGTGTACTTTGACCAGCCATGTCGGGTTGAGTGCGTAGGGGGCGGACTCGGGCGCGTGGTTCTGGTAGTGCTGTGGGCGGCGGTGCGCTGCCCACCAGTTGGTCACGGTGGCGCCGATGATCTCGTCAGCAGCCTTGACGATGTCGATGACGGCTTGCCTGGCGAACGTGGTGTCCGCGACATCGTCGGCCAGTGCGTGAGTGGCGCGTCGCACGGCCGTGCGCAGGGCGAGCGCGGGTGCGGCCTGTTCGCGCAGGGTGTCCGCGTCCATCGCGACGAGGGCACGGTTGCGTTCCGCGTGGGCGTCGGGGTTGGTGAGTTCGTCAACCCAGTTGGGCGCGAGAGCGTTGAGGCACTGCACGCACTCGGCGCACCGGTAGACGCTCGGTGACACGATGATGGAAATGCCCCAACCGGTACCCGCGCACCCGACGGTTCCGCATTGGTCGTTGATGAATCCTCCCTTGGACACTTCTCCTCCTTCCCGTATTTGGCGTGTCAGGGTTAGCCGAGACGGTGCACGTGGTGGCCGATCCAGCCGGGCTCGAACGCTTCGGTCGCGGTGGCCGGCATCGTGAATTCGACGGCGGTCTTGTCGGGGTAATAGACCTGCACGGTGCCCGATGCGTAGACATCCAGGCTCCGGCCGTCTGGCAGGTCGACGGTGGCCCACTCGTGGTGCCCGTCGTGTCCGTTGTGGAGGGTGGTCGTGTGCATGGTGAGACTCCTTGCTCTCTCCTGTATGTGCCGTGGTTCAGGACGACGCCGTGTGATCGGGATGGGTCCTGGTGTTGTTCGTGGGGGCCGTGGTCCAACGACCGTCTGGGGTCATGGCCTCTGATGCCACGTTGTTGCTGTGTCGGTATTCCTCGGCTGTCGCGCCGTTGATGTCGGTGGTCGCGGTTGGCCAGGTGAGATCAACGTCGACGCTTCGGGCGGAACCCGTCCAGACGTTCACAATCGGCCCCGGTGAATTGATAATCGACGACCACATGAGGCGTGCGGCCTCGATAGGGTCTTCAGCCTCGATGTCCCATTCAATGACGCAGCGGTATTCGCGCATCTCGTTCATTGGATGTCCTTTGTGTACAGAATGGTTGCGGTGATTGGAGGAACGGCAAGGGGTTTGTGGTTTAGCGGTTCCTGGGAAGCGGTGCGTGGACCGCTCCCCAGGGACGCACGCTCAGGACTGCGGCGGACGGACGGGCATCAGCAGGTGCCGGTAAACGCACCAGTCGGCACCGGTGAGCACGACCGGCCGCGTCGGCGTGGCGAGCTGCATGGTCACCGTGTCACCGTCAAGGGTTCCCAGTGCGTCGCGCAGGTAGGACGCGGAGAACAGCACGCGCACGGTGTCGGTGGCGCCGTGGACCTCGGCGGCATGCTCGGGGGCGGTCACCGCGTCGGCATGCTCCCCGAGCGCACGGGGGCAATAGACACCGACCCGGCGGGATCGACGGTCACGGCGACCTGTGCCGCGATGCGGCGCCCGTGGCTGTCCCGTGTGGTGTGCTTCTTGGCCTCCAGTACCGCCGTGGCCCGTGTGGTGGCCTGCGTGAGCGTGTCGCGGTCGGCGCGGGCCGTGACGGTCGTGTCCGGGAAAAGCTGTTCATAGGACGGGAATTGCGCCTCTACCGGGCGGGTGACGACGGTCAGCGTTCCGCACGACAGCGACACCCAGTCGCCGAGCTTGTCCCGGCCGAGCCCGAGTCGTACGCGGTCAGCAGTGGCGTGCTTCAGCGCGGCGGAGAGCACGCGGGCCGGGAAGAGCACCGAGCGTTCCTCGGTCACCGTCGTCGCGGCCAGCTCCGCCACGGCGAGCCGGTATCGGTCGGTCCCGGCGAGGGTGAGCGTGCCGGGCATCACCTGCATCTGTACGCCGGTAATCATGGGCAAGGTGTCGTCTGTACCCGTGGCGACTAACACACGGCGCGCGTCGGCGGTGAACCGTTCGCGGTTGACCTCGGCCACGGTAGGCGGGGCGTCTGGCAGGGTCGGGAAGTCCTCGGCCGGGTAAGTGGTGACGGGCATCGTGTAGCCGCCAAGTTCGAGCACCGCTGTGCCGTCGCCCGTCGTTTTCACGCTGACGGGCATCGTGTCCGCGTCGCGCTTGCGGATGCCTTTCACCAGTGCGGCAACGAGTTTGGTTGCCTCGGCGTGGTCGATCAGCAGCCGACCCGGGGTCAGCACAGAGTCGGGCACGCGGACCGACACGGCGGTTTCGCAGTCGGTGGCGGTCACCGTGAGGTCACCGCTACGCCCGTCGAGCAGCACACCGCCCAGCAGTGGCACAACGGGGCGACGCGCGATGCCCACGCCGACCGTGGTCAAAGCGTGCGCGAGGGTCGCGCGGTCCATACGGCATTCCAGAGCCGGCGCGGACTGAACGGCGGTCGTCGTGGTGTCGGTAGCGGTCGTCATCGCGGATACCTCCAAGAAAGGGAGTTTCAAAGCACGAAGTCAGGGGGTGCCGGCAGAGCCAGTGGGAGGTGGCAGGGCGCCCGCACTGCGGCGGCCACGGGCGCCCTGCCCGGCGGGTCAGCCGACCCAGTAGGTACCGGTGTGGTCCTCGATCAAGTCCCGGTGCGGCATCGGCTCACCCGGGTACGGGGTGTGCATGATCAACCGGCCCCCGTTGGTCCCGGCATCATCGGGAATGCGGCGCACGGTGAAGGCGAACGCGCCGCGCGGGTCACCGACCGAGACCGTGACCGTGATCGAGTCCTCATCTGGGTTGGTGTGAATCGCGGCACCGTTGGCCCACGCCAGCGGGACCCGTTGCGCGCGGTGCGAACCCTCTCGGAAATCCGGCGCTGTGTCCACGTCGTCAATCTCGGGATCGTCGTACGGGTCGTAGGCGTCACAGATCAGCGAACCCGATTCGTCGGCGTAGCCGTCGGTTTCCTCGGTCAGGGACTCGCCGCACGCGAGGCACCGCCATTCGGTTTCCTCGGCGTTCTCCAACGTGATCACCGACGAGTCATCGAAGTCCTCGGGAGAGATGGAGATCATGTCGCCGTTGGCAGACAGGACAAACACAACGCACCTCACAAGCAAGATCAGGAACGAAAGGAAAAGGGAGGGCGGCCGGCCGCAGCACGCACACAGCAGGGGGCGCGGCCGGCCGCGGAGTTCAGAACCGGTTTTCGAACCGCACGGCCTTACCGCATGCGGGGCAGGCCACATAGGCGCGGCTACGGTCGTCGAACGGCACTCGGACCAGATCAGGCAGCCGATACGTCGTCATGTCGGCGCTGTCCCACGCATGCAGGCGCACCGTGTCGTGCGTCTGCCAACGGTGCCCATTCGCACATTCGCCCGTAGCGTCGGAGTAGTCGGCCCACTCTTCCAATTCGTCCACAGTGGAGCGATAGACCGTCGGCCACACATAGCAGCCGAGATGATCGCTCACGACGATCATGAGATCACCGAAGTCAGCCGACGAGAGCACGACGAAACCAAGATTATCGATCAGGTGATCGGAAAAGTTGACCAGGTTGTGGTGCCACACCGCGCCGTCGCCATGCAGGCCGGCGGGAGGCTCGCCCGTGCGCTCTTCGATCCACGCGGCGATCACGTCATCATGCGGCCACCGATGGCCGTTGTCGTCCATCCAGTCGCGCAGATCATCCGTAAGATCCTGCGCGAACTCGCCGCGATCGTTGATCCACTCGCCCGTGTCGACGGCAAGCCACCCGTCGCCGTGCGACCACGCTTCCACAGTGACAGCAGTCATGAGAATGCCTTTCGATGCTTCTTTTCGAGTTGCGGGCAAACGGGGTACCAATCCCTACCCGCGATATTCTTATGAATCCGGAACTTTGATGTATTTCCTGTGTTCCGATGACTCTAGCTTAACGCCGGCTCCGCGTGCGACACAACACCAGTGAGCCGCTTTTTCTTCCTTTTTTGCGCCACTCTCACCTTATGCGCGCGATGGCGAAGAACGTTGGAAACCTTACGAAAGAAACAGAAATCAGCAGGTGGCGGAGATGTAGCCAGCGAAGGATGAAAGCGAAGTGGGGCAGCAAGAAAAAATACAACAGGCAAAGAAATCCGGGTCGGTATGAATAGTAAGGACGCCAATTGTTCTCGTGTATTTCCCATCGCCGGATCTGAATTTCGCCGCCCATTTTCTTTCCCCAGTCGTCAACAGGTTCCCGCGGGGTACCGAGGCTGGGTGGACTCAGGAAGGGCCAGCGGAGCGCTGACCTGCGACAGCGATCCGCCTGGGGGCTTCCTCTTTAAGGGGAAGATGAGCGGGCAGAAGAGTTGGTAGATGGCCAGGAAGAAGACCAGGTTGATGTAGGGTCTCACGGCTGACTTCATTTTCTCAGCGGCGTTTTCACCTTCGTTTCATTTGTGAAGTCTCTTTGAGACTGGGCCGTCTGGGTGGTGTAGCCGACATGCCGGTGGAGCTGCGGGCCGGGATACGTAGCCGGGAGGAAGGTGGCACGTCGGCGGCTATTGAGTTGTGAGGAGCGGCGATGACGAATGTGGCCGATCCGGTGTCGACGATGGTCTGCTATCGACCCGCAGATGTGTCGGCGGAGGTGGTTCAGCCATGGGCGTCGGTCGGGGCCGACGTGTTGATTTTAGCATTGCCGTGGCGGAGTTTCCGCTGGTACAAGGGTCAGCGGCACTACTCGGGTGAGTTTTGGTCGGCCACGGTACAAGATCTGGTGATCTATGAATCCCGGCTGGAGCTGGCCCGGTTGCTGTTCGCGGACTTCGATCTGTCTGTGCGTCACATCCTGGCTCAGCCGTTTCTGCTGAAGGCCGAGGTCGCTGGGGCTGTGCGCAAGCACATCCCGGACTACCTGCTGGTGACCGACGCCGGTCCGCTGGTGGTGGATGTCAAGCCGCGGCACCGCGCGGTCCGACCGGAGAATGCGTTCACCTTCGCGTGGACGAGGCAGGCGGTGGAGTCACGCGGCTGGCGCTATCAGGTGTGGAGCGAACCGCCGGTGGTGGAGCTGGAGAATATTCGATTTCTGGCGGGCTATCGCCGGGACTGGCTCTTCGATCACGAGCTGCTCGCTGAGGTACGTTCGGCGGATCTGGACGGTGTCACCATTGGCATGGCGTGTCGGGGCTGGCCGAGGCGACCGGCGGCATTGGTGCGTGCGGCGGTGCTGCACCTGTTGTGGCGGCAGTACTTCACCGTTGATCTGACCCGGCCGTTGAGCGGCAGTCACGTGCTGAGGCGTGCGGCATGAGCGAGGCGGCGACGCGCGTGGGTGTGGGTTCCCGGTTCTGCTACGACGGTGAGGTTGTCGAGGTCGTCGAGCTGCTCGCCACGACGGCGGGTACCGAGGTCGTGCTGAAGAACTCGTCGGGGCGCCGGATGGTGCGAGTGGCGCTGCGGGAATTGTTGGCTTCGGACCGAGCCCGAGTAATCCCGGACAGCCCTGGGCCCAGCGCCGATGATCCCGACGAGACAGCGAGCGTGCTGCTGGCAGAGCTGACCGACGCGGAGCAGCAGCAGCTGCGGGACCGGGCCGCGCATGTGCGGGAAGTGCTGACCGGGTATCGCGTCGGCATGGCCGAACTTGCGGCTGAGGGCGAGCCACGTCCTGGGTTCGACCCAAGTCTGCCTTTGCTGACGCGGTACCGGGCCAAGGCAGCCGAGCTGGACGTCACGATGCGCACCGTTCAGCAGTGGGTTGCCGATTTTCGCTGTCATGGCGAAGCAGGCTTGATCGGCCGGAAAGGCCGCACGAGCAGCGGGCCGACGAGCAGGACCGACCCACGCTGGGCGGAGGCGGCGCTGGAAGTGATGGTCGAGCACACCGACGAGTCGAAGCCGTCGCGGACGATGGTGATCGACCGGGCCAGCGCGCGGGTGACCGCGCGGTTCGGGCCGGGTGCGGTGAAGGTGCCGAGCCGGGCGACGGCGTTTCGGGTGTTGGAGGAGTTGGAGCGGCAGCATCCGATATTCCGGTTGAGCACCAAGCGAAATCGGGACATCGCCAGTCGCCCGGATGAGGCCTACGGGAAGCTACGGCCGACCCGGCCGGGCGAGTACGTGCTGCTGGACACCACACGACTGGACGTGTTCGCGCTGGACCCGGTCACGCTGCGATGGATCAACTCCGAGCTCACCGTTGCCATGGACTGGTACGACCGCTGCATCGTGGGGTTGCGGCTGACGCCGGTGTCGACCAAGTCGGTAGACGCGGCCTCGGTGCTCTACCAGGCGTTTCGACCCCGACCGGCGGGGCGCGATTGGCCCGCGCACGCGGTCTGGCCCGAGCACGGGATTCCTCGGTCGGTGCTGCTGGACACCAGCGCAATCGAAGGCCCTGGCGCGGGATCGCCGGCGGTGGTGCCGGAGACGATCGTGGTCGATCACGGCAAGATCTACGTCTCGGACCATCTGACGAGCGTGTGTCGCCGGATGGGGATCTCGATCCAGCCGGCGAGATTGCGCACGGGCCGGGACAAGGGGCCGGTGGAGCGGTTCTTCCGCACGCTGCGGGAAGACCTGCTACAGGCGCTGCCGGGTTACAAGGGCCCGGACGTGCACTCCCGAGGACTGAATCCCGAGCAGGACGCGTTCTTCTTCCTCGACGAACTCGAAGTGATCGTCCGTGAGTGGGTCGCGGCGGTCTATCACCACCGGCCGCACACCAGTCTGATTGACCCGCATCTGCCGAAGCTGCGGATGTCGCCGGCGATGATGTTCGAGCACGGCGTCGCGCGGGCCGGCTACATCGAGGTCCCGCGGGACCCGGACCTGGGCTATGAGTTCCTCAAGACCGAGTGGCGCACCATCCAGCACTACGGTGTGGAGATCGACGGCCGCCGCTACCACGGCGACGTGCTCAAATGCTACGAGAACGAAACGAGCCCCTACACCGGGAAAGCGAAGGGGCGATGGCCGGTGCAGGTGGACCCGGACGACATCACCCGCGTCTACTTCCGGGACCAAGAAACCCCACGCCGATGGCACACGCTGCGCTGGGAACACGCCCCGTCGCTGGACATGCCGCTGAGCGAGGACGCGCTTCAGTTCGCACGTAAGCTGGCCGCGGCGAAGTACACCTACCCCGACGACAAGATCGCGGTCGCCGATCTACTGGAGCGGTGGAATCTCGGGCTGGGCACGACACTCGCCGAGCGGCGGATGGCACTGCGGCTCTCTCGCGAGCAGGCAGCAATTGACCTCCCCGCGGAACGCGAACCAGCAGTGTCAGGGCTGCCGTCGGTGGCCCGCGTGCTGGCCGCCGCAGGCTCAGGCGACGCTCCCGCAGACGTTGAGGCCGAACCGATCGCCGAGATGGGCGATGACGACGCCGAGGACCTCAATGGCCTCGACGCGGAGGAGGATTTCTACGCCGACGCACTGGAGGACGCGTGAACTCGACGCCGCGGACTGAGCAGGCCGCGGAGAGCACCGTCCGGTTGGACAATCTCACCTTGGCACGCAAGGAAGGCTGGCAGTGCTTCGTCAACGCCCCCGCCCGCCCCCAGCCTGAACCGTTGACCACACGGGAACTCCGTGCATTGGGGGAGGCGGCACTGGCCGACTACAACCAGCGGCGCCGGGAGTGGCACGCCAACCTCGGGCCGATCAAAACCCCGCAGCTGGCCGCGCTGCACGAGGATCTGTGGGACATCGTGGACAGCAACGCCCAGGACGGGGACAAGGCCAAGGGCGCGATCGCGATCGACGCGTTCCCCGGGCTGGGCAAGACCACCTCGGTGCTGGCCTTCGCCAAACGATTCCATCTCCGCGAGATCGCCGAGCACGGCGAGTTCACCCGGAGCGGGCACGAACGCTGGCCGGTCTGCCGGGTCGGGCTGACCGGCAACACCGGCATGAAGGACTTCAACCGGGCGATGCTGGAGTACTTCGGTCATCCCGGCCACCAGCGCGGCACCACCGCCCAGTTCGCGCACCGCGCCCTGGACTGCATGCTCGCCTGCCAGGTCAAGCTCTTGATCGTCGATGATCTGCACTTCCTGCGGTGGCGGGCAGCGTCCGGGGTGGAGGTGAGCAACCAGTTCAAATACATCGCGAACGAGTTCCCGGTGACGCTGGTGCTCATCGGCGTCGGCCTGGCCGAACGCGGCCTGTTCTCCGAGGGCGACTCCTACACCAACGCCGTGTTGGCGCAGACCGGACGCCGCACCACGCCGCTGGACATGCGGCCCTTCACCGTCGATACCGACACCGAGCGACGCGAGTGGCGGCAGATGCTGCTGGCCGTCGAACAACGCCTGGCCCTCGCCGAGAAACATCCCGGCATGCTGGCCGACGAACTGTCCGACTACCTGTTCGCGCGCAGCACCGGGCACATCGGCTCGCTGATGACCCTGATCAACCGCGGCTGCCAGCGCGCCGTCCGCACCGGCACCGAACAGCTGAGCCAGGACCTGCTCGACAGTGTCAAAAACGACGCCGCCGCGGAAACCGCTCGCCGCGAACTGGACGCCGCGATCCGGGCCCGCCGGATCAGCACCCGCATCACCCAGACTCAACGCCGCGCCGGATGACGGGCGGCATCCGGACCCTGCCGATCCGGCTGGCGCCGTTGCCGGGTGAGGCAGTGGACAGCTGGCTGGAAGCCCTCGCCGAACGCCTGCACACCAGCATCTTCGACCTCTTCCGGTCCGCGGGGATAGCCACGCAATGGAACACCGCGAAAGCCCACAAACCCTGGGTGCACCACCTCGACACCGAGCAGCTCGCCGCGGTGGGCACGGCCACCGGGGTCCCCGCTGACAGGCTGGCCGGCATGACCCTGGATCGCTACGCCGGAACCGGGTTGATCGTCGACCGGCCCGCGCGGCCGGGGAGCCGTCCACGCTGGTGGCGCGGACTGACCGGATCACGGTTCTGCCCCCGCTGCCTGGCCGAGAACGGGAATCGGTGGATGCTGTCCTGGCGCCTGGCCTGGAGCTTCGCCTGCACCCGCCACCACATCCTGCTCCGGGACACCTGCCCGGCCTGCGAGAGCCGACACTTCTGGATCCGCATCCAGCCACCCGACTCGCCCTACCTCGGCGAGCTCGGGCTCGCCCTCCCGCAGAACTCACCGCACGGTAAAGCACCCGCCTGCACCTTCTCCCTGGAAGAAGCAGACACGATTAGCCTCGCTCCAGACGGTCCGGTGACGCGCGCCCAACACCACATCGACGCCATCATCACCGCGCTGCTGGCCGCCCGCGCGGCCTCCGCTGATCTGGCACCCTTGCTGCAGAACCTGGACGACCTGCACGCCGCCGCACGCGCCACGCTGGCCGCGTTGCGAACCTCGGCGGCGCCGGAGCCGATCGCCGCGATCGCCCGTAGTGTGCTTGCCGAGCACGGCCTCCCGGATCATGGCCATGATCGCGCTACCGGAGTCGCGGTCGGCGCGACCGCGGCGCACCTTATGCTCGCCACCGGACCCACCGCGCCGGACCCAGCGATCACCACCTGGCTCGCACACGCCACCGCGGGCGGTTCGAAAGCCCGCCTCTCCCAGCTGCTGGGCCAGTGGGACACCGCGAGCCCCAAGCTCCAAGGCGCACTGCTCAAGCGCATCGGTCCCCGACTCAACCCAGCGATTCAGCTTCGCTACGGCACCGCGACCAGTACGCCACGGCGTCCCCGATCCGGGCACGGCACAACGCGAGCAGCCAGCCTCCCCGGCCTGTTCTGGCGGGGCTGGGCGCTGCGCCTCAACCCGCTGGGGCACTTCGACCCGCTGTCCTACCGCCAGGCGCTGAGCCTGCTGCTGCAGATCGCCGGGCTCGGCGACCTCGACTACACCGGTGCCCGGGCGCTGCTGGGCCAACCGCCGGCCAGCGGCGCCGTCTGCGCCCATTTCACCAAGAAACTCCGCCAGAGCGGCACCTGGGAGCCCGTACTCAGCGCACTCGGCCAACTCGCCCGCCAACTCGACGAGCATCCCGCACCCATTGACTACGGGCGCCGTCGTCGCTGGCGCCGGATCTCGGCCGCCGACTTGAATCGCGTCACCTGGCAGGCTGCCTGCACCCAGATCCGCTACCGCTCCTCCGAGCGTCAGGAACGCTTCGCGCGGCTGCGCCTGATCGAGCTGCTCACCGGCAATCATCCCTACTACTTACCGGACCCGTTGACGTTATCCCCGGCTCGTGATGGTGAGGACTACAGCGCGTTCGTCTTCGCCCTTCCCGCACAGCTGTCCACTCACCTGCATGAGCAAGCCCAGGGCCTGTTGCGGCGCCTGCACATCGATGAGCCCGTTATCTGGGAACCGCCGTTCGACTGGGTCGAGGACATCTCCTGGCCAGGGCCGCATCCCGATGACATTCAGATTGACGAACTCTGGAGCCTCGCGAAGGCGGGGCTGACCCGTAGCGCCATCGCCACCCGCCTGCACACCACACCCGATCACATCCTTCTGGCCGCTGCCCGTCACCCACAGCCGTCGACACCACGACACACATCCGAGCCGGGCAAGGACATTCCACGCCCGGTGCCACCGGGCGACGACGATCTGCGCGGCTACGTCAACCAGGGGCTCAGCTCTGGCCAGATCGCGCATCTCACCGGCTGCAGCCATCAACTCATCAGCACTCGCTTGATCAACAGCGGAATCGGCCCGCCGGTGCCTGGTGAAGTTCTACGCACACTCAACCCCGCCTGGCTTCGCGAACAATACGAGGACAAACACCGCCCGTTCACCGACATCGCCGCCGATCTTGGCATCCCGCCCTCCGACCTGGCCCGCCACGCCCGCAAACTCGGCATCGCGACCCGTCGAGGCGTCGCCGCCCACAAACATGTCCTCGCCGACCATGGCGGACCCGACGCGTTCCCCACCACCATCTGGACCCTGTTCAACAGCCGCGGAGCCGAACAACGCATCCGCCGGTTCCTCGCGATACCCGGGCACCCCAACCTCAACCACGCCGCCGAACACCTCGGCGTTCGAAAAGCCAGCCTCACCCTTCAGGTCCAGCAACTCGAGCGCGCCCTCGGCGCCATACTCCTGGAGGCCGCCTGCGACTCTCGCGGCATGGCGCTGACTCCAGCAGGCGAAACGTTCGTGCAGGAGATACTGCCGGTCCTGGATATTCTCGACCAAGCCGAGCTCACACGGGCCGATCACGCCCGTGCCGCCACCCGAGATCCGCTTGCACCCACATGCGACGGCAAACGGGTGCATGGACAGGCGGGCCCTATCGCCAGATAGCCGGCGAGCCATCGAGGAGTTCGGACGAGGTGCCGACGCTACGAGCGGCTGGATTGCCGTTGGTCGAGTTCGAATTCTTCTACCATGTTCCTGGTTGGACGGTCGACCAACTCAGCAGCAGGACTATGCGGAAATTCCTTGAAGGACCCGAACGGACGATCGAGTGACGCCCGAGAACATTCGCGACCAGATGACAGCCCGACCATCGCCGCCCCGCGGCACCATCGAAGCCATCCCCTTGCCCGCCGATTCCGCATTGGCCGGTTGGATGGGCAGGCCAATACAGACCTCGACGCTGATCAGGCTCGCCGTGTCGACCGGCTTCAGCTGGGAAGCTGCACCGTGGTGCGACCGCCGTCGGCCTCCCACCGTTGGGTGGCGGCATCGGCGAGATCCGCTGTGGCGTGGCGGGACAGATCATTGGGGGCGAGCAGCGTCTTGATGGTGTCGATGGTGTTCCCGTGCGCCGCGGTCACCAGTATCCGGTGCGCCAGGTCCGGGTCGGTGTCCGGCGGAACGACCAGCAGGGTCAGCCGGCGACGATCGGCTCCGATCACCGTCACGGTGTCGGTGTGCTGCGACCGGAATCCCTCGAGCCGGACGACGTGGCCGTCGAGGACCAGGCGCCGCGGAGTCGGTGGCCAGACGGTGAGGTTGTAGGTGACTCTGTCGATCCGAGTCATCCGAACTGTCAGCGCTGCACGCAACGCTGACAGTTCGGATGACAGGTCCCGGGATCGGGGCCACCACGCGCCATCGACATACCCCGTGGTGGGCGCCTCCGGCTTCAACCGCAGACGCGGTTCAGGCCCGGGCGGCTCGGTGGCCTTCATGGCCGGTAGGGTGGCGACGGCTGTGTGCGGGCCCGACTGCATGCCGGTGCTCCCGTCCTCGGTCGCAGACAGCGGCCGACCTGTGGGCCGAGGACGACGCGGGCTTGACCACCCACGCACGAGATGCTCTCGGACACCACCGACACTACACCCGTACGCATCTAGCAGAGGGGTCCTTCGTGCACCAGCTCAGTCTCGGCGTCATCGCACGCTCGCGGAAAGAGAATGAGCGCCGGCTGCCGATCCATCCGCGGCATCTCGAGCGGATCGACGCCGACCTCCGGAAGCGCATCTACCTCGAATCCGGCTATGGCGAGCGGTTCGGCATCCTCGACGAGCAGCTGGCCGGCTTCGTCGCCGGGATGCGGTCGCGTGAGCAGCTCATCGCGGAATGCGACGTCATCCTGCTGGCCAAACCGCTCCCGCAGGATCTCGCGGATCTGCGGGCCGGCCAGGTGCTGTGGAGCTGGCCGCACTGCGTCCAGGACGACGAGCTCACCCAATTGGCCATCGACCGGCGGCTGACCGTGATCGCCTTCGAGGCGATGAACCACTGGCGGCGCGACGGCTCGTTCAGCTTGCACGTCTTCCACAAGAACAACGAGCTGGCGGGCTACTGCTCGGTGCTGCACGCCTTGGAGCTGATCGGCTCGACCGGGGACTACGGCCGCCGGCTGCGCGCGGTCGTGATCGGCTTCGGCGCGACCGCCCGAGGCTCAGTGACCGCCCTGAACGCCCACGGGATCCACGACGTCCATGTCCTCACCGCTCGCGGCCTCAGCGCGGTCGGCTCGCCGATTCATTCCGCGACGATGGTGCATTTCGACCACGACCCGAACAACCCAGGCGACCCCCGCCGCAGCCACGCGCTCACCGGCAAAGGCCGGGTACCCCTGGCCGGATTCCTCGCCGAGCACGACATCGTCGTCAACTGCGTGCTCCAGGACACCAGTGAGCCCCTGACGTTTCTCATCGAGGACGACCTCGCCGCGTTCGCGCCCGGCAGCCTCATCGTGGATGTCTCCTGCGACGAAGGCATGGGCTTCAGCTGGGCTCGGCCCACGACTTTCACCCGGCCCACGTTCGTGGTCGGCCGCAACATCACCTACTACGCCGTGGACCACAGCCCGTCCCACCTGTGGAACTCGGCCACCTGGGAGATCAGCGAAGCCCTGCTCCCGCACCTCCGGCCGGTCCTCACCGGCCCGTCCGCATGGGACAGTCACGACACCATCCGGCGAGCCATCGAAATCCGCGACGGGACCATCCTGAATCCCGCGATTCTGTCGTTCCAAAACCGCGCGCCCGAATACCCGCATCCGCGTCGCTGACGGATCGTCCGTAGGCGTACCGTGGATGGTGTCGAGAGCACCTCGTACGTGAGCGATCAAGCCCGCGTCGTCCTCGACGCTCAGAGAAGGTTCGGGCTATGACCCTTGAAACTCCGTACGTTTCCCGTTACGAACGACGCGTAAAACTTGCCCAGGACGCCGTGCAGAGCCGGACCGAGCTCGATGACAAGGCCGCGTTCGACCTAGCCGTGCACCTGGTGCACGTCCTCGACACCACACCCGAGAAACCACGCTGACCGGCCTACCACGCCTGCGGATCGGTAGAATCAGGAACCACAGCGCCGGAGTGCCCAGACTCTGCTCTCACGACGACCGACAGCCAGTGATCAGGACGTCCGCGTCCGGGACCCGCGCCTCGCATTCCGTGTAGCGAGAGCCGGCCGGCACCGCCGGGAGCAGGCTCATGAAGCCCACTACGCTCGCCCCACGCGGCCGCCGTGATCACTCGCCTCGCGAATCGATCACCATGACGACGACAAGAACACCCCCGCAGTACCCGGCGGGACCGAAACCGCTGCTTGCCGGACAGCATTCCCGGACCGAACTGATCACCATCCGGATCTTCCTGATCGCCCCGTTCCTCGCGCTGATCGCGATCGTCGTCCTCGTGTGGGGATGGGGACTGAGCTGGCTCGACATCGGCATCGCGACCGGCTTCTACGTGGTGACAACGCTCGGGATCACGATCGGCTACCACCGTTACTTCACCCACGGCGCGTTCACGGCCAACCGCCCGCTCCGGATCGCGCTCGCGGTCGCCGGGGGCCTGGCCGCGCAGGGCCCGGTGCTCAGCTGGGTGGCCGACCATCGGCGGCACCACGCGTTCTCCGACCGCGAAGGCGACCCGCACTCGCCCTGGCTTTACGGTACGTCACCGTTCGCGCTGGCGCGGGGCTTCTGGCATGCGCATCTGGGCTGGTTGTTCGGCCGCGACAAGACCAATATCGCCCGGTTCGCTCCGGACCTGGCCGCCGATGCCGACATCCGCCTGGTCGATCGGCTTTTCCCGCTGTGGGTCGCCGCCACGGTGCTGGTGCCCGCCGCGGTCGGCGGGCTGATCGGCGGGTCCTGGTGGGCCGCGCTGACTGCGTTCCTCTGGGCGGGCCTGGCGAGGGTTTCCCTGCAACACCATGTCACCTGGTCGGTGAACTCGATCTGCCACATGATCGGCGCCCGGCCCTTCACCAGCCGCGATCGTTCGGCGAACTTCTGGCCGCTGGCGATCCTGTCGATGGGCGAATCCTGGCACAATTCTCATCACGCGGATCCCACCTGCGCCCGCCACGGGGTGCTCCCCGGGCAGATCGACATCTCCGCACGCGTGATCTGGCTGCTGGAGAAGCTCGGCTGGGCGACCCGGGTCCGCTGGCCGACCCCGCACCGGCTGGCTCGGCTGTCGGCCCCGGCACGCACCCCTTCCATCAAGGCGGAGCACACCACCGCGTGAACCGATGCCCCGCGATCGTCGCGGGACGAAAGCGCGATCAGCCATGGCGACTGCGAACCGGCGACGACGGCTGCGGGGACTGCTCGCGCCGAACGGAGATGACACGTCCTCCGCATTGACGCGGATCTGCCTGCTGGCGGCGTCGGAACTGTCCGTCACCGGCGCGGGGGTCACCCTGATCGACCGGGCCGGCCACCCCGACGCGCAGCAGCGGCTGGTGCTGGCCGGCGACCCGGTGGCCGCCCGGCTCGAGGAACTGCAGTTCACGGTGGGCGAAGGCCCAGGACTCGCCGCGGCCACCGATGGCGTGCTCGTGCTGGTGCCCGATCTGGCCGCCGCGGTGTCGCGGTGGCCGGGGTTCACCCCGGGCGCCCTGGCCGCCGGAGCGGCGGCGGTGTTCGCTTTCCCCCTCACGCTCGGGGCGATCGGAGTGGGTTCCCTGGACTGCTACCGCAGCAGCGCCGGGCGGCTGAACGACGTTCAGGTCAGTGATGCGCTCCTGCTGGCGGAGCTGGCGTTCGAGGCGGTCCTGGCTCAGATCGCCGGCCACACCCCAGAGGATCTCGGCTGGATCGGCGACATCCACGCCGAAGTGCACCAGGCCTCAGGGATCGTCAGCTACGAGCAGAACCTCAGCATGCAAGCCGCGTTGCTGCGGATCCGCGCCTACGCTTATGCCCACGACCTGCCGGTCAGCGTCGTGGCCCGACAACTCGTGACGCGCAGTCTGGCACTTGACGCGGAAGAATGAACCACACCCGGACCCGTGACGAAGCGGAGTGGCAGGTGAACACGTGAACAGCCAGCACGAACAACGACTGGCACGGGTGTTCGTCGAACTCGCGGACACCCTGGTCGACGACTTCGACATGCTGGAATTCCTGAACACGCTCGTCGAACGGTGCGCGGAGCTGCTGGACGTCGCCGCGGCCGGCGTGGTGCTCTCGGACCAGAAAGGCGGGCTGGCGATGGTCGCCGCGTCGTCCGAACAAGCGCGGGTGATCGAACTGTTCGCGGTACAAGCCGATGACGGGCCCAGCCTGGATTGCGTGCGCACCGGCCTCTCCGTGTCCAGTGAAGACCTCGCCGCGGAATACGGGCGGTGGCCCCGCTTCGCCCCGGCAGCCCACGCGGCCGGGTTCGCCGCCACGCACGCGGTGCCGATGCGCCTGCGCCGGACCGTGATCGGCGCGCTGAACCTGCTCAACACCGACTCCGACGGCGTGAACCCCGAAAGCGTGAACCTGGGCCAGGCGCTGGCCGACGTCGCCACCATCGGCATGCTGCAGCACCGCATGCTCCACGACAGCACCGTCCTCGTCGAGCAACTCCAAACCGCGTTGAACTCCCGAGTCGTCATCGAGCAGGCCAAAGGCGTTCTGTCCGCCCACGGCGCCGTGGACATGCAACAAGCCTTTCTCGCGTTGCGTGGCTACGCTCGCTCGCACCACCTGCGCCTGTCCGAACTAGCCCGCACCGTCGCCGACGGTCGCACCGACCCCGGGCTCATCCTCCGCCCCCGTGCGCGTCCAGCACCGCACACTCCCCGCAAGCTCCCCTGACAGGGCCGCGAGATCAGTACACGAGTGACGACGGACAAGGCCTGCAACTCCCGAGGCAATCGGGCCGATCTGCGCGGACAGGAATCACTGCTTCGATACGGTCAAGGAAGACCAGAAAGCCCAGCGACGCAAGCGTGATTCTGACGGTGACGGGTCCAACCAACTTTCGATGCCACCGAGCACAAGAACCGCAATACCGTCGAACGTTGTTTCAAAAGAAAATGAAAAGCCCCCAATGAGGCAACTCGCGCGAAACGCGGTTAGAACCAGATTAAAATCACTGGTCACGCGAACGCTGGACGCAACACAACGAGAACCTCCAGAAGCTATGGATTCTCGCACCTGGCTTCATTTCCCTCAGCACTAGCCTCCTGCCGACTGCACGAAATTGAGTCTCCGCAGGTCAGCGCGTTGAACAACCACATGGAGGGCAGACTCGTCGAGCCAAGAAATGACACCTGCTTAAGACTGATCTTGGTGACATCCCAGCGAGAGGGACTGTAAAACGAGCGGTGTAATTCCCGATCATGGAAGTGCACCTGATGACCGACATGATGTCCGGCGTGGAGAACGCTGAGGACTTGAACCCCGTGTCCGGGCTGGATGGCCTGGACGAGCAGC
>NZ_JAAXLS010000035.1 GCF_012328925.1 Amycolatopsis acididurans
CCTGACCCCACCCCGCGAGTCCAGCTTTCCAAGCGCCCGAGTCGGGGGTTGCGTGCGCCCGAGTCGGGTGTTGCGTGAGCCCGAGTCGGGCTTTCCGGACGCTCGAGTTGGGCGTGGCGTGCGGCAGAGTTGGGGGTTACGTGCGGCCGTGTCGGGCTTTCTGGGTGGGCGAGATGGGCTTTGCGTGTGCCCGAGTCGGGCGTTGGGCGCAATCGACTTGGGGTTGAGCGTGGTCGAGTTGGGCTTCCGCACACGCGAGCTACGGCCGAACATGTCGCTGAGCGGACGATGGCCGGCGGGTTGGGGCTAGCAGCGACCAGGGTGATCCTTTACGATCCGCGGCGTGCCAGACCGCGACGCGCCGGACCACAAGCTCGTCGGCGTCATCAGGATGCCCGAGCCCTCGGTCAGCCCCATGCGCTCGATCATCCGGCGAGTTCTCTACGCCCTGCTCGCCCTGATCGCGACGGTGCTGATCGTGTACATCGGCCGCGACGGGTACCGGGACAGCAACGGTGACGGCCTGTCCCTTTTGGACAGTTTCTACTATGCGACGGTTTCGCTGTCCACGACCGGCTACGGCGACATCACGCCGGTGACCGAGAGCGCACGGCTGATCAACGTACTGGTGATCACACCGCTGCGGGTGCTGTTCCTGATCGTGCTGGTCGGTACCACACTGGAAGTGCTCACCGAACGATCACGACAGGCTTTCCGGATCCAGAAGTGGAGGTCCAAGGTGCGGGACCACGTGGTGGTCGTCGGGTTCGGCACGAAGGGCCGGTCGGCGGTCAAGACGTTGCTCGGCGACGAGAACGTCGAGCCGAACCGGATCGTCGTCGTCGACACCGAACAGCAGCCCCTCGACGCGGCGGCGGCGCTCGGCCTGGTCACCGTGCACGGCAGCGGCACCCGCTCCGACGTGCTGCGCGTCGCGGGCGTGCAGCGGGCCCGCGCGGTCGTGGTGGCCACCAACCGTGACGACTCCTCGGTCCTGACCACGCTCACGGCGCGTGAACTCGCCCCGGAGGCGCACATCGTCGCGTCCGTGCGGGAAGCGGAGAACGTGCACCTACTAAAACAGTCCGGCGCGAACCAGGTCGTGGTCTCCAGCGAGACCGCGGGCCGCCTGCTCGGCATGGCCACGTCCACGCCGGTCGTGGTGGACATGGTGGAGGACCTGCTGACCCCGGAGTCAGGCCTGGCGATCGCGGAGCGGCCGGTCGAGCCGTCGGAGGAAGGCGGTTCTCCGCGTCACCTCGCCGACATCGTGCTCGGCGTGATGCGGGACGGGGTGCTCTACCGCGTCGACTCGCCGCAGGTCGACGCCATCGAACCGGGCGACCGGTTACTCTACGTCCGCAAGGTCACGCCTGCAGACCAGGTCGAGTGATCCGGGCCGGTCCGCTTCGGCTCACTGTGAATCGCCGGAAGTATCTGGAACCATTGAGCGCGTGCAGTGCTCGACGCGACCCAGGCCGGTGTGCCGATGACCGTGCATCAGCTCCGCTGGAACACGCTGGTCATCCCGGTTCTGGCGGGTATCGCCATCGTGGTCGCCGTCTGGTGGGCCGGTCCCGGCGCCCTCGGGCCGGTGGACGCGCCGAGCGGCACCGTGACGGAGGCCACCGTCACCACCGCGGCCCCGTGCACCGACGCCAACCCGAGGGAGACGGTCCAGTTCTCCTTCGGCGGCCAGGCTCGCACCGGCTCGCTCGACGCCTGCGGACACGGCCAGAACGACCGGGTGCAGATCACCGTGCCGACGCTGGCGGGCACCGGGCCGGTGGACGTGCACCTGGCCGACGTCGTGGCCGGACATGGTGCGCTGCGCGGCCCGGTCGGGCTCGTCCTGCTGACGTTGAGCTGCTTCGCGGGCGCGGCGTACGCGTTCCTGATGGCGCGCGGCCGCCGCAAGACCGAGACGGCGATCGTCACCGTCTGAGGCCTACGAAACCTCCGAGGCGGGGGCGGCGAAGGTGTTGCACTGGGCGATCCGGTTGTACTGCGCCCCGGTGTGCCACCACTGCGCGTAGTGCGAGTTGCTGCCGTGGTCGTGGCTGCCGGACGTGTTGTCGCCGCGGGTGTCCTGGTCCCGCCACGCCTTGGCGTACATCTCACGCGTGACCGAGCCGCCCCGGTCCACCACCGCGCCCAGGAACATGCCCGAGAAGCACTGCGCCTGCAGCTCCTTGCGCCGCGACAGGTCGAGACCGGCCGGGCTGGCCTGGCCGTCGGCGTAGATCCGCTGCCACACCGCGTCCATGATCCCGGTGACCTCCTGCACGTGATGCCCGTACTCGTGCGCGAGCAGCGCCAGGTACACGCCGGGATTGTCGCCGTACTGGTCGATCTGCAGCCCCTTATACGGCACGTACAGGTTGTTGTCGCAGTAGTAGGCGGCGGTCGCGACGCCGACGGCGATCGTGCCGCACGCGGTCTGGAAGCTCGCCCCGTCCGGGAAGTGCAGCGTCGGCGGCGCGAACGGCATGCCGTAGGCCTTGAGCAGCGATCCCCACGCCTCGTTCAGACAGGCCTCGGCGGCGGTGAAGAACGTCTCGGCCGTGGCCGGATCGCTGTGCCAGTCCGGCAGCACGCACACGATGTTCTGCAGCCCGGCGTTCGGGTCCTGCAGAATCGGGTGATCGGTGAGTTTGAGGACCTTCTGCCCGGGCGCGGCGCCCGCGGCGGGGGCGGCGTTGCCGCTGCTGCCGGTGCCGGAGGTGGAGGCGTCGCCGGTGCTGGCCCAGCGTACGGAGAAGAACACCACCGCCACCGCCAGCAGCACCACCAACGTGCCGATACCGAAAGCCGTCGCCGGCCGCACTGACCCGTGCCGGCGACTGGACCTGTGGAAACCCCGGGACGGGCGCTGGGCCGAGTGCGTCATCAGGCCGTCAGCATAGCCACCCGCGGCGGCGACATCACGAGTGAAAAAAGTCTGGCGAGTCCAGCGTGGTCGGCCGGGCCGGGCTCTGCGAGAGTGGGCGTCGACGGAGAAAAAGGACTGGAGACACCCGATGACCGACGACAGCGGTTGGACCAACCCCGAGCAACCGCGACGTGACCTGCCGCCGGCACCGCCGCCGGGTCCCGACCCGCGTTTCGGGCACGGCAAACCGGGCGTGATCCCGCTGCGCCCGCTGTCGGTCGGTGAGATCCTCGACGGCTCGGTGACGACGATGCGCCGTCATCCGGCACTGGTCTTCGGGGTTTCCGCGGTCGTCGCCGTGATCAGCGCGGCGCTGAGCCTCGGCGCGAACTACCTGTTCCTGCGCAATACGCCGCTGCCGCAGCCGCCCGGGCCCGCGGCCAGCCAGCAGGAGGCCATGAACTACCTGTCCGACGTGCTGCGGCAGACGTCCACGTCGCTCGGTGTCGCGGCGGTGATCCTGGTGATCACGCAGACGTTTCTCACCGGCTTCATGACCGTCGTGGCCGGTAAGGCCGTGCTCGGCAGGCCCGTCACGCTCCGCGAGGCGCTCGGCGAACTGTGGCCGCGGTTCCTGCCGCTGCTCGGCGTCACGATCGTCTACACGATCATCGTGGCGGTCGCCTCGATCTTCTTCATCATTCCCGGTATCTGGCTGTATGTGCTGTTCGGGCTCGCCGCGCCGGCGCTGGTGCTGGAGCGCGGCGGTATCGGCACCTCGCTCAGGCGTTCCCGGCTGCTCGTGCAGGGCATGTGGTGGCGCGTGTTCGGCGTCATGCTGCTCACCACGATCGCGAGCGGGATCATCAGCTTCGTCATCCAGATCCCGTTCAACCTGCAGACCGGGATCGGTTCCGGCGGCGCCGAACTGGCCGGGCAGTCGATCGGCACGCAGTTGCTGTCCGCACTGGGCACGGTCATCGCGGACACGGTCGTGACGCCGTTCGTCGCCGGCGCCACCGTGCTGCTCTACATCGACCAGCGGATGCGCAAGGAAGGCATGGACATCCAGCTCGCCCGCGCCGCCGCCGAGTAGGGATGTACACCCTGCTGACCGACGTCCCGATCGTCATCGACCGGGACGACGCGCGGCGCGCGGCCGAGGCTGAGCTGAGCAAAGCCGCCTACCAGGCCGCACAGCCCGGCTGGGTCGAACGCGTGCTGCGCTGGCTGGGGCAGCGGCTGGCGGACCTGTTCGCCGCCGCGTCCGGCGTCGTGCCCGGCGGGCCGCTGGGACTGCTCGTGCTGCTGGCCGTGGCGGTGCTGGTGATCGTCGTCGTGCGGCTGCGGGTCGGCAGGCTCGCCCGCGAGGTGCGCGCCTCTCGCGAGGTGTTCGAGGACTCCTCGCGCTCCGCCGCGGACTACCGCACGGCCGCCGACCAGGCTCTGGCCGCCGGTGACTTCACGGGCGCGGTGCGGGAGCGGTTCCGCGCGATCGTGCGCGTGCTGGAGGAGCGGGGCGTGCTGGACGAGCAGTCCGGCCGCACCGCCGACGAGGCCGCCCGCGAAGCCGGGGCGCGGCTGCCCGGGGCCAGGGACGAGCTGGCCGCGGCGGCGGCGCTGTTCGACGCCGTGCACTACGGCGGCAGGCCGGCGTCCGCCGACGATGCCCGGCGGCTGGCGGCGCTCGACGGCCGGGTCACCAGGGAACGGCCGGGAGTCCTTAAGTGACAAGCGTTTCTCCTGACGCGCGGCGGATCTGGCGGGCCGCGCGGGCACCGGTGCTGATCGCGCTGGTGATCCTGTTCGCGACGGTCGTGGCGGTCTTCGCCAAGGGCGGCGGCCAGCACGGCGAGCTCGATCCCGCGTCGGCGGATCCGAACGGTTCGCGGGCCCTGGCCACCCTGCTTCAGCAGCGGGGCGTCCGGATCACCACGACGCGCACCGTCGAGGAGACCCGGCGGGCGCTGGCCGCCGATCCGCGGTCCAGCCTGCTGGTCACCGATCCCGGCCTCGTCGAGCCCGCGACGCTGGCCGAGGTGCGCGGCCGCGCCGCCGAAACGGTGCTCGTCGCCCCGTCCGCGGAGACCCTCGATCTGCTGCTGCCCGGCGCGGTCGTGACCGGCCAGACCGATCCCGGCGTGCGTTCTCCCGGCTGCACGGTGGCCGCGGCCGTCGCGGCGGGTGACGTGATGCTCGGCGGCACCGAGTACGAGGCCCGCGGGCGCGACCGGTCGTGTTACGGCGGTTCGCTCCTGCAGGCGGGCACGACCACGCTGCTGGGCGCGAACACCCCGCTGACCAACAGTGCGCTCGACCAGCAGGGCGACGCGGCGCTCGCGATGCGGCTGCTCGGGCGGCACACCACGCTCGTGTGGTACCTGCCTTCGCCGTCGGACCCCGGTTCCGGTGTGCCGCCGCGCTCGCTGCTCGACCTGCTGCCCAAGCCGTGGTTGTTCGGTGCGATCCAGCTCGCCGTCGCCGCGGTGCTGTTCGCGCTGTGGCGCCTGCGCCGCCTCGGGCCGGTCGTGTCCGAACCGCTGCCCGTGGTCGTGCGGGCCGCGGAAACCGTCGAGGGGCGCGCGCGGCTGTACCGCCGTTCCGGCTCGCCCGCCTACGCCGCGCAGGCCCTGCGTGAGGCCACGATCGCCCGGCTGCTTCCGGTGCTCGGCCTCGGCGCGGGCGCCGAACCCGCCGCCGTGCTCAACGCCGTCACGGCCCGGTGCGGCCGGGACGCGGCCCCGCTGCTGTACGGTCCGGCTCCGGAGGACGACGCGTCGCTGGTCCGGCTCGCGAACGAGCTCGACCGGCTGACGAGAGAGGTACGGGAATCGTGACGACTGCCGCTCGAGACGCACTTCTCGCGCTGCGAGCCGAGGTCGGCAAGGCGGTGGTCGGCAACGACGCCGCTGTGACCGGGCTGATCATCGCGTTGCTGTGCCGCGGCCACGTGCTGGTCGAGGGCGTACCGGGGGTGGCGAAAACGCTGCTGGTGCGGGCGCTGGCCACGGCGCTGGACCTGGACACCAAACGGATCCAGTTCACCCCGGACCTGATGCCGGGCGACGTCACCGGTTCCATCGTCTACGACGGCCGCTCCAGCGAGTTCTCCTTCCGCGAGGGCCCGGTGTTCACCAACCTGCTGCTCGCCGACGAGATCAACCGGACCCCGCCGAAGACGCAGTCCGCGTTGCTGGAGGCCATGGAGGAGCGGCAGGTCTCGGTGGACGGCGCGGCGCGGCGGCTGCCCGATCCGTTCATCGTCGTGGCGACCCAGAACCCGGTCGAGTACGAGGGCACCTACGCGCTGCCCGAGGCGCAACTCGACCGATTCCTGCTCAAGCTCACCATCCCGGCCCCGTCCCGCGAGGACGAGATCGGCGTGCTCACCCGGCACGCGCAGGGCTTCGACCCGCGCGATCTGCGCGCGGCCGGGTTACGCCCGGTGGCGGGCCGCGAACAGCTGGAACAGGCGCGGGAAGCGGTCGCCGGCGTCGCGGTGAATCCGGAAGTTCTGGGCTATATCGTCGATTTGTGCCGCGCGACGCGTTCCCTGCCCGCGATCCGGCTCGGTGTCTCGCCGCGCGGGGCGACCGCGCTGCTCGCGGCGACGCGGGCGTGGGCGTGGCTCGCGGGGCGTGACTACGCCACCCCGGACGACGTGAAGTCCTTGGCGCGCCCGGCTTTGCGGCACCGGCTCGATCTGCGGCCGGAGGCCGAGCTGGAGGGCGCGACCGCGGACGGCGTGCTCGATCGCGTGCTCGCCTCGGTCCCCGTGCCACGCTGATGGCCATCACCGCGAGAGTCGGCGTGCTCGCGCTCATCGGCGTCCTCGTGGTGGCTTTCGCGCTGCCGTCCTGGACCGGGGTACTGGTCGTACTGGCCGGGATCGCCGTTCTGGCGCTCGTGGATGTCGCTCTCGCGGGCGGCGTGCGCGGGCTGACCTTCACGCGCGAGGGCACGGGTTCGGCACGGCTCGGCGAACCGGCCGAAACACGACTGTCCATTTCGAACCCCGGCTCCCGCACCGTCCGCGCTCGCGTGCGCGACGCGTGGCCGCCGAGCGCGGGCGTCGTCCAGGACCGGCATCGCGTCGAGATCCCGGCGGGGGAGCGGCGCACGATCACCGTCGCGATGCGCCCGGTTCGCCGAGGTGAGCGGCAGGCCCATCGTGTGACGGTGCGGTCGGTGGGGCCGCTCGGGCTCGCCGCGCGGCAGGGTTCGCACCGGGTGCCGGGTTCGGTGCGCGTGCTGCCGCCGTTCCACAGCCGTAAGCATCTGCCGTCCCGCCTGGCGCGCTTGCAGCAGCTCGACGGCCGTCAGGCCGCGCTGGTGCGCGGTGAGGGCACGGAGTTCGATTCGCTGCGCGAATACGTCGCCGGTGACGACGTGCGCTCGATCGACTGGCGTGCGACCGCGCGGGCGTCGGAGGTGATGGTGCGGACGTGGCGGCCGGAACGAGACCGGCGCCTGCTGCTCGTGCTCGACACCGGGCGCACATCGGCGGGCCGGGTCGGGGACGCGCCCCGGCTCGACGCGTCGATGGAGGCCGCGTTGTTGCTGGCCACCCTGGCTTCCCGGGCCGGTGACCGGGTCGATTTCCTTGCCTACGACCGCGCTTTGCGCGCCCACGTGCCCTCGGCGAACGTCACCTCGCTCGTCAACGCGATGGCCCCGCTGGAGCCGAGCCTGGTGGAGACCGACGCGCGCGGGATGGTCGCGCAGGTGCTGAAGCGGGCACGTCAGCGTTCGCTGGTCGTGTTGTTCACCGGCCTGGACGCGGCTCCGCTCGAAGCGGGGCTGCTGCCCGTGCTGCCGTCGCTGACGACACGGCACCGCCTGCTCGTGGCAGCCGTCGCCGATCCGCGGGTCGCGGAAATGGCGCAGGGAAGGCAAAACGCGGAGGCCGTCTACGAGGCCGCCGCCGCGGAACGCACGCTTGCCGAACGCCGGCACGTCACGGCCTTGCTCGCCCGCGCGGGAGTCGAGGTGGTCGACGCGCTGCCCGACGATCTGCCGCCGGCGCTGGCGGACCGCTACCTCATGCTCAAGGCCGCCGGGCGGCTCTAGCCGGACTGGGGCAGCACGTCGCCGCCGTAGCGGGCGTCGACGTCGCCGGTGACACCGGCCCGCGCCGCCCGGCGGCCGAACACGAAGACGTAGATCAGGAAAGCGCTTTCGGCCAGTACGCCGATACCGATCCGGCCCCACGTCGGCAGCCCCGACGGAGTGACGAACGCTTCGATCACGCCGGAAATCAGCAGCACGCACGCGAGCCCGAGCGCCATCGCCGCGGCGGCGCGTCCTTCGCGGGCGAGGGCGACCGCGCGGGTGTGCGGCCCGGGATTGATCACCGTCCAGCCGAGCCGCATGCCCGTGCCCGCGGCGACGAAGACCGCGGTCAGTTCCAGCAGGCCGTGCGGGGTGATCAGGCCGAAGAAGATGTCCAGCCGCCCGGCCGCGGACATCAGACCCGCGCTGACGCCGACGTTCGCGGCGTTGGCCCACAGTGCGAGCAGCACCGGAATGCCGGCGAGGACACCGAAGAACAGGCAGGTCGCGGCCACCCACGCGTTGTTCGTCCACACCTGCGCGGCGAACGAGCCCGCCGGATGGCTGGAGTAGTAGGTCTCGAAGCTGCCGCCCGGTTCGGTGAGGTTGCGGATCTGGTCCGGTGCGGCGATGCTCGCCTGCACGGCCGGATCGGCCGCGACCCACGCGCCGAGCAGGGCGCCCACCGCGATGCTCACGACGGCTGTGGTCAGCCACCAGCGTGAGGTGCGGTAGACGGCGGCGGGGAAACGCTGGGAGAAGAACAGGCCGATTTCGCGCCACGCCGGGGTGTGCGTGCCGGTCACGGCGGCGCGGGCGCGCGCGACCAGCGCCGACAGCCAGGACAGGAGCGCGGGATCGGGTGCGGCGGTGCGGACCATCGACAGGTGCGTGGCGCTGCGCTGGTACAGGCTGATCAGCTCGTCCGCCTCGGCTCCGTGCAGCCTGCGGCGCTTGAGGAGCTGGGCGAGCCGGTCCCATTCGGCGCGATGGGCCGCGACGAACAGGTCCACATCCACGCGGTCAGCTTACTGATCCGACCGGCCCCGAGCAGCAGGTAACCGTTGCCACGCAAGCCGGACGGCCGTGACTGCGGCCGGATCGGTCCCGAACGGCACGTACAGTGGGCCGGTGAGTCCCGAACCCGATCTCGTGACCGGCGATGCGGTCGTGCTCGAGCTTCGGCTCGCGCGGCTGGCCAGCCGGGGGCTCGCGTTCGCGCTCGACGTGTTGGTTCAGGCCGTGCTGCTGGTGGCGCTCGTGCTCGTCGTGGTGCTCGCGGGCCCGGACGACGGGGCGTTGCGGGCCGCGGTGCTGTTGAGCGTGCTGGTGCTGGTGCGAGTCGGGTATCCCGTGCTGTTCGAGACGCTCACCGGCGGGCGCACCCTCGGGAAAATGGCGTTCGGCCTGCGCGTGGTGCGCGACGACGGCGGACCGATCCGGTTCCGGCAGGCGCTGACGCGCGGGCTGGCCGGCGCCATCGTGGACTTCGGGCCGGTGCCGGTCTGGAGCATCGTGGCGCTGGTGGTGTCGCTGTGCTCGTCGAAATCGAAGCGGGTCGGCGACTTCCTCGCGGGCACCGTGGTGGTGCAGGAGCGTGCGCCCGAAACGCCCGCCCCGATGATCAGCATGCCGCCGATGCTCATGACGTGGGCGCAGGGGCTGGAGTTGTCCGGCCTGCCCGACGATCTGGCGCTCGCGGCGCGGCAGTACCTGGGCCGCTATTCGGCGCTGCGCCCCGACGCCAGGGATGCCCTGGGCTACCGCCTGACACACGAAGTCGCGTCGTGGATCGGGACACCGCCCCCGCCGGAGGTGCCGCCCTGGATGTACCTCATGGCCGTCCTCGCCGAACGCCGCAACCGGTTGGCCGGCACGACGAGTGGGCAGCCATACCCGCCGGGGCAGGGCGGGCCGTTCGCCCCGCCGGGTTAGCTGACGTCGGAACCGGGCGCGGAGAAGGTGTTGCACTGCGCGAGCCGGTCGCTCTGCGCGCCTTTCCGCCACCAGGCCGCGTAGTGGGCGTTGGTGCCGTGGTCGTGGCTGCCGGAGGTGTTGTCGCCGCGGGTGTCCTGGTCGCTCCAGGCCGTGTCGAACACCTTCTGCGTGATCGTCCCGCCGCGGTTGGCGGTGGCGCCCATGAACATCCCGGAGAAGCACTGCGCCTGCAGCTCCTTGCGGCGGGACATCTCCTGCCCGCCCGGGCTGTCCTCGCCCTGCTGGTAGATCACGTTCCACGCCGCGTCCATGATGCCGACCAGGTCCTGCACGTGATGGCCGTACTCGTGCGCGAACAGGGCGAGGTAGACGCCGGGCTTGTTGCCGTACTGGTCGGTCTGCAGGCCGCGCCACGGCACGTACAGATGGTCCTTGCAGTAGTAGGCCGCGGTGGCGACGCCGACGTTGATCGTGCCGCAGTCGGTGGTGAAGCTGCTGCCCGTCGGGAACTCCAGCTGCGGCGGGTGGAACGGCAGGCCGAGCTCGGACAGCAGGTCGCTCCACCGTGCGTTGAGGCAGTCCGCGGCGGCCGTGAAGAACGCCTCCGACGCGGCCGGGTCGCTCGGCCAGCCGGGCACGGCGCACGGGGCGTTGGACAGGCCCATGGTGGGGTCCGCCATCAGCGGGTGGTCGGCCAGCGCGAGGATCTTGTGCGGTCCGCCGTAGGTCGGCTGTGTCGATGACGAACTGCTCGGCGACGACGACGTCGTGCGGGAGGTGCTCGACGGCGACCAGCGCGTCGAACTGGGGCTTTGCGTCGTCGTCAGCGTGCCGTAGGTGGCCGCGTTGCTCGTGGGCCTCGAGGGCGTGGCCACGACGGCGACCGTGACCACGAGGCCGATCAGCACGACGGCGGACAGGCTCAGCGCGACGATCAGCCCGGTGTGGCTCTTCTTGGGCGGCGGGGGCGGCCACTGCTGCTGGGGCGGCCACTGGTTCGGTGACTGCCACGGCTGTTGCGGCCGTGGCGGCCAAGGTGGTGGCTGGGACATCGCCGGCTGCTTCTCCCATACGGCTTCCGAGCACACCGGCGGAGGTTCGGCATGCGTCGGTCAGCATAGAGGGCGGCCCGGCGCGGAGGCGAAGATCTTCGCGAATTCGCAGGTCAACGCCTCAGTGAGGCGCTGGGCAGGGTCAGCCGAGTGCCGCCGCCACCAGCCGCTCGCTCAGGGCGCGGAGGTTGCGCCTGGCCTCGGGGTCGGCGGCCTGGGCGTTGGGCCGAGACCGCGTGGTGCCGTTGAAGTACGCGCCGGTCACGTCGTCCGAGGCGCGGATCAGGCGCAGGACGGCGGCCCCGCCCTCTTCGATGGTGCTCATCGAGCCGGCGCCCGATTCGCGGACCATCGTGGTGGGCATCATCGTCGCCGGGTGCAGGGCGTTCACCGTCACGCCCGTCCCGGCCAGCTCTTCGGCCAGGTCGATGGTGAACATGATCTGCGCGAGTTTGCTCTGGCTGTACGCCCGCATGCCGTCGTAGGACCTGGTCAGCATCGGGTCCGCGAAGTCGATGGGGGACTGGCCGACCGAAGCCACGTTGACGACCTTCGCCGGGGCGGACGCCCGCAGCAGCGGCAGCAGGCGCCGGGTCAGGTGGTGGCCCGCCAGGTAGTTCACCGCGAACCGCAGCTCGACGCCGTCGGGGCTCTCCTCTCGTCGCGAGAAATCCGAACCCGTGCCGATGCCCGCGTTGTTCACCAGCACATCGAGCCGGTCGTGGCGCGCCAGGATCTCGTCGGCCAGCCGGTCCACCTGACGCAGCTCGGCGAGGTCCGCCCGCACCGTCTCCGCGCCCAGTTCGGCCAGTTCCGCCAGCCGTGCCTCGTTCCGACCGTGCGCGATGACCCGCTCGCCCGACTTCACCAGCTCGCCCGCGACGTACCGGCCCAGCCCGTCGGTCGCTCCGGTAATGAGGATCATGCCGCCGACGCTAGTCGCGCACCGCCGTCGAGGAGAAGGACGACGCCCTTTTTCGCGGTCGTACCCCGTCCGGGGCTCGCCCGATGGCCGTATGGTGGGGCCTATGGCCGCACCCGAGAACTTGCGCTTCACCCTGGACAACGGCTTACGCGTGGTCCTCGCGCCGGATCCGACCGCGCCGGTCGTCGGCGTGTCCGTGCACTACGACGTGGGCTTCCGCTCCGAGCCGGAGGGACGCACCGGTTTCGCGCACCTTTTCGAGCACCTGATGTTCCAGGGCAGTGAGAGCCTGGAGAAGCTGGCGCACTTCAAGATCGTGCAGTCCAGCGGCGGCACCTTCAACGGGTCGACCCATCCCGACTACACCGACTACTTCGAGGTGCTGCCCTCGGCCGCGCTGGAGCGTGCGCTGTTCCTCGAGGCCGACCGGATGCGCGCGCCGAAGCTGACGCAGGAGAACCTCGCCAACCAGATCGACGTGGTCAAGGAGGAGATCCGGCTCAACGTGCTGAACCGGCCCTACGGCGGCTTCCCGTGGATCCTGCTGCCGCCGGTGCTGTACCAGACCTTTCCCAACGCGCACAACGGTTACGGCGACTTCACCGATCTCGAGCAGGCCACGCTGGAGGACTGCGCGGCCTTCTTCGACACCTACTACGCGCCGGCCAATGCCGTGCTCACCGTCGCGGGCGACTTCGAGTCCGACGCCACGCGCGAGCTGATCGAGAAGCACTTCGGCGACGTGCCCTCCCGGCCGGCGCCGCCCAAGCGGTCCTTCGCCGAACCGCCGCCGCAGGGCGAGGTTCGCGGCAACCACGTCGATCCGCACGCGCCGATGCCCGCGCTCGCGGTCGGCTACCGGATGCCCGACCCCATCAACGATCTGGACGGCTACCTCGCCAACCTGGTGCTGGCCGGGGTGCTCACCGACGGCGACGGTTCGCGGTTGCAGCAGCGGCTGGTGCACCGCGAGCCGCTGGTCACCGACATCGGCGCCGGCGCCGGGCTCTTCGGCCCGTTCGAGGCGCGGGATCCCGACACCTTCTCGGTCACCGCGATCCACACGCCGGACGTCTCGCCGGAGCGGGTGCTGGGCGCGCTGGACGAGGAACTGGAGAAGCTGGCGGCCACGCCTCCGGACGCGCAGGAGCTGGCCAAGGTCACCGCGCGCTGGAGCGCGAGCCTGCACTCGGAGCACGACCGGCTGGTGTCGCGCACGCTGGGGCTCGGCTCGTTCGAGCTGCTCTACGGCGACCCGTCACTGATGTACCGGCTGGCCGACCGCATGGCGGCCGTCACCGCGGAGGACGTCGCGGCCGCCGCGAAGGCGCTGCGCCCGGATTCGCGGGCGGTCCTGCTGGTGGAGCCGAAGTCCTGAGGACCACACGGAGCGAGCCCGGCCACGGGGCGCTCGCGCGCGAGGGCCGACCGGGTGCGGGCCTCCCGCACGATACCGAGGAGAGCAAGTGAGCACAGCTACCCATCGCACCGCGGAGGAGATCGGCCGCACCGCGGGCGGACCGAGGCCCGTCCCGGCGCTCGGCGCGCAGAAAGCCGCCGCCGATCTGTCGCATGTGGACACCACGCTGGCCAACGGGCTGCGCGTGCTGAGCGTGCGCAAGGCGAACGTGCCGCTCGTCGAGGCCAGGTTGCGGATCCCGTTCGCGGGTGAGGATGCGATGCACGCGGCCACGGCCGAGGTGCTCGCGGAGACGATGCTGACCGGCACCGAGCGCCGGGACCGGGTCGAGATCGACACCGAGCTGGCGCTGATCGGCGGCGAGCTGAGCGTCACCGTTGATCCGGAACGCCTTGCCATCAACGGAAACGCGCTCGCGAGCGGGCTGCCGACGCTGTTCGACGTGCTCGCCGACGCGCTCACCTCGGCGTCCTATGTGGACGAAGAGGTGGCCCGCGAGTCGGCGCGTCTCGTCGAGCGGCTGGCGGTGTCGCGTACGCAGCCGCGGGTGATCGCGCGCGAGGCCCTGCTCAAGCACTGCTACGGCGACCACCCGGTGACGCGGGAGATACCGCAGGCCGAGGATGTCGCGAAGGTGACCGCGGAGCGGGTGCGCGCGCTGCACTCCCGCGCCGTGCTGCCGCGCGGTTCGGTGCTGGTGCTCGTCGGCGACTTCGACCCGCACGGCGTGATCGGCGACGTGGAGAAGGCCTTGCAGGGCTGGCAGTCCGACGCTTCGGCGGCCGTACTGCCGCAGCTGCCGACGTTGAGCGGCGGCGACGTGCTGCTCGTGCCGAGGGCCGGTGCCGTGCAGTCGCAGATCAGGCTCATCGGGCAGGCGCTGCCGCGCACCGACGAGCGTTACGCCGCGCTGCAGCTCGCGAACCTGGCCTTCGGCGGATACTTCTCCTCCCGGCTCGTCGAGAACATCCGCGAGGACAAGGGATACACCTACAGCGCACACTCCGGCTTCGAGTTCAGCGGTTCGACGGCGACGGTCGGGGTGGACGCCGACACCGCGAACGAGGTGACCGCCGCGGCGGTGCTGGAGACCTTCTACGAACTGGGCAAGATCGCGCTGGTCCCGCCGACCGAGGACGAGGTCGAGTCGGTGCGGCAGTACGCGGTCGGTTCGCTCGTCACCTCCACCGCGTCCCAGGCGGGCCTGGCCAGCCAGCTCGCCGCGCTCGCCGGAAACGGGCTCGGCGTGGAGTGGCTGGCCGGGCATCCGGGCAGGCTGTCCGCGGTGACCGTGGACGAGGTGGCGCAGGCGGCGCTGGACTTCTTCGCCCCTGCCCGGTTCACCGGCGTGGTCGTCGGCGACGCGGACTCGCTCGCGCCGAGACTGGCCGCGCTGGGCGGATTCAGCGTGGGAGAGCCTGGCAAAGCATGACTTCCCCGTTCGAGCTCGGCAAGCTCCCCACCCTGTCCAGGTCCACTGTGGACCGCCAAGAGACATTGCGCACCAACGCCGACCGGCTCGTCGCGCGATGGCCGGAGGCGCACGTCCTGCTGCTGGACGACAAGGCGCGCACACCCGTGCGCGAGGACGAGAACGCGACGCGCGGCGTCTCCGGTGAGGGTGGTGGCGAGCGCCGGGCGGGCGAGTCGGCGCTGGCCACGCGCAAGGCACTGCAGTTCGGCGACACCCCGCCGGAGGACGCGGTGTTCCTCGGCGAGTGGCAGGGCGCGGACTACTGGACGCTGCCGGGCAGCCCGTCCGGCGAGCCCGAGGTCGTCCGGATTCCGGGCAGCTGGGGGATGATCGAGGAGATCCCCAGGGTCGACGGCGAGCTGTGGGTCGATCTGCGGGCCTACGGGGACCGGCTGGACGACACGTCGGCGGGGCTGTTCACCACCGCGCAGGCGCTGCGGATCTGGCACCGGCAGGCCCGGTTCTGCGCGAAATGCGGTGGCCAGGTGCGGCGGGTCCAGTTCGGCTGGGCGACCCGGTGCGAGAACTGCGGCCGCGAGGAGTACCCGCGCACGGACCCGGCGGTCATCTGCCTCGTGCACGACGAGGTCGGGGTGAACGGGGAGCACGTGCTGCTCGCGCGCCAGCCGGTGTGGCCGGAGGGCCGGTACTCGGTGCTCGCCGGGTTCGTGGAGGCCGGGGAGTCGCTGGAAGGCTGCGTGGTGCGCGAGATCCGGGAGGAGGTCGGCGCGCAGGTCCGGGACGTGCGGTACCTGGGCAGCCAGCCGTGGCCGTTCCCGCGTTCGATCATGCTCGGGTTCGCCGCCCGCGCCGACAAGGCGCCCCCGCTGCGGCCCGCGGACGGCGAGATCGAAGAGGCGCTGTGGGTCTCGCGCGCGGACGTGCGTGCGGCGTTCGAGAGCGAGGGCCGTCCGGTGCCGCTCACCGGTACCGGCTCGACGATCATGTTGCCGGGCAACTCGTCCATCGCCCGCGTGATGCTGGAGGCCTGGGCCTACGCCGAGTCGGGCGCCTGACATGCGCATGGCCAACGAGGGGCTCGCGTTCCTGCTGGAGCTGCTCGCCTTGGCCGCGCTGGCGTACTGGGGTCTGGCGGAGGTCGCGTGGGCCGGCATCGGTGCGCCCGCGCTCGCCGCGGTGCTGTGGGGACTGTTCGCCGCGCCGCGGGCGACGTTCACGTTGCCGGTCGTGGGTGTGCTGCTGGTCAAGGTGCTGGTGTTCGGCTCCGCGGTCGCGGCGCTGATCGCCGTCGGAGCGCTCGTGCCCGGCATCGTCTTCGGCGTGCTCGTCGTGGTCAACACCGCGATCCTGCAGTACTACCGGGGTAAGAAGGTCCGCTCATTCGGGACCTTCGACCATCGAGACGACGGCTCCGCCGAGTGAGAGTGGGCGAAGGCCACCGACACCACGCGGGAGACGACGATGAACCTGGAGCTGAGCGACGATGAGGTCACCGCGCTGAGCGAGCTGCTGGCGGCTCGCCTCGGCGACATGTCCGCCGAGATCGAAGCCACCGACAACCCGGTCTTCCGGCGGCAACTGCGCGAGCGCCGCGACCTGCTGAGCGGAGTGCGGAAACTCCTGGAAGGCTGAAATGCCGTGAGGGACCCCACGACCACGAGGGGTCCCTCACGGCTCCGCTCAGGTGATCAGGGCGCCGAGCGGCAGGATGATCGCGATCGCCACCACGGAGATGATCGTCTCCATGATCGACCAGCTCTTGATCGTCTCGCCGACCGAGAGCCCGAAGTACTCCTTCACCAGCCAGAATCCGGCGTCGTTGACGTGCGAGAAGAACAGCGAGCCGGCCCCGATCGCGAGCACCAGCAACGCCGCGTGGGTCGAGCTCATCGTCGCCGCGAGCGGCCCGACGATGCCCGCCGCGGACACCGTGGCCACGGTCGCGGAACCGGTCGCAAGCCGGATCGCCACCGCGACCAGCCAGCCCAGCAGCAGCGCCGGGAACGACGCACCAGTCGCGAGCTGCGTGATCACCTTGCCCACCCCGGCGTCGACGAGCGTCTGCTTGAAACCGCCGCCGGCGGCGACGATCAGCAGGATCCCGGCGATCGGGCCGAGCGAGGACGCCACGGTCGAGGTCAGCTTGCCGCGGGAGAAACCGGCGGCCCTGCCGAGCGTGAACATGCCGACGATGACCGCCGCGAGCAGCGCCACCAGCGGGTCACCGATGAAGTCGAACACCCGGCGGACCTCGCTGCTCTTGGCCGCGAGGATGTCCGAAAGCGCTTTCCCGAGCATCAGCACGACCGGCAGCAGCACGGTGATCAGTGTCGCGCCGAAGCTCGGGCGGCGCGCATTGTCCTCATCGGACCGTTCCGGCACGAGGTGTTCGGGCGCGACGGCGTCGGGCACCCAGCGCGCGGCGAGCTTGCCGAACAGCGGCCCGGCGATGATCACCGACGGGATCGCGACCAGCAGGCCGAAGGCGAGCACGATACCGACGTTGGCGTTCAGCGCGCCCGCCGCGGCCAGTGGGCCGGGGTGCGGTGGCACAAGGCCGTGCAGCACGGAAAGCCCTGCCAGTGCGGGAATTCCGATGAGCATGAGCGGTTGCCTGCTGCGTTTGACGACCAGCAGCACGATCGGGATCAGCAGCACGAGGCCGATCTCGAAGAACATCGGCAGCCCGATCAGGGCCGCGACGAGCGCCATCGCCCACGGCAGCGTGCGTTTGCCGGCGCGGGAGATGATCGTGTCGACGATCTGTTCGGCGCCGCCGGAATCGGCGAGCAGTTTGCCGAGCATCGCGCCGAGTGCGATCAATACACCGACGGAGGCGACCGTCGAGCCGACCCCGCTTTCGAAACTGCTCAACAGCTTGTCGACGGGCATCCCGGCGATGAGGCCGAGCACGCCGGAGCCCAGTATCAGGGCCAGGAAGGCGTGCAGTTTGAACGCGCTGATCAGTACCACGATCACGGCGATCGCGATGAGGGTCGCGGCGATCAACCGGGTGTCGTGCCCGGTCCACGCTGCGGCAAGGGTGATCACATCGGCTCCTTTGCCAACCATGTGAGAGCGGCGGTCACGATATCGCCCGGGGAGTCGGCGATGTCGACGATCAGGCCGTGCTCATCTCTTTCCAGTGGTTCGAGATCCGCGAGCTGGGAGTCCAAAAGGGACACCGGCATGAAGTGCCCGGATCGGCTCTTCATGCGCTGGGCGAGCAGGTCGCGTGGTCCGTCGAGGTGCAGGAACCACACATCGCCACCGGTACGGAGCACGTCCCGGTACCTGCGCTTGAGTGCGGAGGAGGAGACGACCCCGCCGGTCTGCTGATGCTCGCGGATCCAGCCGGCGATGGCGTGCAGCCAGGGCCGGCGGTCCTCGTCGGTGAGCGGATGGCCGGAGGACATCTTCTCGATGTTCGCCTTCGGGTGGAACGTGTCGGCCTCGGCGTAGGACACGCCCAGCCGCTCGGCGAGTGCCGTGCCGACCGTCGTCTTGCCCGATCCGGCCACGCCCATCACCACGATGACGGTCATCTTTCCTCCGACCCCGTTGTCTCAACGCGAACAGTGCACCGCAAAGGTACTACTTAATCAACCCACAAGTACTACTTAATCGAAACAGAGGTATAGCTTCACAGTCGTGGTGGACGGAATACACGCCCGGCTCCTTGATCAACTGGGTACTGCGATCGCGTGCGGGCGAATCCCGCCCGGCACGGTGCTGCGGCTGGAAGAGGTGCAGGAGCAGTACGGCGCCTCCCGCACGGTCGCCCGCGAGGTCGTGCGCTCGCTGGAGGTCATGCGGCTGACCAGCAGCAAGCGCCGGGTGGGGGTGACTGTCCGTGATCCGGCCGAGTGGAACCACTACGACCCGCAGCTGATCCGCTGGCAGCTCGACGGCGAGCACCGCGAGAGCGCCCTGCGGAACTTGATGGAACTGCGCTGGGCCGTCGAGCCGAGTGCGGCCCGCTTCGCCGCGCTGCGTGCCACCCCGGAGGAGCGGGGCAGGCTCGGTGCCCTGGCGACCAGGCTGCGGACCACGGCGAAGGCGCGTGACCTGACCACGTTCCTCGACCACGACATCGCCTTCCACCACGTCGTGCTCGCCGCCTCGCGCAACCCGATGTTCTGCCAGCTGTCCGGGGTCGTCGCGGAGGTGCTGACCGGGCGCACGTCGCACGGGCTGATGCCGCCGGAACCGCAGCCCGAGGCGGTCGCGCTGCACGTGCGGGTCGCCACCGCGATCGCGGAGGGTGACGCCGACCGGGCCGAGGGCGCGATGCGCGACATCATGGTGCAGGCACGCGACGAGGTCGCCGAGCAGTTCGAGTAGCCTGCCCCGCGAGGCGATCGGACCTTCGAGGACCACACGCGGCGGTCGCGAGGAGGACCGGCCGGGTGCGGGTTCTCCGTAGGACACAGGGGGCAGGCGTGAGTGCGGCGCGGGCAATCGGACTGCTGCTGGGGGCGGCCGCGGACGGAGTGATCAACCAGCCGGTACGTCCGGCCACCGTGCTGGGCGGCAGGTACGGTGCCGGCCTGGCGGGCGGGCTCGCCGTCGCCGGATTGATCGCCGAGCGTGTGACCAGGCACAGGCCGCTCGCGCAGGCACTCAGCACCGCGGTCGCGACCTGGGCGGTGCTCGGCGCGGCGAACCTCGCCTCCGACGGCACGGCACTGGCCCGCGATCTGGAAGAGGGCGAACTCGACGCGGCGCGCGGCACGCTCGCCGGACTGGACCGGCGCTGCACCGAAAGCCTCGACGTGATCGGCCTGTCCCGCGCCTCGGTCGAATCGGTCGCCCAGCAGACGAACGACGCCGTCGTCGGCCCGCTGTTCTGGGGTGCCGTCGCGGGGGTGCCCGGCCTGGTGGGCGCCCGGGCGGTGGCCGTCCTGCGCGGCCTCGGCCGGGCCGCGCGGCCCGCCGACGTGATCAATCTGGTGCCGACCCGCTACGCTGCCGCGCTCACCGTGACCAGCGCTCCCGTGGTCGGCGGTTCGGCGGGTGGGGCGTGGCGGGCGTGGCGCCGCGACACCGCCGCCCACCCCAGCCCGAACGATGGTCGCGTCGAGGCCGCGTTCGCGGGAGCGCTGGAGATCCGGCTCGGTGGGCGCACCGTCTATCCGCACGGGGTGGAGGAACTGCCGGTGCTCGGCGACGGCCGCAATCCCGACGCCGGGCACGTGACGCGCGCCGTGGAACTGTCCCGCGTGGTGGGGTGGCTCTCGGCGGTCAGTTCCGCCCTGCTCGCTCTTCTGTTCGGTCGCCGCCGGCGGAGTTAGCCGCTTCCTGCTCGTCCTCGGCGAGGATCTGCGCGACCGACTTGCGTTTGCGTGCCTTCTTCTCCTTCGCGCGATCGCCCATCTCGGCCAGCACGCCGCCGGGCTTCATCTCGCGGACCGTGAAGTACGTGAGTCCGGCCAGCGCCATCACGCCGAACGCGATCCACTGCAGCGCATAGGAGAAGAACGGACCCGAGTCCAGCTGCGGCAGGGGCAGCGTGTTGAGCCCGCCGGGCTGCTTGTCGTCGAGCTGGAAGTAGCCCGCGCGGATCGGCAGTCCGGACGAGCGCGCGACCGTCCGCGAATCCACCACGTAGCTCTGCAGCTTGCCGCCGGTGGACGCGTCGGCGAAGGCGTCCCGGTTCTTCGCGTCGGTCTCGTCCTGCCGGACGCGTGCGACGAGCTGGACGGTGCCGGGGGGCGGCGCGGCGTAGGAGGGCACCGAATCATGCCCGCCCACCAGCAGGTAGCCGCGGTCGACGAGGATGTACTGGCCGTCGGTGGTGCGGAACGGCGTGAGCACCTCGAACGCGGGCTGGCCCTGCACGGTGCGCAGGCGCGCCACCACTTCCTTGTCCGGCAGGTAGGTGCCGGAGACGCTGACCCTCGTCCACTCGTTCTGCGGGTTCGGGGTCGTACCCGGCGCAAGCACGCTGTTCAGCGGCTGCGGAGCCATGGTCAGCGACCGCTCGATGGCGGAGTTCTGCGTCTCACGTTCGGAGTTGCGGCTGAACTGCCAAGGCGAGAGCAGCCAGAAGCACGCGAAGGCGAACACCAGGACACCCGCCACCAGGGCGAGCCAGCTGGGCCGCAGCAAGAACTTCCACCGCACGCTTCCACGGTAGCCCGCCATGGTCAGGACAGGGATGACCGGGCCGCGGACAGCGCCTGCCTGGCGTAGCCGCCGCCGAACACGGCCGCGTGCATGAGCAGCGGAAACAGCTGGTGCAGCGGGACGCGCTCACGCCAGTCCGGCGCGAGCGGGGCGCCCTCGTCCTGGGCGCCTTCGGCGTAGGCACCCAGAATGTGATCGAGAAGTGAGGTACCGAACAGCTGCAGCATCGCGAGATCGCCCTCGCGGTGCCCGCCGTGTGCGGCCGGGTCGATCAGCCACACGCCGTCGGACGACCAGTGCACGTTGCCGCTCCAGGCGTCGCCGTGCAGCCGGGCGGGTGGCTCCGGCGGGCCTGCCGCCTCCGGCAGCCGCGTGCACAGTTCGTCGAAGACCTTCACCTCGTGCGCGGAGAACAGGTGCTGATCCACGCACATCCGGACATACGGTTCGATCCGGTGCCGGGCGTAGAACGTCGGCCAGTCCTCGTGCGGCTCGTTGCGCATCGGCGCGACGCCCATCCACGCGTCCTTCGGTCCGCCCGGCGGCGGACAGCCGAACGCCTCCGCGCCACGCAGGTGCAGTGTGGCCAGCGCCCGGCCGAAGACTTCCGCGCTCCCGGTCGTCGGAGACGCGGGCGGGACGTACTGCATCACCAGCCATTCGTCGTCGTATCCGAGAACCTCGGGCACGGGCACGTCGGCGTACTCGCCGAGCCAGCGAAGGCCGGCGGCCTCCGCCTCGGTCGCGCCGGGCCCGACACCCTGTTTGGCCACCACGACCCTGCCGCCGTCCAGCGTGACGAGGAAGATCGAGCCGCCGCCCCGGCGCACTCCGGTGACCTGGGTACCGCACAGCCGGGTGACGGCCTCCCGTGCGTTCATCCGGGTTGTTTTCCCAGTTCGGCCCGCGCCCAATCGAGCAGACCGGGAACTGTTCGTTCGATCATCGCGATGACTTCGGCGAACCCGTCGTCGCCGCCGTAGTAGGGATCGGGCACCTCGGCGCCGGGCGGGGCGGAGGGGTCGAACTCGCGCAGCAGCCGGACGCGGTCGCCGGTCTTGCGCTGCAGGGTGCTGAGGTGGCCCGCGTCGGCGGCGAGGATCAGGTCCGCGGCGAGATGCTCCTCGTCGACCTGCGCGGCGATGTGCTCGCCGCCGTAGCCGTGCGCGGTCAGGGTCTGCCTGGCGCGCGGGTCGGCGGGCTCGCCGACGTGCCACGGCCCGGTACCCGCGCTCGTGACGCGCACCAGATCGGCCAGTCCCTCGCGGCGAAGGTGCTCGGAGAACACCAGCGCCGCCATCGGTGACCGGCAGATGTTGCCGGAACAGACGAAACAGACGTGCAGCTGTGGCTGAGTCACGCGTGACAGTGTGCCGTTTCACGTTCGCCCGTCACCTGGCAGGGCGCGGTCGGGTGCGCCTGTGACCAGATCGAATGCGAAGATCCCGGGTATGGCCGCGCTTTCGGAGATCATCGCCGTACTCCAGGACGCCTATCCGCCCTCGCTCGCCGAGAGCTGGGACGCGGTCGGGCTGGTCTGCGGCGATCCGATCGAGGAGGTGCGCCGGGTGCTGGTGTGCGTCGACCCGGTCGAGGCGACCGTGGCCGAGGCGGACGAACTCGGCGCGCAGCTGATCGTGGCGCACCATCCGTTGCTGCTGCGGGGTGTGCACGGGGTGCCTGCCGACACCACCAAGGGCGGGCTCGTGCACCGCATGATCCGCAGCGGAATCGCGCTGTACTGCGCGCACACCAACGCCGACTCCGCCAGTCCCGGCGTCTCCGACGCGCTCGCCGCGGCCATCGGCCTGCGCGTGCTGCGCCCGCTCAACCCGAACGCCGACGGCGTGACCGGCATCGGCCGGATCGGTGAGCTGGCCGAGCCCGAGCCGTTTTCCGTCTTCGTGCAGCGGGTCGCCGACGCGCTGCCGCACACCGAGCCCGGCGTGTTCGGCGGCGGCGACCCGGACCGTCTCATTAGGACGGTCGCGGTCTCGGGCGGTGCGGGCGACAGTTACCTCGCGACGGCGGCCGAGGCCGGGGTCGACGCGTACGTCACCGCCGACCTGCGCCACCACCCGGCGGGCGAGCATCTCGAAGGGGGTGGGCCTGCGCTGGTCGGGCTGACTCACTGGGCCAGTGAGTGGCCGTGGTGCGAGCAAGCCTCGGGGATTGTCCGGGACGCCTTTGCGGGTAACGTCGACACTCACGTGTCCACGCGCCGGACGGACCCGTGGACGATCCGAGCTTCGAGGGAGCACATCCAGTGAAGGCAGACCCCGCCGTCCAGCGTCAGCTGCTCGACCTCGCCAAGGTGGACGCCGAACTCTCCCGCGTCGCGCATCGCCGTCGGACCATGCCCGAGCTCGCCGAGATCGACGAGGCCGAGAAGACCGTGCGCAAGCACCGGGACACGCTGGTGTCGTCGCAGACCGCGATCTCCGACCTCGACCGGGAGATCGCGCGGCAGGAGAAGGAGATCGAGTCGGTGCGGGCGCGCGAGGAGCGCGACCGCAAGCTGCTCGATTCCGGCACCGTGTCGGCCAAGCAGATGAACGACGTGCAGCACGAACTGGAGACGCTCGCCCGGCGGCAGTCCGCGTTGGAGGACGATCTGCTGGAGCTGATGGAGCGGCGCGAGGCGCTGGAGATGGACGGCCAGCGCACCGGGGCCGAGGTGGACAAGGCCGAGCAGGATCTCGCCGACGCCACCCGCCGGCGCGACGAGAACGTCAAGGACCTCGACACCACACAGGCTCGCCGTGAGGAGGACCGGGGCAAGCTCACGCCACGGTTCCCGGAGAACCTGCTGGCGCTGTACGAGCGGGTGCGGGAGCAAAAGGGCATCGGCGCCGCGCTGCTGCGGGCGCGCCGGTGCGGTGCGTGCCAGCTGGAACTGGACCGCAGCTCGATCTCGGAGATCAAAAGCGCGGCCGACGACGAGGTCGTGCGCTGCGACAACTGTGGCGCGATCCTGGTGCGCACGCTGGAGTCCGGCCTGTGAGGGTGATCGTCGAGGCCGACGGCGGTTCGCGGGGCAATCCCGGTCCGGCCGGTTACGGCGCGGTGGTGCGGGACGCCGACAGCGGCGCCGTGCTGACCGAGCGGCAGGCCGGGCTGGGCGTGGCGACCAACAACGTCGCGGAGTACACGGGGCTGATCGCCGGGCTGGCGGCCGCGGCGGAGCTCGGCGCGTCCACTGTGGACGTCCGGATGGACTCGAAGCTGGTCGTCGAGCAGATGTCCGGGCGCTGGAAAGTCAAGCACGACGCGTTGCGGGCGCTGGCCGAGCAGGCGCGGGGTCTGGTCGCGCGGTTCGAGCGGGTCGGGTTCGAATGGATCCCGCGTGCCGAGAACTCGCATGCCGACCGGCTCGCGAACGAGGCCATGGACACCCAGGCCGGGATCGCACCGGCGCCGACGAGTTCGCCCGCGCGGTGGACGGGCGCGCGCGGGAAGCCGACGCGCCTGCTGTTGTTGCGGCACGGACAGACCGAGATGTCGATCGACCGCCGGTACTCGGGCCGGGGCGACGTGGTGCTGACCGAGCACGGACGTCAGCAGGCGGCGGCCGCGGCGAAGCGGCTCGCCGGGATGCCCGAGGTGGTCAAAGCCGGGGAGGCGGTGCGGATCATCGCGTCGCCGCTCATGCGGGCGAAGCAGACGGCGCAGGCGGTGGCCGACGCGGTCGGCGGGCGCGTGGAGACGCACCAGGGCTTGCTGGAGACGGACTTCGGTGAGTGGGAAGGCCTGACGTTCGCCGAAGCCGCCGAACGCGATCCGGAGTTGCACGGCAGCTGGATCCGGGACACGACGGTGGCGCCGCCGGGCGGGGAAAGCTTCGAGTCCGTGCACCGGCGCGTGACGGCGTTCCGGGACGAGATGCTCGAACACCATGCGGGCGAGACGGTCGTCGTGGTCAGCCACGTCACGCCGATCAAGTCCATCCTGCGCCTGGCACTGGACGCCGGTCCGTCGCTGCTGTTCCGCCTGCACCTGGACCTGGCGTCGCTGTCGCTGGCCGAGTTCTACCCCGACGGCAACGCCTCGGTGAGACTGGCGAACGACACCTGCCACCTGACGTAGCCCGCTACAGCGACAGCCACAGCGCCGCCGTCGCCGCCCCCAACGTCAGCGGCGTGGTGAGCATCCCCAGCCGGAAGAAATCCCGCGCGCTGGGCCGGGTCGGCAGCGTGCGGCGCCACAGCAGCGTCGCCAGCGAGCCGTGGTAGGTGGCGTTCGGGCCGAGGTTCACGCCCAGCAACACCGCCAGCACCAGACCGGCCGCGGGGTGCGGGCCGAGTGCGGCGAGCAGCAACAGGGTCGCGGGCAGGTTGTTCACCACGTTCGCCAGCACCGCCGCGATCACCGCCGTCAGCAGCAACTCCGCGAGCCCGGTGCCCTCCGGAAGCATCGCGCCCAGCAGGTTCGGCGGCACCAGTTCCACCAGCCACGCCAGCACGAACACCGCCAGGCACAGCACCGGATTCGCCGCGAGCACCAGGTCCCGCACGCGCACCAGCCGCCGCGCCAGCGCCGGTGCGGCGAGCACGACGGCGGCCGCCGCGGCGACCCACGCCGGCGCGAGCCGCAGCAGCGGCGCGACCCCGAAGCCTGCCAGCGTCAGCGCGACCACGACGAGTGCGAACACCGGCGCGGGCTCGACATCGGCCTCCTCCTCGCCGTGCCCCTCGAGATCCTCCGCGAAGAAGCGCACGAACACGCCCAACTCGAGGGCGATCGTGACCAGCCACGGCAGGGCCATCAGCTTCGTGAACGCCCCGAAGGTCAGTCCCGAGGCGGAGAACGCCAGCAGATTGGTCAGGTTCGACACCGGCAGCAGCGTCGACGCCGAGTTGGCCAGATGCGCGCACGCGAAGACATGGGGCCGCGGCGTGAGTTTCAGGCGCCGCGCCGTCGCGTGAACCACCGGCGTCAGCAGCACGACCGTCGCGTCGAGGCTGAGCACCGCGGTGGTGCCCGCCGCGGCCGCGAAGGTCAGCACCAGCAGCCGCCGCGGCCTGCCGTGGCACGCGGCCGCGAGCTTGGCGCCCAGCCACGTGAACACCCCGTACACGCCGGCCAGGTGTGCCACCACGAGTACCGCCGCGAGAAACCCCAGTGTCGGCGGTACCTCGTGCACGCCGTAAGGCTAAGGCGCTGGTCAGGCCCGGCTTCCCACGGGTGTGACGGCGCCGCGCCGCACGTGGAGGGGCGACGCCGTGCACGCCGTGAGGACGGCTACGCTAGGTGCGCGGACGAGGTGGCCGGGCGGCCGCGAGGGGCTGGCCCCTTCGAGGAAAGTCCGGACTCCACAGGGCAGGGTGGTTGCTAACCGCAACCCGGGGTGACCCGCGGGAAAGTGCCACAGAAAACAGACCGCCCCGGTCACGAGCCGGGGTAAGGGTGAAACGGTGGTGTAAGAGACCACCAGCGTCCCGGGTGACCGGGACGGCTCGGTAAACCCCACCCGGAGCAAGGTCAAGAGGACGCCCCCGGGCGTCTGCGCAGGCGTTCGAGGGCTGCCCGCCCGAGCCTGCGGGTAGGCCGCTCGAGCCTGCCGGCAACGGCAGGCCTAGATGGATGGCCGCCGCCCGCCGCGCCGCGAGGCGCCAGGGCACAGGATCCGGCTTACAGGCCAGCTCGTCCGCCCCCTTCAATCCACCGGAATCGTGTGGAAAAGTGACGGGCGTGTATGACGACGACGCCCGCACGATCGCCCTCCGGTGCCATCGGGCACTCGACCCGCTGCACTCGACGCTGTACTTCGCTCCCGAGGCCGACGAGCGCTACGCCGCCGCCGGACTGCGGCCGGGCCGGATGACCTACTTCGCCAGCCGCTCGGCGCCGATGGGCAAACCGGGCGCGGGCACCGTCGCCGCGACGTTCTACAACTTCAACCCGGCGCTGGTCGCCAAGCACATCCCGCGCGCGTGGACGCTGGCCGAGCCGGAGCAGATCATCGACGCCCGCTTCGCGCTCGCCGACGTCGTGCTCCGCCGCCTGCTCGGCGACGCCGCGTCCTCGCCCGCGGTGGCCGAGGCCGCCGAACTGGCACGCGAGGCGACCGAGGGCTGCACGGCCGAGGGCCGTCCGCTCTACGCCGGGCACGCCGAGCTGGAGTGGCCGAAGGAGCCGCACCTCGTGCTGTGGCACGCCATCACGCTGCTGCGCGAGTTCCGGGGCGACGGGCACATCGGCGCGCTCGTCGCGAACGGTGTCGGCGGGCTGGCCGCGCTGATCACGCACACCGCCACCGGCAAGGGCTTCCTGCCCGCCTCGGCCAAGGCCACGCGAGGCTGGTCGGACGAGGAGTGGGACGCCGAGACGGCCGAGCTGCGCGACGCGGGCATCCTCGACGCCGACGGCGGGCTGACCGAGGACGGGCAGCGGCTGCGCGACCGGGTGGAGGGCCAGACCAATACCGCGGCGGCCGGGCCGTGGCGGCGGCTCGGCGCCGAGAAAGCGAACCGGCTCCGCGATCTCGGCCGTGAGCTGAGCCGGACAGTAGTCGCCGCGGGCGCGTATCCGGACGGCGTCTTCGCCTCACCGAGAGCATGAATGTCACCCAAAGTGTTCGCTTTGGGGATGGCTTCATGCGGGGTGTGACCAAAACTGCTCGGTCAGGTGATCGACATCGAAGTCCCACCTGTCACAGGCGGGTAGAACGCTTGCCCCCGAACGGGTCATGCCACACTATCCCGGCCGGTACAGAGCGGTGGTACTACCAACCCAGCGTGAGCGAATCGCTGGCTGGGGCGTGAGTTCGCGCTCAAACTACGAAATACGGGTGGACGGGGTTAATCCTGAGCGGCCTTGCAACGATGATGGAGGGCGACGAGTTCAGGGAGAGTGGCCGTACCGTGCCTGGTGAAGATGAGTTACTTTCGACGGAGAGCAGCTCAGTTGTCACACCTAGTGACACAATGAACTAGCCAGACCGGACAAAGCTCCAGCCCCGTGGGCCCGACCGGCGTGACCCACCCCGACCACACTCCTCGCACCCGGGAGTACGCGATGACCATGATGACGCTTGTGAGCCACCTGGCGCAGGGCGAGATCAAGACCCGAGGCGTCCAGCAGTGGATGCTCGACAACATCATCCCGCTGGTACTGCTGGCCGTCGCGTTGCTGCTGCTCTGGCTGGGCGGCGGCAAGGGCGACAACGCCGGCGTCATGCGCCGCCTCGCGGGCGTCGTGATCGCGCTGGCGATCATCGGCCTCGCCGTGTCCGGCCTGGGCGTCAACGTCGGCGAATGGATCGCCGGCCTGTTCACCGGATAAGTGAAACCTCGTGCGCATTCGTACCGATGACGAGGTCTACCGGGTCGATGCGGTCTGGCTCGGCCCGCCCAAGGCGACCTTTCCCTGGCGTGCCAGGTATGTCGCATGGGGCGTGGGCATCGCGGTCTTCCTGATCGTGCTCACCGTGGAGCGGCAGCTCGGCGTCGGCTTCGGGTTCTTCTCGACGGCGTGGGCTTTCGTCGCCACGATCCTGATCACCCGGTTGATCACTCGAAAGATCAGCCACGAGCGCCCGCTCGGTGCGGTATTCACGATGTGGTTGCGTGAACTGCACGCGCCGCGGGAGGACAGCCGAGGTAGCGGCGGTGCGGTCAGCGCCACCAAGCTCCGGGTCCGCTCGGAGCGGCCCTTGCCAAGGAACAAACGAGCACGCCGGAGCCGGCCCCCGGCCCCGGCGAGGAGGTAGCCGTTGTTCGGTCGCCGGAAGGACCAAGAGCAGGACGCGCGCGATGCCACCGAGTGGCAGTCGCGTAACGGTCGTGCCCAGGCGAAGCCGAAACAGGGCAACCGGCGGTTGCCGGGGGAGCAGGCCATCCCGTCCTACACCCCGTCCATCGCCGCCCGCAGCATCGACGGCCACCTGCTGCGCACCAGTCACGAGGTCTACGCGTGGTACCGGCTCGCCCCGCAGCGCTGGTCGTTCCGGTCGGACTCCCAGCGGCGCGATCTGATCGCCGCGATCGCGGGCCAGTACGCCGAACTGCAGGGCCGCTGGCTGCACCTGCGGGTCACCACGCGCCCGTATCCCATCCGGATGTGGGCCGAGGCGCATGTGCACAACGCGGTCGGCCGCCCGCCGGACACCGCGGGCGCGCTGTCCTTCGACGACTACCTGATCGGTGAGCAGCAGCAGCTCATGGGCCGCTCGATGGCCGAGAAGGAGGTCTACATCGGGGTCCAGGTGCAGACCCGCCGGATGGTCGACCGTGCGGTGGAAAGCGCCGCACCGCTGCTGCGCAAGATCCTGCCCGAGGCCGTGGACGCGGAGCTGACCGCGCTGGACTCCGAGGTCGAGCACCTCGACCAGGTGATCGGCTCGTCCGGGCTGGAGGGCCGCCCGGTGCACGCCGACGAGATGTCCTGGCTGATGCACCGTTCCTGCTCGCTCGGCCTGCCCGCGCCGCGCAACATGCCCGCCGTGCCCGGCTCGGAATGGGAGCCCGAGGACCTGGCGAGCTTCACCGACGCCGCGGACTTCCACGCCGAGCCGTACGCGCCCACGCTCAGCGTGCGCGGCCGGACCGGGTCCAACGCCGGTGTGCGGCGGCACGTCGCGGTGCTCACCGTCGGCCAGATGCACGGACTGCAGATCCCCGAGGTCGACGACCCGTGGGTGCAGCACGCCGACCGGCTGCCGGCCTCCGTGGAATGGTCCGCGCGGATCTACGTGCGGCGGCCGGAGGAGGTCGCCGGAGAGCTGCAGCGCCAGATGAACAAGGTGCGCTCCCAGGTCAAGCACTACACCGACGAGCACGAGCTGGAGCCGCCGCAATCGCTTGCGCGGCAGGCGTCGCGGGTGCTCGAGATCGACGACGAGATGACCTCGGGCTTCACCGCTCTGGCCACGCGGGTCCGTTCGTGGTGGCGGCTGGCCGTGTCCGGCCCCAACGAGCGCGACGCGCTGCGCCTGGCCCAGCAGCTGCTGGACCTGTACAAGCCGAAGGTCGCCATCGAGCATCCCGAGGCGCAGTACGCGATGGCGCGCGAGTTCATCCCCGGCGAGCCGCTGGCCTCCTCGGCGTACATGCGCCGCGGCTCGGTGGTCTGGGCCGCGGCGGCCGTGCCCACCGCGACCGCGGAGGTCGGCGACCGGCGCGGCATCCTGCTCGGCGAGACGGTCACCGCCACCCGGCGGCCCGTCGCGTGGGACCCGTGGATGGCGCAGGAGATCCGCGACGGATCCGGTCTGACCGCGATGGTCGCCGGACTGGGTGGCGGCAAGTCGTTCCTCGGCGGCGGCATCGTCTACAAGACGCTGCGGTCCGGGGCGCACTGGACGCTGCTCGACCCGTCGGGCCCGCTGTCGCGGCTGTGCGAACTGCCGGAGATCAAGCCGTACGCGCGGCCGATCAACCTGCTCAACGCCCAGCCGGGCATCTTGAATCCGTACCGCGTGGTCGCCGAGCCGCTGCTCGAGCACTTCATGGACGAGGAGAACCCGGAGCGGGCGTGGCGCCGCGAGCGGGCGCTGGCCGGGGCCACCCGACGCCGTCTCGTGCTCGACGTGCTGACCGGGATCCTGCCCTACGAGGTCGCGCGGATGCCGCAGAGCCGGATCGTGCTGCTGCGCGCCGTCCGCGCCGTCGGTGGCCGCTACGACGCCGATCCCGGGCAGGTGATCGACGCGCTGCGCCGGGACGCCTCCGAGCACCACGAGCACGCGATCGTCGTCGCGGACTTCCTCGACGAGATGCGCGAGCGCATGTCGCTGCTCATCCCGGAGACCGACGCCGACCCGTACTCGGAGACCCGCGACGACCGCCTCACCGTGCTGACCATGGCCGGGCTGACGCTGCCGAAGGACGGCGTCGGCCGCGAGCACTGGACCGACGCCGAGGCGCTCGGTGTCGAGATGCTGAACCTGGCGGCGTGGCTGACCCAGCGCTCGGTGTACGAGAAGCCGAAGGACCTGCGCAAGGGCGTCTGGATCGACGAGGCGTTCTTCCTGTCCGAGGTGCCGACCGGTCGCGTGCTGATGAACCGGTTCGCGCGTGACTCGCGTAAGTGGAACGTCCGGGTGCTGCTGTCGTCCCAGATCCCGGCGGACTTCTTGAAGATCCAGGGTTTCGTCGCGCTGCTCGACTCGGTGTTCGTCGGACGGCTCGACGACGACGAGGCGCAGGCCGACGCGCTGCGGCTGCTGAAGGTGCCGGTGGGTGTCGGCTACGAGCAGGTCATCGCCGCGCTCGGGCGCAGGCCGGGGGCGCATCGCGACGCGGAGCGCGACCGCGAGCCGCGCCAGTTCGTCTTCGGTGACGGTGCCGGTGGCGTCGAACGGATCCGCGTGGACTTCTCCGGTCCGCACCTGGAGCACCTGCGCGCGGCGATGGACACCACGCCGGGTTCGAAGGACGCGCTGCCCGCCGACAACCGTGCCGCGCGGGAAGCCACGGAGAGCGACAAGCAGTACGTGCCCGAGCCACCTCCGGAGGACGACGAGCTGCAACAGGACCTGGACCTGGCGGCCGAGCGGGAGATGGGCTTGACCGAGGAGCAGCTGCTCGCCGGGGACGGCGAGCACGCGACGGGAGAGCCCGCGACGGCGGGCAAACGCGGCGGTCACGGCCGGGACGCGGCATGACCCCGGATCACTCACAGCCCGGCGCGCTCGTGGAGGCCGGGGCATGACCGTCGTGACTCTGCTCTGCGTGTTCGCCTGCGCCGCCGTGTGGCACGGCCTGAAACGGTTCGTGCGCAACGGGGGGTTCAAGAACAAGAGGCCGGGCCGCGCCGCGACGATGACCATGGTCGCGCTGCTGCTGGCACTCCAGACCGCGATCACCGCCCCGGCAGCGTCCGCGGCCGCCTGCGGTGACGCGCCGAACCCGGAGCAGCCCGGTGCGGGCATGGTCGGCGCGATCGACCCGGCACAGGGGCAGGGCGAGGTCGGCAGCCCGTACATGAACTACGGCTACGCCGGCATGGTCTGGGACGTCTACCAGACCGACTGCAGCCCGCTGTCCGCCGTGTCGAACCCGAACACGACGATCGACACCTGGGCGGGCAACGAGCTGTTCAACGTGGCCAAGAACATCGTGGGCGCGACGAACTCGCTGCACTACACCGTCATGCAGGGCGGGCTGCTCAACCCGATCTACAACGCGGTCAAGAGCGGCGCGGAGAAGGTCTACAACAACATCTACGCCCAGCTGTTCGGCCTCGCGGCCCTGCTGCTGGCGATCCTGATGTTCCGCAACATCTGGCGTGGCGATCTCGCCGCCGTGAGCAAACGCGGCCTGTACGCCCTCGCGGCGGTCTGGCTCGCCGCGTCCTCGCTGGCGATGCTGCGCTACCTGGATCCGATAGACAACGCGATCGTGCAGACCACGACGAACATCCAGGCCGGATTCGTCGAGGACACCCAGGATCGCGTGGTGCGGCACATCCTGCCGACCGATCTGCACAACCAGGTCGTGTACCGGAGCTGGCTGCGCGGCGAGTTCGGGTCACCGGATTCGTCCCAGGCGCAGCAGTACGGGCGCCCGCTGCTGGACGCGCAGGCGTTCACCTGGGAACAGCAACGCAACGGCGACGACGCCAACCAGGCCGTCGTGGACGGGAAGAAGGCGTCCTACAAGCAGATCGCCACGCAGCTCGGGCCCGCGACCGGCTACTTCACCGGTGAGGACGGCAGCCGGACCGGTGCCGGATTCCTGGCCTTCCTGCAGAGCCTGGTCTACGCGCTGTTCCAGTTGCTGGCCAAGGCATCGGTGCTGCTGGCGCAGGTGCTGATCCGGCTGTTCGCGCTCACCGCGCCGCTCATCGGCCTGGTCGCGCTGGTGCATCACGACATCCTGCGCAGGGTGGCGAAGGTGCTCGGCGGCGTGGCGTTCAACCTGATGGTCCTCGCGGTGCTCGCGGGTGTGCACGCGTTGCTGCTGCAGGCGATCTTCGCGGCGGGCAACTCGTTGTCGATGCTGACGCAGATGGTGATGGCGGGTCTGGTGACGGTCCTGCTGTTCCTCGTCGGGCGGCCGGTGCGGCGACTGTGGCAGATGGTCGAGATGTCGGTCGGCATGGTCGGCACCTCGATCCCGGCCCCGAGCGGCGGCATCTTCTCCCGGTTCCGCCGCACGGAGACCGGCCCGACGCCGCAGGACGAGTTCTGGCAGAACGTGCGCGACGGCGACGACAGCGATCTGGAGACGCGCGGCCCGATCGGTGCCACCGCCGGTGGCGGCCGGTACCGCCCGGAGGCGACGATCTTCGCGAACGCGCAGCGGCTCGACGGCGCCGGTTCGATGGCCGCGCGCCCGGCGGCCGCGTGGTCCGGCGCGCCGTGGCCCGGTGGCGGCGCGGCCCTGCCCGGCAGCGGATCCCGCCGCCGTGGGCTGCCCGCCGGTGGCGGCCCGGGGATCATGCCGGAATATCTGCCCTCCAGCGGGGACCCGGACGGCGACTACGTGTACTCGGCCCCGCCGGGAACGACCCGTCGCGCGGACGCGTCGTGGCTTCCGCCGCAGCCGCAGAGCCGTCGCGTCGACACCTCGCCGGTGTACGACCGCGACTGGGAGCAGCACGAACCGGTCGTGGTGCCGTCCAGGATGCCGTCGGCGCGGATGCCTGCCAGGGCGCAGAGCAGGCCGCAGCCGAGGCGCGCGGAGCGGGAACTGATCGGCGGCAGGCCGGTGCACGTGCTGTACCGGCCGTCCCGGGGGATCGAGGTGCGCGACGAACCGCGCGACACGGATTCCGTCGTGCGGTGAGGTGAGAGATGCCGATCAGGACCAACCGCGGGCGCGCCGCGGTCTATCGCAGGCTGTGGGGATTCCCGTTGCGGTCCCCGCGCCATCTCGTGGCGACCGGGATCGTGGTCGCAGTGCTGATCACCGCGATCGGCATCGTGGTGCCGCATTTCCTCGGCAACAAGGGAACCAGCCAGGGTCCCTCGCCGGTGCAGATCCGGGACCCGGCCGCGACGCGGCAGTCCAGCAGCGCGCCCTCGCCCGCGCCGATGTCCACCCGGCTCACCGCGCCGCTGCTGCAGCCGACCTCGGCGGCGCCCAACCCCGACGCGCTCAACACCGCCAAGGCCTGGGCGCAGGCCTGGGTCACCCACCCGGCCGGGATGACCAACGCGCAGTGGCTGAACGGGCTGCGGCCCTACACCACCGAGGAATTCCTGCCACAGATGTCCACTGTGGACCCTGCGAACATCCCCGCGACGCGGCTCACCGGCGAACCGGTGGCCACCGCGTCCTACACCAGTTCCGTGCAGGCGCTCGTACCCACCGACGGCCCCAAGCTCACCATCACCGTGTCGCAGACATCCGCCGGATGGCGTGTGTCCGGATACGACCAGGCGAGCTGACGCATGCGGCTGGGATTGCTGATCGGGGTCGTGGTGACCGCGCTTTTCGCGGCGATCGCGACCACGACGGTCGTCGTCAAGGTCGTCACCGATCAGCAGCAGGCCGCGCAGGCGCAGGGGTACAGCAACGTCAGCTGTGACGCCGCGGTCGGCCCGACCACGCCGGGCCAGCAGCAGACCGCGCAGGGGCAGGCCGCGAACCTCGCTCCCGAGTCGAAGCAGATCGTGCAGATGATCGTGCAGATCGGCAAGCAGCGGAACCTTTCCCCGCGCGCCTGGCAGGTCGCGATCCAGGCGGGCATGACGGAATCGGGGCTGCGCAACCTCAGCTACGGTGACCGCGACTCGCTCGGCATCTTCCAGATGCGGCCGTCGATGGGGTGGGGCACGGTTCAGCAGTTGCAGGACATTTCCTATCAGATCAACAAGTTCTACGACGTGCTGCTGTCCGTGCCGGGCTGGGACACGCAGCGGCCGGGCTCCTCGGCGCAGGACGTCGAGCGTTCGGCGTTCCCGGATCGCTACCACAAATGGGAGCCGATGGCCGCCTACCTGGTGCAGAACGTCGGCCAGGTGACCAACGTGAGCACCTGCGGCCAGAGCGTCGGGCTGGCGCTGCCCGCGAACCAGGCGGCGGCCAAGGCGATCGCGTTCGCCTTGGGAGAGCAGGGAAAGCCCTACGTGTGGGGCGCCACCGGGCCGGACTCCTACGACTGCTCCGGGCTGATGCTGCGGGCCTACCAGGCCGCCGGGATCACCCTCGACCGGGTCTCGGCCGACCAGTACCACGACGGGGCGATGCTGCGGGTGCGGGACGCGCAGCCCGGTGATCTGCTGTTCTGGGCCTACGATCCGTCCAATCCCAACACGATTCACCACGTCGCGATGTACCTTGGCAACGGGAAAATCGTGGAGGCCCAGCAGACCGGTGTGCCGGTGCACACGCGGTCGGTTTCGTTCAACGAGGCCGAGCTCGTGCCGCAGGCCGTGCGGCCGGGTGTGTGAGTGCTAAGGATCAATTGTGGCTAAGAAGTACGGGAAGCGACGCAAGTCCGGGGCAGGCGAGCCGCGCGACCTGTTCGGTGCGCCTCCGCCGCCCCGCCCCGCCGCCGCGCGTCCCGCGTCGAGCACCCCGCTGGCCGACTACCTCTCGGCGAACTGGCCGGGGGTGAGCGAGGGCTACGTCGTGCTGCCGCGCTCGCTCGCGGAGGCGATGTCGTTGCCGTGGCAGCAGCAGATGTCGGCGATGCTGGCGCAGTTCCACCAGACGCACCGCGGCCTGGACTGGCCGGTCTACCGCGTGGTGCCCTCTCGGCACGAGAATCTGGTCGATCTGGACGAGGAGCAGCTCGCCGAGGCCGGGTACATCGTCGAGATCGACACCGATGGTGAGCTCGTGTACCGGGAGCGCAGCGGCCGCAAGGTCGAGGACCCGGCGAACACGACGGTGCTGGTGTCGTGCCTGGACCCGATTCCGCCGCGCGGTTCGGCCCGGGCCGCCGAAGCCGCACAGGCCGAGCCCGACCGTCCCCGCGCCGCGCCGATGATCATCCCGCCGGCCCCGGTGTGGCGGAACACCCCGACCAGCCCTTCGCCGTCGGTGCCGCCGCTGCCGGAGACGCCCAACAAGACGGGCACGCCCGCCGCGGGGGTGCCCGCGCAGTCCGCGCCGGAGGACCCACAGGGCGCGGCGGGACAGGCACCGAGCGCTCCGGCGGGGTGGGGGCAGGCCCCGGCAGGGCCGTCGTCGCAGCCGCTGCCCGCGCAGCCACTGGGCGGGCCGTCGTCGCAGCCGCTGCCCGCGCAGGCACCGGCCGAGTCGCCGCAGGCCGAGCAGCCCGCGCAGGAGGGTGAATCGCCGCAGGCCCAGTGGGCGCCACCGCAGCCTCCGTCGGCGCAGACGCCGGTTCCCGCTGAGACACCCCCATCTCAGCCGCCCCCGCAAGAGCCGCCCGCACCGGCTCCCGAAGCGCCGCAGCCTCCGGTGGGCTGGGCTCAGGTGGCTCCCCCGAAGGCGCAGGAGCCCCGGCCCGCCTCCGACGAGGACACCCCGCCGCGCGGCCTCCGGCTGGACCGCGGCTGGTTCGACCCGCTGCCCGGCGAGGCGTCCTCCGACGAGCCGGCCGACTTCGGCCCCACGGGTGACCCGACGGAGCTGCCTTACCGCTACCGACCGTGACACAACGCGGCAGCCGGCCGCCGAGTGAAACAGCGGACCGCGAGAAGGGGGTGAGCCCGGCCAGGCTCACCCCCTCTTTTCGTGGCGGATGTCAGCAGTCCCGCAGTTCCGGGCTCTGGTTGCGCAGCTGGCCCGCCGGTGAGATGAACTCCCGGTAGACCTCGCCGTCGACGGCGGCGGGGCGGAAACCGGCCACGCGGTGGCAGTTCTGGAACGCCAGCTTCATGCCGAAGTGCCGCTCCAGCCCGCCCCGGATCGCGTCCGACGCCAGCGCTCGCAGCAACTGGCCGCGCTCGGTCTCGGACGGCGGCGGGGTCGCGTGATCGGCGAACTCGGCCGTGCCGGTGCCCAGCTCCGCGGCTACCTCACTGATCACCTGCCACGCGTAGGGCAGGGACTCGCGAACGCACGCGACGAACTCATCGTCGGTGACGGCACCGGATTCGGCGCGCTCCAGCAGGGCGGCGGGTACATCGAGGGACAACTGAATCTCCTTGCGGTTACGACCCGGCCAGTGCGGCCGGTCCGGGTACGAACTCGGGGTCGATCTGGCCGGCCAGATCCAGCCCCGTGCGGTCATTGCCCCACGAACGCGCGTTGCGCAGGTGGAACTCGACGGCCTGACGGTGGAAGCGGTCCCAGTCGCGCGTCGTGTTGTCCACAGTGGACACCATGGTCGCGAGCGCGTCCATGTTGTGCGTTTCCAGTGCGGTGATGGGCCGGGCACGGCCGCGTTCGGCGGCGCGCACGTGGCCCGAGCCGGTCAGCCAGCACAGCAGATCCGGGCCGAGCTGCTCGCGCAGGAACTCGACGTCCTCGTCGTCGGTGACCTTGTTGCCGACGACCGCGAGCCGCACACCCCAGTCGCTCGCGTACTCCGCGTACTGCCGGTAGACGCCCACGCTGCGCACGGTCGGCTCGCACACCAGGAACGTCACGTCGAAGCGGGTGAACAGTCCGGACGCGAACGCGTCGGCGCCCGCGGTCATGTCGAGCAGCGCGTACTCGCCGGTGTCGTCGATCAGGTGATTGAGCAGCAGCTCCGCCGCGCCGACCTTGGAGTGGTAGCACGCGACACCGAGGTCGTCTTCGGTGAACCGGCCGGTGACGCCCAGCCGGACACCGGCGACCTCGCGGAAGCACGCGTCGAAGACCGGATTGTCCTCGAACGGCCGGACGAGACGCGAACCGCGGCCCGGCGGGGTCGTCTTGATCATGGCGTCGGCGCTCGGGATGCGGGGGTTGTCACCGCGCAGGTAGTCCTTGATCAAGGGCAGGTGCTCGCCGAGCGTGGGCAGCGCGGCCGCCTCCTCCTCGGACGCGCCCAGCGCGACGGCCAGGTGCTGGTTGATGTCCGCGTCCACCGCCAGCACCGGGCGCCCGGAACCGGCGAGGTACGCGGCGAAAAGGGAGGTCAGCGTCGTCTTCCCGCTGCCACCCTTGCCGACGAAGGCGACCTTCACAACCGACCACACCTCTCGATTAAAACGAAAACGACATCGATTTTCATTGTTGTCAACGCAAGATACACCCGGGTGGCCGCTCCACGATCGGGTAGGAGGGGTGGCTGTCGCGGGCCCGCTGACGGCCGCCTGCCTGGGAACTGCCGGGAAAAGAATGCGGATCACCACGGCTTTTCCGGGTTAGGGTCGTGGGGTGGCTCGTCTCGTGGTCGGCTCGCATCCGGCGGAGGGCGACTTCGCTCGCCTGCGCGCCGAGTTCGAGCTGCCGGAGTCCTTCAGTGCCGACGTGCTCGCCGAGGCCGAACGCGTCGCGATGGACCCGCCCGAACCCGCCGCCGGCCGCGAGGACGCCACCGGCCTGCCGCTGGTGACCATCGACCCGCCCGGGGCCAAGGACCTCGACCAGGCCATGGTGATCGAGAGCCGCGGCGAGGGGTACCGGCTGCACTACGCCATCGCCGATGTCGGCGCCTTCGTCGCACCGGACGGCCCGCTGGACCGCGAGGCCCGGCGCCGCGGCCAGACGCTCTACCTGCCGGACGGCAACGTGCCGCTGCATCCGCCGGTGCTCTCCGAGGGCGCGGCGAGCCTGCTGCCCGGCGAGGTGCGCTGCGCGGTGCTGTGGACCATCGACATCGATTCCGGCGGCGAGCCCGTGGCCACCCGGGTCCGCCGCGCGCTGGTTCGCTCGACCGAGCAGTTCGACTACGACGGCGTGCAGACCGCGATCGAACAGGGGAATCCACATCCGTCGATCGCCGCGCTGCCGGCGCTGGGCAGGCTCCGCCGCGAGCTGGCCGTGCACCGCGGCGCGCTCGAACTGCAGCTGCCGGAGCAGACCGTCGGCGGTGACGCGGGCGACGGCTGGGTGCTCGGCATGCGGCCCCGGCACGACGTCGAAGCGTGGAACGCGGAGATGTCGCTGCTCACCGGCATGGTCGCGGCGCGGATGATGATCGACGCCGAGGTCGGTGTGCTGCGCACGCTGCCCGACGCCGACGACGATTCGGTGCTGTGGCTGCGCCGGTCCGCGCAGGCGCTCGGTATCGACTGGCCGGAACGGATCAGCGTCGCCGAGCTGCTGGCCGGGCTCGACCCCGCACTGCCCGAGTCGATGGCCCTGTACACGTGCTCGACCCGGCTGCTGCGCGGCGCCGGCTACACCGCCTTCGAGGGCGGGCTGCCGCCCTCGACCACGCATGCCGGGCTCGGTGCGCCGTACGCGCACGTCACGGCGCCGATCCGCAGGCTGGTGGACCGGTTCGCCACCGAGGTGTGCCTCGCGGTGAGCGCGGACAAGCCGGTGCCGGACTGGGTGCGGGCGGCGTTGCCGGAGCTTCCGGTGCTGATGAGCGCGTCGGACACGCTCGCCGCGCGCGTCGAACGTGGCTGCATCGGGCAGGTCGAGGCGTGGATGCTGGCCGAGCGGATCGGCGGTACGTTCGAGGCGGTGGTGCTGCGCGCGGAGGAGGCCAGGGCCGAGATCCTGGTGGAGGATCCGCCGGTGATGGCCAAGTGCGCGGGCGCGAACCTGCCGGAAGGGGAGCGGATCACCGTGCGGCTGACCGCGGTGGACGTCGAGAAGCGGAAGGTGTCGTTCGAGCGGGCGTGACGAACTGGACCGAAGCGGAGCTGGAGCTGGCGCGGCGGGCCGAGGAAGGCCGCGCCGTACTGGTCAACGTGCGGAAGTCGGGGCCGCACAAGCACGTCGTGCCCTGGCTGGCCGACCGCGGGTTGATCACCTACATCGGGCACCGGGGCAACCGGCATTCCTGGCCCGAGTCGGACTTCGCGAACCCGTTCGTCAAGGACGCCAAGCTCGATCGGAAGACGATGGTGCGGCACTATCGCGAGTACCTCGAAGGCAGGCCCGATCTGGTGCGGCGGCTGCGGGACGGGGAACTGTCCGGGCGTGCGCTCGGCTGCTGGTGCGCACCGTTGCCGTGTCACGGTGACGTGCTGCTGGACTACGTTGAAGGAACGGAATGACTCTGTTCGACGACCTCGGCGAGGACGTATCGCTGCGGCGCGCGCCGCGGCGTGTGGTGTCGCTCGTGCCCTGCCTGACCGAGGCGGTCGAGGCGACCGTGCCCGGCGCGATCGTGGGCGCGACCGACTACTGCACCCATCCGTCCGATTTGGACGTTGCTCGGGTCGGTGGTTCGAAGTACCCGAAACTGGACCGCGTGCTGGAGCTCGAACCGGACCTGGTGCTGGCCAACTCCGAGGAGAACCGCCCCGAGGACGTGGAACGCCTGCGCGCCAACGGTTTTCCGGTGTGGGTGATGGAGGCGCCCGCCACGGTGCCGCATGCGCTGGCCTCGTTGCGGCGGATCCTCACCCAGGCACTCGACGCACCCGAGCCGGACTGGCTCGTCGAGGCCGAGGAGCTCTGGCGGGAGACCCCGCCGGTGCACGCGCGTGCCGTGGTCCCGGTGTGGCGCAAGCCCTGGGTGATCCTCGGGCGCGACACCTTCGGCGGTGACGTGCTCCGGCGGCTCGGGGTGTCCATTGTGTACTCCTCGTACGAGGAGCGCTATCCGCGGCCGTCGCTGGACGAGCTGCGGTCGTGGTTCGCCGACGGTGCCGCGGACCTGCTCGTGCTGCCCGACGAGCCGTATCTGTTCACCGACGACGACGGCCCGGAGGCCTTCCCCGGGGTGCGGTACGTGCTGGTGTCGGGCCGGTACCTGACCTGGTACGGGCCGTCCTTGGTGGCGGGAAGGCGGTCGCTAGCGGAACTCGTCGGTCGCCTCGCGTAGCTGCCCCATCATCCCAGGGTCGGCCACGGCGTGCCCGGCGCCGTTGACCAGCGTCAGGTGCGAACCAGGCCAGGCGCGGTGCAACTCGTACGCCGTCGACGGGGGACAGACGGCGTCGTAGCGTCCCTGCACGATGCGGCCGGGGATGCCCGCCAGTTTCCCGGCGTCACGGATCAGCTGTCCTTCCTCCAGCCAGGCCTGGTGCCGGAAATAGTGCAGTGCCAGCCGTGCGAAGGTCAGGGCGAACTCGGGCTCGGTGTAGTCCTCGTGGAACTTCGGCTGCAGCATCAGCGACACGATGGCGCCCTCCCAGCCGCTCCACGCGATCGCCGCACGTTCCCGCACCTGGCGGTCGGGATGCTCGATCAGGTCGATGTACGCGGCGAGCGGATCGTCGCGCCGGTCCGGCGCAACCGGTGCGAGGTAGTCCTCCCAGTGTTCCGGGAACAGTTGCGCAGCGCCGCCGTTGTAGATCCAGTCCAGTTCACCGCGCCGGGCGGTGAACACGCCACGCAGGACGAGTTCGCTGACCCGGCCGGGGTGGGCTTCGGCGTAGGCCAGCGCGAGCGTCGCGCCCCACGACCCGCCGAACACCAGCCAGCGCTCGATCCCCAGGTGCGCTCTCAGCCGTTCCATGTCGGCGACCAGATGCCACGTCGTGTTGACCGACAGATCGGCGTCCGGCGAGTTGATGTGCGGCACACTCCGGCCGGCGCCGCGTTGGTCGAACAGCACGATGCGGTACGCGTCGGGGTCGAAGTGACTCCGCGACATCGGCACGATGCCGGTGCCGGGACCGCCGTGCACGACCACCGCGGGCTTGCCGCCCGGATTGCCGGAAACCTCCCAGTAGATCTTGTTCCCGTCGCCGACATCGAGCAGCCCCGACTCGTGCGGCTGGATGGGCGGGTACAAATCGTCCATTCGCCCATCGTGCCGTACCTGGCCAGGGTCAGGTCCCGAAACGCGTCAGGTACTTTCGGGAGGAATCGGCGGACCCACGTTCCCAGAAAGGTCCTCAATGTCCACTGTGACATATTTCGAGGCAATCGTTGTCGGTGCTTTGCAGGGTGTGTCGGAATTGTTCCCGGTGTCCAGCCTCGGGCACAGTATTCTGCTGCCGGCCTGGGTCGGCGGTTCGTGGGCGGATGACCTCAGCATCGGCAAGGGTTCGCCGTATCTGGCCGTTCTGGTCGCGATGCACGTGGCCACGGCGATCGCGCTCGTCGTGTTCTTCCGGCACGACTGGGTGCGCATCCTGCGCGGGCTGTGGACCTCGATCCGCGACCGCGAGGTCGCCGATCCCGACCAGCGGCTCGCGTGGCTGCTCGTACTGGCCACGATCCCGGTCGGCCTCGCCGGCCTGCTGCTGGAGAGCGCCCTGCGCGACTTCCTCGGAAAACCCGTGCCCACAGCGATCTTTCTCACGCTCAACGGTGCGGTGCTGCTCGCCGTCGAGCGGTTCGGGCGCACCCGCGAGCCGGTGCCCGTCGCGGCCGAGACGACCATCGACTTCTCCGCCGAGGAGACCATGCCGATGCGGGCGGTCAGCCTCGAGGAGGCCTCCGACCGGCGGCTGGCCAAGCTGGGCGTCGGCGAGGCCGTGCTGATCGGCGCGGCGCAGATTCTGGCGCTGCTGCCGGGAATCAGCCGGTCGGGCATCACGATGGTGGCGGGCCTGCGCCGCGGCCTGTCCCACGAAGACGCCGCGCGGTTCGCGTTTCTGCTTGCCACGCCGGTGATCTTGGCCGCGGGCGTGCTCAAGATGCCGTCGTTGTTCACCGCGGAGAACCGGGCTTCCCTCGGCCCCGCGCTGGCAGGCAGCATCGTCGCCGGAGTCGCGGCCTACATCGCCGTCCGCTTTCTGACCTCGTATTTCGAAACACGTACACTGAACCCGTTCGCGATTTACTGCGTGATCGCCGGGATCGGTAGCTTGATCTATTTCGCCGTATGACCGCACCGCTGACGCTGGAAAGGGTGTTCACCACGTGGACACCCGATATTCCGGCGATAGTTTTCGTCTTGCTGGCGGGTGGGGCATATCTCACCGCCGCCCGCCGGGTGGACTGGCCGCGCTCGCGCACCGTGGCGTTTCTCGCCGGGCTGGCCACGATCGCGTACCTGACCTGCTCGTTTCTCGGTGCCTACGACGACGTGTTGTTCTGGGCACGGGCCGTGCAGGTCGTGGTGCTGCTCATGGTCGCGCCGCTGCTGCTCGCGCTGGGTGCCCCGCTGACCCTCGTGCTGGCCACGTCCCGGCACGCCGACCGCCTGCGCCGGATCGGCCGTGGGCGGGTCGCGAAGACGCTCACCTTTCCGCTGGTCATCACGGTGCTGCTGATCGTGCCGCCGTTCGCGCTCTACCTCACGCCGCTGTACGAGCTGACCCTGCGCAACGGGGCGGTGGACGAAATCGTCCGGCTGATGCTGCTGGGCTGCGGTTTCGGCTACTTCTGGACGCGACTGCGGGTCGACCCGACCCCGCGCGAGGACCATCACCTCGTCTCGTTCGGCATCAGCACCACCGAGGTGATCGTCGACGCGGCACTGGGCCTGGTGCTGTGGCTGGGCCCGCTGCGCGCCGCGGACTACTACCACGCACTCGGCCGCGCCTGGGGACCCGACCTGCGCACGGACCAGATCATCGGCGCCGGGATCCTGTGGATCGGCGGCGACCTGGCCGGGCTGCCGTTCGTCGGCGCGCTGTTCCACCGCTGGATGCGCGACGACGAACGGCAGGCGGTCAAGACCGATCGCGAACTCGACGAGGAGGAGCCGAGCGGGCTGTGGTGGGAGAACGACCCGGAGCTGGCCAAACGCTTCCGGCGGGAGCGCCGGTGAGCCGCACGGCCTCAGTGGAAGGCGTGCTCCGGGGCCGGGAATTCGCCGCGGCGTACCTCGTCCGCGAACGCCGACGCGGCATTGGACAGCTCACCCGCCAGGTTGGCGTAGCGCTTGACGAACCGCGGCGTCTTGCCCCGCCGCAGGCCCGCCATGTCCTGCCACACGAGCACCTGCGCGTCGCAGTCCGGCCCGGCGCCGATGCCGACCGTCGGAATCCGCAGCTCGTGCGTGATCCGCTTCGCCACCTCGGCGGGCACCATCTCCATCACGACCGCGAACGCGCCGGCCTCCTGCAGGGCCAGCGCGTCGGCGACCAGCGCCTCACCGGCCTCGCCGCGGCCCTGCACCCGGTAGCCGCCGAGGTTGTGCTCGCTCTGCGGGGTGAAGCCGATGTGCCCCATCACGGGCACGCCCGCCGAGGTCAGTGCCTCGACGTGCGGCGCGAAGCGGTGCCCGCCCTCAAGCTTGACGGCGTGCGCGCGGCCTTCCTTCATGAACCGTACGGAGGTTTCCAGCGCCTGCTGGGGCGAGAGCTGGTACGAGCCGAACGGCAGGTCGGCGACCACGAGCGCCCGCTTGGCCGCCCTGGTCACGGCGCGGACGAGCGGCAGCAGCTCGTCCACGGTGACCGGCAGCGAGGTGTCGTAGCCGAACACGTTGTTCGCGGCCGAGTCGCCGACCAGCAGGACCGGAATGCCCGCTTCGTCGAACAGTTCGGCGGTATACATGTCGTACGCGGTGAGCATCGGCCACGGCTCACCGCGGTCCTTGAGCTGCTGGAGATGCGGGATGCGGACCTTCTTGACCGGTGCGCCGGACTGCGCTCCGCCGCCGTACGGCGCCGCCGTCTCGCCAGAGGGGTTAGACATCGTCGACCAACCTTCCCTCGAGGCCCTCGTCGGGTCCCCGGGTCGTGGATCTGGAAACACCAGCGTGACATCGCGGCGCGACCGGCCCAAGTGGCTGCGATGAGCTTCACACGGGGCGGTGAACATGGCTGAACAGGTGCCGCGGTGGCGGCGCAAGGCCGGTGGCGTGCTGGCCACCCTGGTGCAACTCGGTGCCTTGACGTCGGTGATCCTGCTGATCTGGGGCGGGCATCACGCCTTCTACCGGTGGACGACGGGCGTGTTCAACCTGCTCAACATCCCGGCGGACTCCAACATCCTGATCGCGCTGGTGCTGTTCGTGCTGGGTGCGGCGTTGCGGCGGCGCAAGCGGGCCGCCCTCAACACGCTGCTCCTGTTCCAGGTCGGCGGCCTGCTGATGACGATGGGCTACCAGGCGACCCTGCTGTGGGCACCCACCGTGTTCCCGCTGGAACGGCACGAAGCCAAGCACATTCCGATGGCGCTGTGGGCGCTCACCGGCGCCGAACTGGTCGCGATCGGGATGATCGTGCTGCTGCTCGCGCTGCGTCCGGCGTTTCCGGCGCGGCTCGCGCCGGGTGCGTGGCGGCGGGCGCTGGTCGTCGGTGGGGGCGGGCTCGCCGTGGTCATCCTCGGCGGCTGGGCGCTGACGATGCTGTTCCCCGGCACGCTGACGGGTCCGGTGGACGAGTTCCTGTGGGCCGCCAACCACGCCACCGGTGAGCTGGTGCAGTTACGGCGGCTCGGGGTGCGCGAGGGCCCGACGTGGGTGGACCTGGTGATCGACCTCGGGGCCACCCTGGTCGCGGTGGCGGCGCTGTACGCGTTCTTCCGCAGTGTCGGCGGCCGCAGGCACCACAGCGACTCCGAAGAGCTGAAGTTGCGCGAACTGCTCGCGCGCTACGGCGAGGACGACTCGCTCGGCTACTTCGCCACCCGCCGTGACAAGAGCGTCGTGTTCGCGCCCAACGGCCGGGCCGCGGTGACCTACCGCGTGCTGTCCGGCACGACCGTCGCCAGCGCCGACCCGATCGGCGATCCGGAGTCCTGGCCGCAGGCCGTCGAGGCGTGGCTTGCCGAGGCGCACACCTACGGCTGGGCGCCGGGCGTGCTCGGCGCGAGCGAACGCGGCGCGAAGGTCTACACGCGAGCCGGGCTCAAGGCGCTGGAACTGGGCGACGAGGCCGTGCTCGACGTGCGTGACTTCAGCCTGACCGGACCCGAGCGGCGTTCGGTCCGGCAGGCGGTGAGCCGGATCGAACGCGCGGGCTACACGACGCGGGTGCGGCGGCACGCGGACATCACACCGTCCGAAATGGACGAGATGCTCGGCTGGGCGCAGCACTGGCGCGGCGACGAGACCGAACGCGGTTTCTCGATGGCGCTGTCCCGGCTCGGTGATCCCTCGGACGGGCGCTGCGTGATGGTCCAGGCCTACGACGCCAACGGCGTGCTGCGCGGGCTGTTGTCGTTCGTGCCGTGGGGCCGTCGCGGGCTGTCGCTGGATCTGATGCGCCGCGACCGCTACGCCGAAAACGGGCTCAACGAGTACATGATCGCGCAGCTGGTGGCCCACGCCGGCGAGTTCGGTGCACAGCGGATCTCGCTGAACTTCGCGATGTTCCGCGCGGTGTTCGCCGCCGGTGAGCGCATCGGCGCGGGCCCGGTGCTGCGGGCCTGGCGCGGGATCCTCAGCCTCGCGTCCCGGTTCTTCCAGCTCGAATCGCTGTACCGGTCCAACGCGAAGTACGGGCCGGAATGGGAACCACGCTTCCTCTGCTACACCTCCGCGCGGCGGCTGCCGAAGGTCGGCCTGGTCGCGGGGGCGCTGGAAGGGTTCGTGCCCACCAGCCTGCGCCCCGGCCGCCGCGGCTTCACCCAGCGGGGCGTGAGCCCCGAGTTCCTCGCCAAGGTCGCCGAGATCGACGCGTACGCGATGCAGGCCGAACCGAGGCCGCTGCGCCGTCCCGAGCAGGTCCGGGTCCGCATCGCGAAGCTGGATCGGTTGCGGCAGAACGGAATCGACCCGTACCCACCCGGGTTCGAGCGCGATCGCGTGCTGGCCGACGTGGTGGGGGAGTTCGGCTCGCTGCCGCCGGACACCCACACCGGCGAGATGGTCAGCGTGTCCGGGCGGGTCGTGGCGATCCGCGATCTCGGCGGGCTGACCTTCGTGCGGCTGCGGGACTTCACCGGGGAGCTGCAGCTGATGCTCACCAAGGACCGCCTGTGGCGCGACGGCGTCGACCTGGGCGATCAGGTCGGCGTGCACGGCGAGGTGGTGACGTCCCAACGCGGCGAGCTGTCCGTGCGCGTCGAGCACTGGACGGTCACCGCGAAATGCCTGCATCCCCTGCCGGACAAGCGAAAGGGCCTGGCCGATCCGGAGACCCGGGTGCGGCGGCGCTACCTCGATCCCGATCTGCCCGAGATCCTGCGGCTGCGCAGCACGGTGGTGCGCGCGGTGCGGGAACGCCTGCACGCGGACGACTTCCTCGAGGTCGAGACGCCGATGCTGCAGACGGTGCACGGCGGCGCGAACGCCCGCCCGTTCGTCACCCACATCAACGCCTACGACATGCGGATGTACCTGCGGATCGCGCCCGAGCTCTACCTCAAGCGGCTGTGTGTGGCCGGGGTCGAGCGGGTCTTCGAGCTGAACCGGAACTTCCGCAACGAGGGTGTGGACGCCACCCACAACCCCGAGTTCACCATGCTGGAGGCCTACCAGGCCTACGCCGACTACGACTCCATGCGCACCCTGACCAGGGAACTCGTGCAGCAGGCCGCGATCGCCGCGCACGGCGCGCCGGTCGTGCACCGGCCCGATCTCGGCGTTGTCGACATCTCGGGCGAATGGCCGGTCGTGACGGTGCACGAGGCCGTGTCGAAGGCGCTGGGCACGCATGTGGACGCGGGCACCGCCGCCGGCGAACTGCGCGAGCTGTGCCGCCGCGCGGGCGTGCCCGCCGACGACGAGGCCGGTGCGGGTGCACTGGTGCAGAAGGCGTTCGAGCACCTCGTCGAGCCGAACACCGTCGAGCCGACGTTCTACACCGACTATCCGACCGAGGTCTCGCCACTGACCCGGCAGCACCGGCAGGATCCGCGGCTGGCCGAACGCTGGGACCTGATCGCGTTCGGCGCGGAGATCGGCACGGCCTACACCGAGCTGACCGATCCGCTGGAGCAGCGGCGCAGGCTGGAGGCCCAGTCGCTGCGGGCGGCCAGCGGTGACGTCGAGGCGATGGAACTGGACGAGGACTTCCTGCTCGCGCTGGAACACGGGATGCCGCCGACCGGCGGGCTCGGGCTCGGCATCGACCGGTTGCTGATGATGCTCTCCGGTGCCTCGATCCGGCAGACGGTGCTGTTCCCGTTCGTGCGGCCGAGGAGCTGACCCCGCTCCAAGATTTCCCCCAGAAAACCGCCGAAGACTCATAGGCGTGAAAACGGTCCATTGGCTTTCGGCGCTGCTCGTGCTCAACGTGTTGTGGGCGACCGACCTGTTCGTGCTCGGGCACGGGTTCGACGGCGGCCTCCTGATGGGGCTGGGCAGGCTCACCGGGATCTACGGTGCGCTCGCGCTGGTCGTGCAACTGGTGCTGATCGCGCGCCTGCCCTGGGTGGAGGTCCGGCTCGGCATGGACCGGCTCACCGCGTGGCATCGCTGGAGCGGGTTCTGGGTGTTGTGGCTGCTCATCGCGCATGTCGTGTTCATCACCCTCGGCTACGCGCGGCAGGACGGCTCGCCGCTGGTCTCCGAGATCGGCACGCTCGTGTTCGATACCGAGGACGTGCTGATCGCGACGCTCGCGATGGCGCTGCTGATCGCGGTCGGCATCACCTCGGCCCGGCTGGCCCGGCGCCGGATGCGCTACGAGACCTGGCACGTCGTGCACCTGCTCGCCTATCTCGCGATCGTGCTCGGCTTCCTGCACCAGGTCACGATCGGCCACGACTTCGTCACCACGGCGGTCGGCAGGGCGTACTGGTGGACCCTGTACGGGCTCGCCCTCGGCGCGGTGGCACTCAGCCGGATCGGCGTGCCGCTGCTGCGTAACCTCCGTCACCAGCTGCGGGTGGAAGCCGTGGTGCGGGAGAGCGCGGACGTCGTGACCATCTGGATCGGCGGCCGCGACCTGCACAAGCTGCCCGCACGGGCGGGCCAGTTCTTCCTGTGGCGGTTCGCCACGCGCTGGTGGGAGGCGCATCCGTACTCGCTGTCGGCCATGCCGCAGGGGCAGCACCTGCGCATCACCGTGAAGGCCCTCGGTGACGGCAGCGCCTGGCTGCAGCGGATCCGGCCCGGTACGCGCGTGTTCGCCGAAGGACCGTACGGGGCCTTCACCGCCGAGCGGCGCACGCGCAGGCACGTGCTGCTGGTCGCGGGCGGGGTCGGCGTCACCCCGATCCGCGCACTGCTGGAGGAGTTCGCCCAGCGGCGCGACGACATCGTGGTGATCTACCGTGCGCGCGAGCCCGTGCTGGCACGTGAGATGGACGCGATCGCCCGCTGGTGCGGGGCGCGCCTGCACGTCGTCACCGGTCCCGCCGACGCGCAGGGCATGATCTCGGCACTGGTGCGCGACGTGCGGCGGCGCGACGTGTACGTGTGCGGTCCGCCCGGCCTGACCCAGGCGGTGCGCCAGACGCTGGACCAGCTGGGCGTGCCCGAATCGCAGTGCCACTTCGAGCGTTTCGCCTTCGCCGCATGAGGAGCAGACCGTTGCGACGCATCATCTTCTTCGCGATGTTCGCCATCGCCGGGCTGCTGCCGCTGCTGCGCTACCAGCCCGGCGTGGCGACCCCGGCCACGTCCGCGATCGCGACCGCGCCGCCGCCGAGCGCGCCCTCGTCCCCGGCGGGCGGCGGCACCGGCGCGACCCAGATCGACGGGTCCACTGTGGACACCGAGTTCGGCCCGTACCAGGTGCGGGTCACGTTCGCCGGCAGCAAGATCAGCGACGTGCAGATCATCACCGAACCCGGTGACCGGCACAGCCAGCGCATCGCCAAGGGCGCCGCGCCGACGCTGCGCCAGGAGGCGTTGCAGGCGCAGAATGCCAACATAGACTCGGTGTCCGGCGCGACGATCACCAGCGAGGCGTACGCGCAGTCGCTGCAGGCGGCGCTCGACGCGAAGGGCAAGTAAGCGATGCGGCTCGTCGAACACATCATGGGGCTGCCGATCTCGCTGGAAATCCCCTCGGCGGAACCCGCGAAGGCCGCGTTCGACTGGTTGCGCGAGGTGGACCGGCGCTTCAGCCCGTTCCGTCCGGACAGTGAGGTGTGCCTTGGCACGTCGAGTCCGGAGATGACGGAGATCCTCGCGCTGTGCGAGGAGTACGAGCGGCGCAGCGGCGGCGCGTTCCGTGCGCGGCTGCCGGGACGGCCGTTCGACCCGTGCGGGGTGGTCAAGGGCTGGGCGGTCGAGCGCGCGGCGGGACTGCTGCGGGAGGCCGGTGTGTCCGAGTTCTGCCTCAACGCGGGCGGGGACATCGTCGCCGCGGGCCGGACCTGGTCGATCGGCATCCGCCACCCCGAGCACGCCGACCAGGTGTGCGCCGTGTTCGACCTGCGCGACCAGGCCATCGCCACCTCCGGTACCTACGAGCGCGGCGAGCACATCGTCGACGGACGGACCGGCGAGCCGGTGCGCGATCTGCTCAGCCTGAGCGTGATCGCGGACGACCTGACCACCGCCGACGCGGTGTCCACGGCCGCGTTCGCGATGGGCGAGGAGGGCATCGCGTGGGCGGCCGCGCAGCCCGGCTGCCTCGTGTTCGCCGTCGACGCGCACCGCCGGGTGCGCAAGTCCGAAGCCCTGGCGAGAATGTCGGAGTGAACGCGCCCGCCAACCCGCGGCTGCTGCTGGTCGAGGACGACCCGCAGCTGCTGACGATGCTGGAAGTCCTGCTGACCGAGGAGGGGTACCAGGTCGACACGGCCGCCGACGGGCAGCGCGGGCTGCATCTCGGCCTCACCCGCGACTACGACGTCGTGCTGCTGGACCGGGGCCTGCCCGCGATCGACGGGCTCGACCTGCTGACCCGGCTGCGCGTGCGCGGCATCGTCACACCGGTGCTGGTGCTGTCCGCGCTGGGCAATCCCGCCGACCGGGTGGCCGGGCTCGACGCCGGCGCCGAGGACTACCTGTCCAAGCCCTTCGACGTCGACGAGCTGCTGGCGCGGCTGCGGGCGCTGCGCCGCCGCCACCTCGACGCCGCGCGTTCCCTGCCCGTGCCCGGCGGCCGCCTCGAACTGGACACCCGGTACGTGAGCAGGGACGGCGCCGAAGCCGTCCGGCTGTCCGAACGGGAATGCGATCTGCTGGGCACCCTCGCCGCCCGGCCCGGTCAGGTGTTCACGCGCACCCAGTTGCTCGGTCTCGTCTTCGACGCGGCGGAAAGCGAGGTCGTCGTGGACACCTACGTGCACTATCTGCGGCGCAAGCTCGGCCGCAAGATCGTCGACACCGTGCGCGGGCGTGGCTACCAGCTGGGGCGGGCCAGGTGAGGCGCACTGACTCGCCGGATTCGCGCCTGATCCGCCGCACCATGCTGCGGATCGCGCTGCAGTCCGCGCTGGCCGTCGCGGTCACCGTCGCGCTGCTGTGCGCGGTCGCGACCCTCGTCGTGCTCAACAGCCAGAAGGAGCAGCAGAACTCCCTGCTCGACACGGCGATCCAGCGTGCGGACGACGTGTCCGATCCGCCCGCGGGCACGTGGCTCATCGCGCAGCGCGACGGGGTGATCGTGGCCAGCCCCGGCCTGCCCAAGGGACTGCCCGATATGACGGCACTGAACCAGGGCATCGCGGGCACCGAGGACTATCGCGTGCACGAGCGGGAGTACCGGGTCCGTACCGAACCCCGCGGCGACATCGTCATCCAGGCGGTCCTGGACCTGCGCAGCGCACACGAGGAACGCGGCAGGCTGTTGCAGGGCCTGCTGATCGCCGGTGCGGCCGGGCTGCTGCTGGCCGCGCTCACCGGGGCGTGGGTCGGCCGGCGCTCGGTGATGCCGCTGGTCTCGGCGCTGGCGCTGCAACGAAGGTTCGTCGCCGACGCCGGACACGAACTGCGCACGCCGTTGACCTTGCTGAGCACCAGGGCCCAGCTGCTGCAGCGGCGTGTGCGGAACTCGCCATGGGAGTCCGATGTGGACGGACTGGTCGAGGACGCGCGCCAGCTCACCGCGATTCTGGAGGATCTGCTGCTGGCCGCCGATCCCCGCGAGGACGCCCCGCGTAGCGCGGTCGACCTCGGCGCGCTCGTGCGGCAGGCGGTCGGCGCGGCGGAACCCGCGGCGTCGGAACGCTCGGTGCGGCTGGAGGTCGAGGGCGATTCGATCCTCGTCCTCGGTTACGAGGCCGGGCTGCGCCGTGCCGTGAACGCGTTGCTGGACAACGGAATCCGCCATGCCCGCTCGCTCGTGCGGGTCACCGTGGCACGCGAGGGCCGTAGGGCGCGCATCGAGGTCGCCGACGACGGACCGGGCATCGACACCGCGATCCTGCCGACCTTGTTCACGCGGTTCGCCTCCGCGCCGGGCGACGGGGCGCCGGGGGAGCGGCGGCGCTACGGGCTCGGGTTGTCGCTGGTGAGCGAGATCGCCGCGCGGCACGGCGGTTCGGTGTCGGCGACCAACCCGGACTCCGGCGGCGCGGCACTGTCGCTGTCGTTGCCCGTTCAGTCCGCGACCAGCCGGTAGCCGACCCCGCGCAGCGTCGTGATCCGCTCGGCGCCGATCTTGCGCCGTAGATAGCCGATGTAGACCTCGACCACGTTCTCGTCGCCGTCGTAGTGCGCGTCCCAGACGTGGGTGAGGATCTCGTGTTTGCTCAGCGCCTCACCGCGCCTGCGCAGCAGGAACTCCAGCAGGCCGAACTCCCGCGCGGTCAGTTCGAGCTGTTCCTGTCCTTTGTAGACGGTCCGGGCGGCGGGGTCGAGACGCAGGTCGCCGACGGCCAGCACCGCGGGTCGTTCCGGGGCGCCGCGGCGCAGCAGCGCACGCAGCCGCGCCACCAGCACCACGTAGGAGAACGGTTTGGTCAGGTAGTCGTCGGCGCCGAGATCGAACGCGTCGGCCTCGTCGTACTCGCCGTCCTTGGCGGTCAGCATGAGCACCGGCGTCCAGTTCTCCGCGGCACGCAGGCCCTTGAGCACCTCGTACCCGGACATCCCCGGCAGCATGATGTCCAGCACGATGACGTCGTAGGGATGCTCGGTCGCCCGCCACAGCCCGTCCGGGCCGGTGTGCACCACGTCGACGCTGAATCCCTCGGCGACGAGCCCCTTGCGCAGCGTCTCCGCGAACGCCTGCTCGTCCTCGACCACCAGTACGCGCATCAGTCAGGCATCCTCCAGCAACGGCAGTTCGAGCCGGAAACAGGCGCCGTCGTGCCCGGGCACGTACCGCGCGCTGCCGCCGTGCCGGGCCGCGATCCCGGCGACGATCGCCAGCCCGAGGCCGGTCGACCCGCCCGCGCGATGCTGCCGGGCGTCGTCGCGCCGCACGAACCGCTCGAAGATCCGTTCTCGGTCTTGCTCGGGCACCCCCGGCCCGTCGTCACCTACCTCGATCACCGCCATTGTGCCCTCGGTCCGCGTCTCGACCCGGACCCGTGACTTCGCGTGCTCGCGCGCATTGTCCACGAGATTGCGGATCGCGCGGCGCAGCTGTGGCGCGTTGCCGCGGACTTTCGCCGGTGTCGCACGGATTTCCACCTCGAGGTCGACGCGGGCGCGTTCGGCCTCGGTGCGGGCGAGATCGTCGAGATCCACTTCGGTGCGCACCGGATTGTCGGTCGTGTCGTCAGTGCGGGCGAGCAGCAGCAGGTCGTCGACCAGCTCGCGCAGCCGGGCCGTTTCCAGCGACACCACCTCGACCAGTTCACCCGTGCTCATGGCCTCCGGATGGTGCTGGGAGACCTCCAGCGCCGTCGTGAGGGTGTTCAGCGGTGACCGCAGCTCATGGCTCGCGTCGGCGACGAACCGCCGCTGCGCCTCGTGCGTCGAGGACAGCCGGGCCAGCATCTCGTTGAGCGTGGTGGCCAGCCGGTGCAACTCGTCGTTGCCGGGCGGAAGCGGGACCCGGCGGTTGAGGTCCCGAGTCGAGATCTCCGCGACGGTGCGCCGCATGTACTCGACCGGCCGCAAGGCCGAACCGACCGCGCCGTAGACCGCCAGCGCCGACACGGTCAGCAACGGTACCGCAGCGATCCCCAGCAGCAGCGACAGCCGCGTCGAGGCCTCGTCGACCGGATCGAGCGACCGCGCGGAGATGACCGTGTACGGCCCGCCCGGCCCGGCGACGCCGGTGGAGACCACCCGGTAGTCCTCGGAACTGCCGTTGATCGAGAGAGTGGCCGTTTCGACGGCTTCCTGCCCCGGCACCGGACGTGCCGAGGTGAGCGGGGCCTGTCCGCTGATCGAGGGGTCGCTCGCGATCGGCTGGCCGGTGCTGCCCAGTACCTGGATGACCGAGGCGGTGTCGCCGGTGCTCGCGACGTCGCTGGAGGTCAGGTCGCGCGCGCCGGCCTTGCGGATCTCGTTGATGACCTGTTTGCCTGCGCTGCGCGCGTTCTCCGTGGACGCCTTGTCCAGCGACCAGCCGAGCAGGACCACCACGACGACGCCGGCGGCCACGAAGGCCAGTGCGAGCACCGCGACCGCGACCACCGTGGTGCGCGTCCGCAGGCCGGGTCTCATGCCTTGCAGCGTAGAAGCCTCAACCGCTCCCGGCGCAGCTCGGTGACCTCTGGAAGGTCCAAAGGCGACAGTTCGGTATCCAGCGCCCAGCTCAGGAGCAGATCCGCGAGCGCCGGATTGCGGGCGAGCACCGGCCCGTGCAGGTAGGTCGCCAGTACGTGCCCGGTGACCGCACCCTCGGTGCCGTCCCCGTTCCCGGTGCCCTTGACGACGGTGCCGAGCGGTTTGCTGCCCTCGCCGACGGTCGTGACGCCCTGGTGGTTCTCGAATCCGGTCAGCGGCTCGTCGAGCACCTCCGAGCGGGCCGCCACCTCGCCGACGGCGCGGCGATCACCCGGCCGCGTGTCGGTGTCGAGCAGTCCCAGACCCGCGTGCCGCACGCCGTGGCTGGTGGTGAAGCTGCCGCCGAGCACCTGCAGCCCGGCGCAGACGCCGAGCACGACGGCGCCCCGCTCCGCGGCCTGCTGGATGCCGTTCGTCTCGCGCAGCCGCGCCGCCGCAAGCGCTTGCGCCTCGTCCTCGCCGCCGCCGAGCAGGTAGAGATCGAGCGAGGAGGGCATCGGGTCGCGCAGCCCGATCGGCACGGTCTCCGCGTCGATGCCACGCCACTCCAGGCGTTTGCGCAGCACGGTCGCGTTGCCGGCGTCGCTGTAGGTACCGAGCACGTCGGGCAGCACCAGCCCGATCTGGACGACCGAATCACGCATCGCGCAGCCTCGAGCTCACGTCGCGGAAAGCCGTGTAGTTGGCGACAAGGTCCACCGCGCCGGGCGCGCACTCGCGCACCGCGGCGACCGGATCGCGCTCGATGGTGTGCTCGACCTCGGCGTAGGCGAGCCGGACCGCGACGTCGCTGGCCCGCTCGCCCGACGCGATGACCTGACGGCCGCGCAGGTCCTCGAACGGCACGTCCCACAGCCACGAGGTGTCGCGGCCGTCGGCTTCCCGGCTGTTCACGGCGATGACCACCGGGGAGTCCGTCTCCAGCATCGGGAGGGTCTCCTGCCAGCCCGCCGGGTTCTTCGCGAGCAGCACCCGCACGGCACGGCCGTCGAGCGGCACCCGGCGATAGCGGCCCGCGACGTCGGCGATCTCCCGCAGGCGTCCGGCGGCGAGCTTCGGCGGCACCCCGAGGCCGGAAGCGGTCGCGACGGCGACGGCCGCGTTGGCGGCGTTCGCACGGCCGGGCAGGCGCAGTTCGAGCCGGGTGCTGGTGCCGTCGCTGCCGTTGAGCGTGTCCCCGTCCAGCGTCCACATCGGCGTCGGGCGCGCGAGCCCGCACGCGCAGTGCCATTCCACACCCTGGTGCTCGATCGCCTGGCCGCAGCGGGCGCAGGCGCCGGCGTCGTCGCGCCAGTTCTGGCCCGCGCTGACCCACAGCGGATGCGCTGCGGCGAGCCCGGCCGAGGCGACCAGCGGGTCGTCGCAGTTGGCGACGACCGTCGTGCCGGACAGGTGGGCGATCGCGGCGCGCAGGTCACGTTCGGTGGCCCGTACCTCGCCGACGCGGTCCAGCTGGTCGCGGCTGAGGTTGAGCAGCACGAGGTAGGCGGGCTGGAGCGCTTCGGCGACGGAGGGCACGTAGTTCTCGTCCACCTCCAGGACGGCGTAGGGCGCGTGCGGCTGGGAGATCAGGGCGCCGAGGATGCCGTCGGGCATGTTGGCGCCGTCGTCGTTGGCGGCGACCTCACCGAGCGTCTGCAGGACGCGGTTGAGCATGAGCGACGTCGTGGTCTTGCCGTTGGTGCCGGTGACGAGGACGACCGTGCGGTGCTCGCCGAGGCGGCGCAGTGCGCGCGGGTCGAGTCGCTGCGCGGTCCTGCCGCCGATGACGCCGCCACCGCCGCGTCGGGTCCACCGCGAGGCGGCCGCCGCGAAGCGCCCCGCGGCGATGGCCGCCTTGGTCCGCAGCGGGAGGCCGGCGGTTGAGCGCGCCCGCTGAGCGGGCGCGAGCTGGCTCACCATGGTCGAAGTGCTCTCCTTCGGGGTCGCGCACACATTGCGTCGCGGATGCTGTGAGGACCCTGAGAAGCCTGTGAACTCCGACGATAGCAATACCCACTGAGACTTCGGTCACAAACACACGTCAGAAAAGGGTGGGTTCCTCCGATCGGGCGCCCTCGATGACGAGCATCCGGCGCTTGGTTTCCACCCCACCCGGTGCGGAGAAACCGACCATCCTGCCGCCCGCGCCCAGCACGCGGTGGCACGGCACCACGATGGGGAACGGGTTGCGACCGAGCGCCTGGCCGACGGCCTGCGCGGACCCCGGCACGCCCAGCCGCGCCGCGACCTCGCCGTAGGTGAGCGTCTTGCCCGGTGGGATCGTGCGTGCGACCTCGTAGACCTGCCGGTGGAACTCCGGCACCCCGGTCAGGTCCAGTTCGATGCCGGCCAGGTCGAGCGCCTCACCGCGCAGCAGGGCGCGGATCTCCTCGATGGCCCGCCAGATCGGTGGCGGCGGTTCGCCCTCCCCGGCCTCGGGGAAGCGGGCCCGGAGCCGGGCGCGGGTCTGTTCCGCGCCACGGTCCGGCAACCGCACGCTCACCACACCGCGCTCGCCCCAGGCGATACCGCAGTGCCCGATCGCGGTGTCGAACACCGCGAACCCGTGAGCAGTCATGACGGGTCAATTCTCCGGGACGAGACAAAACGGATGGCCTTCGGGGTCGGTGAGCACGACCCACTCCGACCCGCCCGGCTGGAACTCCGGCTTGGCGGCTCCGAGGTCGAGCAGCCGCTTGACCTCCACGTCCAGATCGCCGACGGCGAAATCCAGGTGAAAATGCTTCGCGTCGTCGGGCCAGCCCGGCCGCGGGTAGTTCGCTATCCGCTGAAAACCCAGCGTGCCCACGGCGGCCGAATCCTCGTCGGACGAGGCGACGTCCCAGCCGGTCACCTGTGCGTAGAACGCGGCGAGCCCGGCCGGATCGGCACAGTCGATCACGATGCTCGAAAGTGTTGCTGTCATGGGTAATCCTTCGTTGGGGAGTTTTGTCCTGCCCAGACAGCCTGCCCCCGCGACGCCCACCCGGTCTTGAACATTCTTGCGGCCCCGGAATCTGTCGTACCCCCGGCGTAGCGTCCGGCTCGTGCGCACTGCCACGCGCCTGGCCACCAGGCCCGAGTTCACCCTGCGCGTCGTCGAGTGCCGCGACGACCACCGCGGCTGGTCCGCGCCCGAACAGCGCGCGGGCCGCGAACTGGTGCTGGCGCGCCACGGCCGGTTCCGCCGCCGGGTACGGGGCCAGGAGTTCGACATCGACCCGACGATCGGCTACCTCAGCGCCCCCGGCGACGAGGAGCACTTCGCCCATCCCGCCGGCGGCGACCTGTGCACGTCCATCTCCCTCGATGAGCGGCTCTGGCCCGCGGAGCACGCCTCGTCCCCGGTGTACGTGGACGCCCGGCTCGACCTCGCGCACCGCCGCCTGCTCGCGGTCAGCCGGCGCGGCGACGTGGACTACGCACTGGTCGAACGGCTACTCGGGCTGCTCGGTGCCGCGCTCGCGCACACCGGGCGAGCGCCGCAGCGGGACGCGAACGCGCGCCGCCTCGCCGCGCGGGCACGCGAGGCGATCCTCGCGGCGCATCCCGCCGCCGACGGCCTGCTGCCGCTCGCCGCGCACCTCGGCGTTTCGCCGTACCGGCTCAGCCGCACCTTCACGCGCGAAACGGGTGTGTCCCTGACGCACTACCGCAACCGCGTCCGGGTCGCCCACGCGCTCGACCGGCTGGAGGCGGGCGAGACCAACCTGGCCCTGCTGGCCGCCGAACTCGGCTTCGCCGACCAGGCGCACCTCACCCGCACCGTCCGCGCGCACGCCGGCCACACCCCGGCCGCGCTGCGCGCGCTGCTTCAGCGCTGATCGCCCTCGCGCCAGCCGTTGGTGATCGGCAGGCGACGGTCCCGGCCGAAGGCCTTGAACGTGATCTTCGTGCCCATCGGGTACTGCCGCCGCTTGAACTCGGCCCGGTCGACCATCCGGATCACCCGGTCGATCGTCTCCGGTTCGAAACCCACCGCGATCAGGTCCGCGTAGCCCCGGTCGCCCTCGACGTAGTCGTCCAGGATGTCGTCCAGCAGCGGATAGTCCGGCAGCGAATCGGTGTCCAGCTGGCCGGGCCGCAGCTCCGCCGACGGCGGTTTGGTGATCGAGTTCTCCGGGATCGGCGGGGTTTCGCCGTGCTTGTCCGCCTCGGCGTTACGCCAGCGTGCCAGCTCCCACACGTGCGTCTTGAACACGTCCTTGATCGGGGCGAACCCGCCGACCGCGTCGCCGTAGATGGTCGAGTACCCGACCGCGAGCTCGGTCTTGTTGCCCGTCGCCAGCACCAGGTGACCGTCCAGATTGGACAGCGCCATGAGCAGCATGCCGCGGGTGCGGGCCTGGATGTTCTCCTCCGCGAGCCCGGTGCCGGCCAGCTTCAGCTGGTCCACGTACACCCGCACCATGTCCTCGACGGGTTCGGTGCGGAAGTGGCAGCCGAGGCGCTGCGCCAGGTCCTCGGCGTCGGAACGGGAATGCTCCGACGAGTACTTCGACGGCATCGAAACGCCGTACACCGCGTCCGGCCCGAGCGCGTCCACCGCGAGCGCCGCCGTGACCGCCGAGTCGATCCCGCCGGAGAACCCGAAGGTCACCGAGCGGAAGCCGTTCTTGAGCACGTAGTCCCGCAGGCCGGTGACCAGCGCCGACCACACCTCGGCCTCGTCCGACAGCGGTTCGCTGATCCGCGCGGGCAGCGGCTCGTACGCGGGCACCGGATCGCTGCTGACCACCCGGCGGCGCACCTGAAGGCCCTCGAACTCGCCCTCCGCGCAATGCCCGCCCGCGGGCAGGTCCAGATCGACCAGCAGCAGATGCTCCACGAACTGCGGTGCCCGCGCGAGCAACTCCCCGTCCGCGCCGACGACGAGCGAGTCGCCGTCGAAGACCAGATCGTCCTGCCCGCCGATGAGGTTCGTGTACACCAGCGGGGCCTTCGCCTCGGCCGCGCGCCGCGCGATCAGCGGCAGCCGGATGTCGTCCTTGGACCGCTCGTACGGCGAGGCGTTCGGCGCCACGACCAGGTCGACCCCGGCCTCGCCCAGTGCGGTGACCGGGCCGCCGTCCTGCCAGATGTCCTCGCAGATCACCATGCCGACGTCCAGCCCGTGCAGCCGCACCACGTCCAGCGTCTGCCCGGCCTTGAACCAGCGGTGCTCGTCGAACACGCCGTAGTTGGGCAGGTGGTGCTTGAACTGCCTGCCGACGACCTCACCGCCGTACAGCGCGGCCGCGGCGTCGCGCGGGCCCACCTCGTCCAGGTCGAGGTAGCCGACGTAGGCGAGCAGTTCGCCGCAACCGGCCTCGACGAGCCGGCGCGCCAGATCGTCCACGCCCTGCCGGGAGGCCTGGGCGAACGTCTCGCGCAGGGACAGGTCCTCGACCGGGTAGCCGGTCAGGGACATCTCCGGGAACACCACGATGTGCGCCCCCGCCTCGACGGCCTTGCGGGCCCACTCGACGTGGAGGTCGGCGTTGCCGACGATGTCGCCGACGGTGGCGTTGATCTGCGCCAGTGCGATCCTCAGTTGCGGCATACCGCCATTCTCGCCCACGCCGGCGATCACCACATCGGGAATGTGCTCAGTCTTTCTTTCGCCGCAGCAGGCTTCGCACCTGCTTGAGCGTCTGCTCGAAGTCCGAGTCGAACGGGTTGTCGTGCACCAGGTAGGTCCACGTCGAACTCGGCCGGCGTACACCAGAGGCGGCGAGGTCGACGCCGTCCTCGGTGAGTTCGGCTTCCTCCAGGGTCTTGACCGAACGTTCCTCGATCGCGGGGATGATCTTGCGGAACTCGGGGATCGCGAGCCGGTGGAACTCGTCCAGCGGGGTCTCCCGCGCCAGCGCCCGCAGGTGGATGCTCTCGCGCACGTCGGTCAGGTACGCCAGGTGGTCCGACCACAGCTCGTCGAGGTGGAACAGCATGATGTCCCGGCACAGCCGCACGAGCGCGTCGGCGTCGAGGCCTTCCTCGATCTCGGCGTAGCGCTTCGGCGCGGCCTCCTCGAGCTTCTGCGCCGCCAGTTCGGTGCGCAGCAGCTCGTCGCGGTGTTTGAGCAGCTCGGTGCGCTGGTGCTCGATGAGCCGCGTGTACCGCCAGGTGTTGCGGTGGATCTCCAGGTGCACACCCTCGGCGACGCGCTGCGCGTGGTTGATGTGCCGCTGCGCGGCGGAGTCGGTGATCTCGCCGGTGTCCTCGTCGGCGTGGATGCCCTCAGGCACGTCGGGGGAGTTCGACAGCACGAGTTCGTCGTTCAGCGAAGCGAAGAACACCGCGCTGCCCGGATCGCCCTGCCGTCCCGACCGTCCGCGCAGCTGCCCGTCGAGCCTGCTGCTCGGGTACCGCGCGGTGCCGATCACGTGCAGCCCGCCGAGTTCGACGACGCGCTCGCGGTCCTTGCCGTCCGCCCCGCCGAGCCGGATGTCGGTGCCGCGGCCCGCCATCTGCGTGGACACCGTGACCGCGCCGTAGGTGCCGGCCTCGGCGATGATCGCGGCCTCCTCGGCGTCGTTGCGCGCGTTGAGCACGACACACGGAAGGTCCACTTTGGCCAGTTTCTCGGCGAGCTCCTCGGACTCGGCGACGTCCTGCGTGCCGACCAGGATCGGCCGCCCGGTCTCGTGCACCTCGCGGATCTCCGCCTCGATCGCACGCAGTTTCTGCGACGGCGACGCGAAAATCCGGTCCGGCAGGTCCTCGCGCACGTTCGGTGTGTTCGGCGGGATCACCGCGACCTCGAGCCGGTAGAACTCGCGCAGCTGCTCGGCCACCGCGACCGCGGTGCCGGTCATGCCCGCGACCTGCGGGTACCGGGCGAGCAGCGCCTGCACGGTGATCGAGTCGAGGATCTCGCCGCGGTCGGTGGCGGGCAGCTGTTCCTTCGCCTCGACCGCGGCCTGCAGGCCGTCCGGCCACCGCTGCAGCTCGGCCACCCGGCCGCGTGAGGCGTTGATGAGCTGGACCTTGCCGTCCCGCACGATGTAGTCGACGTCGCGGGTCAGCAGCGCGTGCGCGTGCAGCGCCACGTTCACCGCCGCCAGCCTGCCGGACCCGGAATCGCCGTAGAGGTCGATCCCGCCGAGCGCCTTTTCCACCACCGACGCGCCCGCCGTGGTCAGCCAGGCGTTGCGGCCGTCGGAGTCGGTCTCGTAGTGCAGGCCCAGCCGCAGCCGCCGCACGACGTTGGCGACCTCCATGTCGGCGACCGCCGAATCGACCGAACCCGCCATCACCAGCGGCACCCGCGCCTCGTCGACGAGCACCGAGTCGGCCTCGTCGACGATCGCGACCTCCGGTTCGGGCTGGGCGAGATCCTCGACGCGGGTGATCAGCCGGTCCCGCAGCACGTCGAAGCCGATCTCGCTGACCGCGCCGTAGGTGATCTCGTGCGCGTACGCCTCGCGCCGCTCGTCCCGCGTCAGCGACGGCTCGACCCAGCCGACGGAGACTCCGAGCAGGTCGTACACCGGACGCATCCACTCGGCGTCGCGGCGGGCCAGATAGTCGTTGACGGTGACCACGTGCACGCGCTTGCCCTGCAGCGCGTAGCCCGCCGCCGCGAGCGCACCGGCGAGCGTCTTGCCCTCACCGGTCTCCATCTGCACGACGTGCCCGGTCAGCAGGCCCATCGTGCCCAGCAACTGCACGTCGAAGGCACGTTCGGACAGGGCCCGCCGCGCGGCCTCGCGGCCGAGGGCGCAGATCTCGGTCAGCTGGGCGTCGGCGAACTCGGCCTCCAGGCGCAGCTTGCCCGCGCGCTCGGTCAGCTCGGCGTCGCTGAGCTTCTCCACCTCGGCCTCGAGCTCGCCGATGGCCGGGAGCAGCGCCTCGTACTGGGTCAGCTCGGCGCTGGCCGGCCGCTCGATGAGCCTGCGCAACCGCTTGCCCATTCGGCTGATGAGTGCTGGCACCCCTGGTCTCCTGTCCTTCTCGGTCCGGTTCCACACGGCAACGAGGTGGTGGTAGTCGTATGTTCCCTGCCAGGATGGCACGATCACGCCGTGCCCCTCCTACAGCGAGTCACGCGAGCGTCCGTCGTCCTCGGCGCCTGCCTGTTGATGCCGGTCGTCGCCTGCACCTCTCAGCAGCCAGGCAGTCCGGCGCAAAGCCAGAACCAGACCGAGACCAAGGGCCCCGTCGGCCCGGTTCCGGCCGGTTTGGACAAGTTCTACTCGCAGCCGCTGAGCTGGGGCGCGTGTGCACCTTACGCGACCACGGACGACGCCAAGTCCCTCTTCCGGGGCGACGGGCTGCAATGCGCGCGCATGACGGTGCCGCTGGACTACGCCAACCCGGCGGGCGACACCATCACGATCGGCGTCCTGCGCCACAAAGCGAGCGATCCGGGCAACCGGATCGGTTCGCTGGTGGTCAATCCGGGCGGTCCGGGTGCCTCGGGCATGACCGCCGCGGCGAATCTCGCCTCGCAGGTGACGCAGACCGATCTCGGCAAGCGGTTCGATCTGGTCGGGTTCGATCCACGCGGCGTCGGCGCCAGCGAGCCGGACGTGTCCTGCCTGACCGACCAGGAGCGCGACCAGGAACGGTCGCAGGACCTCGACCTGGACGGTTCCCCCGCCGGCGTGGCGAAGCAGGAGGCCGAGGCGAAGGACTTCGCCTCGAAATGCGCCCAGCGCACCCAGCACAGCACCGCGATGCTCGCCAACATCGGCACCCGTGACGTCGCCAAGGACATGGATGTCCTGCGCTCGGTGCTCGGCGACCAGAAGCTGACCTACCTCGGCTACTCCTACGGCACCCGCATCGGCTACACCTACGCCGAGGCGTTCCCCGGCAACGTGCGCTCGATGGTGCTCGACGGCGCCCTCGACCCGAACCAGGACGAGGTGGAATCGCTGGTCGCGCAGGGCGCCGGCTTCGGCACCGCGTTCAACCAGTTCGCCGCCTGGTGCGCCGCCCAGCGCAGCTGTGCGCTCGGGCAGAACCCGGCGGACGCCACGAAGGCGTTCCAGGACCTGGTGCGCCCGCTGATCCAGAACCCGATCCTGCTCGCCGACGGCCGCAAGCTGACCTTCGACGACGCGACGCTCGGTGCGATCCAGGCGCTGTACTCGCAGCAGCTGTGGCAGCCGCTGGACTCGGGACTGACCGAGCTCAAGCGCGGTATCGGCACGACGCTGATGGCGCTGGCCGACCAGTACAACGAACGCGACACCAGCGGGCACTACAGCAACACGCAGGACGCCTTCACCGCGATCCGCTGTGTGGACGATCCGCGCGTGACCGACAAGGCCAAGATCCTCGACGCGGAGAACCAGTACGACAAGGTCGCGCCGTTCCTCGACGACGGCCTGCCCAAGGGGGCGGCACTGGACGCGTGCGCGTTCTGGCCGGTGCCCAACACCTCCGAACCGCACGAACCGCATGTTTCGGGGCTGCCGCCGGTGCTGGTGATCTCCACCACGAACGATCCCGCCACTCCCTACCAGGCGGGGGTGAACCTCGCGAAAGACATGAACGGCGCACTGCTGACGTTCGAGGGCACCCAGCACACCGTCTTCCTGCAGGGAAATTCGTGCGTCGACAACGTCGGAACGCAGTATCTGGTGGATGGCACGGTCCCGGCGGCGGGCAAACGTTGTGCCGGACAGTGACGGTGCTGGCACGATGAGGTAGATGCCTATCCGACGCCGCTGGCCGCTGCCCGTCGCCGGTCTGCTGCTGGGCACGCTGCTCGCGTGCACGCCCGGCCAGGTGCCGCCGACTCCGCCGCGTCCATCGCCCGTGTCCGACGTCCACGCGCTCGAGAAGTTCTACGACCAGAAACTGGCGTGGGGGCAGTGCGAGCCGTACGCGACGGGTGCGCAGAGTCAGGACGCGTTCCGCGCCCCGGGCATCGAATGCGCGCGGCTGACCGTGCCGATGGACTACGCGCATCCGGACGGGCCGACGGTCAGCGTGGGGCTGTTGCGGCGCAAGGCGAGCGATCCGGCGGACCGGATCGGTTCGCTGGTGGTGGATCCGGGAGGGCCTGGCGGTTCGGGGATGGAGGTCGCCGCCCGGCTCGGGCCGACGGTCGCGAACCAGGCGATCGGCCTGCGGTTCGATCTCGTGGGTTTCGATCCGCGCGGGGTGGGCGCCAGCCAGCCGCGGGTGCGGTGCCTTTCCGACGCCGAACGCGACGCGGACCGCGAGAACCATCGCGGCGACGGCACGACGCCGGAATCGAGTGCGGCGTGGGCGTCCTACGCCAAGGACTTCGCCGCGAAATGCGTGCAGCGCACCCAGTACGGCGCCGACATGCTCGCCAACGTCGGCACCCGCGACGTCGTGAAGGACCTCGACGTCCTGCGTGCCGCGCTCGGCGACGCGAAACTGAGTTATCTCGGCTACTCCTACGGCACCCAGCTCGGTTACAGCTACGCCGAGGCCTATCCGCGCAACGTGCGGGCGCTGGTGCTCGACGGTGCGATCGACCCCGCCGAGACCGAGTCCGAGTCGCTGGTCTCGCAGGGCCAGGGCTTCACCCGGTCGTTCGGTCTGTTCGCGGCGGCCTGCGCCCGGCACGCCGGCTGCGCCGTCGGCCCCGATCCCGCGCGCGCCCCCGATGTCTTCCGCGATCTGACCCAGCCGCTGCGCACCGCTGCGGCCCCGGCCGCCGGCGGGCGGAAGCTGTCCTACGACGACGCCATGACCGGTGTCGTGGACGCCATGTACTCCGAGCAGTCCTGGCCGCTGCTCAACGCCGCGCTGAACCTGCTCAAGGCCGGCGATGGAAGCCAGTTGCTCCAGCTCGCCGACAGCTACTACGAACGCGGGCCGGACGGACGCTACTCGTCCCTGCAGGACGCGTACTACGCCGTGCGCTGCGTGGACAATCCGCACCAGGTCGACGCGGACGTCGTCACCGCCACGCACCAGCGGATGCGCGGCGCGGCACCGTTCCTCGACGGCGGCCGTCCCGACCAGGGCGAGATCGACGTGTGCGGTTCGTGGCCGGTGCCGACCACCTCCCAGCCGCATCGTCCGTCGCTGCCCGGAGTTCCGCCCCCGCTGGTCATCTCCAGCACGGACGATCCGGTGACGCCGTATCAGGCCGGGGTGAACCTGGCGAAGGAGATGGGCGGCGGCCTGCTCACCTTCGACGGCGCGCAGCACACCGCGTTCCTGCACGGCAATCAGTGTGTCGACGTGAACGGGCTGGCATATCTCGTGGACGGCACGCTCCCGCCGCCGGGCACGCGGTGCGGCGGCTGATCAGCCCGCCGGTGTGGTGGCGCTCGGCTGGGTCAGCCCGAGTTCCAGCATCACCGCGCCCTCGTTGGGCTGCCGTGGCGGCACCTGCATCCAGACGCGCACGAGGTTGCGCGGCTCGCTCTGGGTGACCCAGAACTTGACGTCCACGTCCGAGGCGACGGTGGGCAGTACGCCCTGCACGACGTCTTCGGCGATTTCGCCGGTGACGCGGTAGGTCTGCACGCCCTTGAGGTCTTCCCTGGTCTCGGTCTTCACCCCGGTCGCCGCCGTCAGCAGCTTCGGCAGCCCGTGCGCGGGATCGAACAGTGCGACGGGGTTGTACGGAACGGGCACGGGCTGCTCGTCGCGGATCCCGTTCTTGCCGGTGAGCACGAGCTTGTCGCCGTTGATCGAGTAGGTGACCTCGAAGCGGTTCTGCGACTCCTGCATGTCGGCCTGCCCGCTGGCGCTGCCGTACGGTCCGCCGTCCTTGCTGGCCACGCCTTTGACCTCGCGCACGTTGAGCCCCGGCACGGATCCGCTCACGGTGAAGTCGAACGCGAACGAGCGCAGCTGGCCGAACGTCGCCGCCGCGGCGGTGACCAGCGACGATGCGTCAGGAAGGGGACCACGTGTGTCGGGGGACGCGCTGCAGCCGCTGGCGAGCGCGAGAACCATCACGAGAACACCGGCGGTGCGGCGGCGGAGCATGGGCTTAACCGTAGCGTTGCCGGTCAGGAGCGTGCGAAGGTGCGCCGGTACGCCAGTGGTGAAACACCGATCGCCGCGTTCAGGTGCTGCCGCAACGACGCCGCGCTGCCCAGCCCGGAATCGGCCGCGACCCGTTCCACCGGCAGGTTCGTGGTCTCCAGCAGATGCCGCGCGTGCAGTACGCGCTGCTGGTTGAGCCAGGTGCGCGCGGACAGCCCGGTCTCGGCGCGAAACCGCCTGCTGAAGGTGCGCACGCTCATCCGCGCGTGCTGCGCGAGCGTGTCGAGATCCAGTGGCTCGCCCAGATGTTCCAGCGCCCACGCCCTCGTCGCCGCCGTGCTGCCGTCCTCGGGCGAGGGCAGTGGCCGGTCGATGTACTGGGACTGCCCGCCGTCGCGCCACGGCGGGACGACGCAGTAGCGCGCGGCCTGGTTCGCCACCGCGCTGCCGTGATCGGAGCGGATGACGTGCAGGCACAGGTCGACACCCGCGGACAGCCCGGCGGAGGTGAGCACGTCACCGTCGTCGACGAACAACACATTCTCGTCGAGATCGACATTCGGGTACAGGACGCGGAAATCCGCCGCGTGCGCCCAGTGCGTGGTGGCCCGCCGCCCGTCGAGCAGGCCGGCCGCCGCGAGGACGAAGGCACCGGTGCAGATCGACATGACCCGTGTACCCGGCCGGATCCGGGCCAGCGCGTCCGCGAGCGGCGGTTCGAGGACGCCTCGTTTGCGGGGCCCTTCGATCCGGGTGCCGGGCACGATCACCGTGTCCGCCTCGGCCAGGGCCTCCGGCCCGTGCTCCAGCCGCGCACTGTAGCCGTAGGTGAAGTGGACGGGCTCGTCGTCCATCCCGCAGATCCGCACGTCGTAGAGCCCATGCCCGTCCTTGCTCGCGGCGCCGAATACCTGCGGCGGGATGTTGAGGTCGTATCCGATGGCTTCGGACAGGGCCAGTACGACGACGCGATGCATGGCCGAATTCTTGCACATATTGGCGCTTCGGCCACTCGTTTTGCGGTGCGGGACCACGCAAGCTGTTGCGGTGACAACTGACGTGCGACCCCGTCCCCGGCTCCATCGCGCCTGGCTCGTCGCGTTCGCGGCCTTCGTCGCGCTCGTCGGCGCGGCCGGTTTCCGCGCCACCCCGAGCGTGCTGATCGACCCGCTGCACGCCGAGTTCGGCTGGTCGACGGCCACGATCTCGGCCGCCGTGTCGATCAACCTCCTGCTCTACGGCCTCACCGCGCCGTTCGCGGCGGCGCTGATGGAGAAGCTGGGCATGCGCCGGGTCGTGACCGCCGCGCTCGTACTGGTCGCGGCCGGCAGCGGGCTCACCATCTTCATGACCGCGAGCTGGCAGTTGCTGCTGTGCTGGGGCGTGCTGGTCGGCACCGGCACGGGTTCGATGGCGCTGGCCTTCGTCGCGACCGTGACCGCGCGCTGGTTCGTCCGGCATCGTGGCCTGGTCAGCGGGATCCTGACCGCGGCGGGCGCCGCGGGGCAGCTGGTGTTCCTGCCGATACTGGCCGCCCTTGCCACCCACCACGGCTGGCGGACGGCTTCGCTCGTGGTCGCGATCGCCGCGCTCGCGGTGGTGCCGATCGTGCTGGTGTTCCTGCGCGACCACCCGGCCGACGTCGGTACCAGCGCATACGGGGCGCAGGAGGCACAACCGAAGCCGGTGCCGACTCAGGGCACGGCCCGCCGCGCGCTGACGGTCCTCGGCTCATCCGCCCGCACGCCCACGTTCTGGCTGCTCGCCGGTGGCTTCGCGATCTGCGGAGCCTCGACCAACGGCCTGGTCGGCACGCATTTCGTCCCCGCCGCCCATGAACACGGCATGCCGCCGACCACGGCCGCGTCGCTGCTCGCCCTCGTCGGCCTGTTCGACGTCGCGGGCACGATCGCCTCGGGCTGGTTCACAGACCGCGTCGACCCGCGCCGGTTGCTGGGTGGTTACTACTTTCTCCGCGGCCTGTCCCTGATGCTGTTGCCGCATTTGTTCGCGCCGACCACCGAACCGCCGATGTGGGCGTTCATCATCTTCTACGGCCTGGACTGGGTGGCCACGGTCCCGCCGACCGTCGCGCTGTGCCGGGAACGGTTCGGGCTGACCGGCCCCATCGTGTTCGGCTGGGTGTTCGCCTCGCATCAGGTGGGCGCCTCGATCGCCGCCGTGGGCGCCGGGGTGATCCACGACCAGATGCACAGTTACGACCTCGCGTGGTATCTGGCGGGCGGATTGTGCCTGCTGGCAGCGGGGATGTCGCTGGCGATTCGCTCGGAAGGGGCAGTCGGGGAACCACGAAACATGGCGTTAACACGTCGGCCGTAGGGTGCGCACATGGATCGCCAGCAGGAGTTCGTGCTGCGCACGCTGGAAGAACGTGACATTCGCTTTGTCCGGTTGTGGTTCACCGACGTGCTCGGGTTCCTCAAGTCGGTGGCCGTCGCGCCCGCCGAGCTGGAGGGTGCCTTCAGCGACGGCATCGGGTTCGACGGCTCGGCCATCGAGGGATTCGCGCGCGTCTACGAATCGGACATGGTCGCCAAGCCCGACCCGTCCACGTTCCAGGTGCTGCCGTGGGAGACGCCCGAGGGCGGGCACTACTCGGCCCGGATGTTCTGCGACATCGCGATGCCCGACGGCTCGCCGTCGTGGGCGGATCCCCGGCACGTGCTGCGTCGCCAGTTGTCGAAGGCGGGGGAGGCCGGGTTCACCTGCTACGTGCATCCGGAGATCGAGTTCTTCCTGTTGTCCAGCCTCCCGGAGGACGGCACCGAGCCGGAACCGGCGGACAACGGCGGGTACTTCGACCAGACCAGCCACGCGACGGCGACGCATTTCCGCCGCAACGCGATCGAGACGCTCGAGGCGATGGGCATCTCGGTGGAGTTCAGCCATCACGAGGGCGCACCCGGCCAGCAGGAGATCGACCTGCGCTATGCCGACGCGCTCACCATGGCCGACAACGTCATGACCTTCCGGTACGTCATCAAGGAGGTCGCGCTCACCCAAGGCGTGCGGGCCACCTTCATGCCGAAGCCGTTCACCCAGCACCCCGGGTCGGGCATGCACACGCACGTGTCGCTGTTCGAAGGCGACCACAACGCGTTCCACAACCCCGAGGATCCGTTCGAGCTGTCGGAAACGGGAAAGGCGTTCGTCGCGGGCCTGCTCTACCACGCCCGCGAGATCTCCGCCGTGACCAACCAGTGGGTGAACTCGTACAAGCGGTTGATCAAGGGTGGTGAGGCCCCGACCACGGTGTCATGGGGCCGCGCGAACCGGTCCGCGCTGGTGCGGGTGCCGAACTACTCGCCGGGCAAGGCGTCGTCGCGACGGGTGGAGATCCGCACGATCGACTCGGCCTGCAATCCGTATCTGGCCTATTCGGTCGTGCTCGCGGCCGGGTTGAAGGGCATCGAGAAGGGGTACGAACTGCCGCCGGCGGCCGAGGACAACATCTGGTCGATGAGCGATGCCGAGCGCAAGGCCGCCGGCTACGACCAGCTGCCGCAAAACCTCGGTGAGGCACTGACGGAGATGGAGCGGTCCGAGTTGCTGCCCGACGCCTTGGGCGAGCACGTCTACGACTTCTTCCTCCGGAACAAGCGAGCCGAGTGGGACAACTACCGCAGCGCCGTGACGCCCTACGAGCTCCGCACCCTGCTTCCGGTGCTCTGACCAGGCTTTTTACGCTTAAGTGACCCCCCTGTTTCGGGTGGGTTCCGCCGCGTGTAATCTTCTCTTCGTCGCCAGGGAGACCGGGCCGACGGGGTGAAAATCCCGGCGGTCGGTGGCTCGGGTCGGGCGGTTGACACCGCGAACCGAACCGAGTAACGTACTGCGACGGCCCTGAGGTCGGGTCGCCAACCACCACTACGATTCGAGTAGCGGTAGAGGCTTCCCTTCTACGGGAAAAAGACGTAGTGCGGCCGAGAGTCGCGTGTTGTTTGAGAACTCAACAGTGTGCTAGTGAACTAAGCCAGTAGAGCTTTGTTTGTTTTTGTGAATCCCGTTTGGGGTTTCTTTGAGATCGAGTCGATCGATTTCTTCAATTGTCATTGTTGGAGAGTTTGATCCTGGCTCAGGACGAACGCTGGCGGCGTGCTTAACACATGCAAGTCGAACGCTGATCCGGTTTCGGCCGGGGATGAGTGGCGAACGGGTGAGTAACACGTGGATAA
>NZ_JAAXLS010000036.1 GCF_012328925.1 Amycolatopsis acididurans
GACGGCGGCGCGGGGGAGGTCCGCCCGAGCGGCGGCCGGACGGCGGCGAGCCCGAGGGGGAGCGCCGGACGGGACCGGCGTAGCGGGCGTCGGTGGGGCGTCCTTGCCGCGGGGGCGAGGGACGGCGCGGTCCACGCTCGTTACGCGGAGGTTCCACCCCTACGTCTCCCTTCCCCGGCTGTCGGCTACAGGGACCTGCTCACCGGAATGGACGCGCCATCCCGGGCCCCGGTTGCCGTAGCGTCGCACACGGGTGTGTGAAAGTGGTTCACAACACCCGCTCACGTGGTCTGCGCCACCGTTTTGGCGGATATGAGGTTGCCGGCAGCGGTACCCACCGCGAACAACGCGGTCGGCCCGTACACCGCGACGGTGAGCGGACCCGGCCCGTAACCCGAGGCCACCTCCAGCAGCGGCGGAACGCAGGCCAGCGCGGTCACCACCCACGTGCTCGTCGCGGCGCTCACGCCCGTGCGCACCGCGTGCAGCAGGAACACCCCGAGCAGGAGCTGGATCAGGTTCTGGATCGGATCCAGCGGCAGCCCGAGCACCGTGCCACCGGTGTCCCCGCCGAACCGGGTCAGCGCGAAGCCGAACAAGCCGATCGTCGCGTAGCCGGTGCCCAGCGCCGTGGCCGCGTGCGCGCGCCAGCCGGTCGGCCGGGAGTCGTGCAGTGGGACATACCCGTCGAAGTGTCGTTCGAACCACCAGAACACGATCAGGGCGGGCACCGCCAGCAGCCCCAGCGCCATCAGCGTCTTCGGCCCGGTGAGCCAATTCAGCGCCGCCGCGGGATCCGGCGGCAGGTACACCAGCGCGACCACCAGCAGCATCGCGGCCAGAAAGCCCAGGTAGAGGCTCATCGGAGCGCGCAGCGCGAACCGCACCGGGGCGCCGAGCCAGCGCAGTTCCGCGGCCCGGGCCAGTGGCCGTGCAAACAGCCCCAGCACGCAGAGCTGCGCCGCGCCGAGCAGGAGCAGCGGCAGCGTCGGCGCGGCGAGCGCGGGCGACGCGCCGGGCGTGCCGAGCAGGTTCGGATCGGCGCCGCCGACGGTGGTCAGCGCGACCAGCCCGGCCAGCGCCGCGACCGCGCCGGACACCAGCAGGGCCCGGTGCCTCGTGGGCAGCCTGCCGAACGCGATCTGTTGTGCCAGCAGCGCGAGTCCGAGCGCGCTGGCCGAGCGCAGCAGGTCGGAGCCGAACCAGCCGGAGCCCAGTGCGGTCAGCACCACCAGCGCCAGGAGGCCGGCCGTCGTGACGGTGGCCGCGCGCCGGTGCAGCGCCAGCATGAACGGGGTGGCCGCGACGGTGAGCAGGTAGACGGCGAGCAGCCACAGCGGGTGCAGCGCGATACCCACGATGGCCGCGTTCGTGCCCTGCGGAATGCCGAGCAACTCCAGTGCGAGCGGGACGACCAGCGCGACCACCACGAACACCAGGGCGGGCCGCAGCAGCCAGCTCGCCCGGTGCGCGACGTATTGCCGGTATCCGCCGCCGCTCTCGCGGATGTGCCGCCAGCCCGCCGCGTTCGCCCGGCCGCCCGCGAAGAAGAACACCGGTGCGAGCTGGGCGAGCCAGGTGAACGGCCACAGCCAGGCCTCGTCCGCGCCCGCCCAGCGGGCCAGCGCGAGCACCGACTCGCCGAGGATCAGCAGCACCAGGCCGGCCACCCCGAGCGTCACCCACGGCGAGGCCGGTCCCGGCGCGGTCGTCGTGACCAGCGGTCGTGCCGGGCGGGTGCGGCGCGTGTGCAGCCAGCCGCGCAGCCGGAACACGAGCAGGCAGCCGATCACCGCGACGCCGGCGAGCATCGGGCCGATCGGGTCGCCGACCGGCGGCCCCCACCGCTGGTGCCACGAGTTGACGTTCAGTCCTGCCGTGAACACCGACGCGACGAGCTGGCAGGTGCGCGGCGACCCGGCCGGTTCGATGTGGCACATGGCGTGCATGTCGGTGGACAGGCGGGAGTCCAGCGACGCCCGGACCGAAGGGGGGAGCGGCTGGCCCACCTTGTCCGCGTAGCGCAGCAGGTCGTAGCCGAGGTCGTGCGCCTTGCACGCCACGCCGTAGTCCCACTTGGTGTTGTCGTCGCCCCAGGGGGTGGAGCAACCGCCGTCGACGTGCACGGCGCGCACGGTGCCGTCCGGCGCGGCCGCCGCTCCCGGTGTGACTCCTGTCACTCGGGTGAAGTCGGCGGGCAGCAGGCTCAGCGCCGTCGGCTCGGGGCCGGGGTGGGTCAGGGCGTCGATGGCGCGCTCGGCCTGCAGGGCGCCGCCGGTGGGCGGGCCGTGGAACGGCGGCGTGGCCGGTCTGGAGGCGACGAAACCGAACCCCAGCAGCACCAGGGTCAGCACGAGCAGCCAGGCGGAGGTGGACAGGTGACGCCTCAGGCGCGGTGTCTCGGCTGGGGCGATCATAAGCTCCAGGGTGGCACTGTCGGCGGTGTTCCGGCATGGGGACAACCCCCGGATGGCGGTCGGGCCGCCACCCTAGTGGGTGCCGTGGCCGTCGGTGGCCGCCCCTCGCGCCTGCTGGTCCGTGGCGACCCGCACCTGGTTGCGGCCGCCCTCCTTGGCCTCGTAGACGGCGGCGTCCGCGGCCTGCAGCAACGTGTCGATCGTGCTTCCGTGCGCCGGGTACACAGCGACGCCGATCGAGGTCGTACGTCCGGTCACGGTGGTCGGCCCGCCGCGTTTGTCGGTGGTCGGGATGTGCAGGTCGGCGACGGCCACCCGGATCCGTTCCGCGGTCGTCTGCGCCGCGCCGTCCTCGATGTCCGGCAGCAGCACGACGAACTCCTCGCCGCCGAAGCGGCCGATCACGTCGCCGGGGCGAGTGACCTCGTCCAGCTGCTGCGCCACCATCCGCAGCACGTCGTCGCCCGCCGGATGACCGAAGGTGTCGTTGATCCACTTGAAATGGTCGAGGTCGATCATCAGCACGGCCAGCCCGTGCTCGCCCTTGCTCGCCCGCGCCATCGAACGCTGCGCGGCCTCTGTCCAGCCCCGCACGTTGAACACGCCCGTCTTCGCGTCGGTGCGTGCCTCCGACTGCAGCTGGTTGATCTCCGCCAGCCGGTTGCCCACGACGCTGATCAGCACCAGGATCGTGATCGCGGGCAGCAGGTTGACCAGCAGGATCGCGCCGACCGTGCCGAGTCCGATGGTGGAAAGGTCGAGCAGGTTGTCGGACTTGCTGCCCAGCACGTTGCGTAGCGTCGGGTTGGACGTGCCGCCCAGCGCGAGCAGTGCGCCGATGCCGATGATCTGCACACCGGCGTAGCTGACGCCGACGAGCATCAGCACGAGGAAAAGGCGCAGCTGGTTGGCGTGGTCGAGGTGCGCGAGATCGTCCTGGGACAGCCACCGGAAAAGCCGTTGTGCCGCCAGTGCCGACAGTCCCCAAGTGAGCGTGGTGAACAGGAACTTGTGCGGGGCGCGGCGCGAGTTGAACCAGCGTTGCAGCCGGACGATCGCGAGCAGCGCGAGTGTCAGGTACAGCGGAAGTACCAGTGCGGCAGGGAAAATCCAGATGCCACTCAGGTCGATGTGGACGGCGGAGAGCCGGTTACGGCGCCGTTCCTCCTGCCGTCGCGTGAGCTGGATCTGTGCGGTGGCGCAGACTGCCAGCACCCCGAGTCGCAGCCAGTCCACGTTGGACGGCACGACTTCGGTCGCCATTCCGGCCGCCAGCGCGATAACCGCGAAAATCTCCCAGCCGATGAGGAATGCGACCATCGGGCGCGGTTTCGTCCAGAGGTCCCACTGAGTCGGTTTCCTCGGTTTCGGGCGAGTTTTTCGGGGCGCGTGTCTTCCGCTAACCGAAAGATGCCCGTCGCCGAGTGCCTGCGCCGGACCGTGCCCATTCCCGGAATAATCGGAGGATGTGCTTTCTGTAGTCTTCCGGTTCTCTTCGGTTAGGGTGTGCTGCCGATGGCTTCGGGAGGTGAACACAACGATCACGTTCCTCCCACTTCTGGCCCGCCCGGCGAGTGAAGTATGGTTGCGCCCGCCACGGTGAGATTCGAACTGGTAGTAGGTATCATCCCACCACACCAGTTCCCGCTGGTCCTACGGTATCCCTGTGGGAGAATCAAGATGTATTCGGCTGCGAACCTTCGACCAGTGATCCGGTAATTTTCCCACAAACCGCAGATGGCAAGGGGAGTAGTTCCCACTACGTGGAGGTGTTTCCGCGATGCGCGACCGCGAAGCCTGAGTTCACTGAGCGTGTGTTGTTGATCGTTCTGTGTGTTTGAGGAGGTGCCCGCACATGCGTGACCGCGAGGCGTGAGCTTGTCGAAACCTCGGTTGTTCGGTGTTATTGCGGGAAGGAGTGCGCGTAATGCGTGACCGCGAGGCGTGAGCCCTGTCCGAAGATTGTTTGCCAGGCGTTTCTTTTTATCTGTTGGAGGTGGCGTCCGTGCGTGACCGCGAGGCGTGAGAATGCACCGTGCAGCAGAGCGCTCGCAGTGGCGTTCCCCGTACCCGTCCATAGGTCAGCTCCCTATGGCCGCCGGCGCGAGGACCCGGACCCGGGTCCAGGAGATGGCGACAGGCACGGCCAGCAGTACACCGGCCATACCGGCGATCGCGACCGTGCCCGCGGCGGAACCAGTCGCCTGCGCGACGGCCCCGCCCAAAGCGACACCCACACCCTGCGCCACCCGCAGGCCCGTCCGGTAAACCCCGCTGGCCCCGCCGCGCATCTCGTTCGGCACCCAGGTCGAGAACGTCGCGGTGACGGTGATGATGTAGGCGCCGATCGCGCCCGCGAGCATGAGTAGCACCAGAGCGGCGGTGAGATTGGGCTTCCACGCGAACCCGAGCAGGGTCGCGACCGAGCCGAGCGCCAGTACACCCAGCAGCCGCGTCCTGGCTTCGGCCGAGACGTAGTGGGACAGCAGGAACGCGCCGACGACGAAGCCGAGTGGGTCGGCGGCCAGCAGCCAGCCGACCGCGTGCTGCGATTCGCCCATCTCGTGGGCGAGTGGCGCCGCGAGCCCCTCGGGCACCACGGCGAGCCCGACCAACCAGGACAGTCCGATCAGCACCCGCAGCGGACGCTGCCCCGCGACCCAGCGGATCGAGCCGAACCAACTGTCCTGTTTACCGGCCGCGGCCGGACGATTCGCCACCCAGCAGCGCACGACGACGGCGGAAACAAGGAAAGTGGCGGCGTCGATCGCGAGGGCCCACGACGTACCGACCGCCGTGACCAGCAGGCCGCCGCCCCCGAGACCGAGCAGCATCACCGTGTTCATCGTGATCCCGCGCAGGTCCTGGCTGCGCAGGTACACCTCGTCGTTGGCGAAGACTTCGCGGGTGATCGCGTTCTGCGCCGCGTTCGCCGGCGCCCCGGCCAGCTGCACCGCGACCAGCAGCACGCAGAGAATGGGCAACGGCGTGCCCGGAATCGCCATGCAGCCCACGAGGACGCCCTGCACGGCCGCGGAGGTCGCCAGTACGGCCCGGCGGGGATAGCGGTCGGCGAGCTGGGAGAGCCCGAGCCCGCCGGCGAGCGCGGGTAGGAAGGTCAATGCGTAAACTATCGCGGCCCACAGCGGCGATCCGGTCCGTCCGTAGACCATGATCGCGAGTGCCACCTTGGCGAGCTGGTCACCGGCGCAGGACTGCGCCTCGGCGAACCAGAGCGCGCGGTACTCCGCGTTGCGCAGGGCCTCACGCATCCGCGGTTTCGCGCGCGTTTTCACCTTCTACCCACTCCCCCTGGTCGGTGCGCTCTGGCGTGCACCGGGGCTCACCTGCCCGTTCACCCCGGTGACATGAGAGACAACATTAAGTATGCCGTTCACTCCGCGCAGGCGAACAGTCACACCGTGACCACATAGCTCATTAAACCGACCCGAAGGGTGACCTGTCACGGCCGCTGGGCCAATCCGGGCAGACGGACGGTATCAAGAGCGACCAGTCGGTGAGTAAGTCTGGGCTGATCGGCACTCACTCGTTCAGCGCAGTCTGGTGACCGCTCGTCGCCACGCCGGGTCCGGCATGGGCGGCCACGGCGAAGACTGGTGCCAGAGGGCCGGTGCCGGGGCCGGCCAGTGGGGAGTTGGGACGATGAGCATGCAGCTGGCTGGCTTGAAGGACCGGGCGGTCGTGGTCACCGGCGCAGGCCGCGGCCTCGGCGAGGCCTTCGCGACGCACCTCGCGCACGCGGGCGTGCGCGTGGTGGCCAACGACGTCGACGCGGAGCTGGCCGAGCGTACGGCCGCCAACATCAGGGCGCACGGCGGGCAGGCCGTCGCCAGCGGCCACACCGTGACGGATCCGGCGGAGGCACAGGCACTGGTCCAGCGCTGCGTCGACGAGTTCGGCGCGATCGACGGGCTGGTCAACAACGCCGGGCTGAACTACGAGGCCCTGCCCTGGGAGGAGAACCTCGACGAGGTCCGCGAGCTGGTCGAGGTCAACGTGCTGGGCGTGATGTACACGGGCATCGCGGCGGTGAAGACCATGGTCGAGCAGGGCCGCGGTGGCGCGATCGTCAACGTCTCCTCCGGCGCCTCGCTGGGGCAGCGCAAGCTCGGCGTGTACTCGGCGAGCAAGGGCGCGGTCGCGTCGCTGACCTACTCCTGGGCGCTGGACCTGGAGGAGGTCGGCATCCGCGTCAACGCGATCTGCCCCCTCGCGCACACCCGGATGGTGTGGAAGTCGGAGCGTTCGCTGCGCAGCTGCCCGCCCGACCGCACCCCGTCCCGGATCGCCCCGCTCGTGCTGTTCCTGCTCTCCGACGACGCCGAGGGCATCACCGGCCAGCTCGTGCGCTGTAACGGGCCGCAGCTGCACATCGTGGGCCAGCCCTACCTGAAGTCGCCGATCCTGGAGCGGCAGACCTGGGACACCGAGACCGTGCGCAGGGCGTTCGACGAGGTGTTCAGCGCGCATCTGGAGCCGTACGGACTGGAGAAGCGGGTGCCGCCGCGGCTGCGGAAATGGACGGACTCGGCACCGCACACACCGCTGCGCACGGCGTGAACCTGTGGACAACCGCGTCGCTTCCGAGCGAGTGGCGCCAGTCGCAACGCTGAGTTGTCCACAGAACACGATTCGTGCCACCGCGGGGGTCCGGAGGCGCCACGATTGCCGGGTGAACCTTTTCCGTCACCTCCGACTACGCGTACAGCCCGGCGATCTCGGTGCCGTACCGCTCGTTGATCACGCGACGCTTGAGCTTCAGCGTGGGCGTGACCTCGCCCGATTCCGGCGTCCACGCCTTCGCGAGCAGCTCGTACCGTTTGATCTGCTCCACGCGGGCAAGCCGGCTGTTCGCGCTCTCCACCGCGCGCTCGATCTCCTCGCGCACCGCGGGATGCGAAGACATCGAGGCCACGTCGGTGAACTCGATCCCCTGCGCCGCCGCCCAGCCGGGCAGGATCTCGTCGTCGAGCACGATCAGCGCCGTGATGTACGGCCGGTCGTCGCCGATGGCCACCGCCTGCCCGATCAGCGGGTGCTCCTTGAGCAGGCCCTCGATCCGGGTGGGGGCGATGTTCTTGCCGCCCGAGGTGATGATCAGTTCCTTCTTGCGGTCGGTGATCCGGATGAAGCCGTCCTCGTCGATCTCGCCGATGTCTCCGGTCGCGAACCAGCCGTCGGCGTCGACGTCGGGTTTGATGGTGCCGTCGGCCTGCAGGTACCCGAGGAACACCAGCGGCCCGCGCACGAGCAACTCCCCGTCTTCAGCCACCTTGATCTCGGTGTCGGCCAGGGGTTTGCCGACCGTTCCCGCACGGAACGCGGCAGCGCAGTTGGAGGTGACGGCACCGGTGGTCTCCGACAGTCCCCACACCTCCTGGATCTCCACGCCCAGCCCGGCCATGAAGTAGAGCACCTCCACGGGCAGCGCGGCGGCGCCGCTGGAGCAGAAGTGCAGCCGGTCGAGTCCGAGCAGCCGGCGGACGGGAGCCAGCACGGTCCGGTCGGTCTCGGTGATCTGCTCCGCGAGTTCCGGCGGCACCTGTTGGCCGGAGTCGCGCAGCTTGTAGCCCCGCTGCAGCAGTTCGTTCGCGTCCAGCAGCGCCTTGCGCCGTTCCTCCGGCACGTTCGCGAGCATGTTCTTCAGGCCGGCCACCATCTTCTCCCACACGCGGGGCACGCCGAAGAAACCCTGGGGATGCACCTTGCCCAGCGCACCGGCGATCGCGGTCGGATCGGCGAGCGTGTGCACGTGCCCGGCGTAGACGATCGGCATGTAGATGGAGATCTCGCGTTCGGCGATGTGGGCCAGCGGCAGGTAGGCGATGTTGGTGCTGTGCATCGGCGTGTTGTGCAGGTCGTGCACGGCGTAGGCCTCGTGTATGGCGGCGTGGTGGGAAAGGACCACGCCCTTGGGCTCGCCGGTGGTGCCCGAGGTGTAGATCATCGACAGCGGGTCCTCGGGCCGGATGTCGGCCCAGCCGCGCTCGAACGCATCGGGGTCGGTTTCGTGCAAGGCCGCCCCTCGATCGCGGAGCTCGGCGAAACCTGTGAATCGCTCGTCGCCTGCCGGTACGGCGGTGCCGTCGATCATCACCACGTGGCGCAGCGCGGGCAGGTCACCCAGCACCTGTTCCCAGCGCTTCAGCTCGCCGAGCCCTTGGAGCACCACCACGGGTGCGCCGCTGTGCCGCGCGACGTACCTGATCTGGTCGGGGCTCAGCGTGGCGTAGGCCGTGCACGGGATGGCCCCCAGGTGCGTCGCGGCCAGGTCGGCGATCAGGTGCTCAGGGCAGCTCGGGGCCATGATCAGCATGCGGTCCCCGCGCCGCAGCCCCAGCTCGGCGAGCCCGCGCGCCACGGCCGCGACCTCCTGGCGCAGTGCGGTCCAGGTCAACGTGGGCTGGTCCTCGTTGTCGAGCGAGGTCAGCGCGGGCAGCTCGCCGTACTCGACCGCGTTGCGGCGTAGCAGCGAGAGGATGGTCTGTCCCTTGGTCCGCTCCGCGACCGACGGCTGGCTGGGCATCACTGGCCTCCTAGATGCGTCACGACCCGACGCCGCCCACTCTATGTGACGACAGACACAAGTAGGTAGCAGAGGCCGCCACCCGGGCCGGGGCGGCCCCCATCGCCGCCCGAGGTCCACAAAGGACGCCGTAGTGGCCCCGCCCTTCGCCCCACCGGGCTACCCGGAGCTGGCACACCACAAGGACTTTCGGGAGCAGATGGCCGGGATGACGGGGAGGTGTGGGAGTCGCCACCCCGGCCGTTCCTCGGGACACGGCGACCGTCGCGACCGAGAAATTCTGCCCGTCCCGCAGGGGGACTCGTTCACTTTCGCGTAAGCCTGCACGAGCGACCAGGGTCCTATGGCCCTGTTTGTTCCCGCGAACGCACCGGGCGAGAAGACAAGCCGCCAACAACATCCCGCCACGAAGCCAAGTCCGGGCGAAACCGATGCGCCGACGAGCCCAACGCCGCGCCTTGCCCCAGCACAGTGCGCGGCCCCGCAGGTCCCTACCGCACACTGAGAAAACGCGGCTGTATCAACCATCTCCGCCTACCAAACGCGGCGCGAGATTCATGCCGCCGCCGGTCGCCCTCCCTCACGATCGAGCGGCAACGCGCCCCCGACTTCCGGCGCGTGACACGCGCCCGATGGCGTCGGGCGCACGAGAGGTGTCCGCCGGTGTCCGGCGCGGCACGCGTGCCGGCCCTTTCTTCGGCGTAGGACACGCGTTCGGCGCGATCCGGCGGGCCACACGCGTCCGGTGGCGTCCGGCGCAGGACACTAGCCTCCGGTGATCGTCGCGGCGAGTTGCTCCGCGAGTTCGCGTGTCGCGGCGGCCACACCGGACCAGCGGCGTGTCAGGTCCGGGTCGACCTCCAGCAAGCGCCCCTTCGCGTCGATCATCGCACCGCCCGCCGCGGGCACCGTGACCATCGCCGTGGCGAGGTCGACGATGCGATGCGTGTCCGAGCCCGGATCGCAGAACGCGTCGACCGATCCTTCCGCGACGAGCGCGCATTCGAGGACGGTCGTGGACAGGATGCGCACCCTGGCAGCCGTGTCGGCGACGCGCCACCAGGCTTCGGCATTCCGGCGGTGCGGCCGCAGCAGGTTGACGGTCGCGTCCGCCAGCGAGGTGCATCCGCTGGTTCGGTACGGCGTCGGCTGCCCGGCGACCGCATGCCACGCGCGCCCGGTGTCCAGCCAGACGGTGAGCGCCTCGATCGCGCGGCCGTCGACGGCGACCGTTCCGGCGAAGCAGCACAGCGGCACACCGGCAGCCGCGTTCGCCGACCCGTCGACGGGGTCGACGACGAGCGTCACGGCCGAGCCGTTGTCGACGAACCCGACCTCCTCGCTGAGCAGGTTCACGCCCTGCCGCGTGGCGGCGTCGGCGATCGCGTCCTCGACGATCTGGTCCACACGCATCGTCGGCGTTCCGTCGGCGCCGTCGGCCACCTTCTCCGCCAGTTCGGCACGCGTGTGCGCCCGCCTGGCCGAGCCGTAGGCCGCGGACGCCGCCCTCGCCACGGCCGCGAGCGCGTCGTCCACGCCGCCGGGCAACTCAGGCTCCGGTACAGGCCACTCGTTCCTGGTACTCACGGGCTGATCATCGCACGCCGTGACCGCCGGACCCGCTACGAAAGCAGCGGCAGCGGGTTGCGCACAGCCTGCGCGACACCGTCACTGGCCATCGCGGCGGCGACGCGTTCCGGCGACGGGCGGCCATAGGAGGTGGTGCGCTGCACGAGCGGACGGCCGAGCGGCTCGACCATCCCGGCCAGTTCGCTGATCGTCTTGTACGAGCCGTTGTTCGCGCCCGCCATGCGGCTGATCGTTTCCTCCATCAGCGTGCCACCGAGGTCGTTGACCCCGCCCTGTAGCACCGCGCGGCACGTCTGCTCACCGAGCTTCACCCAGGAGCACTGGATGTTGTCGATCAGCCCGTGCAGCAGCAGTCGCGCCAGCGCGTGCACCGCACGGTTCTCGCGCACCGTCGTACCAGGACGCGCCAGCCCCGCCAGATAGATCGGCGCGTTCTGGTGAATGAACGGCAGCAGCACGAATTCGGTGAACCCGCGGCGCCCGGTCTTCTCCAGCGCCCGCCGCTGAAGTTCCGCGATCAGCTTGATGTGGCCGACCCAGTGCGCGGGCGTGTCGACGTGGCCGTACATCATCGTCGAAGTCGTCGGGATGCCCAGTTCGTGGGCGGTCGAGATGACCTCGATCCAGCTGGACGTCGGCAGCTTGCCCTTCGTCAGCACCCACCGCACGTCGTCGTCCAGGATCTCCGCCGCCGTGCCGGGCAACGAGTCCACACCGGACTCGTGCGCACGGGTCAGCCAGTCCTTGATGGACAGATTGGTCCGCGACGCGCCGTTGACGACCTCCATCGGGCTGTAGGAGTGCAGATGGATGTCCGGTTGGCGCCGCTTCACTTCCGCGGCCAGGTCGAAATACGCCGTGCCGGGCATGTCCGGATGGATGCCGCCCTGCATGCAGATCTCGGTGGCGCCCGCTTCCCACGCCTGGTCCACCCGGTCCCCGACCTGCGACAACGAAAGTGTGTACGCGTCGGCATCGGTGCGGCGCTGGGCGAACGCGCAGAAGCGGCAGCCCGTGTAGCAGACGTTCGTGAAGTTGATGTTGCGCGTCACGACGAAGGTGACATCGTCGCCGACCACGTCGCGGCGCAGCCCGTCGGCCAGCGAGGCGAGCGCGTCGAGTTCCGCGCCATCGGCGTGCAGCAGCGCAAGAGCGTCCTCATCGGACAGTCCGGCGGGGTCCTTTTCCGCTCGGCGCAACGCGGCCGCGATGTCGGTGTCCATCCGGCGTGGTGCGCTCGGCACCTTTTCGGCGAGTTCGTTCCAGTCGCCGTACACCGAGTCGAAATCGCTGCGGCGGTCGCTGGTCCTGCCGATCGTGTCCACTTCGACGTGCAGGTCGGTCCGTCCCTGCTCCTGCCAGCCGCCGTCCGGCTCCTGCCACGGCTTGCCTTCGGGCTTGACGTCGAGCGCGAGACCCGTGCCCGGCTCGGCCAGCGCGGCGACGTGCCCGGCAACGCGCGGGTCCAGCCACGGCTCGCCCGCGACGACGTACTCGGGATAGATCGTCAGCCGCTCCCGCAGTTCGAACCCGGACGCCGACGTCTGCCTCGCCAGCTCGTCGATCTGCGGCCACGCGCGCTCGGGGTTCACGTGGTCCGGCGTGAGCGGCGAAACCCCGCCCCAGTCGTCGATCCCGGCGCGCAGCATCATCGAGTACTGGCTGCCGATCAGGTTCGGTGGCGCCTGGATGCGCATTTTCGGCCCGAGTACCAGGCGCGCGACGGCGATCGTCGCGGCGAGTTCCTGCAGATCGGCGTCCGGTGTGGCGCGCATTTTCGTGTCCGGCTTGGCGCGGAAGTTCTGCACGATGACTTCCTGAATGCCGCCGTAGGCGCGCGCCGCCTTACGGATGGCGAACAACGCGTCGGCGCGTTCGGAGTAGTTCTCGCCGATCCCGATGAGAATCCCGGTGGTGAACGGAACCGAGCTGCGCCCGGCGTCCTCGAGCACCCGGAGCCGGACGGCGGGTTCCTTGTCGGGCGAGCCGTAATGCGGCCCGCCGCGTTCGCTCCACAGGCGGGTCGCGGTGGTCTCCAGCATCATTCCCATCGACGGCGCGACGGGCTTGAGCCGCTGGAAGTCCTGCCAGGTCAGTACGCCGGGGTTCAGGTGCGGCAGCAGGCCGGTCTCCTCGAGCACGAGGATCGCCATCGCGCGGACGTAGGAGAGCGTGTCGTCGTAGCCGTGGGCGTCGAGCCACTCGCGCGCGGCCTTCCACCGGTCCTCGGGGCGGTCGCCGAGTGTGAACAGTGCTTCCTTGCAGCCCATGGCCGCGCCCTCGCGCGCGATTTCGAGTACTTCGTCGGGCGAGAGGAACGGTGCGTCCACTTTGCCCGGCACGGTCGCGAATGTGCAGTAGCCGCAGCGGTCGCGGCACAGGCGGGTGAGCGGGATGAACACCTTGCGGCTGTAGGTGATGACTCCTTCGCGGCCGGCGGCGGTGAGCCCGGCGTCGCGGATGCGGGACGCGTGGTCGGAAAGTGCTTCGAGATCCTCGTCGCGGGCGTGCAGCAGCACGGTCGCCTCGGCGATGTCCAGCGTCTTGCCGTCGCGCGCGCGTGCCAGCGCACGACGCATCGCGGAGGCGGTCGGGCGGTCCTGCGAGTCAGCGGAAGCCATGTGGCCAACGTAAGTGCGGGGCGCGATGCTTCTCCATCACCACGTTGGTGGCCGGGTCCGTGCCGTGTTGGGCCGAACTGTTTCCGCAGCTCAGCGAGGTTGATCTCGTTGCGGGACGCTGTGCGGGCGTGTATTACCTAAAGTGTGGCATCGATCGTCGGGAAGCGGATCAACGGGCGGACCTACTACTACCTCGTGACCTCGGAGCGGGTAGCGGGCAAGCCGCGCATTTCCGAACAGCGCTACCTGGGTTCGGCGGCGGACGTCGCCGCGGCGCTCGACGGCGGAGGTGCGCTGCCCGAGCACACGAAGCACCTGAATTTCGGCGCGGTGGCCGCGGTCTGGGCCACCCTGGAGCAACTCCAGGTGGCGGAGGCGATAGACGAGGCGATCAGCCGCCGCGGCAAGGGACCGGAGACCGGTGACCCGGCCGCGGGAACCGCACCGGCCCGCATCCACGCCGCCCGAGCCCAGGTCACCGCCCGCGCCCGGCCTGTCCGCGGCGGGGGCAAGGGCGGGGGCAAGGGCAGAGGCCGGCCGTCGCCGGGCATGTATCTCGCGCTCGCGGTGCTTCATCGGGCCACCGCCCCGGGCTCGACGTTCGCCGAGTGGTGGGGGGCTTCGGCGGTCCAGCGGTTCATCCGGCCCCGCCTGCCCGCGGACGCCGTGACCGACGACGAGTTCTGGCGCGCCACCCGCCGCCTCACCAGGGACCAGCTCCAGCGCATCGAGGAAGCCGTCTCGTCTCGCATCACGGCCGCGTTGCCCGGCGCGGCGGCACTCGCGGTCGACATCCCCGGCTTCGCGACGTACGCCCAGTCCGACACCGCCGCCGCGACCCTCGCCGGGCTCAGTGCCATCGTCACCCGCGACGGGGCGATCCCCCTCGTTTCGCACGTGTACCGCCGCGACTCCGCCGGCATGGTCCCCTTCGGCGTCGAGGCCGACCGGCTCGCAGCCCGCCACCCCGGACCGGTCACCGTCGTCTTCGACACCGGGCAGCACGCGCAACTCGACCTCGACTCCGGACTGCACTTCGTCGGCGCGCTCCCGCTCGGCGACTACCCCGACCTGCTCAGCCGCCCCGCCTCCGGGCGCCGGCCGGTCGATCCTCTCCGCTTCGCCGGGCTCACCGCGCTCGACACCCGCGCACTCGTCTTCGGCACGCACCGCCGGGTCGTGCTCACCCACTCCGCCCGCCTGCACGCCGCCCAGGCCCGCGGCTTCGCCCAGGCCCTGTCCAACGCCACCCGCCAGCTGGACGGCCTCGCGCTCGCGCTCGCCACCGGCCGCAACCGCAGGCCACGCGAGCAACTGCTCACCGACATCGCCCGCATCACCCGCGTGCGCGCGGTCGACCGCGTCCTCACCGCACGCCTCACCGGCACCAAACCCGGCGAGCTCCGCCTCGAGTACCGCATCGACGAAACCGCCCGCACCCGGCTGGCCGAGGAGTATTTCGGCAAACAGCTCCTCGTCACCGACCACGACGACTGGCCCGTGCTCGACGTGATCACCGCCTACCGGGCGCGCTACCACCTCGACTCGACGTTCCGCGTGCTCAACAGCGCCTTCGTCGCCGCGCCCGCGCCACGCTGGGACTGGACCGAACACCGCATAGCCGTGCACTCACTGGTCAGCGTGCTCGCGACCGCGGTCACCCACCTCCTGCGCCAGGAGGCCGACCGCGCCGGAGTCGACCTGTCCGTCCGCGAACTGCTCGACCAGCTTTCCGGGATCGGCGAGACCGTGCTGCGTTACCCGTCGACGGGGGGCAGGCCGCGCACCCGCCGCGTGCTCACGTCGCTGTCGCCGACGCAGCAACACCTCTACGAGCTGTTCGGCCTCGGGCGGCTGGCCCCCTGACCGCCGGCCGGCGTAATCAGTTGATTGGCTTCCTCGGTGAGCAGGCCGCCCGACTCGACCGCGCGCACCGACAGCGTCCGGTAGCCGGCTTCGTCGAACAGCACGGTCAGGCGCTCGGCGTCGCGGCGCACGACCTGCCCCGGTCCCCACTCGCGGTGCCGGACGACGCTGCCGGCGGCGAACGGCCCGCCGGGCTCGGGCGCGTGTTCCTCCGCGACACCCGCCTCACAGGTGTCGCAGTGACCGCACGGCTCGTCGGCGACCTCACCGAAATAGCCGAGCAGGAACTGGCGGCGGCACGAGCGGGTCTCGGCGTATTCGCGCATGACCTCGATCCGCGACCGGGCGAGATCCTTGCGGCGCCGCGCGATCTCGGTCGCGGCCTCGACGGGCTCCCCGCCTTCGTAGGCGAACCGGCCGCCGCGCGCGCGAATCACCTCGGCCTGCTCCAGCAGGTTGAGGTTGTTCATGGCACGCCGGTGGGACTGGGCCACCGCCTCGTCGATCTCCCGGGGACTCGCCGGGCCCTCATGGTCCTCGACCACGCCCGCGACCTCGCGCACCCCCTCGGTGTCGAGCGGGCGGGACGTGAGGAACTTCTGCAGGCCAAGGTCTTCCGGCCGGTAGAACAACACGGCTTCGGCGGGTTCCCCGTCGCGGCCCGCCCGGCCGATCTGCTGGTAGTACGAGTCGAGCGACTCCGGCACCGAGGCGTGCACGACGAAGCGCACGTCCGGCTTGTCGATGCCCATCCCGAACGCCGAGGTCGCGATCACCACGTCCAGGTTGCCGGCAAGGAATTGCTCGTGCACCCGCTCGCGTTCGGACGGTTTCATCCCGGCGTGGTAGGCCGCCGTCCGTTCGCCGAGTGCCTCGGCGTAGCGCCCGGTGTCCTTGCGCGTCGCGGTGTAGACGAGCCCGGGTTTGGCCGCGCTGCGCACCCAGTCCAGAACCGCGTCGCGTTTGTCCTCGTCCGTGCCCGCCTGCCGCACGGCGAGGTGCAGGTTCGGCCGGTCGAACCCGGTCACCACGCGGGCCGGATCGCGCATCCCGAGATAGCGCACGATGTCGTCGCGCACCGGGGCGCCGGCCGTGGCGGTCAGCGCGAGCACCCTGGGATGCCCGAGTTGTTCGATGACGTGCCCGAGCCGGAGGTAGTCGGGCCGGAAGTCGTGGCCCCAGGCGGAAACGCAATGTGCCTCGTCGATGACGAACAGGCTGGGCGCGGCCTCGGCGACCTGCTCGAGCACCTCGTCCTTCGCGAGTTGTTCGGGGGAGAGGAACAGGTATTCGGCCTCGCCTTCGCTGACGGCGTCCCACGCTCGATCGCTCTCCCCGGCCCGCTGCGCCGAGTTGACCGCGACGGCCTCCGGTGCCCGGCTGTCCTCGATCTGGCCGACCTGGTCGCGCTGCAACGCCGTCAGCGGCGACACGACCAGAGTCGGGCCACGCAGCAACAGCGCGGGAACCTGGTAGATCGCGGATTTCCCGGACCCGGTGGGCATGACCACCAGCACGTCGTGCCCGTCGATCAGCTGCTCCATCGCGGTGAGCTGTTCCGGCCTGAGGTCGGACCAGCCGAAGGTCTTACGCGCGGCTTCGCGCAACTGCTCGATGGTGGACACCGTTGCCAGGTTCCCCGTCACGACCGGTGGAAACCTGCGTTGAGCCAGACGGCCGCGCCGGGCGGCAGCAGGGTCGCGTCCGGCAGTGGCTCGCTCGCCAGCAGCACCTCCGCCTCCGGAAGCCGGTAACCGCAGCCGGACACGTTGACCACGCACAGAAGACCCGGCTCGCGACGGAAGGCGAGCACCCCGTCCGGACTGTCCAACCAGGACAGTGAACCGGAACCCAGTGCGGGGTGTTCGTGGCGAAGCGCCAGAACCTTCCGGTACAACGCCAGCATCGAGCCGGGATCGGCCTCCTGCGCCTGGGCGGTGAGCGACTGCCAGTGTGCGGGTTGCGGCAGCCAGGGATCGCCGCCGAAACCGAACGGCGGTGCGGAACCCTTCCAGGGCAGGGGAATCCGGCATCCGTCGCGTCCGTCGATGTCCTGCCGCCGTGCGGGCGGCAGATCGACCTCCTCGAGCCCGAGTTCCTCTCCCTGATAGACGTAAACGCCGCCGGGCAGCGCGTGCATCAACAGGACCGCGGCGCGCGCCGCGCGGACGCCGTAGCGGGACACATGCCGCGTGACGTCGTGGTTGGACAGCACCCACGTGGCGGGCGCGCCGACCTCGCCGAGTGCGGCCAAGCTCGTATCGATCACGGTGCGCAGCGCGCCGGCATCCCATTCACAGCGCAGGAAATCGAAGTTGAACGCGGTGTGCAGCTCGTCCGGGCGCACGTACCTGGCGAGCCGGTCCGGCCGGTCGACCCACGCCTCGGCGACGAAGATCCTTTCCCCGCCGTAGGTTTCGCTGATCCGGCGCCAGGACCGGTAGATCTCGTGGACCCCGTCGCGGTCCCAGTGCGGATGGTCGGCGCGGTCGGGCGGCTCGACGAGCCCCTCGTGCTCCGGGCCGATGTCCGGCAGCGCGGGGTCCTTGACCAGCCCGTGCGCTACGTCGATGCGGAAACCGTCCACGCCTCGGTCGAGCCAGAACCGCAGTATGTCCTCGAACTCCGTGCGCACCCCGGGATGCGACCAGTTCAGATCCGGTTGCGCCGAGGCGAACAGGTGCAGGTACCACTGCCCGTCGGCGACCCGCGTCCACGCGGAACCGCCGAAGACGCTCCGCCAGTCGTTGGGTTCGTCGCGGAAGACATATCTTTCGCGTTCGGGCGATCCGGGACCCGCGGCCAGCGCCGCCTGAAACCACGGATGCTTCTCGGAGGTGTGGTTGGGCACCAGGTCGACGATCAGCCGCAGACCGTGCTCGTGCGCCGCCTCGATCAGCTCCTCGGCGTCGGCGAGCGTGCCGAACATCGGGTCGATGCCGCGATAGTCGGCGACGTCGTAGCCGCCGTCGGCCATCGGCGACGGGTACCAGGGCGTGATCCACAGCGCGTCCACACAGAGATCGCGCAGGTAGGGCAGGCGGGACCGCAGTCCGGCGAGATCGCCGATCCCGTCACCGTTGCCGTCGGCGAAACTGCGCAGGTAGATCTCGTAGACGACCGCGTCCCGCCACCAGGTCATCGGAGGCCGTGCACCCACGTCACGAGGTGAACCAGCGCGTCGAGACGGCCGAGCGGATTCGGATCGGCCGCGATGAAATCGAGATGCAGGCGCGCGTTGTCGTGGTCGTCGTTGAGCTCGGCCAGCACGGCACGCAGCGTCGCGCGCAGCGGCGGCGGCAGTTCGTCGACCTCGACGTCGTCGGTCAGCTCGACGCTGAACACGTCGCCGGGCGAGATCTCGCTCGACCGTGCGCGGACCAGGTGCGCGAGCACCGTCAGCAACTCGCCGAGCAGCGGCCGCAGCAGCGAATGCTCGGGTGCCTGCCTGCCGATGAGCCGGGGAACGAGCCCGGCGAGGGTGTCGAAGTCCTCCCGGTCGACCACGTCCACCAGTTTCCCGGCCAGTTCCCGCGCGCTGTCCTGAAGATTCCCGTGAGCCATCGAAGTCCCGGATTCCCGCGGCATGCCCGGCGAAACCTGTTTGACCAGCGCGGGAATGGGTAACGGCGAGGCATGGACCCGATCGAGCAGGTGCGCCGGGACGCGCTGCCGCTGCATGGTGTCGGCGATCTCGATCCGTTGCTGCGGCGTATCGGCGACGCGCGGTTCGTGCTTCTCGGCGAGGCCTCGCACGGCACCGGTGACTTCTACGCCTGGCGCGCGGAGCTGACCCGGCGGCTGGTCGTCGAAAAGGGATTCTCGTTCGTCGCGGTGGAAGGGGACTGGCCGGACTGCCACGAACTGCACTGCTGCCTCGCGGGCGCGCCCGGCGTGCCGAACGATCCCGAGCAGGTGCTGTGGAATTTCGGCCGGTGGCCCCGCTGGATGTGGGCGAACGAGGAGGTCGTGGAGTTCGCGCGGTGGCTGCGGCAGTTCAACACGGGGCGCACGGGCGGGCCACCGATCGGGTTTCACGGGCTCGACGTGTACAGCCTGCACGAGTCGTTGCGCGCGGTGCTGGCCTACCTGCGCGAACACGAGCCGGATCAGGTCGGCAAGGCGCTCGCGGCCGTGCGCTGCTTCGAGCCCTACCACGAGGATCCGGCCGAGTACGCCGTCGTGCCGCGCAGCTGCGAACCCGAAGTGGTGGAACTGCTGACCGAAATGCGCCGCGCCGCGTACGGCAAACCGTTGCCCGCGTTGGACCCGCGGTTCGTGGCGAGGCAGAACGCCGAGGTCGCGGCCGGTGCCGAGCGGTACTACCGGGAGATGCTGCGCGGGGACCGGCGGTCCTGGAACATCCGTGACCGCCATATGGCCGACACGCTCGACCGGTTGACGGAGGTCTACGGACCCGGCGCGAAAGCGGTGGTGTGGGAGCACAACACGCACATCGGCGACGCCCGCGCGACGGACATGGCCACCCGCGGGATGGTCAACGTCGGCCAGCTGGTGCGGGAGCGGCACGCCGACGAGGGCGTCGTGGCCGTCGGTTTCGGTAGTCACCGCGGTTCGGTGATCGCGGCCGATCGCTGGGGTGCCGCGCCTCGCCGGATGCCCGTGCCGGGCGCGCGGGAGGACAGCGTCGAAGGGTTGCTGCACCGGGCCGTGCCGGACGCGGACACGCTGTTCCTGCTGCCGGAAGACCACAGTGGATGGTCCGGGCAGCTGCGCGGGCATCGCGCGATCGGCGTCGTCTACGAACCGGCGACCGAGTTCCGCGGCAACTACGTGCCGACCGTGCTCTCCCGCCGATACGACGCGTTCGTCCACTGTGACCACGCGACCGCGCTGAGCCCGCTGCACGGCTTCGAGCGCGAGCTCACGCATTGAGCAGGTCCAGGCTCAACCGGGGCCTGCCTCCGGCGTGGCGGCCGGTCTGCGCCGCCGCGGCGACCGCGAGGCGCGCGGCCTCCGGTACGGGCTTGCCGGCGACGAGCCCGTACGTCAGCGTCGCGACCAGCGCGTCACCGGCACCCGTGGTGTCCACGACCTCCACTTCGGCCAGCGGAAGGAACTCGTATCCGGCTCGGGTCACGAACACGTTTCCCTGGCCGGAAACCTCCAGCACGACGAGGGACAGGCCGTACTCCAGCAGGGAATTCCCCACCTCCACGGCGGACTGAACGTCGGGAATCGCCCTGCCGGCCAGCAGCTCCGCCTCACGGGCGTCCGCGCGCAGGACGTCGGCATAGGCGAGCACGTCCGGTTCTGGCGCGCCGTCGAGCACGACCTTCGCGTCGGCCGCGCGGGCCAGCCGGGCGGCCTCCAGCGTGGCGACCGGGGGCTGCTGCAACTGGACCACGACGGCCTCGGCCGCGTAGATCTGCTCCGACGCGGCGAACACGTCCCGTTCGGTGACCAGTAGATCGGACGGGACGTGCTCGAGGTAGCGCCACTGGCCGTGATCGTCCACAACGTCCACGATCAGCGCGGTCTCGGCGCCGGTTCGCCGCACCACTTGCGACACGTCGACGTGGTCGGCCTTGGCGTGCGCCAGCAGTTGCTCGCCCGTGTGGTCGTCGCCGATCACGCCGACCAGCGACACCGGGACGCCCAGCTGCGCCAGCCCGACGGCCTGGTTCGCGCCTTTGCCGCCCAGGATCTCGCGGCGGGAGCGGACCGGCGCCGAAGTGCCTGCCCCGGGGAACTCGCCGGTGCGCAACACGAGGTCGCGGGCGATCTGTCCAACTACGACAACCGTCACAGGTTTGGCCTTTCCTGACGCCGGGTAGGCCAAGATCGTGCGCGACCCCGGCCGGAGCGCTGCTGTGCCGGCCGTGCCGGCGGCGTGACTGTAGTGCCCCCTCCGGTCACGCCGCCTTTCATTTCTTCCCGGCGTCGGGCTGGGCTCGGTCGGCGGTGCCGGGAACGGCGGGATCGCGGCCGTCGGCGTCGCGGCTGTGCCTGGTCACGTTGTCCTTGCGTTCGGCGAGCTCGGGGCCACCCCATTTGTCCCGGTCCTTGTCTTCGAAGCGATGTCTGCCCATGATTTCCTCCCATGCCGACACTGCATCGCGGGGTTTCCCACTAGCCACGTGTGTGAAACCCGGACCAGGGGTACCCGGCAGGCCGATGGCCTCTCCTCACGTCACGCTGGTCGTGGACAACCACACGTTCGGCGCTCCCGAGTCCCACACCATTCGCTTGCTGCGTCACCTGCCGCACTGGGTGCGGCGGAGTGTGGTGGTCAGCTCCGAGGTCGCGGGCCCGTTCCTGCGCGAGTGTCCCGACGTCCACGTGGTGCCGGGTTCGCGCGGGCACCTGTGGGCGCCCGCGATCAGGGCCGCGCTGGGCGAACTCGCGCCTGACGTCGTGCACGTCGACCTTGCCGATCAGTCGACGAATCTGGCGGCCCTGCGCGCCGCCGAGGACGCCGCCCCGGTCGTCGCCACGTTGCACGGCCGGACGGATGCGCGCCCCCGCGACGCGTGGGACACCTACCGGCGCCTCGCCTGCGCCATCGCGCCCACGCAGGGCCTGGTCGAGGAGCTGAGCGGGCTCGGTGCCCTGCGTACCGCATTGATCCGGCACGGCGTCGAGGTGCCGGACGAGCCGGTGCCGCCGTCCTCGCGGTCACCTGTCGTGGTCGGCGCGCTGGGACCGCTCGTCACGGGCGGCGGCGTGGACCGGTTGTTGCAGGCGGCCGCCACGCTGCGCAGGCGTGGCCGGAGGTTCACCCTGCTCGTCGCCGGCGATGGCCAGGACCGCGCGGCGCTGATCGACCGGGCACGCGGCCTGCCGGTACGTTTCACCGGTCCCGTCGCCGACCTCGCGGCATTCGTGCGGCGGCTCGACGTGTGCTGCGTGCCCGCCCCGGAGGACCTCGCGGCCACCACGGTCGATGTGCTGGCCTTCGGGCTGCCGTGCGTCACGACCGCGGTCGGCGACACGACGAACGCGCTGGCGGGCGCGGCGGCGATCGTGCCGCCACACGACGTGCCCGCGCTGACCGGATCGCTGGACCGGCTCGTGACCGATGCGGCGTTGCGGGCGAAACTCGCGCGCGCCGCACGGGAACGAGTCCTGCGCGACTTCGACATCCGGCGGACGGCCGCCGAGACCGCCCGCCTCTTTCTGTCCACTTCGGACGACTGGTCGGCCGCGGGTTAGTCGAAGAAGCGGGCCAGCTCGGCTTCGCCCGGCAGGTCTTCGCCGTTCTTGTTGGGCCGCAGCTCCGCGAAAATGCTGGCGCCGTCGCACCCCGCGTGCAGCGGAGACCACGTGCGCGGCGCGCCCGGACGGCGGCAGATTCCCTTGAACGTCTGCACGTCCAGCATCCGCACGTGGGTCGGATCGGCGACGGCGTTGACGTAGCGCCACCACGGGGACAGGATGAACGCCACCCCGTCCGGCCGCAGCACCCGGTGCACCTCGTCCACCAGCGGCAGGAAATCCAGCAGATGCTCCAGGATGTGCACGAGGAACACGCGGTCCGCCGAATCGTCGGCGAAGGGCAGCGCGCCGGAGACGTCCGCGAGCACACTCACCTCGGACGTCGGGAACAGGTCCACGCCCACGTTTCCCGGATACTGCTTCTGCCCGCCGCAGCCGAGATCGAGCACCACCGGATCCCGGCCGCCGACGCGCACCCGGTCCCACACGCCGAGCACGCCGTCCAGCCGCCCGATCAGCGAACGGGCGGTGTCGAGCTGCTCGGCCGTGCCGGCTTCGCCGGTGAGATGCGCCACGCCGCGGTCGAACCGCACGTCGATGCCGAGGTCGCGCACCCGTTCGTCGTACTTCCACATCTCCCGCACGGCGCGGTCGAGAAAGTCGTCCCGTTTCCGCAGCCGCTGGTCGGACAGAGCCATCAAACCGCCTCGTATGCTTGCAGGTTGCGTTCCGTCACCGTGGTCGGCGACTCCAGGTGCACCGCCCCGGTGGGCAGGATCCCGGCGCCGCCGTACTTGGCCATCACGCGCGTCTGCGCGAGCACGTCCTCACCGCAATGCTCGGCGGGAAGGTCGCGCCAGAAGTCGAAGGCGCCGGCCGAGAGCAGCAGTTCCCGGTCGTAGAGCACGCATCCGCCCACCCAGGCCACCTTGTACGCTGTCCACTTGGGACGGTGTGCGACCAGATCGGACAGGTGCGCGGGGTTCGCGGCATTGTGCAGCGTCCACCGATCCCACGCGGGCGATTCCGGATCGACCTCTTCCGGTTGCGGCCTGCTTTCCCACTCCTCGTACGGGGTCAGCTCGTGCGGCCGGAAATCGTCCATATAGGACAGACCCTGCACGGCGTTGCCGACGAATCCGCATTCCAGTTCCGTGATCGCCGAATGCATCCGGGCCAGCGAACCCCGTTCGAGCCAGACGTCGTCGTCGAGGAACAACACGTACCGCGCGCAGGCCCGCTCCAGCAGGTGCGCGCGCTGCTGCGCCAGCCCGCGCCGTGGCAGGTTCCGGCTCAACCGCACCGGATGCCCGTCGCGTTCCAGCACGCGGATCATCGCCATGGCCGCCGGCGAGTCGTAGCCGGGTTCGCCTTCGGACTGGTCGGCCACGATCACCGCGAAGTCCGCGAACTCCTGTGCCGCCAGACCGGACAGCGTGACCGCCAGTTCCGCCGGGCGGTCACACGTCGGGACGAGCACGTCGATCTCGGTCATCGCACCTCCCCGACGGCCGAGCGGATCTTCTCGATCACCGACGAGGTCGAGCGGTCCGGCACGTAGCCCAGCGACCGCACCTCGCCGCCGTAGGAGCGCACGACCGGCGCCTCGGCGAGCATGCTTTCGGTGTAGTCCCCGCCCTTGACGTACAGTTCCGGCTTCAGGCGCCGCAGCAGGTCGATCGGGGTGTCCTCGTCGAACACGGTCACGTGGTCGACGCAGCTCAGCGCGGACAGGACGGCCGCGCGGTCCTGCGCGCCGTTGACCGGCCGGTCCGGCCCCTTCAGCCGCCGCACGGAGTCGTCCGAGTTGAGCGCCACGACCAGCACGTCACCGTGCCGCTTGGCCTCGTTGAGGTAGCTGATGTGTCCCCGGTGCAGCACGTCGAAACAGCCGTTGGTGAACACGACGCTGCGCCCCGCCTCGTGGTGGCGCGCCACGATGTCCGCGAGGTCGTCGGTGCCGAGCGCGGCGTCGCGGTCCAGCGTCGCCGCGAGCTGGGTCCACGTGCACACCGAGGTCCCGTGCTCGCGCACCACCACGCCGGCCGCGGCCTGCGCCAGCTCCATTCCGCCGCGCAGCGGCAGCCCGGCCGCGATGCCGAGGCAGAGCGCCGCGCAGAAGGTGTCCCCGGCGCCGCTGGCCCGGCTTTCCGGCGCGGGCTCGGCCCAGGTGCGATACGGCGGCTCGTCCGGCGTGAGCAGCAGCGCGCCCTCACGATCGAGGGTCACGACGACGGCTTTGGCGCCGGTCGCCTCGAGCAGTTCCGCTCGGTGGCGCTCGAAGAACGCCGCGCGATCGTCCTGCGGTGCGGGCCCCAGCTGCTGCGCGGCCTCCGTCGCGTTCGGCGCCACCAGGCCGGGGCGGGTGTCCCGCCATCGCGACGGGTCGTGTGCGTCCACCGCGAGCAGCGGCACGTCGATGCTTCCGATGGCGGCGCGCACCTCGTCGCCGAGCAGGCCGTTGTCGTAGTCGCACACCAGCAACGCGTCGGCGTCCTCGGTCGCCGCGCGCAGCGCCGCCACCACCGACTGTGCCGGTGCCGGATCGGTGTCGCCCTCGTCGAACCGCACGAGCACCTGGTCGTCGGCGACGACACGGTGTTTGCGCACGGTGCGGCGCCCCGGGGCGAGCACGACGTGCCGGGTGTCCACACCCTGGCGCGTCAGTGCGTCCCGCAGCTCGTGTCCGGCTCCGTCGTCACCGAGCACGCTCACGAACCGCACGCGCGCGCCCATGGCGGCCAGATTCACCGCGGTGTTGGCCGCGCCGCCCGGCGACGACGCGCGGTGCCCGACGTCCACGACCGGCGCCGGTGCCTCCCGGCTGACGCGTGCGCAGTGCCCGGAAAGCCACACGTCCATGATCGCGTCCCCCACGACGACGACTTCGGGCCGATGGACCGAAAGCCGTTCGATGGTTTCCGCCGTGATGGCCGTCATCTCCACCTCCATCCGTCCTCGTCGAACAACGTGCCCGATTCGGCCAAGGTCAAACTTCTCCTGCTCCGGTTTGCCCGCCCGGGAACAGGGGCATGTTGAGCGGGAAGGGAGGCGATCGTGTCGAAATCCGTGGGACCGCTGTGCCCGCCGTTTCCGGGCGTGCGCCGGATCGCCGTACTGCGTGGCGGGGGACTGGGGGACCTGCTGTTCGCGGTTCCGGCGATGGAATCGCTCAAGGCCGCCTATCCGGACGCCGAACTCGTGTTGCTGGGCACCCGGATGCACGCGGAACTGTTCGCCGGGCGGCCGTCGCCGGTCGGCGAGGTCTTCCTGCTGCCGCCCGCGCGCGGGGTGCACGAACCGGACGGCGAGCCGTTCGACGAGGCCGAGCAGCGGAAGTTCTTCGACCGCGTCGGACCGGTCGATCTGGCGGTGCAGGTGCACGGCGGCGGCCGCAACTCGCATCCCTTCCTGCGGCGGCTGCACGCCACATGGATGGTGGGCGCCCGCACGCCCGACGCCGAGGAGCCCGAACGGTGGGTGCCGTTCCGCTACTACCAGCACGAAGTGATGCGCGCGCTGGAGGTCGCCGGTCTGGCGGGCGCGCCGCCGGTGGCTCTGGAACCCTCGATCACCGTGACCGACACCGACCTCGCGATCGCCGACGAGGCGTTGCGCGGACTGCCGCGGCCGGTGGTGGCCGTGCACCCCAGCGCGACGGACCCGCGGCGGCGCTGGCCCGCGGAACGGTTCGCGGAGGTCATCGCCAAGCTCGCGGGCGACGGCGCCGCGTCGGTGGTGCTCGGGACACCTGCCGAACAGGACCTCGTGGACGAGGTGACTTCTCTTACCCGCCAACGGTTGTCCGATCCGGAGCTGGTGCGTCCGCTGACCGGGCTGAGCCTGCCGGGGCTGTGCGGGGTGCTCGCCGGCTGCGGCGTCTTCGTCGGTAACGACAGCGGGCCGCGGCACCTGGCACGCGCCGTCGGCACTCCGGCGGTCGGGGTGTACTGGATGGGTAACGTGATCAACGCGGGCCCGTTCGGCCGGTCCCGCGACCGGATCCTCATCTCCTGGACCACGCACTGCCCGGTGTGCGGCGTGGACGTCACCCGGGAGGACCTGCCGCGCTGCGCGCACGATGTGTCCTTCGTGGACAGTGTGCGCACAGCGGACGTGCTGGCCGAAACGCAGGACCTGCTCGGCTAGGACCCTTCCTCGTCCACCAGCCGCACGGCGGAGATCAGCTCCTCGCGGCTGCCGTAGGTGTCGGGCGGGATGGCCCGTAGCGCACCGAGCGTGTCGACGTCGGCGCTGTTTCCTTCCGCGCAGGCCAGGATTTCGGCCTTGTCGGCGGGGTAGTCCAGATCGTTCAGAGATTCCCGGAGTCGTTCGCGGGTGGTGGCGATAGTCATGTCCGCAGGCTTGCCGCCTCGCGAGCGCTCAAACGGATCAGCGCATCGCGGGGCTGTCCCCGGCCAGCACCCGCACCATCCGGGAGACCGACAGCATCACGGCGTCTTCCGCCTGCTGTGCCGCCGGCCCGGCGCGGTGCCGCCGCACTCGTCCGGACAGCTCACACTGCTCGAAGTGCAGCGTGTCCAGCAGGTCGGGCAGGGCGCCACGCTCGTCCAGTGACCGTTCGTAGTAGGACATCGCCTTCGCCAGTTGCTCCAGGAGCGAGCCGAGCCCGGCGAGGAACTCCGGGTCGAACTCGTCCTCGTCGAGACTGGCCGTCGCCAGCGCCTCGGTGATCCGCTGCACCTGCCTGGACACCTCGCGCAGCACCCGCAGCGACGGTTCCGGGGCAGGCCGGCGCATCCCAGGATGCAGCAGCAGCCTCGGATTGAACCGCACGCTCTCGTGGCCCCGGCTCAGCGCGTCCTCGGCCTTACGCACGGCGTCGTCGAGCGCGCTGGCCCGGTGCAGCCAGGTCCACGCGGTGTCGGCGTCCCAGTCGCTGTCGAAATCCGCGGCCAGCGACTGCAGCAGTTCGTCGATCTCGCCGGCGAGCGAACGCACCGCGTGCCGGGCGCCGCGCAGGTGTACCGGCGGCAGGAGCAGCACGTTGACCGCCAGCCCCACCACCGCGCCCACCGCGGTCTCGGCCAGCCGTTCCAGCAGGTAGTGGCCGTGATCTGCGGTACCGGCGGTGATCATCAGCAACGCCGTGACACCGACCCACATCCCGTTGGCGCCGAGCCGGTGCCACGATCCGACGAGCATGCCGACGAACACCGCGACGCCGAGCGCCACGGGTTGCCAGGGAAGCGCGCTGAACGCGAGATAGGCCAGCACCAGCCCCAGCATCACCGTCACGGTCTGGGTGATGGCGTTCGCGAGAGAGCGGTACACGGTTCCGGCGATCAGGAACACCGCCGCGTAGGGCGCGATGAACGACTGCGGCGAGGGCAGCAGCCGGGTCAGCAGCCACGCGAGCACGGCGGCGATCGCCATCTTCGCCGCCTGCAGCACGGCTTCGCGTTCGCGACCGGACACGCGCACGGCACGCCACAGCCACCAGCCGGGTTCACGCAGGATTCGGATCACTCACGTGCGGTACCCGGTCGGGGCGGCGTCATGCCCGCTCAACGACGCCGGACCGACAACAGCAGCTTGCGGGCCACCTCGCGCAGCTTGACGTTCTGCCGCTGCGACTGCTCGACCAGCCACGCGAACGCGTCGTCCGCGCTGATCCCGTGCACGGCCATCAGCACGCCCTTCGCCTGGTCGATCTCGGCGCGGGAGACGAGCGCGATCTCCAGATGCCGGACCCGCCGACTGGCGTGATGCCAGCGGCGGGCGTTGCTGATGGCGGCGGACGCGGCGTTGGAGAACAGCCGCATCAGGGTTTCGTCGAACGGGTCGAAGGCCGAGGCCGTGCGGCTGTAGATGTTCAACGCGCCCACGAGTTCGCCCTCGTTCTCACTGGCTCCGTCGAGCAGTAAGGGCACCGACAGGCACGCCTGCACCCCGGCGTCCCGGGCGGCCGCGACGAACTCCGGCCACCGGTTCTCGTCCTCGGCCACCACGGCCCGCACCGGCTTGCGGGTGTGCGTGGCGTGCAGGGCCGGTCCGCGGCCCGCCGCGTACTGGTCGCGGTCGATCCTGGCGAGCGGCTCGTCCGTGCTCGCCGCCGTGCGGATGCCCTCCTCGGACAGCACGGTCACGCTGACCGCGTCCGCGTCGCCGATCCCCTTGACCGCTGTTTCCGCCAGTCGGTGCAGCACATCGGCCAGCGGCTCCTCGCCGCCGATCTCCGTGCGCAGATCCTCGAGTGCGGCGGCCACCTCGTCGAGCCGGATGAGCGGCTCCGGCCGCCCTGGTGCGTTGCTGCTCATCGACGGGCGTTCGCCGATCCCGGTGAGCCCACCACGAATACGCCATGCATCAAGCCGTCCGCCACCTTCGCGCCGTTAAGAATTCGGCGCCGGCTGCTTGACGCGAAGGAAAGCATACGGCCTCCCACGATGCGGGAGACCGCGCGGGCGGGCTTTGGTGATCGGCATCGTCCCGGGAGGGAGACAGCCGGGGACGGTGGGGCTAAGCGCTACGCCTCGGGCACGTCCACCGGTGCCCACAGGCTCGGCAGGTTCACCACGATGCCTTCCTGGCTGCTGCGCGCGATGATCACCACCGCGTCCTCGCCGCCCGGGTTCTCCTCGCGATGCGGCACGTAGGGCGGCACGAAGATGTAGTCGCCGGGGCCGGCCTCCAGCCGCACTTCCTCGTCGCCGTCGGCGAACACGAACACCGGATGCCCGGACTTGACGTAGATCGCGGTCTCCGCCTCGCCGTGGTGGTGGTCGCCGGAGTTGGTCGCGGGGCCGACGTGCGTCTCGCCCATCCAGACCTTCGACGAGCCCACGGACTTGCCCGATATCGCCTCGAACCGGCGCATACCGCTGGTCTGCGTGGTGTCCCCGGTCAGCTCACCGCTTTTGATGTGCCGCAGCGGCTGATGCCATTGGTCGCTCATCGCCTCATTGTCACTCAGCTCGCGAAGGTGCCGCCGCACATCCCCTGTTCGGTCAGGTCAGATCCCGCGGTTACGCAGGAAAGCGGCGGGAGTCGTGCCCTTCCAGCGCTTGAACGCGTGGATGAAACTCGACGCCTCCGCGTAGCCCAGCCGGGTCGCCACATCCTCAATGGACAGTGCGCCGGTGGTCAGCAGTTCCTCGGCCAGCGCCTCACGCACCTCGTCGGAGAGCATGCGGAAGCTCGTGCCCGCCTCCTCCAGCTTGCGGCGCAGCGTCCGGGTGCTCATGTTCAGCTCCCGCGCGATCCGCGGCATGCCCTCCTGCAGCGCGCCGAGTTTGACCAGCCGTTCACGCACGTCGTTGGCGATCCCGGCCCTGCTCCGCCTTCGCGAGACCAGCTCACGGCACTGCGCCTCGCAGAACGCGACCGTCTGCGGGTTCGCCTGCGGCAACGGGCGGTCGAGGTAGCGGGCGTCGAAGCTGGCGACGTTGGCGGGCCTGCCGAAGCGGGGTTCGACCCCGAAGGTCTCCTCGTACATGTCCACTTCGGACGGCTCGGCCATGCGCAGGTCCAGCCCGGTCAGCGGGACCCCGGTCGGCAGCAGCTCACTGATCACCGTGTAGATCGCGGCGAGGTCGCGGGCGACGAGGAAATCCGCGATATCACCCGGAAGCGTGCTGTCGTCGATCTCCATCCGCACCTGGCCGTCCTCCAGCCGGGCTTTCGGGATGCTGAAGGTGAAGCTGAGGTCCAGGTAGCGCAGCGCGAAGTCCACCGCGTCGCGCACCGTGGGGCTGCTGATGAACGCGAAGCCGAACATGCCGAACGTGGTCGCGTGGTACTCGCGGCCCACGACGAGGCCCAGTTCGGGCAGTTCGCTCGCGAGATTGCGCACGACCTGCAGTTCCTGCCGTGCCTCCAGCACGCCCGCGGGGTCCGCGAGCTGCTCGGGGGTCAGGCCGCTGCCCGCCAGCAGGCGCTCTCCGGAAAGCCCGTACTCCTCGCCGAAGCGCACCAGCAGGCAGACGCTCGCGACCCCGCGAGGGAAGTCCCAATGCCGGATGGCCGGATCCGCCAGCTGCTTCATGTCCGAAATTATGGATCGTCTGACCGCTGTTGTCTTGGCCACACGCCATGGCGGGCCTTAACGTCGTTTCCGTGAGTGAGCCACGGACGTCTTACCGCGAGCCGACGGTCGCCATCATCGGCGCCGGCTTCGGCGGGCTCGGCATGGCCATGACGCTCAAGCGTGCCGGGTTCGACAATTTCACGGTGTTCGAGCGCGCCGCCGACCTCGGCGGGGTGTGGCGCGAGAACACGTACCCCGGTGCGGCCTGCGATGTGCCGTCACCGCTGTACTCGTACTCGTTCGCGCCCAACCGCGCCTGGCCACGCCGCTACTCCCAGCAGCCCGACATCCTCGCCTACCTGCGCCGGGTCGCCACCGAGCACGGCATTCTCGACCGGGTCCGGTTCGGCACCGAGGTCACCGGTGCCGAGTTCGACGAGGACACGCGGCGGTGGCGGGTGGAGACCGCACAGGGCGACACGTTCGAGGTGGACGTGCTCATTCCCGCGGTCGGGCAGCTGTCCCGGCCCGCGATGCCGGACATTCCCGGCGCGGCGAGCTTCGAGGGCGCGGCGTTCCACTCGGCGACCTGGAACCACGACGTCGACCTGGCGGGCAAGCGCATAGCGGTGATCGGCACCGGGGCCAGCGCCATCCAGTTCGTGCCGCAGATCCAGCCGACGGCAGGGCACCTGACGGTCTTCCAGCGGTCGGCCCCGTACGTCATCCCGAAGGCGGACCGCGCCTACACGCGCTGGCACCACCGCCTCTACCGGGCGCTGCCGCTGACCCAGCTGGCGGGCAGGCTCGGCACGTGGACCATCGGCGAGTTCCTGACCATGGCGCTAACGTCGGTGCAGCCGCTGGGCAAGCTGGTCGAGGGGCTGTTCCGGCTCCAGTTGCGCCGCCAGGTGCCCGACAAGCGGCTGCGGGCCAAGCTGGTTCCGGATTACCCGATCGGCTGCAAGCGGCTGCTGTTCTCCAACGAGTGGTTCCCCGCGCTCGCCCAGTCCAATGTGGACGTGGTCACCGACCGGATCACCGAGATCACGCCGCGCGGGGTGCGCACAGCCCAGGGCGAGCACGAGGTCGACGTGATCATCTACGGCACCGGGTTCAAGGCCACGGAGTTCCTCGCGCCCATGCGCATCCGCGGCCTCGACGGGCACGAGCTGTCCAAGGACTGGGCCGAGGGAGCGCACGCCTATCTCGGCATCAGCGTGCCCAACTACCCGAACATGTTCCTGATCTACGGCCCGAACACCAACCTGGGCGGCAACTCGATCATCTACATGATGGAGCACCAGGCGCGGTACATCCTGCAGGTGCTGCGGGCGGGCATGTCCTGTGTGGACGTCAAGCCGGAGGTGGCCGCCACCTTCGACGACGAAGTGCAGCGACGGCTGGCGAGCAGCGTGTGGAGCGGCTGCTCGAGCTGGTACCGCGAAGCGAACGGCCGGGTGTCCACCAACTGGCCCGGCCTGGTCTGGGAGTACCACAAACGCACCGCGAAGCCGGATCTCAGTGCCTACCAGGAGGTGGTGTGACGTGGCCGACTACGACGTGCTGGTGATCGGCTCCGGCTTCGGCGGCAGTGTCACCGCCTTGCGCCTGACCGAGAAGGGTTACCGGGTCGGCGTCCTGGAAGCGGGAAAGCGCTTTCGGGACGAGGAGTTCGCGAAGAACTCCTGGCACCTCAAGGACTACCTGTTCGCACCCGGGTTCGGCTGCTACGGCATCCAGCGCATCAACCTGCTGCGCGACGTCATGGTGCTCAGCGGTGCCGGTGTCGGCGGTGGTTCGCTGGTGTACGCCAACACGCTGTACGAACCACCCGAGGCCTTCTACCGCGATTCGCAGTGGGGCCACATCACCGACTGGCGGGCCGAGCTCGCGCCCTACTACGACCAGGCCAAACGGATGCTCGGCGTGACGCGGTACCCGCGCACGAGCCCGTCGGACCACGTCATGCGCGCCGTCGCGGAGGACATGGGTGTCGGCGGCACCTACCACCCGGCGCAGGTCGGCGTGTTCTTCGGCGAGCAGCCGGGCAAGCGGGTGGCCGACCCGTTCTTCGGCGGCATCGGGCCCGAGCGCACCACCTGCACCCACTGCGGCGAATGCATGACCGGCTGCCGGCACAACGCGAAGAACACCCTGGTCAAGAACTACCTGTACCTCGCCGAGCAAGCCGGTGCGACGGTACACGCGCTGACCACGGTCACCGACGTCCAGCCGCGGCCCGGTGGCGGCTTCGTGGTGAAGGCGCGGCAGACGGGCGGGCGCGGGCGCCGCACCTACACCGCCGACCAGGTGGTGTTCGCGGCGGCGTCGCTCGGTACGCAGCGGCTGCTGCACAAGCTGCGGGACAAGGGCAGCCTCCCTGCCATCTCGCACCGGCTCGGGATGCTCTCGCGCACCAACTCCGAGGCCGTGCTCGCGGCGAAGGCGCGCGGCGCCGGTGTCGACTATTCCAACGGCGTCGCCATCACCTCGTCGCTGCATCCGGACGCGCACACCCACATCGAGCCGGTGCGCTACGGCCACGGCAGCAACCTCATGGGCATGCTGGGCACGGTGCTGGTCGACGCGAAGGAGGGGCGCGCGCGGTGGCTGCTCGGGTTGCGTGAGCTGTGGCGGCAGCGGCGCGACCTGCCGTACCTGCTCAATCCGCGGCACTGGTCGGAGCGCACGATCGCGCTACTGGTGATGCAGAGCCTGGACAATTCGCTGACCACGTACACCCGGCGCGGTCTGTTCGGCCGCCGGATGACGACGCGGCAGGGCATCGGGGAGCCGAATCCGGTGTGGATTCCCGCCGGTCACGACGCCACGCGGCGGGTCGCGGAGAAGATCGACGGCATTCCCGGCGGCGCATGGCCCGACCTCGCGAACATCCCGCTCACCGGTCACTTCATCGGGGGCTGCGCGATCGGCGACTCCGCAGACACGGGTGTGGTCGATCCGTACCACCGGCTGTACGGGTACGAGGGCCTGCACGTGGTCGACGGTTCGACGATCTCGGCGAACCTCGGCGTCAACCCGGCGCTGACCATCACCGCGCAGGCGGAGCGCGCGATGTCCATGTGGCCCAACAAGGGCGAGGCCGACGAGCGGCCGCCGTTGGGTGCGCGCTACCGGCGGCTCGCCCCGGTCGCCCCGAAGAATCCCGTCGTCCCCGAGGCTGCTCCCGGCGCCCTGCGGCTGCCGATCAGCCCCAAGTGAGGTGTCTACTGTGGACTATCCGCCCGAACCATGGGACCTGCGCGGGCACGGTTACGTGTCGCTGTGGCAGGTACCGGTGTCGGCGCTGCCACCGCTGCCGCCCGAGGTGAAACCGCTCAGCCTGCTGGGACGGGCGTTGGTGAGCACGGCGTTCGTCGACTACCTGCCCGGAGGCCTGCTGCCCTACCACGAGTTGCTGGCCGGGGTGCTGGTGCGGCAGGGCAGGCAGGTGGGCCTGACGATCACGGACATCTGGGTGGACAGCCCGTCGTCCCGGGCGGGTGGACGTGAGCTGTGGGGGATCCCCAAGGAACTGGCCGACTTCAAGCTGGTCCACGAGCCGACCTTCACCGGCACGGCGACGGAGAACGACACCGTCCTGGCCGACGCCCACGTGCGCAAGTTGTTCGGTGGGGTCAAGCTGCCTGTCCCGGTGCAGGGCACGGTGCTGCAAACCCTGAACGGTGCGCTCGCGCGTACCCCGGTCCGCGCGAATGCCCGCATTCACCTCGCCCGCAGCACCTGGCAGGTCGGCGGCGCCCTCAGTTGGCTGTCCGGCCGCCGCCCCTTCGCCACGATCACGGCGACGGACTTCGACCTGCGCTTCGGCCCCCGGCGAGCCTGAACGGCGGCGCCGTCCGCGAGCAGCTTCGCTCCGTGAGCCGCCCCTCGCTCAGGACGGCACGGCTCCCAGGCGCAGTGGCCGAAGATCCTCGGACCGGACGGTCTCGCCGCACTGGGCGCACACGGCGCGAACGTGCAACTCGGATCCGCACGTGTGTTCCCAGGCGGTGGGGGCGGGGCCCTCGGTCACGTAGCGGTCGCCCCACTCCATGAGGCTGTGCAAGATGGGGGCGAGATCGCGCCCGGCCTGGGTGGGCACGTATTCGTAGCGCGGCGGATGTGCCTCGTACTGTTGCTTCTCCAGTACGCCCGCGCTGACGAGCTTGCGCAGGCGCGTGGCGAGGATGTCCCGGCTGGCGCCGGTGTTGTGTGCGATCTGGTCGAACCGCCGCACCCCCAGCAGGATTTCGCGCAACGCCAGCAGCGTCCACCGCTCGCCGATCACGCCCAGCGCGTTGGCGATCGAACACTCACGTCCGGCCATGGACGACACCTCCTCACCGCCATCATTCCCGCTGCCGCATCGAGCGAGACCGCCACCTTGCCGCGTGCCCCGCTCCACCCGCGATCACGACCCTCGACCACATTGAGTCTTGAAAACCAACTTACCACGTGAAACCCTAAGTCGACTTTCACAACTGACCTGAAGGAGTCGGCTTCAGATGGCACGCGACCTGAACAACCATCCCTCCGTCAAGCACGTCCGGTCCCGTCCTGCCCGTAAGCGGGCCGAGGTGATCGACGCGCGGTGGCTGCGCAAGGTCGCCCTCGAAGCAGGCGCCGACGACGTCGCCGCGGTCCCGCTCAGTCATCCGGATCTCACGGGGGAGCGTCCGCACGTCGAGGCCGCCCTGCCGGGCACCCGCAGCCTCGTCTCCCTCGTCGTGCGTATGAACCGGGACAACGTGCGGTCCCCGGCCCGCAGCGTCGCCAACCAGGAGTTCCATCGCACCGGCGAGATCATCAACGAGGCGGCTCGCGACATCACCCGTGCGCTGCAGGACGCGGGCCACCGGGTGATCAATCCTTCCGCGACGTTCCCCATGGAGATGGAGCACTACCCGGGCCGCATCTGGGTCGTCGCGCACAAGACCGTGGCCGTCGCCGCCGGGCTCGGCGCGATCGGCATCCACCGCAACGTCATCCATCCGCGCTTCGGCAACTTCGTCCTGCTCGCGACGCTCCTTGTCGACGCCGAGGTCAGCGAGTACGGCGAAAAGCTCGACTACAACCCCTGCCTCGAGTGCAAACTGTGTGTCGCCGCGTGTCCGGTCGGCGCGATCGGCAAGGACGGCGCCTTCGACTTCCGCGCGTGCGCCACGCACAACTACCGCGAGTTCATGGGCGGCTTCACCGATTGGGTGGAAACGATCGCCGACAGTGAGAACGGCGCCGACTTCCGTGCCCGCGTCACCGACTCCGAGAACGCCTCGATGTGGCAGAGCCTGTCGTTCAAGGCCAACTACAAAGCCGCCTACTGCCTGGCCGTCTGCCCGGCCGGGGAGGACGTTCTGGAGCCGTATCTGGAAAACCGTAAGGAGTTCATGAACGAGGTTCTACGGCCGTTGCAGGACAAGGAGGAGACGGTCTACGTCACCCCGGGCTCTCCGGCCAGGGAACACGTCGAGCGGCGCTTCCCGCACAAGAAGGTGAAAGAGATCGGATTACGTCCGGCCTGATCGGGGTAAAGCCACGTGCGGAACACCACAACCCCCATACGGGAAGAATGCACGACCAGCTGTCGTTGAGATTTCGGCTGGTCCGCACCGTCGTGCACTCCGTCCAAGCCGCGCGAGCAGGTCGGTCCATGCCGTCAACACGCCAGGAAAGGAGGCGGCAGATGAATCGCGACCACATCGACTGGCGGCATCGCGCCGCCTGCCGGGACGAGGACCCCGAGCTCTTCTTCCCCGTGTCCGACAAGGGACCGGGCGCCCGGCAGGTGACGCAGGCCAAGGCCGTTTGCGCGCGTTGCCCGGTCAGGTCCGAATGTCTCAGCCACGCGCTGGACAACGGACTGGACTACGGCATCTTCGGTGGCACGACCGAGACCGAGCGGCGCGGGCTGTTCCGCCGCACGCGTGCGGAAGCGGCGTGAGCTGGTTCACCGCCTAGCTGTACAGACAGTTCCGTACGTGATAGACAGAGGCTGCCTACGGTTGAGACAGCAGCCCACACCTTTTTTTCGCGCGCTGCAAACCGGAGGGGTTTCGTGAGCACAGCCACTCTGTTGCACATCACGTCCAGCCAGCCACGTCCCGGCCGGACGGTCCTGCACATCGTCGGCGAGATCGACGCCGCCACCGTGCTGGAGTTCGCGCTGGCACTGGAAAGTGCGCTGGCGGCGGGGCCGGAAGCCGTGGTGCTCGACCTGTCCAGGGTCGGTTTCCTCGGCACCGCCGGGATCACCGAGATCACCGGCGTCGCCGAGCGCGCCGCATCGGCCGGTGTCGGTGTCCGCGTCGTCGTCGGCGAAGGCCGCACCGTCGCGCGTGCGCTGGAGGTCGCCGGGGTACCGGTGCCCACGAGTCCGGACCTTGACCATGCCCTCGACAGCTGACCTGTGAGATATTGACGCCGTGAGTTCAGTCGATTCGTCCCAAGCCGAGCCCCCTGGCGGGCAGACCGTAAGCGTCACCGTGGAGAAGCACGGCCGGGACGCGGTCGTCGTGGTGTCTGGCGACATCGACATGGTGACCGCCCCGGAGTTCGAGAAAGCCCTGATCGCCGCGGTACGCGAGCAGCCGGAGGCGCTGGTCGTGGACATGACCGGGGTCGCGTTCCTCGGCTCGGCGGGACTGACCGCGCTGGTCGCGGCCCGTCAGCAGGCGGGTGAGGTCACGGCGCTGCGCGTGGTCGCGAAGAGCAGCGCGACCGCGCGGCCGCTCCAGCTCACCGGTCTCGACCAGGAGATCCCGCTCTACCCCACCCGTGAGGAAGCGCTCGGCGCCTGAGCCTGCGGCGTAGCGGGTCCTGGGACGCGGTTGCCGATCAGCCGCGCTCGGCGAGGCCGGTGTGGAATCGGTCTCTTGACACCTGCCCCGAGGGTCTTTCTCCTCTGCTCCGCGTACTGGCCGGACGGCACACTCGTTGTATCAGAGCGAGTTTTTCAAGTCGGAGGGCGTCATGCCGAGCACTGAATCCGAGGTACTCGGGGTGCGAGAATGTCTGTCCCTGCTGCGGTCGGTTGCCGTCGGCAGGCTGGTGTTCTCGGCCGCGGCGCTGCCGGCGATCCGGCCGGTCACCTTCACCATCGCCGCCGGGTTCGTAGTGATCCCCGACGCGCGCGGATCCTGGGCGGACAAGCTCGACCGCACCGTGGTGGCGTTCGAGGCCGACCAAATCGATGAGGCGACGCACACCGGGTGGAGCGTCGTCGCGGTCGGCAAGGCGGAGCTGGTGGGCGATCTCGACGAGGATGTGACCTCGATGCGCGGTCGCGCGCTCAAGGTCAACATCGAACGCGTCACGGGCCGCCGGCTGGTGCCGGTGGCCGCCTAGGAGCGGTCGAGTTCCTTCGCGGTGAAGCCCCGGATGAAGTCGCCTGGGTCGGTGTTGAGCGCGTCGGCGATCCGCACGAGCGTCTCGAAGGTCGGGTTCGCAAGGCCGCGCTCGATGTCGCTGATTCCGGAGTGCGCGATGTCGAGCTTGTGCGCGAGCTTTTCCTGCGTCAGGCCCTTGACCGCCTTGCGGGCTTCGTGGACGCGACGACCCAGCTCGGTCGACGCGGGAGAGGGACTGGACGGCCTCGGCACGCGGTACAGGTTGTTGCAAACTTGTTCCCGGAACCACAGAACATGATCTTAAGTACATGAGCCTAGGTACATGTACTATTGTCGCTGGCGAACGTTGACTTAAAGCCGCAGGTCACACGGACGGAGCCGGCACGGTGGTCCAAGACCTTCCTGTCACACCCATGTCGATCGAGCTGACGCTGTCGCACCGCCGGTTCTGGTGGCAGATCGACGAAGAGGACGCCAATCCCGAGTCGTGGCATGTCTCCGCCGACATCACGCCACTGGATCCGTGTCAGGACGAACTCCGGCACGTCGCCGACATCGAACTGGCCATCGCCGATCTCGGCGGGGAGCGGAACCTGCTCGACTCGGTCACGCTCGGCGAATGGGCGCTGGAGTTCATCGCGGAGACGGTGATCGATCCGAGACAGGGAAAGCTACATCCCGCACTCGATGCCGAACTGGACCCCGGCCCGCCGCGGATGGTGGTCCTGCGGCATGTCGCGCTGACGCCGCTGTGGCGTGGGCACGGTCTCGGGGCGGCCCTGATCGCGAGCGCGCTGCGGATCCTCGCCCCCGATGCGAGGCTCGCGGTCTGCCGCATCTCGCCGCTGGACTTCGCGCAGTGCCACGACGACCGCCTGGCGCGCGAACTCGCCGCGTCCCGCGTCGGCGGGATGCTGGAACGCATTGGTTTCCGCCGCTGGCGCGACGTACACGTGATCGGCCTGCGGGACCCGGCCCTGCTGGAGACGCGCATGAAGGTGCTGGACCTGTGGTGGCCCAGCGGCGGCAAGGCGGGCCTGTAGGCGCGGCCTGTGTGATGGGCCACACCGCGCGTGGCCGCGGTGCGCTCGCGCGCAGGGTGAGCGTCGCGACGGTGGTGGCCGGCCGTCGCCGGGCGGCTCTGTGTTGATGCCGGTAATGCCCGATTCTGTGGTGGTCCGTGCGGCGGATTTCGGCACGACGATTCCGATTGTTCCCCCAGCCCCCATTCGGGGTCGCGGGAGACCTTGATCCGTTTCGCCGGTTGCGAAAACAGCGAAACCGTCGTCAACGTGGGGATTCGGTCGTTCTGGGAGGAAAAGACGGATGCCCGCGAAACTGGTGCGCCCGCTGGCGCTGCGTGTGGCGCTCACGGTGCCGGCGCTCGTGCTGCGGGCGGGCGGTCTCGTGCCGGCGCCGGTCGCCGGGCTGCTGCTGTTCGGGATGGCCGTGGTGGCGGCCTCGTTCGTGCTCGCGTGGGCGGCGGAAGCCGCGCAGGTGGACATTTCCGGTGGACTGGCGATCGCGATCCTCGCCGTGATCGCGGTGCTGCCCGAGTACGCGGTCGATCTCTACTTCGCCTACACCGCGGGTTCGGATCCGGAATACGTGTCCTACGCCGCCGCGAACATGACCGGTTCGAACCGGCTGTTGCTGGGGCTGGGCTGGTCCGTCGTCGTGCTCGTCGCGCTGGCGCTCGCGAAGCGCCGCAGCGGCAGGAGCCTGCGGGAGCTGACGCTGGAGGGCGGGTACCGGATCGAGCTGGGGTTCCTCGCGATCGCGTCGGTGGTCGCGTTCCTGATCCCGGCGACCGGGCGGATCCCGCTCGTGCTCGGGTTCGCGCTGCTCGGGTTCTTCGTGTTCTACCTGTGGAAGGTCTCGCGTGCCGAGGCCGGGCAGCCGCATCTCGTCGGTCCCGCCGCGACCATCGGGGAGCTGCCGAAGCGGGCGCGCCGGGTGCTGGTGACGGTGTTGTTCGCCTTCGCCGCCGTGGTGATCGTGATGTGCGCGGAACCGTTCGCGCATTCGCTCATCGAAACGGGCACGAGCCTCGGCGTCGACCGCTTCCTGCTCGTGCAGTGGCTCGCGCCGCTGGCGTCGGAAGCGCCGGAGTTCATCGTGGCGATCCTGTTCGCGGTGCGCGGGCGGGGCGACGAGGCGATCGGCACGCTCATCTCCAGCAAGGTCAACCAGTGGACCCTGCTCGTGGGCAGCCTGCCGATCGCCTATCTCTCCGGAGGTGGTGGGGCGGCGCTGCAGCTGGACGCGCGCCAGGTCGAGGAGGTCCTGCTCACCGCGACGCAGACGTTGCTCGGTGTCGCCGCCCTGCTGACCCTGCGTTTTCCGCGCTGGGCGGCCTGGGCCCTGCTGGCGTTGTTCGGTGCCCAGTTCGCGTTTCCCGGGCAGGCGGCGCGGTACGTGCTGTGCGGGGTTTATGCCGCGCTCGCCCTCGTGGCTCTGCTGCGCAACCGCCGCCACATCGTGGCGACGTTGACGGCACCGTTCCGGGCGGAACCGGTGCGAACCGAGCCGCGGTCGCCGGTCAGCGCCTCCGGGCCGATTTGATGTAGCGGGCGAGCTTGCGCCGCAGCTCACCGGCCTCCTGGTGGGACAGGCTGATGACGTAGGAAACGCCGTCGAGGTGGAACTTCACGTTCTCCACCGCGACGTCGAGGTCGGCCGTTCGGTGGGCAAGGTTCGGCGTGGTCATCCCTAACTCCCCTTCCCGTAAGCTTGGTCATCGTATTTCAGCTAATGAAACCACTGTGACGGCGAACCCGCCAGGGTTGTTATCCAGCTTTTTCCTCGCGGCGCGCGCAGGCTTTCAAAGCTCTTCCTCAGCCAATCGCTCGTCCCCGCGTTTACGCTGGCATCGCCCTGAAATGCGGTCAGGGCACTACGGTGGGATCCAGCGGACGGGCGGAACGTCCGCTGGATCGCACCCCGGCGGCGGGTCTGCGCAATGCCCAGACCCGGCCGAGCTGAACGCCCACGAGCAGGTTCAGCAGCCCGGCGAGGAGCAGCACCCCGGTGTGGCTGCCGGGCTCACCCTCCGGTTGCCCGACGCTCGCGGGCACGCTGGCCACGGCCAGCGGCATGAGATCGCGGCCCTCTGCGGAAGGTTCGGCACCTCCCGCCGGTGGCGTGGCCGCGCCCGGCCGCGGTCCGGGTTCCGCCGGCGCCTGCGGCGGTAGCACGGTCACCCCTGCGGTCGGCTGCGGTGCGGGCTGCACCGCCGGAGGCTCGGGTACGGCCGGTTTCGTGGACTTGGCAGGGAAGGTGGCCGTCCCGGCTCCGCTCGCGACGCGCGGCGTGATCGCGATTCCACAGGTCATCGCCAGCCGTGCACGCAGCGGCGCGGTGAGGGCGTCGAGCACCGGCGACAACACGGGCAGGTTCGCCAGCCGGGCCAGCACCGCATCCGCTATCGCCGGACCGGAAATTCCGGACGGCGACGCGGACAGCGGAATCGGCGGCTGAGCCGCCCAGACCGACCGGAACACCGGCGTGAGCACGTCGAGCGGGTCGAGCGGGCCGAGCAGATCGGTGATCGGCTCGAGCACGGCGAGCGGATTGAGCGCGATCGGAGACCCGGCGGGCACGGTCGCGACGCAGCTGTCGACGACCTGCTGCTCGTCCGCGAGGGCCGGCGGCGCGCCGAGCACACCGAACACGAGCACGAGGACCGCGACCGACCAGCGCATGGCTTACTCCGCGCCCGGCCGGATGACCGCGGAACACGACACCGACGACCAGTCGCGCATGGCTTGCGACCGCTGCGCCACTTTGCCGTCGACCGTGACCGAGCACGACAACGGGGCGTCGGGATCCGGCCGCGACGCCGACACCTGCACGACCCCGAGCCCCGGTCCCACCTCGACCGGCAGCTCGACCCGCCACGGCAGGCGGGTGCGGGTCACGGTCTCGACACCGCGCGCACCGTCGATCACGTACCTGATCTCGGACGCGGAGGTCCCGGTCACCTCGTAGACCACTTGGTGGCTGGTGCGCTTGCCTTCCTGCTCGGCGACCGGGGTGGTGCCGGTGAGCAGCTGCACCGCGGTCACCGTGCCCGCCGCGACGATGGCGACCCCGAGCACCCACGGCATCCACCACGTACGCACCGCCAACCGGTACACAGTGGACGGATGCGGCTCCTTCGTATGGGGCTGGGGTGCCTTCACCGCCGCTCGCTTTCTTGGTTTCTTCTCAGGTACTCGGCCCGCGGATGTGCGAATCTCATACCTGTCGCGGTGCGCAATGGTGGCATGTTCGCTCCATTCCGCGCCAGCCTCGGCGTGCGGCATCCGCCGGTCGTGGTTCACGTGCCCGAAACATGGGGCGGTATGCCCGTTTTCGCAGGTCGCTCGTGGTGGCCCCGGCGAACCAGGCAGGTGTCCGCCCTGAAAACGCATGACCGGCCGTTAAATGTCAGCGCGGGCAAATAGGTGACAGTGCACTGTCGATTGTGTACAGGTAACCCGATGGCGGGTTGTAACACCTTTGCCTGACCTCGCACTTCACCCGTACTTTCGGCCAATCGGCCTAAGCACACAAACACAACAAAGCAGGACCCCTTGTCATTAGGGGGTAACGAGCGCGTAGCTTGCCCGACACAAGCTGGAGCACCATTGGCCAGACCGCGGTTCCGCCACCGCGGTCGCATCGCGAAAGGGTCAACTCCAGAAAGGACACTTATGCGCGCACCGCATTTGCGACGCATGGTTTCGTCCCGGCTCGTCGTGGCAGGTGCGTTGGGGATCGTGGCAACGCTCGCCGTACCGCCCGCCGCGTTCGCACACATCTCCATCACGCCCGGAACGGTCGAGACCGGAGCGCCGGCCGTGTTCTCCTTCCACGTTCCGAACGAAAACGACACCGCCTCGACGGTACGACTCGAAGTGGTGTTCCCCACCGACCAGCCGCTGTCCGCGGCGACACCGCAGGCCGTGCCCGGCTGGCGCATCACCGTCCGCAAGCTGCCACTCGACAAGCCCATGCAGACCTCGACCGGCATGTCCGGCCAGCAGGTGCAGTCGATCGTGTGGGAGGGCGGCCAGATCCCTCCCGACACGTACGCGGAGTTCCCGGTGCGGGTGAACGCGATGCCCGACAAGCCGGGTGCGCTCGCGTTCAAAACGCTCCAGACCTATTCGGACGGAACGGTTTCACGCTGGATCGACGCCACTGAACCGGGGAAGCCGGAGCCGGAGCACCCGGCGCCGACGGTCACCGTATCGGCAGCCGTGCCGGCGGCGGCCGAGGAGTCCACTTCGGACACCACCGCGATCGCGCTCGGCGGTGCCGGACTCGGGGCCGGCGTGATCGCGCTCGCCGTCGCGCTGTGGGCGAGGCTCACACCGCGACGCGAGAAGGGGCTGCGGTAGAGGGGGCCGGCGTTGTCACGACACAAACGTTGGGCCCGGCGGCTGGCCGCGGTGCTCGGCCTGGCCGCGATCGCACTGGTCTCGGTCCCCGGCACGGCCTCCGCGCACGCGGTCCTGCTGTCCACCACACCCAACGGATTCCAGCTGCTGGACTCGGCCCCGAGTGAGGTGACCATGCGGTTCAGCGAGTCCATCGACGTGTCGCTGGCCGAGGTCAGGCTCATCGGCCCGGGCGGCACGAACGTCGACGGGGTGTCGAAACCGGCCCATGCCGCCGCAGCGCCCGACACGATCGCGGCGACCCTGCCGGCGAACCTGGCCAAGGGCACCTACACCGTGACCTACCGCGTGACCTCGGCGGACTCCCATCCCGTGGAGGGCGCGTTCGCGTTCAGCGTCGGGACGGTCACGGGTGGAGTCGCCGAGAACAGTCGGCCCGCGAGCGCCGGTGCCGGGGTGTCGCTGCTCTACGGCCTCGCACGATGGCTCGCCTACGCCGCGCTCGCGCTGATGATCGGCACCGCGTTCTTCGCGGCGGTGTGCTGGCCGGGCGGCGAGTCCTCGACGGGCATCCGCCGGATCCTGTGGGCCGGATGGGCGACATTGCTCGGCGCGACGCTGGCGTCGCTCGCCCTCTACGGCCCGTCGGTGGCGGGCGGATCGCCGCTCGATCCGGCGCTGCTGGGCGCGACGCTGGGTAGCCGGATCGGCGTGGTGCTTCTCGTCCGGCTCATGGTGCTGGGGCTGCTCGCGGTCGCGATGGTGCGGTTGCGGCGAATCGTGCCGTTCACCGCGCACAGCCCGGCCGACCTGCGCCGTCGCGCGGCGATCGTGCTCGGCATCGGTGTCGCGCTCGTGGTCACGTGGGGTCTCGCCAACCACAGCGCCGCCGGTTCCGGTGCGCTGCTCGCCCTGCCCGTCGACGCGATCCACCTGCTCGCGATGGCGATCTGGCTCGGCGGACTGCCCGTGCTGCTCGGCGTGCTGCTGCGCTCCGGTGACGTGCCGGGCATGCGTGCCGCGGTGCCGGTGTTCTCGCAGATCGCGCTGATCTGCGTGCTCGTCCTCGTCGTGACCGGTACCTACCAGGCATGGCGGGAGGTCGGCACGCCCGCCGCGCTGTTCGGCACGAGCTACGGGCTCGTCCTCGCGGCGAAGGTGGGCATGGTCGTCGTGCTCGTCGTGCTGGGCGCCTACGCGCGCAAATGGGTCCAGCGGCACTACGCGTTCGAAATCGTCACCGTCTCGGACAAGCGCAGAGCCAAGCGGGGCCCGGAAAAGCAGGAGATCGGCCGGTTCCGCCGGATGGTCGCGGTCGAGGTCGTGGTGGCCGCGGCGGTACTCGGCGCGACCGCGTCCCTCGTCAACGCCGAGCCTGCCGCCGCCGAACTCGCCAGGATCCGCGAGGAGGCCGCGATCCCGCAGCGAAGCGGACCGGTCAACACGGTGCTGCCGTTCGACGCCGGTGGCGGCCCCGCGGGCACCGGCAAGCTGGCGGTGCTGGTCACCCCGGGCAAGGTCGGGCGCAACGAGGTGCACCTCGCGGCACTGGACTCCAACGGCAGACCGAAGCAGGTCGCCGAACTACGAGCCGAACTCAGCCTGCCGTCGCGTGGCATCGGGCCGCTGCCCGTTGACATGCGGTTCCTCGGCGGGGACCACGCGATCGGCACCAACGCGCCGATCACGATGCCGGGCATGTGGGAGCTGTCCGTGACCGTCCGTACGTCCGAAATCGACCAGGCCGTCCTCCGCGTGCCGGTCGGAGCACGGTGAACCCGAGATGGGGGCGACCATGGACCTCGATCAACCACTGGGCAGTGCCGGCGCACGCAGCCTGCCCGCCGACGCACTGGAAAGGCTTCGCCGGCAGGCGGTTTCCGCTGTCGAGTCCGGTATGCCGCAATCACACGTCGCGCGCTTGTTCGGCGTGTCAAGGAAAACGGTCGGCAACTGGATGCGTGCCTACCAGGCCAACGGCGAGCTGGCGTTCCGGCCACGGCGGCGCGGCCGCCGGGCCGGTGAGCAGCTCGCGCTTTCGGCCACGCAACAGGCATGGATCGTCAAGACCATCGCGTGCGGCCCACCCGACGACGCCGGCCTGCCGAGTCTACTGTGGACACGCAAGGCGCTGACCGAGCTGATCCGGCGGGAGTTCGGCATTTCGCTGACCGGTGGCACGATCGACCAGTACCTCGCGCGGTGGGACGTGACGAACCGGACGGGCCCGCTGGCGCACCCGGACGACTGCGAGCCGGACACGCTGCAGGTGGCGTGGACGCACCCGCGGGACGCGACCGGGGTCGAGCGCATGCACGCGCTCATCGCGGTCAACCATCGCGGCCTGATGTTCTTCGTCGCGAGCGAACATCCCTTCACACAGGCACAACTCGGCGATTTCCGGAAACGGCTCGGCGTAGCGCTCGGCCATGACGTGCGCGTGCGGATACGCTCCTGGCCCGCCCCGCACGCGGAACTGCTCGCGCGCTGGCGGCTGTCGGATGCCGCGATCATGTTGCGCTGAGTTACGCCCGCGTGAAACTTCTCCTCCTGCGGCCGATCGAGGCGGTGATAAACGTGGCACCACCCGGCTCCTGGTCGGACAAATACGTTACAGCGCAACGGACGCTGTGCTGGGCGGATGTGTGACCCATTTGGATTCGTGGCGGGCCGAGACTGCCGTGAAACCAAGGCGTGCAAGCAATTTCGGGTGACTGGTCATGGTGGCGAGCTGCTGTCACCATGGCTGTTGCCGACCTTCGTCCACGGTGGCACATCGCACGGCCGCGTACCTGAGATATGGCCAAGAATTCGAAAGGCACAAGCACATGCGATCCCGACGCCTTCTCGCCGCAGGCACGCTGACGTTCTTTTGTGTGCTCAGCGCGCCACCGGTGGCGACCGCGGCCGATTCCGGCCCGGTCATCGCCGGAAGCTGCTCGGCCACGGTGACGGGAAAGCCGGGACAACAGGTGATGCTCGATCCGGCTTCGGTCGAGCAACCGATCACCGGTGTGCTCGCGGGACTGGATCCGCTCGGCGTGCTGACCGGATCCTTCGGTGCGGCCTGGCGCGCGGCGGGCCCGATTCCGGTCGGCACGGTCGGTACGGGCGATTCGGAAATCGGCGGCAGCCAGGTCGCCGGCGCCGTCACCGGCAGGCTGAACGAGATCCCCGTTGTGGGGCCGGTGCTGAAACCGCTCGTGCCCGGCGTGACCGATCTTCTCGGCTCGTTGTGCGGATTGCTCGTACGGGCCGAAAAACCGGTCGCACCACCTGCCGGATCACCGACGGCGCCCCCTCCGTCGAGTGCACCGGCGGACCCCACCACATCGCCGTCGGGCAGTGGCCGGATCGCCGACGGTGGTGACGCTTCGGAAGGCCAGGGCGCGGTGTTCGGCGAGCGGCTGTCCGATCTGCTGGCCAGTGGTGCGGCGTTCAGCCTGAACACCGCGGGCGTACCGGGAACCGGCCTCGACGGTGCCGCGCGCGCCCCACAGCAGTCCTCACTGGTCAACCCGGCCGTGCAGACCGGGGACGCGCGGGCGCTGCCCAATGCCCAGCGTCAGCTTTCCGCGCCCATTCTGCTGGCGGTGGTGCTGCTCGCGGTCGTGAGTGCGCAACTCGTGCGCCGGTGGGCGCTCGGAACAAAGGTCTGAGCGAACCATTTCCCATTTCCGTCGAAATTAAATACTTCGCACTGTACGAACCCTCGTGGAAGTATTTAACAAGGCCGCTCACCAGGTGTTTTTCTCTACATTTTTTCACGTATCCGGGGTAATGTGACCGGGTCGTTTTTACATCTGGTTTACGTTCCAAAACGCGGCAATGCGGACACATCATGATTTACTTTTTTGTGCCCGTGGATCCACGGATACAGAAAGGAATCGCATGCCTGAAGAAACTCCTCCGGGAGGCAGGCGGAGGCGACGACGCCTCAAAACGGTGGTGTCAGTGGCCGTCGTCGCGGTCGGTGCCTCGACGGTGGCCGCGTTGCCGGCGGCCAACGCCCTTCCGGTCGGGATCGGCCCTGTGCCGATCACGTTCGAACTCAACGACAGCAACGGGAACTGGTTCGACTCGGGCCTGAACCTCTTCGGTGGCCGGTCACTCGCGGTCGCCGAGCTGCCGAGGCTGGGAACGTCCGCTTTGGACGGAAACATCATCCCGAGCCTGCCCGCGGGCACGCTCGGGCTTGGTGGGCTCAACGCCCAGCAGTCGGGTGGTCTGCTCAACCTCGACCTCGTCAACTCGCTGACCGGGCTCGTCACCGACGTGACGAAGCCCGCGCCGGCGCTGGGGTCGCTCACGGGTGGTCTGGCCGACCTGCTGAACCTGGACAGCACGCTGGCCGCGGTGAAGAACATCGCCGCGACCCAGCCGAAGGCCGCCGCTTCGGCAGCCAAGGCCGAAGGGCTGCTGGGCCAGTTCCAGGCTCAGGTGGCGAGCCTGCCCGCCGACGCCCCGATCAACCTGAACGATCTCCCGGTCGGACTGGACCTGCAACGGGCCCTGAACGACCTGGCGACGTTCGCGATCAAGGGCCCGGCGGTGACGGCGGACTTCAAGATCGCGTCGCCGAACAACCAGTCGCTGCACGACATCACGTCGCTGATCCGTCCGGAGGGCGCCCCGTTCTTCGAGCAGATGGGCGCGTTCGCCGGTGAGGACTCCACTCAGCTCACCGAACCCGGACTGTACGCGTGGACCTGCACGATCCACCCGTACATGCTCGGTGCGACCGTCGTGGACGATCCGCTCACCATCGGCCTGGACTTCGGCAAGAACCTCCAGGTCACGTCGCGGAACCTGACCGTTCCCTCGACCGCGGACGTCATCCAGCAGCTGGTGCGGATCTTCTTCACCGCGACCGTGCCGGACAACTGGCAGAAATACAGCACCACGTCGGCCTCGCAGTGGAACCCCGTGTTCCCGCCCGCGCCGATCCTGCAGTACGACCAGAACGGCAACCCCGTTCTGATCCCGCTGCTGGATGCCTACTACGACAGGAAGTTCGGCTACCCCAAGAATCTGGACCAGCTGAGCCCGCCGAAGACACCCGGTGTGGGCGAAGTCTGGATCGACACCCAGATGGAGGAGTACTCGAGCAAGGACTACGTCGGTGCTGCCACGAAGGTCAACGTGGAGAACTGGACCGTCGATCGCAAGATCTCCGGTTCGAGCATCAACATGAACAATCCGCACAACATGTGGACCGACCAGGACTACAAGTACCTGTACCAGACGGAATGGTTCGACGACGAGCTGTCCGTGTTCGACCGGAACACAGGTGCCCACGTCCGCACGATCGATGTCGGGCCTGATCCATCGCACGTGATGACCAGAACCGACACCGACCAGGTGCAGGTGGCCATCAACGGTGGTACCGACGTCGTGGAGCTCTCACCGGGTGCCACGAAGATCGACCGGCGGCTACCGGTCGGGCCACCGGGCGCGAACCAGGCGCCACAGCATCCGCACGCGTTCTGGCTGACCGCCGACGGCAAGACCACCTTGACGCCGAACGTCAACCCGTACGACGCGACAGTGCTGGACAACGAAACCGGGACGTGGAAGAAGGAACCGACCGGCGAACTGCCGATCGCGACCGGAGCCATGTCCGACCAGTCGAAGTTCTACATGGCCGACTTCCTCGGCGGGAGCATCTCGTGTGTCTCACTGGGACAGGACGCGTGCGTCAACCCCAGCGGTCAGAAGGTGCACAACTCGAGCATCGACCTCTGGGAGAACTACGACCCGGTCGCCGGGCGCAACGGCACCAAGCCGTGGGGTGGTCTGACCATCCAGCTGCCCGTCAGCCCCGACGACAAGGCACTGCTGGCCGCGAACACCTTCAGCGCCACGGTCTCGGTCATCAACCCGAAGACCGACAAGATCGTCAAGGAGCTGCCGTGCAACGCCGGCTGTCACGGCATCAACTTCGGTGCCAAGAAGGGCGGCGGGTACTACGCCTACGTGTCGAACAAGTTCTCCAACGCCGCACAGGTGATCGACATCGACCCGAACAACGACGGTGACATCTCCGATGCCGCCATCGTGGGTCAGCTGGTGCTCGCGCCGACCGCGGACACCAAGATGGACGGTTCACTCAGTGGGCAGCCCGGTATGGGTGGCCAGGGTGTGCTGCCGATTCCGCTTGTCTACAACGGATGGTCGCAGAAGGTTCCGGAGCCGTGGCGGTCGAAGCTGACCGCGCAGCAACTGAACCCGATCGGTTGAACTGATTCCGCAGCAGCTCAACCGTAAACACTCCGTCACCCACTAGAACACCGCGGCCAGGGGCTCACCTTGGCCGAGCCCCTGGCCGCGGCTTCCCCCGGAGACCCCAATGTCCTTTCCCCGCACCCTCGTCACCTTCCTCCTCGCCCTGCTGGCGCTGCTCGCCTTCGCCTCGCCCGCACAGGCCAAAGTGTCCATTGTGCCCGGTGCCGCGCGTGGCGGAGACACTGCGACGTTCGCCTTCCGCCTGGCCAACCAGCAGACCGCGACCAACAGCACCCGGCTGGAAATCGTCATCCCGCAGGACAAGAACATCGCGTTCGCCGAGGTCGCCCCCGTCCGGGGCTGGACCGCGAACATCACCGCACGGCCGCTCGCGCAACCGATGCGCTCCGGTGACAAGACGATCACCGAGGTGGTCGACTCGATCGTGCTCCAAGGCGGATCCGTCGGACCCGGCCAGTTCGAGCAGTTCCTCATCACGCTGGGCCCGCTGCCCGCGGAGGGCATGCTGAGCTTCGAGGCCACGCAGACCTATGCGGGCGGCCGCGTCGAGAAGTGGACCGGCGCCAACGCGCCGAGCATCTCGCTGACCCCGGCCGGCGCCGCCGACGCGCCGCCGGTGATCGCGGATTCGAACAATGGTAACGACTCCGGCGAACCCGAAGTCGCCGCCGCGGGTCGTGCCGGGAGCGGCAGCGAGGGCAGCGGTTTCCCGGCGCTCGCGCTGATGTGGGGTGCGCTCGGGCTCGCGATCCTCATCGTCGCGGTCGTCGGAATTCGCGCTCGCCTTCGCGCGCAACAGCCGCCCGCGCCCGAGGCCGAAGACGAAGAGGTGTCGGAGGTGCTGCGGAAATGACGACTCTCGAGCGACGCCCGCGGGCGAAACCGGCCGGGCCCCGCGCCCGGCGGTTCGCGGCGTTCGCGCTGCTGGTGCTGGCTTGCTGGGGCACGTTGCTCGCGATCGCAGCGCCACCGTCTTCGGATCTTCCCGTGCTGCGCACCACCTCGCCCGGCGTCGATTCCACCGCGCGGCCGGACAACCTGGTGCTGACGTTCGACCGCCCCGTCAGCGCGAATCTGGCGACGGTCCGGCTGACCGACCCCTACCACCGTCCGATCGATCCGGACCGCCCGGTGCACGCGAACGGCCGCGCCGAGACCATCTCGGTGCCGCTGCCGAAGCAGAAATACGCGGGTACCTATTCGGTCGCGTGGAGCGTGCCCGCGGGTGCGGATGTGGCGGCGAACGGCACGTTCACCTTCGACCTGGCCTCGCGCAGCCCGGTGCAGGACGCACCCGTCCTGCCCGCTCGTCCCTCCGTCGTGGTGACCGTCGCGCACGGGATCGCTCAGTTCGGCGCGCTGGCCGCGGCGGCGGTGCTGGCGGGCGCGGCGTTGCTGGCGGTGTTCCGTCCGGTCGGTGAGGGTCCGATGCGGCGCGTGGCGACGTACGCGTGGTTCGCGGCGATCGGCCTGACCACGGCCGCATTCCTGACTTTCGGCCCCTACACGGCGAAGCTGCCGCTGACCGAAGCCTTCAAAACCCTGGCGGGCACGATGGATTCCGGCGCGGGCGCGGTGTTGCTCGCCCGGCTCGCCGTGCTCGCGCTCGGCGGGCTCGCGGTCGCACAGTTGATGACCGCGGGAGCGGCGGCGACGGCGCGTGAGCGCTGGGCGCGTGCGGCGACCGTGGCCGGATGCGCCGGTGCGCTCGCGGTCACCTGGGTCTTCGTCGCGCCCATCGGCGGCCCCGCGCGGCACACGCAGGCCGCGCCGGTCCGGCTGATGTTCGACACCGGCGCCGACAAGGGTTTGCTCGATCTCGCCGTCACGCCAGGCAAGATCGGCGACAACGAGGTTCACGTCTCCGTGCTCGACACCAAGGACGTCGCCAAGGACGGGCTCGGCGTGACCGTCGCGTTCCACCCGCCCGACGCGGCGGTGCCCGCCGTTCCGGTTCCGCTGGCCCGCGCGGGAACCGGCTACTCCACGGGTTCGGTACGGCTTCCCGGACCGGGGCAGTGGGAGCTGGAGCTGACCGTCGAATCCGCGGGCGGCAAGCGAGAAACCATCTACGGCGTCGTCGACGTTCCAGCCTGACCGACGCCCGTGCACGTCGAGGAGTCCACTTTGTCCACCCCCAGTACTGGTGAGCAGACCCGGCCGAGCAGAGCCAAACCGAGGCGGGCCAAGGCAGGCGGGATGCTCGCGGTGCGCCTGCTCGCCCGGCGGCTGCACTTCATGGCCGGGATCGTCGTCGCGCCCTTCCTGCTGGTACTCGCACTGACGGGGCTCGTGTACGTGTTCAGCCCCCAGATCCACGACAGCCTGTACCACTCGGCGCTGTACGTGAACGGCCACCAGGGCAAACCGCACCCGGTGTCCGAGCAGGTCGCGGCGGCGCTGGCCGCGCATCCGGAAGGCTCGGTGCGCCAGGTCATCCCCCCGCCGACGCCGGAGCGGACCACGCGCGTGGTGATGTCGGTGCCCGGTTTGCAGAAGTCCGGTTACGGGATGCAGGAGCGGACCGTCTTCGTCGACCCGTACACCGATTTCATCAGCAGCGAATTGACCACAGTGGACAGCAAACTGCCCGCCAACACGTGGCTACGGGATCTGCACGCGGACTTCCATCTGGGCGAGGTCGGCAGGGTGTACGCCGAACTCGGCGCGAGCTGGCTGCCGCTGATCATCATCGGCGGGCTGGTGCTGTGGCTCGCGCAGCCGAAGCGGCGAAAACGCGTCACTGCCAAGGAACTGCTACTTCCGTCGGTCAGCGGCGCCAAGGACGGCTGGGGCAGGTTGCGCGGCGTGCACGGGCCGCTCGGGCTGTGGCTGGCGATCGGGATGCTGCTGCTCGCCCTTTCCGGCCTGCTGATGTCACAGTTCGCAGGCGGCAGGGCGGATCGCTCGATCGATCCGCTGCGCCTGCACGCCCCCACGCTCACGGCGGCGCCGGTGCCCGTGCCGCCCGGCACCGCGCCGATCGGGATCGACGAAGCGCTCGCCGTCGCGCGGAGCGCGGGCCTGGACGGGGAACTCGTCGTGACGCAGCCGGCGAAGCCGGGCGCGGTGTACACGGTGCGGGAGACCTCCCTCGGCCTGCCCATGCACCGGGACGAGGTCGCGATCAACCCCTACACCTCCGCCGTGACCGAAAAGATCGGCTGGCACGACTACTCGGTGCCGGCGAAGGTGAGCGCGCTGGCCACCGAGTTCCACACCGGCACGTTGTTCGGGCTCGCCAATCAAATCGTGCTGACCGTGATCGCCGTCGGGCTGATCGCGCTGATACTGCTGGGGTATCGAATGTGGTGGATCAAGAATCCGTACAAGAGCACATGGTCGGCCGTACCACCGGTGTCATGGCGGCAGCTGTCGTCACTGCCGTTGGCGCTGGCGCTGATCGTCGTCGCGGCACTCGCCTGGTTCATGCCGGTGTTCGGCGCGAGCCTGCTGGTGTTCGTCCTCGCCGACGCGCTGATCAACCTGATCAGGCGCAGGCGCCGGCCCATCCCGACTCCCCGTGCGCGCTGACATGGCGACCCGCGACGCGCGCAGCCTGCCCCCGGACGCGTTGGAAGCCCTGCGCCGCAGGGCCGTCGCGGCGGTCGAGTCCGGGGCTTCACAGACCGAGGTGGCCCGGCTGTTCGGGGTGTCGAGGAAGACCGTCGGGGTCTGGGTCTCGGCCTACCAGCGCATGGGCGAGGAGTCGTTCCGGCCCAAACGCCGGGGCAGGCGGCCGGGCGAGCAGATGGCGCTTTCCCCGGCCCAGCAGGCCTGGATCGTGCGGACCATTGTGGACGGTACGCCGGACCGGCTCGGCATGCCGCACCGGTTGTGGACCGGACAGGCGATCGTCGAACTGGTCAACCGCGAGTTCCGGATCCTGCTCAGCCCCGCGACCGTCTCGAAGTACCTGCTGCGGTGGGGACTGATCGAGGAGCGGCGGCTGCTGGACAACCGGCGGGGAGCCGGCACCGTGCCGGTGCCCCGCCGCGGAATGCGTGGGGTCAGCGGCAACGAGTGGATAGCGAACGCGGAAATCCTGTGGCTGGCCTGGACCCGGCCGCACGCGCCGCTGCATCCGCAGCGCGGTCCGGTCGCCGGCAGGCAGAATCTCATGTCGGGTTTCCGCGACTACTTCGGCGATGTCAACGTGCTCGTCGCGATGTCGAATCGCGGCGTGGTCTTCTTCCAGGCCAAACGAGGACCCTTCGACGCGAAACAGGTGACGGAGTTCCTGGAACGGTTGATGGCACAGCTGGGCAAGGGACTCAACGTGATCATCTGCGGCTGGCCGTTGCAGTACTACGGTCTGGTGCGGACGTGGCCGCAGCGTTACCCGAACCGGGTGTCGGTGCGCTTCACCCTCACGTAGGATTCCACTGCGGCGAACAGGGGTGCCTCGTGCTGCGGTCAGTGTGTAGTATTTGCACTAGGACTTGAATGAGTCGCTTTCACCATGCTAGCCGCACGTGGTGAGAGTTCTGATACGGCGATTTGACATCCCCGCCACGCGAATTTCCCTCCCGGCCGTTTGACTTTTGGGGAAGGACGCGAAGAGTGGGAGTGTCATGAGTCTGAACACCCTTCCCAAAACCGAGCTCGACCTCGAGGTTCTGTTGGCGCGTAAGGAGGTCGTCGCCGATGGCGTGGTCCGGCTGACGCTGCGCCACCCCGAGGGCGAGCCGTTGCCGCCGTGGGAACCGGGCGCGCATCTGGACCTCGTGCTGCGACCGGATGTCGTGCGGCAGTACTCGCTGTGCGGGGACCCGGGTGACCGGTCGGTGCTGCAGGTCGCCGTGTTGCGGCAGCCCGAAGGGCGAGGCGGATCGCAGCTGGTGCACGACGAGCTCTCCGATGGGGACCGGCTCCGCATCCGCGGGCCGAGGAACCACTTCGGATTCGTGAAGTCGAAGCGCTACCTGTTCATCGCGGGCGGGATCGGCATCACCCCGATCATGCCGATGATCGCCGCGGCCGACGCGCGCGGCGCCGACTGGCGGCTCATCTACGGCGGCCGGACCAGCACGTCGATGGCGTTCCGTGACGAACTGGCGCAGAAGTACGGCGACCGGGTGACGGCCTGGCCCCAGGATGAACACGGGCTGATGGACCTGCAGGCGCTGCTCGGCAAACCGCAGAAGCGCACCGCGGTGTACTGCTGTGGCCCGGAGCGGCTGCTGACCGCCGTCCAGGAGCTGTGCCGGTTCTGGCCGTCGGGAGCGCTGCACTTCGAGCGTTTCACGCCGAAGCAGGGGGCCGACAGCGGCGAGCGGACCGAGTTCGAGGTCGAGCTGGCGCAGTCGGGTCTCACGCTGACCGTGCCGGAGGACAGGTCGATCCTGCAGGTCGTCGAGGACGCGGGCGTACCGGTGCTGTCCTCGTGCCAGGAGGGCACCTGCGGCACGTGCGAGACATCCGTGCTGGACGGCGTTGTGGACCATCGCGACTCCCTGCTCTCCGACGACGAGCAGGCCGCGAACGACACCATGATGATCTGCGTTTCCCGAGCGTGTGGTCGTCGCCTGGTGCTCGACCTTTAGCCGTCCCCGCCGCCTTCGAAGAGGCCGTGACCGCGCAGTGCGGTCACGGCCTCTTCTTTTACCTCAAAATCAACTATTGACCCATGAGTCAAAGTTTGCCATCGTGGTCACACCCGATCGACGAAGGAGACGACCGTGGTGGGTCAGGACTACGAGGACATCCGTTACGAGATCGACGGGCCGGCGGCGATCATCACGATCAACCGGCCCGAGCGCTACAACGCCTTCCGGGGCAAAACGGTCGAGGAGCTGATCAAGGCCTTCCGCGCCGCCTGGGCGGACAAGCAGGTGCAGGCCGTGATCCTCACCGGCGCCGGCGAAAAGGCGTTCTGCTCCGGCGGCGACGTCAAGCAACGCGCGGAGACCGGGGACTACGGCCCGACCGAGAGCGGCATGTTCGAGATCGGCTACCTGCACAAGCTGATCCGCGACATTCCCAAGCCCGTGATCGCCGCGGTCAACGGCATCGCGGTCGGCGGCGGGCACGTGCTGCACGTGCTCTGCGACGTCACGATCGCCAGCGAGACCGCCCGCTTCGGCCAGGCCGGCCCGAAGGTCGGCTCGTTCGACGCCGGTTTCGGCACCGCCTACCTCGCCCGCGTTGTCGGTGAGAAGAAGGCACGCGAGATCTGGTTCTGGTGCAGGCAGTACGACGCGGCCGAGGCGGAGCGCATGGGGCTGGTCAACACCGTCGTGCCCGCCGGTGAGCTGCTCAAGACCGCCAAGGACTGGGCCCGCGAGGTCGCCGAGAAGAGCCCGACCGCGATCCGCTTCTGCAAGCAGTCCTTCAACGCCGACACCGACCACCAGGCCGGACTGTCCAATCTGGCCATGTCCGCGCTCGACCTGTTCACCGCCTCACCCGAGGGGCTGGAGGGCGCGACCGCGTTCGCCGAGAAGCGCAAGCCCGATTTCAACGCGCACGTGAACTGGCACTGATCATGGACTTCACCTTCTCCGACGACGAAGAGGCCTACCGCCAGGAACTGCGGCGGTTCGCAGGCAAGGTGCTCGCGCCGCACTACCAGTCCGATGACAAGGCGGCCAAGCTCCGGCCGGAACTCGTGACCGAGATGGCGGGCATGGGGCTGACCGGGCTGCGCATCCCGGAACGCCACGGCGGCCAGGAAGCCAGCGCCGCGATCGCGGGAATGGCCGCCGAGGAGGTAGCGCGCGGCGACTTCAACGCCAGCTACCTGATCATCGTCAGTGCGCTGGTCAGCGACATCCTCACCCGCAACGCGACCGAGGACCAGCAGGCGGCCTGGCTGCCGCCGATCGCGTCCGGCGAGGTCGTGCCCGCGTTCTGCATCACCGAACCCGAGCACGGCACCGACGCCGCGAAGCTGGAGATGAAGGCCGAACGCGACGGCGACGGCTGGCGGCTGACGGGCGAGAAGACGTCCATCACGCTGGGCGCCGCCGCGGATGCCGCGCTCGTGCTCGCCCGCACCGGTAGCCCCGGTGCACGCGGGGTAAGCGCTTTCTGGGTCGACCTCGATGAGCGTTACGTCTCGCGCGCCGCCTTCGACGACCTCGGCAGCCGCGCGATCGGCCGGGCCTCGCTGCACTTCGACGGCCTGCCCGTGCCGCACGACCGGATGGTCGGCGGCGAGGGCGAGGGGTTCGTGTCCGTCATGCAAGGCTTCGACTACTCCCGCGCGATCATCGGCCTGGCTTGTCTCGGCGCGGCACAGGTTTCGCTCGACGAGACGTTGCAGTGGGCGCGGGACCGGGTCGCGTTCGGCAACCCGATCGGCAAGTTCCAGGGCGTGTCGTTCCCGCTCGCGGAGTACGCGACCTACCTGCGTGGCGCCCGGCATGTCTGTTACGAGGCGTTGTGGCGCAAGGACAGCGGCCTCGAGCACAGCACGGAGGCCGCGATGGCCAAGTTCTGGGCGCCGAAGCTGGCGGCCGAGGTCATCCACCAGTGCCTGCTGACCTTCGGGCACCTCGCCTACTCCAGCGAGAGCCCGATCGGGCAGCGGCTGCGCGACGTGATCGGCCTGGAAATCGGGGACGGCACCGCACAGGTATCCAAGCTCGTCATCGCCCGCAACTTGCTCGGCCGGGCCTACGCACCGTGAAAGGACTCCCGACATGGGCAAGCTGACCGACAAGATCGTCATCGTCACCGGTGCCGGCCAGGGCATCGGCCGCGGCATCGCGGAGAAGCTGGCAGCCGAGGGCGCGACCGTTGTCGTCACTGACATCAACGAGACCACCGCCAAGGAAACGGCGAACGAGATCGGCGGCATCGGCATCCACACCGACGTCACCTCCCGCGAGTCGGTGAACGCCATGGTCGAGGACGTGAAAAGCCGGTTCGGCCGGATCGACGCACTGGTCAACAACGCGGGCTGGGATAAGGCGGGTCCGTTCGTGGACTCCGATCCCGCCGACTGGGACCGCGTCGTGCAGATCAACCTCTACGGCGTGCTCAACACCTGCCGCACGGTGCTGCGGATCATGGCCGAACAGGGTTTCGGCTCGGTGGTCAACATCGCGTCGGACGCAGGCAGGGTCGGTTCCTCCGGTGAGGCCGTGTACTCGGCGGCCAAGGGCGGTGTCATCGCCTTCACCAAGTCGATCGCCCGCGAGATGGCGCGCAGCCAGGTCAACGCGAACGCGGTCTGTCCCGGCCCCGCGGACACCGCGTTGTTCGCCTCGATCGGCGGCGACAACCCGAAACTGCGAGAGGCGCTGACCAGGGCGATCCCGTTCCGTCGGCTCGCGCAGCCGAGCGACCTCGCGAACGTGGTCGCGTTCCTCGCCTCGGACGAGGCGAACTACGTCACCGGCCAGACCGTCAGCGTCAGCGGCGGTCTCACCATGAGCTGACCGGAGTCCTCCCATGTCCTTCGCGACGATCCTCAACGATGAGCAGATCGAAGCCCACACCCGCGCCGGGTACTGGGTCAACCGCACCATCACCGACCATCTCGACGACGTGGCGGCCGCGACACCGGACAAGACGGCGTTCATCGACTCCCGCCGCCGCGTCACCTACGCGCAGCTCAAAGCAGAGGTCGACCGCTGCGCGCTCGGGCTGCTGGAACTCGGCGTCCGCTCCGGCGACGTCGTGTCCTTCCAGCTGCCCAACTGGATCGAATGGATCGTGGTGCACTACGCGGCCACCAGGATCGGGGCGATCAGCAACCCGCTCATCCCGATCTACCGCGAGCGCGAAGTCGGGTTCATGGTGGAGCTGGCGCGGTCGAAGGTCATCGTGGTGCCCGAGACCTTCCGCGGGTTCGACTATCCGGCCATGATCGAGAAGCTGCGTCCCGGGTGGCCGCAGCTGGAGCACGTGCTGGTGGTCGGCTCGTCCTGGGATTCCTTCGCCGCGACCCCGTGGGAGCAGCGGCGCGACGCCGGCGAACTGGCCGCGCTGCGGCCCGATCCCAACGACGTCACGTTGCTGATCTTCACCTCGGGCACCACGGGTGAGCCGAAAGGCGTGATGCACACGCACAACACCGCGATCGCGGCGAACAACCCGCTGCCCGAGCGGCTGGGCATCACCGCCGACAGCGTGATCCACATGGCCTCGACGCTGGCGCATCTCACCGGATTCCTCTACGGGGCAAGGCTTCCGGTCCAGAACGGGGCGACGTGCGTGCTGCAGGACGTGTGGGACGCGCGCCGGTTCGTCGCACTGGTCGCCGAGTACGGCATCACCTACACCTCGGCGGCCACCCCGTTCCTGCACGACCTGCTGGCCGCACCGAATCTCGGCGAGTACGACCTGTCGTCGCTGCGGCGGTTCTGCTGCATGGGCGCGCCGATTCCGCGCGCGATCGTCCGTGAGGCGCGGCGGAAGCTGCCCGGCATGGTGGTACTCGGCGGCTGGGGCCAGAGCGAGAACGGCCTTGTCGCGCTGGGCATCCCGGGCGATCCGGACGACAAGCTCATCGACACCGACGGCTATCCGTGGCCGGGCATGCGGATTCGCGTCGTGAACTCCGCAGGCGTCGAGCAGCCGCCTGGTACCGAAGGACGTCTTCAGGTCACCGGGCCGTTCCTGTTCGTCGGCTACGCCGAGCGGCTGGAGATGACGAGGTCCTCTTTCGACGGTGACTGGTTCGACACCGGTGACCTCGCCAGCATCGACGCCGACGGCTACCTGCGCATCGCGGGCCGGACCAAGGACGTGATCATCCGCGGCGGCGAGAACATCCCGGTCGCCTACATCGAGAACGTGCTTTACGAACACCCGGACATCGACGCGGTGGCCGTGGTCGCGATTCCCGATCCGCGGTTGCAGGAGCGCGCCTGTGCGTGCGTCGTGCTCAAGCCGGGCACCGACCCGCTGGATTTCGAGAAGATGCAGGGCTTTCTCGCGGAGAAGGGCGTCGCGAAACAGTACTGGCCCGAACGGCTGGAAGTGCTCGACGAACTGCCCCGCACCGCCAGCGGCAAGATCCAGAAGTTCCAGCTCCGGGCGCGCGTGGGAGGGCAGGCATGATCCTGACGGACGAATAACGGAAGTTCCGCGAGTACGCGAGGGACTTCCTCGACAACGAGGTGATAGCGCATCGCGCCGAGTGGGATCGGGCGGAATCCGTTGACACGGCGGTGATTCCGAAACTCGGGGAGATGGGCGTTTTCGGGCTCACCATTCCCGAGGAGTACGGCGGTCTCGGTGGCGACTACCTGACCTACTGCGTCGGCATGGAGGAGCTCGGGCGCGCCGATTCGGCCGTGCGCGGCATCGTTTCGGTGGGGCTGGTGGGCAAGGTGATCCTGTCGCACGGCACCGAGGAGCAGAAGCGGCATTGGCTGCCCCGCATCGCGACCGGCGAGGTGCTCGCATGCTTCGGCCTGACCGAACCGGACACCGGTTCCGACGCGGGCAATCTCAAGACCCGCGCGGTACGGCAGGGTGACGAGTATGTCCTCAATGGACAAAAGATGTTCATCACGAACGCGACGTGGGCGGGGCGGGCCGGGTCCCAAAGGGGTGTCGGCGTTTCTCCTGCTCGGCGAGGAGGGGCAGGGCTTTTCGATCGCGATGCACTCGCTGGACAAAGGCCGCGTCTCGGTGGGTGCGGGTTGCGCCGGCATCATCATGGGCTGCCTCGAAACCGTCGTGGACTACGCGACGCAACGGCAGCAGTTCGGCCGCCCGCCGGCCTCGTTCCAGCTGATCCAGGACATGATCGCGGACATCTCGGTGGACCTGGACGCGGCGCGGCTGCTCGTGTATCGCGCCGCCGACCTGATCGAGCGCGGTGAGCCCTTCGGGGTCGAGGCGTCGAAGGTGAAGTACTACGCCAGCGAGGCCGCCGTTCGCGCGGCCAACAGCGCGATCCAGATCTTCGGCGGTTACGGCTACATCGACGAGTATCCCGTGCAGAAATACCTGCGGGACGCCCGCGTGATGACCCTTTACGAGGGCACCAGCCAGATCCAGAAGCTGCTCATCGGCCGTGCCGAGACCGGCGTCAGCGCTCTCCTGTAGAGAAAGGACCATTATGGACACCCCGCTCGGCCTGTTCGGCACCGAGGAACTCATCGCTGGAGGGGTACGGCTGCGCCGGCACGAGTGCGACGGCGTACGGTCTGGCCTGCCTGGAACTCGAGGCGGCCGATTCCGGGCTGCGCAGTCTCGTGTCCGTACAGGGCTCGCTGGCGATGTTCGCGATCTGGCAGTGGGGTTCGGAGGAACAGAAGCAGGAATGGCTGCCGCGCATGGCCGCGGGCGAGGCGATCGGCTGCTTCGGCTTGACCGAACCGGATTTCGGTTCCAACCCTTCCGGCATGCGCACCCACGCCCGCCGCGACGGCGAGGACTGGGTGCTCAACGGCACGAAAATGTGGATCACCAACGGTTCTGTCGCCGACGTGGCCGTGGTGTGGGCGCAGACCGAGGACAAGATCCGCGGTTTCGTCGTACCGGCCGCCACGCCGGGCTTCTCGGCGCCGCACGCGACTGCCTGGAGACGACGATCGGGTACGCGCGTGAGCGGGACATCTTCGGTAAACCGCTGGCCTGCTACCAGGCGACCCAGCTGAAACTCGCGGACATGTCGCTCGAACTCGGCAAGGGCATGCTGCTGGCCCTGCACCTGGGACGGCTCAAGGACGAGCAGCGCCTGCGCCCGGAGCAGGTCAGCCTGGGCAAGCTGAACAACGCGCGAGAGGCACTGTCCATCGCCCGCGAATGCCGGACGTTGCTGGGCGCCAACGGAATCAGCCTCGAGTACCCGGTGCTGCGGCACGCCAACAACCTGGAGTCGGTGCTCACCTACGAAGGCACGTCGGAGGTGCACCAGCTGGTCATCGGCCAGGCACTGACCGGGCACCCGGCGTTTCGCTGAGTCTGTCCGCGACGGAGCCGCGTCACGTCACCGGCGGATTCGCCACCCCGCGGTGAACCGGAAAGGCTTCGGACTCGAAGGCACCGGCGAACGCCGCCGCGATCTCGTCGACCTCCCACGCTTCCCGCAGCAGTACCGGATCCTTCGCGGCGAACTGCCCGACGAGGTACAGCTTGCCGCGCACGTAGCGGACGACCTGGCCGGTGACCCCGGCCGCGCGGTCGCTGAGCAGGTAGGTCACCAGCGGCGCGACACGTTCCGGGGAATCCCCGGGGTCGCTCGGTGCCTTGGGGTCCGCGGCCGCCATCCGCGTCCACGCGACGGGGGCGACCGCGTTGACCCGGATCCCCGCCTCGGCGAGTTCCACCGCCCACGCCACGGTCATCGTCACGACCGCACCCTTGGACGCGGAATAGGCCGAGGCGTTGGGCTGTCCGACAGCGGAGATCGAGGCCGTGTTGACGATGGCCCCGCCGCCCCGCGCCCGCATGATCCGGGCCGCCGCGCCGCCGCAGTACATCGAGCCCAGCACGTTGGTCTCGATCAGCTCCCGCATCCGGCCGGGCTCGTCCTCCCACACCGGCGCCTGATACCGCACCCCGGCGTTGTTGACCAGCCCGTCGAGCGCCCCGAACTCCGTCACGCAGCGATCCATCAGTCCGTTGGCCACCAACGGATCCGCGACCGAGCCGGCACACGCGACCGTGTGTCCGCCCTCGTCGCGGATGATTCCCGCGACGTCCTCGGCGACGTCTTCGTCCACGTCGTTGACGACCACCGCGGCGCCCGCGCGGGCCGCGTGCAGCGCGTAGGCCCGGCCCAGCCCGCGCCCGGCGCCGGTAACGACGATCGCCTTACCCCGCAGTGCGTGCACGATGCCGGTCAGCCGGCCTCGCCGAGATCGGCGGACTGGCCCAACCGCGAGGACAGCGTTGCCGCGGCCTCGCGGACGCCGCTGATGATGCCGAGCAGGCGGCTGCCGCGGAAGTTCACCGCGGGCCCGCCAAGACTGATCGTCGCCTGCAGCTTGCCGCTCTGGCCGAACACCGGCGCCGCGACCGCGCCGACGCCGGCGAGGTAGTCCTCGTCGCTGATCGTGTAGCCCTCGGCGCGGATCTTGTCCAACTGCGCCGTCAGCGCCTCGGCCGTGGTGACCGTGTGGTCGGTGAACCGTTCGAGCGGCTCGGCCAGCCAGCGCTCCCGCACCTCGGGCAGGTAGGCCAGGATCGTCATCGGACCCGCCGCCGCGTGGTAGGGCAGGACCGTTCCGACGCTGATGTGCTTCACGGTCAGCGGACCCGCGCCCTCGAGCAGGTCGATCACCACCGCGCCGCTGTCGCCCGGGATCATCAGGTACGCGGTGTCGCCGAACCGCTCGGCCAGCTCCAGCAGCAGCGGGCGAGCCTCGTCGCGGAGGCTGAACCCGGCGAGTGCGATCGAGCCGAGGCTGAACAGCTTCATCCCGATCTTGTACTCGCCCTCGACGGTTTTGGTCAGCCAGCCCATCCGCACGAGCGTGGCGAGCAGCCGGTGCGTCGTGGTCTTGTTGAGGCCGGTCGCCTCGGCGAGCTCGGTGAGGCCCAGCGACGGGTGCTCCTGGTCGAACGCCTCGAGCAACTGACCCGCCCGCCGGACGGAGTTCACCATGTTCTTCGCGTCGTCTCCGCCCGCGACCGCGCTCGACGCCATGGGCCCCCTCTTTCCGTGGTCTTTCACCATACGGTACACGCTCCATTTCCTGATCCCACTGTTGACCAGGAACAAGCCAGCTCTTACTGTATTTCGGAACAGGGTCCGTAATCCGGAAAGGTGCTCAATGGAGACCACCAGGCTGTCCGCAGGCGCCGCCGCGCCCGCCTTCTCCCCGAGGCTCACTCGCAGGGCCGCGCTCGCCGGTGGCGTGGGCACCCTCATCGAGTACTACGACTTCAGTGTGTACGGCTTCCTCACCGTCACGATCGCGCCGCTGTTCTTCCCGAACTCCAACAGCACGGCCTCGATGCTCTCCGCGCTCGCGGTGTTCGCGTCGGGTTATCTCGTGCGTCCGCTGGGCGGCGTCTTCTTCGGCTGGCTCGGCGACCGCTACGGCAGGCGCGTGCCGCTCGTGGCCACCGTGCTGGGCATGGGCGTGTGCTCGGGGTTGCTCGGCGTGCTGCCGACATTCGCCACCGCCGGCGTGTTCGCGCCGATGCTGCTGGTCGTGCTGCGGCTCGCCGGCGGGTTCTGCGCCGGCGGCGAGATCGGCGGTGCGGCGACCTACATCGCCGAGTCGACCCCGCCCGAGCGGCGCGGGTTCTTCGGCTCGTTCACCCCCTTCGGCTCGACGTTCGGTTTCGCGGTGGCGGCGATGGTCGTCGGCATCGTGTCGAGCGCAGCATCGTCGTCGGCGATGAGCTCGTGGGGCTGGCGCATGCCGTTCCTGCTGTGCCTGCCGCTGGCCGTGCTGTGCCTGTGGGCGCGCGCCCGGCTCGAGGACACGCCGGAGTTCACGCAGAAGATCGCCGACACCGGGCAGGCCAAGCGCTGGCCGCTGATCGAGGTGCTGCGCACGCACCCGCTGTCCGTGCTCCGGGTGATCGGCCTTGCCGTGGCGACGAACGGCACCGGCTACATCGGACTGACCTACGTCAGCGTCTACTTGATCAAGACGCTGCACTTCCCGTCGGGCCAGGTGTACTGGCTGTCCGCGGCGGTGATCGCGCTCGCGTGTGTGACGATGCCGCTGACCGGGTTGCTGTCGGACCGGTTGGGACGCCGGAAAGTGCTGCTGACCGGCCTCATCGCCTACGTCATCGTCGCGTATCCGGTGCTCGCGGTCATGGGCGCCGCGGGGAACCTGTTCGTCATCGGGATCGTCTACGTGGTCTACATGATCCTCAACGGATTCCTGCAGGTGCCCGCGTTCCCGTTGTTCACCGAGCTGTTCCCGGGCAAGATCCGCTACACCGGCGTGGCCCTCGGCTTCAACCTGGGCACGATCCTGGCCGGCGGCACCGCACCGTACGTGGCGACGCTGCTGGTGGAGAAGACCGGTGACCACGAATCGCCGGCATTCTGGGTGATCGGCGTGGCGATCGTCGGCCTGATCAGCCTCATCGGCCTGCGCGAGACGGCCAACAAGCGGCTGCCGCAGTAGCCGCGACGAACAGCGCCCCCGGCGGGAAACTTGGGTTCTAGGAGTCGTCGCAACACCCCAGCGCAAGGGGTGCGATGGATTTCGAGATCCGCAAGGACCGCAGGCCGCAGGGGCGCAACAAGCTCCACAAGGAGCGGGCTGCCTATCTTGATCTTG
>NZ_JAAXLS010000037.1 GCF_012328925.1 Amycolatopsis acididurans
GGGGTCAGGGGGTGGGTAGGTTGCGGAGGAGGTCGCGTAGGCCGTTGATGTCCAGCAGGTCCACCGGTCGCAGGGTGTGGTCGTCGCGCACGTAGTGGAACGCCGCCCGCACCTTCTCCAGCGGGGTGCCCGACAGCGCGGCCCAGGCCAGCCGATACGCCGCGAGCTGCACCGCCAGCGGGCGCAGTTTGCCCGGCTCCGGCACGACGCCGGTCTTCCAGTCGACCACCGTCCAGCCGCCGTCGGCATCGGCGAACACCGCGTCCATCCGGCCCCGCACCACCACGCCGTCGACTTCCGTCGAGAACGGCACTTCGACCTCGTGCGGCTGGCGCCGGCCCCAGTCGCTGGCCTCGAACGCGGCCCGCAGTTCGTCGAGCACGTCGTCGCTCGCCGCGTCCATGTCGGCGGCGCCGGGCAGGTCGTCGATCTCCAGCAGCCGCTCCCCGGCGAAGCGGCGTTCGAGCCAGCCGTGGAACGCGGTGCCGCGCCGGGCGAACGTGTTGGGCGGGATGGGCAGCGGGCGCCGCAGGCGCCGGGCGAGCCCCGCCGGATCGGCCGCCAGCTCGACCAGCTGGCTCACCGACAGATGCCCGGGCAGGCTGACTTCCTCGGCGTTGCCCGCGGCCGCGGCGCGTTCGGCGAGCAGCACGTCGGTGTCGGCGATCCAGCCGTCCGGATCGTCCTCCTCGTCGCCGAAATCCCCGGATTCCAGTACGGACAGCACCATCTCGGCGCCCTCGGTGACCGCGGTGCGCCGCGAGCCGAGCGGGTCGGCCGGCCATCGCGCCTTGCGCGACTCGGTGACCAGCGGGTTTTCCTCGTCCGCCGGCGGTTCCTCCGCCCACGCCGAAATCCGGCCGATGCCCTCGCCGACGAGCGCCGCGGTTTCGGTGAGGAAGTCCGACGGCCCCTTCGGGCGGGCGCTCGTCTCGTTCCACCAGTGCCCCGAGACCAGCAGCGCCCGCTCGGAGCGGGTCAGCGCCACGTACGCCAGCCGGCGTTCCTCCTCCGCCTCCCGCTCGGCGAAGCTCTCCTCGTGCTCTTCGAGGCCCTCCTGGATCTCCTTGCGGTCCATGCCCTCGGACACCCGCAGCTTCGGCAGGTCCTGCGCGTCTCCGCGCAGCGCGGCGGGCAGGGAGGTGACGGTGCGCAGCCACGACGAGGACCGGCGCCGGTTCGGGAACACCTCGTTGACCAGGTGCGGCACGGCCACGACCTGCCACTCCAGACCCTTCGCCGAATGCACGGTGAGCACCTGCACGCGGTCCGGCAGCACCTCGACCTCGCCGGGCGTCAGCCCGTCCTCGGCATGCGCCGCGGTGGCCAGGTAGTCCACAAAGGACATCAGGGTGGCATCCGGTGCGGTCTCGGCGAAATCGGCCACCACGTCGGCGAAGGCGTCCAGGTGCGCCCGCCCGGCGCCGCCCGGCCTGGCGAGGGATTCGACGTCGAGCAGCATCGTCCGTTCCACGTCGGCGACCAGTTCCGGCAGCGACTGGTCGAGCCTGCGCCGAAGAGCGGACAGCTCGCCGGCGAGACGGCGGATGCGCTCGTAGCCCGGTTCCGAGTACCGCGCGGGATTGCCCGGATCGTCCAGCGCGTCGACCAGCCCGGTCTGTTCCGCGCGCTCGGCGAAGATCTCGTCCTCTTTGGACTCCGGTGCCGCGATCTCGTTGGCACGCTTCCACAACGCCGCGAGGTCGGCGGCCGCGATCCGCCACCGCGCACCGGTGAGCAGGCGGGCCGCCGCGGTGCCCGCGAGCGGATCGGCCAGCACGCGCAGGGTCGCCACGAGGTCGGCCACCTCGGGTTCGTCCAACAGCCCGCCGAGGCCGACGACCTCGACCGGAAGCCCGCGCGCCCGCAGTTCGGCGGCGATCGGCGCCATATCCGCGCGGCGGCGCACGAGTACCGCGGCGGTCGGCGGGGTACCGGTGTTTTCCTGCACCTCGAACCATCGCCGCGCCATCGCATCGGCCACCCACGCGCGTTCGCGGCGGACGTCGGGCAGCAGGGCGCATTCGATGTCGGCCGGGCCCGCGCCGTCGCGCGCGCGGAGCCGTTCCACGCCGAGTCCCCTTGCGCGCAAGGGTTCGGAGATCCCGTTGGCGAGAGTGAGCACCTCGGGCGGATTGCGGAAGCTGGTGAGCAGCCCGTACTCGCGCGCCGGAAGCAGCTTTCCGTTGTCACCACGGGGAAAGTCGGTGGTGAACCGGGGCAGGTTCGCCGCGCTCGCGCCACGCCAGCCGTAGATCGCCTGCGCCGGGTCACCGACCGCGGTGACCGGCAGCGGCGGGTTCTCGACGCCACCGAACAGCGAGCGGAGCAGGATCCGCTGGGCGTGCCCGGTGTCCTGGTACTCGTCGAGCAGGACCGCGCCGTACCGGTCTCGCTCGCCTGCCGCGACCTCGGGATGCGTGGTGGCCAGCTGGGCCGCGAGCGACATCTGGTCGGCGAAGTCGAGCGCGCCGTCCCCGCGTTTGCGGCGGTGGTAGGCCTCGATGAGCGGGATGAGCGCGAGCCGGAAACGTTGCGCCTCCGCGATTTCCTGCAATGCCTTCGGCAGCGCGGCCCGCTGGCCCTTGGCGCGCGGTGCGCTTTCGATGAGCTCGCACAGCCAGCGGCTGTAGGCCGCCAGCTGATCCTCCGAGACGAGGTGCTCGCCCAGTTCCCCGGCGAGCGCGAGCACCTGCGCGGTGACCGACGCGGGCACCCGATCGGTGTCCAGGTCATCGTCCCAAGTGGACACCACGCGGTGCGCGAGCTGCCACGACGAGGTCTCCGACAGCAGGCGCACACCGGGCTGCACGGGCAGGCGCAGACCGTGCTCGGCGAGCAGGCGCCCGGCGTAGGCGTGGTAGGTGAGCACCGTGGGCTCGCCGGCGAGCACGGCGGCGCGACGGCCACCGCCGGGATCGAGCCGGTCGAGCAGCCCGGAACCGGCCAGCCGCCGCAGCCGGGCACGGACGCGTTCGGCGAGCTGGCGAGCCGCCTTACGGGTGAAGGTGAGCCCGAGGACGCGTTCGGGCGTGACGAAACCGTTGGCCACCAGCCAGACCACGCGGGCGGCCATCGTCTCGGTCTTGCCCGCACCGGCACCGGCGACGACGAGCGCGGGTTCGGTCGGCGCCGCGATCACGGCGGCCTGCTCGGGCGTGGGCGGGTACAGCCCCAGCGCCTCGGCGACGTCGGCCGGGCCGGCGTGTGCGGCCCGCACCGGCTCGGGCGCCTCGTCGAACAGCGACATCTGCGCCTGGCTCATCCGCCGGTCACCTGCCTGCCTTCGGGGCGCAGCGGGCACGACCCGCGTGCCGGGCAGCGATCACAGTCGGTGTTCTCGTTGGCCTGGTACTCGGGGCCGGTCGCGGACTCGGCGACCTGCCGCACGAGATCGAGCCAGCGCTTGCCGCTGTCGTCGTCCAGCGGCGGTTGCGCGCGCTGCGTGGCACCGGTCTTGTTGTGCGACTTCGCCAGGTACACCAGCTTCGCCCCGCCCGGCCGCTTGTCCTTGCCGAACGCGCCGAGCAGCACCGACAGCTGGTAGGCCGCCAGCTGCGGATGCAGTTCGGCGTCGTTCGCGGTGACCGGTGTCTTGCCCGTCTTGAGGTCCACGATCACCGGCCGGCCCTCCTTGTCGGACTCCAGCCGGTCCACCCGCCCGCGCAGCCGCACGAGCATGCCGTCCTCACCCAGCGGCAGCTCGACCTCAATGTCCTGCTCCACGCCGAGCTGGGTCAGCTCGTCCCGCGAATTCGCAAGCCACGAAAGGAAGTTCCGCACCATCTGCTCGACACGGGTGCGCTCCCGACGCGAGAACCACGGCGCCCCGGCGTCCACCTTCGCCCACGCCTCGTCGAGCGCCTGGCGCAGTCCCTGATCGTCCAGGCCGCTCGCGGCGGCCTGCGCGAGACCGTGCACGAGCGTGCCGGTGATCGCCGCGAGCTGTGCGGGATCGCTGCCGCCGTGCCGCTCGATCAGCCAGCGCAGCGGGCACTTCGCCAGCGTGTCCACAGTGGACGGCGAGATGCGGACGACGTCGTCTGCCCCGTACAACGGGTCCGCGGTGGAGGGTTCGACGACGCCGTACCACGAGTCCGGATGCGCGCCCGGCACGTCGGCCTCGGCCAGCCGCGCCAGCTGCCGCGCCGCTCGCTGCCGCCGCTCGGGGCTGGTACGCGGATCGCAGACCGCGTTGCGCAGTTCGCCGACCAGTTCGGCCAGCACCAGGGAGCGGCCGGGCGGCTTCATCCGCGAGTCGACGCCGGACTCGTCGGCGCTGTTGGCCTCCAGATCGTCCACGAACCGCGACGGTTGCTCGTCCTCCCCCGCGACCGCGCTGACCAGCAGCGTGTGCCGCGCCCGGCCGGCGGCGACGTAGAACAGGCGGCGTTCCTCGGCGAGGATCGGCGCCGTGGCCGACACCGCGTCACCGTCCACACCGGACAGAAGATCGACCAGGCGCTCCACCCCGAGCAGCGAACCCCGCAACCGCAGGTCCGGCCAGCTGCCCTCCTGCACGCTCGCGACGGCCACGACCGTCCACTCGCGACCGGCGGCGCCGTGCGCGGTTAGCATCGACACGCCCTCACCCCGCACCGCCACCGGCGCCAGGCTGTCGCCCGCGATGTGCTGCGAGGTCAGGTAGTCCGCGAACGCCGCCACACTCGCCCTCGGCAACCTGTCGACATATCGACCGGCGGCGTGGAACAGCGCGACGACGGCGTCCAGATCGCGATCGGCCTGCGACCCGAGCGTGCCGCCGCGCGCGGACAGCCGCACCAGCCGCTGCTGCAGACCCGCGCCCTGCCACAGTTCCCACAGCACCTGCTCGACGGGCGCACCACGGCGGATCGCGGCCGCCGTGGTCTCGATCAGCGCGGCGACGCGCCGGATCGGAGCGGCTTCGGAGTCCGGTAGACCGGCCAGTTTGTCGTTGTCTCGCAACACTTCCAGCAAGAGCTCGTCGCTGGAGCGTTCGCCACCGGCGGCGAGTTCGAGCCTGCGCAGGCCCCGGCGCATCCGGCGCAACGCGAGCGGATCGGCGCCACCGAGCGGGGAGGACAGCAGCATCTCCGCGATCTCGACGTCGAGCACGCCGGGATCCGCGGCGATGCGCAGAATCGCCAGCAGCGGCCGCACCACCGGCTGCCGGGCCAGTGGCAGTTCTTCGGCCGCCGACGCGATCGGCACCCCGGCCGCACGCAAGGCCCGTTGCAGCACGGGAAAAGACCGGCTCGGCGAGCGGACGAGCACCGCCATCTCCGACCACGGCACCCCGTCCATCAGATGCGCCCGGCGAAGCTGGTCGGCGATCCAGCCGGCCTCGGCCGACGGCGTCGGCATCAGCCGCACCTTGACCGCGCCCGCATCGGCGTCGGGCCGCGGCGTGAGCGTGCGGTGCCGGCCCGAGCCCGACAGTGTGCCCGCGAGCCGGGCGACCGCCGAGCGCACTTCCAGGCCCATCCGATGTGTCCTGGTCAGGCTGATCGTGCGCTCGCCGCCGGGGTCGGCGTCGGCGAGCAGGGCTGGATCGGCGCCGCGGAAGGAGAACACGGCCTGGTCGGGATCACCGGCCAGCACGAAGTCCTCCGCGGCCGACCCCAGCAGCGACAACAGCCGCCACTGGAGATGATCGAGGTGCTGGGCGTCGTCGACGAACACGTGCCGGATCCGTGCCTGCTCGCGCGTGAGCAGGTCCGGATCGCCCTCCATTTCGACCAGTGCGCTCGCGACGAGTTCGGCCGCGTCCAGCGCCGGTGAACCGGGCATGCCCAGCGCGTGCCCTCCGGCGCCCTGCAGGACCGTGACCTCCTCGTACTGGCGCCAGAACGTGCCGGCCGCGACCCACTGGGGACGGTCGGTGGTGCGGCCGAGTTTGACCAGATCGTCCGGCCCGAGCCCGCGTTCGGCGGCGCGCAGCAACAGGTCGCGCAACTCCTCGGCGAAACCGGGCACGGCCAGCGCGGGCCGCAGCGGCTCGGGCCAGTACTCGGCGCCGGTTTCCAGGTCGCCCGCGAGCAGGTCGCGCACCACGACGTCCTGTTCCGGACTGGACAGCAGCCGGGGCGGCGGCAGGCCCTGCGCGTTGGCCTGCAGGCGAAGCAGCGCGAACGCGTAGGAGTGCACGGTGCGCACGATCGGCTCGCGGATGGTGCGCCCGTCGGCGCCGGAGGTGGCGCGGCGCGTGATGTCCGCTCGCAACGCGTCGGCCGCGCGGCGGGACGTGGTGAGGACGAGAACCCGCTCGGGATCGGCACCCGAGTCGACGCGGTGGGCCGCGGCGGCGGCCAGCAGGGACGTCTTGCCGGTGCCGGGTCCACCGAGGACACGCACGAACCCGGAGGGACGCTCGATCACGGAGCGTGCGGCGGCCTCCCAGTGCTGCTCGCGCGGCGGCTCGACGGGTCGGCGCACCAGTCGCGCTCCCGTTCGCCTTCCCGCTCCGCGTCCGCTCACATCTGCGATGGAATCATGCCCCTACGACGAAACCGTGAACCGCCACGGATCAGGCGGGCAAGTCGGTCGCCTTAGGATGCCGGGGCTCGTAGAGGCCGAGGGTGCCGCCGCCGGGGATCCGCAGTTCGGTGAGGCGGCCCCAGCGGGCCTCGGCGATCCCGCCGGTGAACTCGACGCCCTTCGCGGTCAGTTCGGCGACGGTGGCGTCGATGTCGTCGCACATCAGGTACAGCTCGTGCCGGCCAGGACCGTCGGCGGGGTGGGCGGCGATCTCGGCGGGCGGGAGCTTGAAGATCAGCCAGCCACCGCCGGCGTCGACGTGCGGGAAGTCCAGCACGTCACGGAAGAACGCACGGGCACGCTCGGGGTCCTGCGCGTAGACGATCGCGTGTGTTCCGGTAATCATCGCCCCACCCTAGAGTTGCGGTGTGGACGAGGAGCTGCACGAACGGGTGCGCGAAGTGGTGGCGACCGTGCCCGCCGGGAAGGTCGCGACCTACGGCGACATCGCGGTGATCGCGGGTGCGTCGACGCCACGCCTGGTCGGCCGCATCCTGTCCGAGGACGGCGCGGATCTGCCGTGGCACCGGATCCTGCGCGCCAACGGCACCCCCGCGCCGCACCTGGTACACCGGCAACTGGAGCTGCTGCGCGCGGAAGGCGTGCTCGCCGACGGGCAGCGGATCAACCTGCGCACCTACCGCTGGAACGGCAAGGCGTAGCCCACGGTCCCTGGCCCCACCCAGCGACTTAGGTTAGGCTTGCCTGCGTGAAGTACAGACTGGCGCGAGTCAACCGGGTCCGGCAGGTGACACCACACATGATGCGGGTGAGCCTCGCCGGCGAAGACCTCCGCAAGGTCGACGTGGAAGCGCCCGACGCGTACGTCAAGCTGTTCTTCCCGCGCGAGGGCGAGCAGCGGCCGGTGCTGCCGCCGCTGCTGACCGACGACGTCACGTCCTGGTACCGCACCTATCTGCAGATGCCCGACGACATCCGGCCCCCGATGCGCACCTACACGATCCGCGCGCACCGGGGCGACGAGGTGGACATCGACTTCGTCTTGCACGGCGACACCGGGCCCGCCGGCAAGTGGGCCTGCCGCGCCAAGCCCGGCGACCACGTGGCCTTCGTCGGCCCCGCGGGACTGCACTCGCCGCCCGAGGACACCGACTGGCAGCTGCTCGTCGGCGACGAGACGGCCCTGCCCGCGATCGGCGCGATCGTCGAAGGCCTGCCGCGCGGCGCGCTCGCGCACGTCTACGTCGAGATCGACGGACCCGCGGAGGAACAGCGGCTGACGACGGCCGGCGACGTGCGGATCACCTGGGTTCATCGCACCGGCGGCCACGGCACGGCGCTGCTGGACACCGTGAGCGCGGCCGTGTTCCCCGGCGGCAAGCCTTACGCCTGGATCTCCGGCGAGTCCGGACTGGTCAAGCACGTCCGCAGGCACCTCGTGCGCGACCGCGGCTTCGACAAGCGCGCGATCACGTTCACCGGTTACTGGCGGCTCGGCGTGAACCAGGAGGACGACAGCCGCGAAAGCCTGCGGCAGTACGACCTCACGCGCCGAGCTCAGCCACAAGGAGCTTGACCAGCGCGCCCAGCCGCTGTCGTTCCGGCTGCAGCGTTGGCACCCCGGCCGCGGTGAGGGGTCCGGCGGTGACCGGCCCGACGCACGCGCACACCACATCGCCCTTGAGCGCGCCCAGCAGCTCGTCGTAGGCACCGCGCTCCCGCGCGAGGCTCAGCAGGTTCGCCGACGCCGGCGCGCTGGTGAACGCCACGGCCCGCACCTTGCGCTCGATCACGCCGTCGACCAGTTCGTTGGCCGGGGCCAGGTCGGCGGGCCACTCCCATCGGTACGGCTGCACCTCGACCAGCCGCGCGTCCGCATCGGCCAGCGCGCTGGTGAACTCGGTGAGCGGAGAACCGTGCAGCTGCACCGCGACCCGTTTTCCGGCGACACCGCTTTCGAGCAGATGCCGGAAGAGCTGGCGGTTGCTTTCCTCCGGGGCGGACCAGTACTCGGTCAGACCGCTGCCGCGCACCGCGCCCTTGCCTTTCGGGCCGCGGGTGAAAATGCGCGCCCGGCTCAGGACTTCGAGCAGCCGATCGGACAGCCCCCAGCCCTCGGCCGCCTCGAGCCAGCCGCGGAAACCGGCGCCGGTCGTGACCGCGAGCGCGTCGATGCCCTCGGCGAGCACGTTCTCCGTCGCCGCACGCAGCATCGTGTCGTCCGGCAACGGCACGATGTGGATCAACGGCGCGTGCCGCACCACGGCTCCGTTACGTTCCAGCGCGCCGATGAACTCCTCGGCCCGCCGTTCCGCGGTCACGGCGATGGTGACGCCTGTGAGATCACCCATAGCGCGCCCCCATCCTCGTTATGGCCGCGGCCACTCGCTCGCGCAGTTCGGCGGGCTCCAGCACCTGCAGCTCCGGCCCGAACCGGAGCAGCTCGCCCAGCGCCGGAGCACCGGGCTCCACCGGCAACTCCACTCGAAACCACCCGTCCTCGTCAGGTCCCGCACAGGAGTCCCGTAGCGCGCGTGCGCCGACCGCTCCCAGGTAGAACGGTACGAGATCCCGGCCCTGCGCGGAAAGCCGGACGACCGCGACAGTGGGATACATCCGCCTCTCGAACTGTTGCGACCATTCTCGCCAGTAGTCGGCGAGGTCGAAATCAGCCGGCCGCTCGAACGTTTCGTCCAGTTCCTCGAGTTCGAGAACTCGCGATACCCGGTATGTTCGATTGGCTCCCGCACAATGCGCCGCAACATACCAGTTCCCGGCCTTCAATATCAGTCCGAGCGGTTCCAGCACGCGTTCCACCTCGCTGGCGTCCCAGCGCCGGTAACGCGTTCTTATCCGGCGGTTTTCCCAGACGGAACGCGCGAGTACGGCCAGGTGCGGCAGGCTTTCCACGCCGCGGAACCAGCCTGGAACGTCCACATGGAACCGCTCGGCGATGCGGCTCGCGCGGCCGCGCAGATCCTCGGGCAGCGCCGCGTAAAGCTTGAGTTGCGCGTCCGCGAGGACCGTGCCGAGCCCGAGTTCGGCAGCGGCGACCGGCAGCCCGGCCAGCGAGAGCGACTGGGCCTCCGTCTCGGTGAGCCCGGTCAGCCGGGTGCGGTAGCCCTCGACGAGCCGGTACCCGCCCGCGCGGCCGCGCTCGGCGTAGACGGGCACGCCGGCTGCCGAGAGCGCCTCGACGTCGCGGTACACCGTGCGCACCGACACCTCGAGCTCGTCGGCCAGTTCCTCGGCCGTCATCCGCCCCCGGTTCTGCAGCAGCAACAGCACCGAGAGCAACCTGCTCGCCCGCATGACTTCCATTCTCGTCCGGAAAAGCTGACACTACCTGACAGGTATGGAGGGGAAGGTGTGCTCATGGGCAACACATTCACCATGAAGACCTGGGACGAGCAGGTTGTCGCCGGCGAAGAGGACGGGCCGCGGTACGCGCACGCGCACTGCACCTTCGACTACAGCGGAGTCATCGAGGGCAGCTCGACCTGCGATTACCTGCTGTACTACGCGGCGGAGGGCACCGACGAGAAGGCGCCGGGCTTCGAGCGGATCGAAGGCACCGTCGAGGGCCGCAAGGGCAGCTTCGTGATCCGGCACGCCGTCGGCTACGGGGCCACCGGCGTGCGCGGCACGTTCACCGTGGTTCCCGGCTCGGGCACCGGCGAGCTGGCCGGGATTTCCGGCGCCGGAACCATCTCGGGGGCGAGCGAGGTGATGGACTACACGTTTGAATATTCGTTGTAGGACCACACGCAGCCGACGCCACGCAGGAGCGGCGGCGAGGAGGACCGAGGGGGTACGGGTGTCCCGGGCAAGCACTGAGATGCTGGACAGGGAACAGGTCCTCGCCTATCGGATCGCGGCGCAGGGTCTGCACCGGACCGAGTCGGACGCGGCGAAGCTCGCCGTGTTCGACCTCGGTGTGCAGAGCACGCAGCGGGACACCGCACTGGTCGCGCTCGCCGCCCGCTGTACCGACATCGACGAGTCCTTCGTGGACGACCCACGGTTCGTGCTCGCCTGGACGCATCGCGGTGCCCCGCACTTCCACCGTACCGGCGACCTGGCGGCGGTCACCCGTGCGTTGATCCCGTTGGACGAGACCGACGCGATGGCACGGATGCAGTGGCAGCGCAAACAGGTCGAGGCGGCGGGCATGAGCGCCACCGACGGCCTGTTCACGGCGGCGCGCGCGATCCGCGACGTGGTCGGCGAACCGATGACCAAGGGCGCGGTGAGCACCGCGGTCACGAAGATGATCCCGGCCGGGCTGTCGTACTGGTGCCGTGGCTGCCACGCCACCCACATCCTCGAACAGGTCATGCGGCTGGCCGCGATCCACGGCGGCGTCCGCCTGGAAGCGGGCGTCAACCCGGCGACGCTCGCGCCGATCGAGGGCCGCGGCCGGATGCGCACGAAACCCGATCCCGCGGCGGCGACCGCGGTGGTGTCGGCCTACCTGCGCCTGCATGGGCCCGCGCGCCCCGCCGAGGCCGCCGGTTTCGTCGGCACCACAACGAATCTCGCGAAGGCCATGTGGCCGGACGAGCTCGCGGAGATCTCCGTGGACGGCCGGAAACTGTCCCTGCCGAGCGCGGATCTGGCGCTGCTGGAGAACCCGCCGGAGCCGGACGTGGTGCGGTTGCTGCCGCCGTGGGACCCGTTCCTGCAGTCGCGGGACCGCGCGGTGCTGGTGCCGGACAAGGCGCGGCAGAAGGAAGTGTGGAAGATCATCGGCAACCCCGGCGCACTGCTCGCGGACGGGGAGATCGCGGGCGTCTGGCGCACGAAGGGCAGCGGCCGCAAGCGACTGGACTTCACGATCACGGTGTTCGACGCGCTCCCCGCCCCGGCGCGCAGGGCAGCCGAGGCGGAGGCCGAACGCGTCGCGAAGGTACGCGGTTTCGCCGATGTGCGGGTGAGCTGGGCCTGACGAGCGGTTCGCGGCAGCTGAGACGGGGCTACCAGCCGCCCGGCCCGCCGAAGCCGCCGAACATGTCGTGGTGATGGTGGTGACCGAAGCCCTCGAGCAGGGTGTCGATCAGCAGCGCACCGCCGATCCCGGCCGCGCCCGCCACGAGCGCGGTCTTCCACCACGGCGTGCTGTACCAGCCTGCGGGCACCTGCCGCCCGGCGACGACGCCGCCCGGGTAGTAGTACGGTGTCGCGTCGCCGGGCCGGGGCGAGGCCAGGTGTTCCTGACCGCCCACGAGCACGCGCTGCCGGGCGCCGATGCTCTCGGCCTGGCCGAGCGCGGGCACGTCCGGGCCGGGATCCATGCCGAGCGCGGTGCGCGCGGCCCGGATGTAGTGCAGGCCCTCGATCGCGGTCTGCGCCGCCAGCGAGAACTGCGCCGGGGTGCGGGCGCGGCTGCACTCCGCGCTCGCCGCCGTGTACCGCTCGGCCGCGTCGGCCAGCGCCTGTGTCGCGGCCGGATCGCCGCCGCCGTCGAGGTTGGTGACCCCGGCCCCGAGCCGGTCCACCCACCTCCGCGCCTCGGCCTCGGCGTCGCCGGTCTGGTAGGCACCGGAGGCGCCGCCGGAGCGCCTGCCGAACGCCGCGACCAGGCTTGCCACGATCGCGGCGAAAACGATGAGGACCAACAGACCCATCGAAGTTCTCCTCAGGTGGTGGACTGCTGCGAGGAGCCCGTGTCGCCCTGCTGCTGCATTCCGGGCGGGCCGCCCATGCCGCCGTCGGGGCCGTAGCCACCGAAGTCGTAGCCGCCGGCGCCGCCGGGCCCGAACTGGCCCGTGGTGGGCGTACTCGAGCTGGAGCCGGTGGAGTGTCCGATCACGAACCCGGCTGCCCCGCCGACGACGAGCGCGCAGGCGGCGAGGATCGCGGCGATACCGGCGGAGAGGTTGCGTGCGGGCTTCGCGGGCGGCGGTACCTGCTGGGCGGGCGGCACCTGCTGCGGCGGCGGCCCGAAGGTGGGCGGCTGCCCGGCACCGGCCGGTGGCGCGGGTGGGACGGACGGCGGCGCGGAGGGGGCTGCGGTTGCCGTCGTCGACGCCCCACCCTGCCCGGTCGGACCGTCACCGGCCGACCTGCTCTGCGGGGTGGGCAAGCTCTCGGTCTGTGCCTCGCGCGAATCGCGCTGCGCGGGATCGAAGGTCATCTCCGGCTCTCTCTGGAGTGTGCGTTGCTGACACGAACCACACTCGGCGCACCGGCTGGGTCGCCGATGTGCGCGAGCTACGAGAGAGCTGTGAGTGAAGGAGAGTTAAGCCGCGACGAGCTGCTGTGCCGAGTGGTAGCGGCGCAGCACGAGATCCACAACGCCGGGATGCACGCCCAGCGGTTCGGCGACCACGTCCGCGCCGGCGTCGTACAGCTTCCGCTGGAACAGGCCCGGCGCCAGCAGCCAGGAGGCGACCGCCACGCGGCGCCCCCGGCCACGGGCCGCGGCGACCGCGTCCGCGATGGACGGCTGTGCCGTGGCCGCGTAGCCCACGCGCACCGCGACGCCCAGCTGCTTCGACAACGCCTCCGCCGCCTGCCGGACCTCCGTCAGGGCGCGCGGGTCGCTCGAACCCGCCGCGGCCAGCACCACCGCGTCGCCCGGGCGGTAGCCCGCCCATTCCAGGCGATCCCGCATCACGTCGATCAGTTCGGGCGCCGGGCCGAAGGGAGCCGCCTGCACCACGTCGGCATGCCCGCTCGCCTGGATCTGCGCGGGAATGTCGGTGCGCACGTGGTATCCCGCCGCCAGGAAGGCCGGGACCACCACGGCCCGGTGCCCGCGCACCGAGTCCAGCACGGACGTCACGTCCGGCTGACGCACGTCCGCGTACGCGATACGCACCGGAAGGCGTCCCCCGGCCCGTACGCGGGCGGCCAGTTCCTCGATGATGCGCGGGCCCGCCGGATCCCGGGTGCCGTGTGCCGTCAGGACGATCATCGTTCCACCGCCAGCCGGTATCCGCGTTTGACGACGGTCTGCACGAGTTTCCCCTCACCCAGCGACGTGCGCAGCCTGCCGATCGCCGTCTCCACCGCGTGTTCTTCCCCGCCGCTGGGCAACGCGGCCGTCAGCTCGCGGCGCGAGACCACGCGACCCGGCTCCGCGGCGAGCGCGCGCAGCACCGCCATCGGAGCGGGCGCGACCTCGCACAGGTGGCCGTCCACAATGGCCGCCTGGCCGCGGAGCTCGATCTGGCGCCCTGCCGCGCGCAGCCGCGGCGAGCGTTCCACAAGGGATTGTGCGACCGTCCTGGCCAGCGCCCCGATCCGGGCCCGGTCGGGCTGCACCGTGGGAATGCCGAGCGCCGCGAGCGGTGCCGCGGTGATCGGGCCGACGCAGGCGACGAGCACCCGGTGGGTCAGCGCGTCCACAACGGACGCATGCCTGCCGGTACGTTTCGCCATCGCCAGCATGCTCGCCGCCGCCGGCGCGCTGGTGAACGGCAGCGCGTCGACCGAACCGTCGAGCACGGCGTCGATCAGCCGGTCCAGCGGGCCGGGGTCGGAGGGACCCACCCACCGGTAGACCGGGACCTCGATCACCTCCGCACCGGCCTCCCTGAGGGAGTCCACGAAGTAGGGCAACGGTTCGCCGTGCAGCTGCACCGCGATCCGTTGCCCGTCCACACCGGACTCCAGCAGGTGCTGCAGCAGTTCCGCGTTGCTCTCCGAGGCCGGCGAATAGCTTTCCGACAGCCCCGCGGCCCGGATGGCGCCACGCGCCTTCGGGCCGCGGGCCAGCAGGTCCGCCTTCTCCAGCCTGCCCAGCAGGTCCTCCCCGAGTCCCCATCCCTCGGCCGCCTCGATCCAGCCACGGAAACCGATGCCCGTGGTGGCCACCACGATGTCGACCGGCTCGTCGAGCAGGCCCGTGGTGGCGGCGTGCAGTTCGGTGTCGTCGGCCAGCGGCACGATCCGGATCGCCGGCCCGTACCGGACCGTGGCGCCCTTGCGCACCAGCAACGCACCGAGTTCGTCGGCGCGCCTGGCCGCCGTGATGCCCACCGCGAAACCGGCGAGCGGGAGGATACTCGGGGAATCGCTCATAGCGTGATGTACACCGTGCCGTCCGCCACCGACACCGGATAGGTCCGGATGACGACCGACTCGTCGTCCAGGCATTTGCCCGTACTCAGGTCGAAACGCTGCTTGAGCAACGGCGAGGTGACCATCGGCACGCCGTTCGCATCGCCGATGATGCCGCGGGAGAGCACCGCGGCGCGCGCGAACGGATCGATGTTGGAGATCGCGAAGAACTCGTCGTCGGTGGTACGGAAGATCGCCACCTGCCTGCCGTCGGGCAGCAGGGCCGCGACACCACGGCCCGGGATCAGGCGGCCGACCTCGCACACCGCCACGGTTTTGGTCTGCTCGTCAACCATCGTCACCGCGAAACCACCTCCGGAACACCCAGTAGAACAGGGACCTTCTGCTCCCGCTCCTCCTTGAACGAGATGGTCGGGTCCGGCGTACCCGGCGCGTTCACAAAGGACGTGAAGCGCGCCAGCTTGTCCGGATCCTCGAGCACACCGCGCCACTCGTCGGCGTAGTTCTCCACGTGTTTGGCCATCGCGGCATCGAGCTCTTCGCAGATACCGAGTTTATCGTCAACGATGACTTCGCGCAGGTGATCGAGCCCACCGTCCATCTCCTCGATCCACGGCGCGGTCCGCTGCAACCGGTCCGCGGTGCGCACGTAGAACATGAGGAAGCGGTCGATGTAGCGGATCAGCGACTCGGAGTCCACATCGGACACCAGCAGCTCGGCGTGCCGCGGGATGGCGCCGCCGTTACCGCCCACGTAGAGGTTCCAGCCCTTCTCGGTGGCGATGATGCCGAAGTCCTTGCTCCGCGCCTCGGCGCATTCACGCGCACAACCCGAGACGCCGGACTTCAGCTTGTGCGGCGAACGCAGGCCGCGGTAGCGAAGCTCCAGCTCCACCGCCATGCCGACGCTGTCCTGCACGCCGTAGCGGCACCAGTCCGAGCCCACGCAGGACTTCACCGTGCGCAGCGCCTTGCCGTAGGCGTGGCCCGATTCGAAACCGGCGTCCACCAACCGCTTCCAGATGTGCGGCAGCTGGTCGACGGTCGCGCCGAACATGTCGATGCGCTGGCCGCCGGTGATCTTGGTGTAGAGCCCGAACTCCTTGGCCACCTCGCCGATCACGATCAGCTTCTCCGGCGTGATCTCGCCGCCGGGCACCCTCGGCACCACCGAGTAGGTGCCGTTCTTCTGCATGTTGGCCAGGAAGTGGTCGTTGGTGTCCTGCAGCGTGGCCTGCTCGCCCGCCAGGACGTGCCCGCCGTCGCCGGCCGTCGTGTCGAGCGTGGCGAGAATCGAGGCGACGGCAGGCTTGCACAGCGCGCAGCCGGAACCGGTGCCGTGCTTGGCGATCAGCTCCCCGAACGTGGTGATCCGGGTGGCGTGGATGATCTCGAACAGCTCCTGGCGCGAGTAGGCGAAGTGCTCGCACACCGCCTTCGACTGCTCCACCCCGCACGCGTCGAGCAGCTTGCCCAGCATCGGCACGCACGAACCACATGTGGTGCCGGCCTTGGTGCAGCCCTTGATCTTCGCGACGCTGTCGCAGCCCTCGCTGGTGATCGCGTGCGTGATCGCACCCTTGGTCACGTTGTTGCACGAGCAGATCTGCGCCGCGTCCGGCAGTGCGTCCACGCCGACGGCCGAAGCGCCGCCCTCGGGGGCGAGCATCGCCGCGGGATCGGCGGGCAGCTTGCTGCCGACCAGCGGCCGCAGCATGTTGTAGGCGCTCGCGTCACCGACCAGGATGCCGCCGAGCAGCGTGCGGTCCTCGTCGCCGGAGACGACGAGCTTCTTGTAGTAGCCCGAGACCGCGTCCGCGAGCACGACCTCCAGCGCGCCCTCGGTGGTGGCGTGCGCGTCGCCGAAGCTCGCCACGTCCACGCCCATCAGCTTGAGCTTGGTGGACATGTCCGCGCCGGGGAACGTGCCCTGCCTGCCCAGCAGCTGAGCCGCGACGATCTCGGCCATCGTGTAGCCGGGCGCCACGAGGCCGTAGCAGCGGCCCTCGACCGCCGCGCACTCGCCGACCGCGTAGATGTCGGGATCGCTGGTCACGCACGAGATGTCGGTGATGATGCCGCCCCGCTCGCCGACGTCCAGCCCGGCGGCGCGGGCCAGCTCGTCGCGCGGCCGCACACCGGCGGAGAACACGATCAGGTCCAGGTCCAGCTCGGTGCCGTTGGTCAGGCTCGCGGTGAGCCTGCGGCCGTCCTGCTCGATCTTGTTGGCCGACGTTCCGGTGTGGACGGTCAGGTCCAGTTCGGTGATCAGCTTCCGCAGCAGCGAGCCGCCGCCCTCGTCCACCTGCAGCGGCATCAGCCGCGGCGCCATTTCCACGACGTGCGGGGAGAGACCCATGTCCCGCAAGGCCTTCGCCGCTTCCAGGCCGAGAAGCCCGCCACCGACCACCATGGCGGCGGCGCGCCCCCGCTTCGCCGACTTCGCGCTCTCGACGGCGTCCCGGATCGCGTCCAGGTCCTCGATCGTGCGGTAGACGAAGCAGCCCGGCAGATCGTGCCCGGGGACCGGAGGCACGAACGGGCGGGATCCGGTGGCCAGTACCAGCGCGTCGTAGGGCTGCACGTGCCCGGAGGCGGTGCGGACCGTCTTCGCGGTCCGGTCGATCTCCGCCACCGCGTCGTTCAGCCTCAGCTCGACGAGGGAATCCCCGGCATAGTCCGAACCGGACAGTGCGAGCGCCTGCGCCTCCCAGCCATCCACATAGGACGTGAGGGCGACTCGGTCGTAGGCCGGGCGCGCCTCCTCGGCGAGCACGACGACCCGCCAGGAGTTTTCAGTGTCCTCGGCGCGCAATGCCTCGACAAGCCGATGGCCCACCATGCCGTGTCCGACGACGACCAGCGTTCGCGTCATCTTTCGTTCCTCCTAAGGTGTTGCGCTCGGCGTCAGACCTGGGCGCCGGCCAGCGCCAGCCCCTTCTCACTTACCGGGGCTTCGGACTTCCGCAGATAAACGACCCAGGTCACCATGAAGCAGAGGCCGTAGAAGACGAGGAAGCCGACGAAGGCGGCGACCCCGCTCTTGGTGGTCGTGAACGACTGCCGGAACGCCAGGTTGATGACCAGGCCGCCGAGGGCACCGATCGCACCGGCGAGACCGATCAGCGCACCGGAGAGCTTGCGGGCCCGCAGCAGTTCGGTCGCCGAGTCCGCGCCGGCGTCGATGGCCGCCCGCGCCTTGGCCTTGAAGATCGCCGGGATCATCTTGTACGTCGAGCCGTTGCCGATACCGGTCAGCACGAACAGCACGATGAACGCCGTCGTGAACAGGCCGAGCGACTTGATCTGCGAAGCGACGATCAGCAGTGCGGTCATCGCCGCCATGCCGATGAAGTTGTAGAATGTGATCTTGCCGCCGCCGATCCGGTCCGCCAGCCAGCCGCCGACGGGGCGGGCCAGGGAGCCGAGCAGCGGGCCGAGGAACGTCACGTACGCCGCCTGCAGCGGGGTGCGGCCGAACTGGTTCTGCAGCACCAGGCCGAAGGCGAAGCTGTAGCCGATGAACGAACCGAAGGTGCCGATGTAGAGGAAGGACATGACCCACGCGTGGGCGTCCTTCATGACCTCGCGCATGCCCTTCTGGTCGTTCTTGACCGAGGCGATGTTGTCCATGCCCAGCGAGGCACCCAGCGCGGCGATCACGATCAGCGGGATGTAGACGGCGAACAGGATCCGCGGTGCGGACGTGCCCGCGCTCGCGATGATCGCGAGCCCGACGAGCTGGATCACGGCGACGCCGAGGTTGCCGCCGCCCGCGTTGAGACCCAGGGCCATGCCCTTGGCCTTCTCCGGGAAGAAGGCGTTGATGTTGGCCATCGACGAGGCGAAGTTGCCGCCGCCGACGCCGATCAGCACCGACAGCACCAGGAACACCCCGAACGGCGTGCCCGGCTTCATGATGATCGCCGCGAAGATCGACGGGATCAGCAGCAGCGAGGCGCTGACGATCGTCCAGTTGCGACCGCCGAAGCGCGCGACCGCGAACGTGTAGGGAATCCGCACGAACGCGCCGACCAGCGTCGCGAGCGAGGTCAGCAGGAACTTGTCACCGGCCGACAGACCGTACGGGGTGCCCATGAACAGCACCAGCACGGACATCAGGGACCAGATCGAGAAGCCGATGTGCTCGGCGAAGATGGAGAACCACAGGTTGCGGTTCGCGATCTTCTTTCCGGTCGACTGCCAGAAGGTCTCGTCCTCCGGTTCCCAGTGCTCGATCCAGCGCCGGCCTCGGTGTTGTGTCGCTGTGGTCATAGCCTCTCCTGGGGGTTATGAAGTGGTCGCGAGCCAGTCCGCGATGCCGCGCACGGCATCGCGGCAGCTGCCGCATCCGGTGGTCGCTCTGGTCGCCGAGGCCAGCTCGGACACATCTGTCGCGCCGGCCCGGAACGCCTCCACGAGGCGTCCTTTGGTCACCGAGTTGCATCGGCACACCACGGTCGAACCGGGCAGGTCGGCGGGGCTGGACGCCGGCGCGGCCCCGGAGGGCAGCGCGCGTCCCAGCAGGACGGCGAGGCGGTCGGTGGGGACGGGGACGCCTCGGTCGTAGAGCTGCGTGATGGTGGCGGCCGCGTCCGGCGCGCCGAGCATGATCGCGCCGGTCACCCGATCCTCACGGATCACGAGTTTGGTGTAGCGGCCGCGGGTCGGGTCGGTCAGGCACAGCACCTCGGCACCGGTGTCGCCGGCCTCGGCGTGCGCCTCCCCGATCGCGGTGAGGTCGATGCCGCGGGCCTTGAGCTTGGTGACGACCTGCGTGCCGCGGTAGCGCGACGAGACGTCCTCGCCGGTGAGCAGGTCCGCGAGCACCGCGGCCTGCTGCCACGCCGGTTCCACGAGCCCGGACACGGTGCCCGGATGCTGTGCGACGTCACCGATCGCGTGGATGCGCCCGTCGCTGGTGCGCAACGCGTCGTCGACCAGGATGCCGCGGTCGACCTCGATTCCGGCGTCCACCGCGAGCCCGGTCTGGGCGCGCACACCGGCGGAGATGACCACGAGATCGGCGTGCACCTTGCTGCCGTCGTCGAGTTTCAACCCGTCGCCCGGCACGTAGCGCGCGGCGCTCGTGCCGAGCCGGAAGTCGATGCCGTGCTCGGCAAGGGAACGGGCCAGCACCTGGCCCGCGCCCGCGTCGAGCTGGCGCTCCATGATGTGGCCGGCGGGGTGCACGACGGTGACCAGATTCCCGCGGCCGGCGAGCCCACGAGCCGCCTCCAGCCCGAGCAGACCGCCACCGAGCACGGCCACCGGCGCGCCGACCTTGGCCGCGTCGAGGATGCGGTCGCAGTCGTCCAGCGTGCGGAACGCGACGACTCCGGGCGCGGGCATGCCGTCGTCCAGCACGAGCCCTTCGACGGGCGGCAGCCACGGCTTCGCACCGGTGGCGAACACCAGCGCGTCGTAGTCCACACAGGACCCGTCGTCGAGTTCCACGTGCCGCTTGACCCGGTCGAGACCGACCGCGGTGACGCCGGTGCGCAGGTCGATCCCGTGCTGCGAGGCCCAGTCGCCCTCGTGCAGCCGGACCATGTCGGGCCGCATCGTGCCGGCGAGCACGGCGGAGAGCAGGACGCGGTTGTAGGCGGCGTGCGTCTCCTCGCCGATGACGGTGAGGGCGACGCGCTCGCCCTTCGGGTCACGCTGCCGGATTTCGTCGGCCAGCCGCGCACCCGCCATCCCGTAACCGAGCACGACCACCTTGCGGGGGCTCATCGAAGATCATCCTTACCCAGGTTGACGGCACAGACCTTGAACTCCGGCATCCGGCTGGTCGGGTCCAGCGCCGGGTTGGTGAGCAGGTTCGCGCGCTGGGCGCCGCCGAAGTGGAACGGCAGGAACACCACGTCCGGCCGCATCGAGGACACGCACCGCACGCGCGCGGTGGTCTCGCCGCGACGCGAGCTCACGCGGGCCCAGTCGCCGTGCTCCAGCCCGTGGCGGGCCGCGGTGTCCGGATGCACCTCGACATAGGCCTCGGGCACGACGTCGTTCAGTTCCGGCACCAGCCGGGTCTGCGCACCGGACTGGTAGTGCTGCAGCACGCGGCCCGTGGTGGCCTGCAAGGGAAACTCGGCGTCCGTCGGCTCCGCGGGCCCGCGGTGCTCGACCGGCACGAACCGGGCGCGGCCGTCGGCGTGCGCGAAGCGGTCGGTGAACATCCTCGGCGTCCCGGCGTGCTCGGTGCCCGGCACCGGCCAGTACAGCGCCTCACCGGCGCGGAGACGGTCGTAGCTGATCCCCGAGTAGTCGGCGAGCCCGCCCCTCGAGGCCTCGCGGAGTTCGGCGAACACGGTCTCGGCGTCGACGGGGAAACGCTCGGCGGGCTGGCCGAGCCGGGTCGCCAGTCCATTGAGGACATCGAGGTCGCTGCGCACGCCCTCCGGCGGGTCGATCGCCTTGCGGCGGAGCAGAACCCGGCCTTCGAGGTTGGTCATCGTGCCGTCCTCCTCGGCCCACTGGGTGACCGGGAGGACGACGTCGGCCAGCGCCGCTGTCTCGGACAGGAAGAGATCGGCGACGACGAGGAAGTCCAGCGCGGACAGCCGCTCGGCGACGTGCGCCGCACGCGGCGCGGAGACGACCACGTTGCTGCCGAACACCAGCAGTGCGCGCGGCCCGTCCCCGGTGCCCAGCGCGTCGAGCAGTTCGTAGGCCGACCGGCCCGCGCCCGGCAGCGAGTCGGCGGGCACGCCCCAGACGTTCGCGACGTGCTCGCGCGCGGCCGGGTCGTCGATCTTGCGGTAACCGGGCAACTGGTCGGCCTTCTGGCCGTGCTCGCGGCCGCCCTGGCCGTTGCCCTGGCCGGTGAGGCAGCCGTAACCGGAGCCCGCGCGGCCCGGCAGGCCGAGCGCGAGCGCCAGGTTGATCCACGCGCTGACCGTGTCGGCGCCGCTGGCGTGCTGCTCGGTGCCCCGCGCGGTGAGAATGTAGGCGTTGCGTGCCTTGGCCAGCCGCTGCGCCACGCGGCGCTGGTCGGCGGCGGCGACGCCGGTCACCCGCTCGACGCGCTCGGGCCACCAGCGCGACACGATCCGCCACACCGCGTCGAAACCGCGGGTGCGTTCGTCCACATAGGACCATTCGAGCAGGCCGTCGGCGACGACCGCGTGCAGGATCCCCATCGCCAGCGCCATGTCCGTACCGGGCGCGGGCGCCAGGTGCAGACTGCCCTGTTCGGCCGTCGGCGTGCGGCGGGGGTCGACGACGATGAGGCCGCCGACGTCGATCGCGTGGCGCAGGTGCTGCATGAACGGCGGCATCGTCTCGGCCGGGTTGGACCCGATCAGCAGTACCGCGTCGGCCTCGGCGAGGTCCGTGAGCGGGAACGGCAGCCCGCGGTCGAGCCCGAACGCCTTGTTACCGGCGGCCGCGGCCGAGGACATGCAGAAGCGGCCGTTGTAGTCCACCTGCGAAGTACCCAGCGCCACCCGGGCGAACTTGCCCAGCAGGTAGCACTTCTCGTTCGTCAGCCCGCCGCCGCCGAAGAGCGCGGCCGCGTCGGCGCCGTGCTGCGCCTGGATGTCGGTGAGCCGCCGCGCGACGAGATCGAGGGCGTCGTCCCAGCTAGCCGGGACGAGTTCGCCGTCGACGCGGACGAGTGGGCTGGTCAGGCGCGCGGGCGAGGTCAGCAGCGTTCCGGAGGTCCAGCCCTTCTGGCACAGCCCGCCGCCGTTGGTGGGGAACTCCCTGGGGGCGACAGAGGTGCCGGACACGCTCATCCCGCACTGCAGCGCACAGTACGGGCAATGCGTCGCGACTTTGACTCCACGTTCCGCCGTCAGCGTCACGCGCACCTCCTTCCCTCGACGTGACTCGAAGGTAAGGAGGCCGTGTTACCTGAAAATGCCCGAATGTTTCAGGCGTTTGACATTGCTTGCCTATTAGCAGAGGTAGGTGGTGAGAAGTGACCTGGGGCACTTCCGTGGGAAAGTACCAGGTCGGCGAGTTTCACAGCAGTTCGCTGACCGAGGCGGCGGCGGCGCGGATCCCGTCGAGCGCGGCGGCGGTGCCACGGGGGTTGATCGAGTTGGCGGCCAGCCGGAAAAGTACGGCACGAAGGAGTAACTGGGACCATTCCGGCAGATGAGACCAGCGGTGGAGGAATTCGATACCGGCCCCGCCCCAGGCGACCGCGTCCACGGCGACGATGGCGGCGGCCCATTCGGCGGGCCGGAAGTAGGGATCGAAGTCGACGATTCCGGGCGGGGACTCACCGTCGAACAACACGGTGCCGAAGAGATCGCCGGGGACGATCTGCTCGGGCAACGCCACGGGTCTTCGTGCCACCGCGAGCACCTCGAACCAGCCCTCGCCCCTGGTCTCCTCGACGGGAATCTTCGCCTCGCCCCAGGCGATCCGGTCCGCGATGGCGTCCGGATCGGTGCGGGAGGCGAGAAATCCCGGCCGCGGCAGCTCCGCGGTCGCCTGGGTGAGTTTGAGCGCGGCCTGCATGATCTGGTCGTAGCGGTGTTCGGGCCTGCCGGGCAGATAGCGGCTCGCGGCCCAGCCGCCGATGATCGCCCGCCCGTCGGTCGTGCGCACCGGCCGGGCGATACGCAGATCGGGCGCGTCGATGCGGCTCAGCGTGTTCGCCAGCCACATCGCACGCGCCCGATCGGCGACAGGTTTGAGTACCACGTGCCCGCAGCGCCAGGCCGAACTACCCGGCAGCCGCTCCGGCTCCCCCGTCGCGCCGAAAGCGTCGAGCACGCGCTGCGGCGGGGCCTCGCGGAGTCTGGAACCGGGGGACACCCCGCGAGGTTACCGCCGCAGGCAAGGGAAATTTCAGAAAACCCGCTTGCGTCGCGTCAGTAGGTCGGCAGGCTCTTGTCGATCTGGTTCGCCCACGCGAGCACGCCGCCACCGAGGTGCGTGGCGTCCTTGAACCCGGCCCGGTGCAAGGCGGCGAGCGCCTCGGCCGAGCGGGCACCCGACTTGCAGTGCAGCACGATCGGCTTGTCCTGCGGCAACTCGGAAAGCGCCTCACCCGAGAGGATCTTGTCCTTCGGGATCAGCTTGGCGCCCTTGATGTTGACGATCTCGTACTCGTGCGGCTCGCGGACGTCGATCAGCTCGAAGTCCTCGCCCGAGTCGAACTTCGCCTTCAGCTCCGCCGGGGTGATCGTGTGGCCGGAGGCGGCCTGCTGCGCGTCGTCGGAGACGACACCGCAGAACGCGTCGTAGTCGATCAGCTCGGTGATCTTCGGGGTCTCCGGATCCTTACGGATCTTGACCTCGCGATACTTCATCTCCAGCGCGTCGTAGCTGATCAGACGGCCGAGCAGCGGCTCGCCGATGCCCGTGAGCAGCTTGATCGCCTCGTTGACCATGATCGAGCCGATCGAGGCGCACAGCACGCCCAGCACGCCACCCTCGGCGCACGAGGGGACCATGCCCGGGGGCGGCGGCTCCGGGTAGAGGTCACGGTAGTTGAGGCCCTTGCCGTTGGGCGCGTCCTCCCAGAACACGCTGACCTGGCCCTCGAACCGGAAGATCGAGCCCCACACGTACGGCTTGCCCAGCAGCACGGCGGCGTCGTTGACCAGGTACCTGGTCGCGAAGTTGTCCGTGCCGTCCAGGATCAGGTCGTAGCCGGAGAAGACATCCAGCGCGTTCGCGCTCGTCAGCTGCTCGGTGTGCAGGATGACGTTGACGAACGGGTTGATCTCCGCGATCGACTCCTTCGCCGACACCGCCTTCGGCTTGCCGACATCCGACTGGCCGTGGATGACCTGGCGCTGCAGGTTCGACTCGTCGACCACGTCGAAGTCGATCACGCCGAGCGTGCCGACCCCGGCCGCGGCCAGGTAGAGCAACGCGGGGCTGCCAAGGCCACCGGCGCCGATCACCAGGACCTTGGCGTTCTTGAGCCGCTTCTGCCCGTCCATCCCGACGTCCGGGATGATCAGGTGACGGCTGTACCGGGCCACCTCTTCCTTGGTGAGCTCGGCGGCCGGCTCAACGAGCGGCGGCAGGCTGCCTGACATCGACGTCCTCCATCTCACGCCTGGTCGCGTTTCTCGACGACCCAGTATCCACAACACAAGGGTCGCACCCCACCATTCCCGGTGTCCGCATGGTGAGACTCACCCCGAGGGCGCGCTGTCGCCGAGGTTGAGCACCGGCCAGGCATTGGGCTTGCAGACCTTGCCGTCCGCGGGCACGGCCTTCGAGTTGTAGATGTCGACCTGGTTGAGCTGGGCCACGTAGTCGTTGGCGACCCCGAACGTCTGCTGCATCATCACGGGCGCGAGCTGGCCGTTCTCCTGGCAGCCGATGTGGCTCTTGCCCAGCGCGTGTCCCACCTCGTGGTTCGTGGCGTACTGACGGTAGGTGGTCATGTCGCCACCGAATGCCAGCGCGCCGCGCACCCAGCGGGCCAGGTTGATGACCACGCTCTTCTGGAACCCGCGGATGTAGCAGGACGTGGGGAACGGGATGCCGAAGCCGCACAGATCCGCCCGCGTCGCCGTGTTCGGCGTGGTCAGCCGCACCCGGAAGTCCGGATCGGGGTAGCTGGCGTCCACGCGCTGCAGGCTCACCTTGCCGGTGCCGATCCAGCTCTGCGGGTTCGACAGGGTCGCCTCCACCGCCGTGGCGAACGAGTCGTCGCCCGCGTAGCTCGACGGATCGATCCCGTCCTCCACCTCGATGGTGTAGTGGTACAGCTTGCCGCCGGTCCCGACCTTCTTGCCGGCGTCGCCGGAGAGCGGGATGACGTGCCAGGTGCCCTTGCCCGACTCGGTGAACGCGCCGCCGGCGGGCAGTTCGGCCGTCGGCACGTTGAGGTTCGCGGGCAGCGCGGGCCGCTCGGCCAGGTTGGCGCCGGAACCGTCGCCGGTGCCCGTGGTCTGCGCGCTGCCGTCCGTCGCGGGCTGCGGCCCGGAGTTGGCCGTGTTGAACACCACCAGCGCGGTGATCACGACGAGAATCGGCAGCGCGTACACGCGCCAGCCGTAGGTCTTGGTGATGCGGGCGACGAACCCGCGCTCACGGCGCGCCCGGCGGGCCTCCTCCGGCCCTTGCTCCAGCTGCGCGGGCGCGGGCTTCCAGGACGCGCTCAGCGGCTCCCCCGTGGTGCGGCGGTGACCAGGGCGATAGCGGTCCTCGCCACGGGAGGGATGCGAACGACGGGACGCCTGATGCTGATCGCGTCGCGCTCCGTTCCTCCCCCGGTCCACGGGCCCAAGGGTGCCACATGCGCACTGTTACGCGCCTGGCGACCGGCCCGTCACAGCACGCGGTTCCATCACTCGGATGGCCTACCACACATTCGCGGCGACACGCTCCCACATGCCCAGAACGGCCTTCGCTACGGCAACCGGGCGTTCCATCTGTGCCACGTGGCCGGTCCTCGGCAGCACCAGCAGCCGCGCGTTCGGCAGTGCCCTGGCGGTGCGGGCCGCGCGGCGCACGGAGATCACCCTGTCGTCGGTGCCCCACACCACCAGCGAGGGCGCCTTGACCTGCGGCGCGATCGACCACAGCGAGGCCGGGCCGCGGGCGAACCAGGTGCGGAAGATGCTCAAGGTGCTCAGGTTCATGGCCGAACTGGCCCACCGCAACGCCAGCCGCGCGCTGTGCTCCTCCTCGAGCTCGTCGAGCCGGTGCGCCGGGAACGCGCCGGGGTTGGCGAAGCACAGGTTGATCACCTGCTGGGCGCGTTCGCGAGGACCCATCGCGGCGAGGCGCCTGCGGGCCCGGCGGCCGATCAACGGCAGGTACGCCAGCGCCATCGCCGGATCGGACAGCCGGCGCGGATCGGGCCTGCGGTCGGGCATCGCCGGGGAGATGAGTGTGAGCGTGCGCACGAGTTCCGGCCTGCGTGCGGCCAGCAGCAGCGAGATCGCGCCGCCCATCGAGTTGCCGACGAGGTGCACGGGCCCCATGCCCTCGATGAACCTCGCGAGCGTCTCGGTGTGCGCGCCGAGGCTGAAATCGAAGTTCTCGACCGGTTCGGAGAAACCGAAACCCGGCAGGTCGGGGGCGATGCCGTCGCCGTACGGCGCCAGCAGCGCGGCCAGGTCCGTCCAGTTCGAGGAGGAGCCGCCCAGGCCGTGCACGTAAACGACCTGCTCGTCACCCGCGCCCGGCGTGCGCCGTACGTGCAGCGACACTCCGCCGGAGCTCTCCACCGACCCCGGCCACGGCGGAAGGTTCGGGTCGAGGGTGGGTAACGTTGCGCTGGACAGGGGGACGTGCGTGATGGGGACCCGTCTGGCGGGCAGCAGCTGCTCGGGTTCGGCCGCCGGGATCGTGTCTGTCATTGATTCAGGATGCCTATGTTCGCCCGGCCTTGGCGACCTGTCGGTACCGGCGAGTAATCTCGAATGGGTTAGACACCGGAGGGACGCATGACGGAGACCGCCGCCACGGCGAGCCAACGAGGCGTGCGGCTGCCTCGCACGGAGCGACGTGCGCAGCTGCTCGCCGCCGCACAGCGGGTGTTCTCGGCGAACGGGTATCACGCCGCGGCCATGGACGAGATCGCCGAACAGGCCGGGGTGTCCAAGCCCGTGCTCTACCAGCACTTCCCCGGCAAGCTCGATCTCTACATCGCGCTGCTGGAAAGCCACGTCGACGAGCTGGTCGGCCGGGTCGAGGGCGCGCTGGCCTCCACCACCGACAACAAGCAGCGGGTGCAGGCCGCGGTGGGCGCGTTCTTCGATTTCGTCAACGGTGACGCGGGCGCCTTCAAGATGGTGTTCGAGTCCGACCTGCGCGGCGAGCCCGCGGTGCAGGAGGCGGTGGACCGCGCGACGTCGGCCAGCGTGAACGCGATCACCGAAACGATCACCGCGGACGCCGGGCTGAACGAGGAGAAGGCGCGGCTGCTGGCCGTGGGCCTGGTGGGAATGAGCCAGGTCAGCGCCAGGTTCTGGCTGGCCCACCACAGCACGATGAGCCGCGAGGAGGCCGTCGACCTCACCGCGACGCTCGCGTGGCGCGGTATCGGCGCCGGCTTCCCCCTGCAGCAGCAGCCGCCCCTGTAGCGGTCACCCGGCGGCGAGCCGGGATCGCCGGAACCTAGGCCGACTCGATCAGCCGCCGCAGCCGGGCCGCGACGCCGTGCGTGCGCTCGTAGGTCAGCTCGTGGCCCGCGCCGGGGAACAGCACGAACTCCGCGTCCGGCAGCTCGTTCGCGATCACCTTCGCGTGGTGCATCGGCGTGATCCGGTCCCGGTCGCCGACCAGCACGACGCTCGGCACCGTCTTGAGGGTCGCCAGCGCGGCGCGGCGGTCGTGCGTCGTCATCGAATCGCGAAACCCGCCGACGCTGCGCGGGTGTGCGCGCAGGAACTGTGCCGTCATGTGCCGCACGTCGGCCCGGTTCACCTTCTTGCCGAACGCGAGCCACTTCGTCGCGGGCCGCGCCAGCACCGCCGGGATCGGCAGGGAATCCTTGCCGTAGCGGACGAGTGCCCGCCCCAGCGACTTGTCCGTGCGGGCCGCGACGTTGCCCGCACGGCCGCCCAGGCCCAGCGTCAAACGGTCCATGTCGGAGCACGACGTGGCGACGAAGGCGACACCGCCGACCCGTTCGCGGATCAGCTCGGGATACCGCTCGGCCAGCGCCATCAGGGTCATACCGCCCATGGAATGGCCTGCCAGCACGAGTCTGCCCTCCGGCGCGCGGTCGGCGATCAGCTCGGCGAGATCGTCCGCGAGCTGGGCGACGGTCGCCGTGCCCGGTCCGGCGGGCGCGGAGAACCCGTGGCCGCGGTGGTCGTAGCGCACCGTGCGCACATCCGGCGGCAGCAGCGGCAGGACCGGGTCCCACTCGGTGTGGTCCTGGGTCCACGCGTGCACGAGCAGGACCGTCTTCGAGGCATCCTCTGGACCGCGCGAATCGACGTGCAGGGCGGTGCCGTCGCGCGTGACGAAACGGTGGCCCACCCCCCTGCGGCGAACCACCGCCGTCATCGCTTCTCCAGCAAGAACGACTTGTGCCACAGGTGCATTCCCGGCGCGCCGACCAGACCGGCCTCGGTGAGGAAGGCCATGATCCGCTCGCCCGACCACCGGATGGTCTCGTGGAAGTGCGGGTTGTCCATCGCCGTGTGCCAGGCTTCCTTCGGGTTGAGCCCGACGGCCTTGTAGACACGCGGGTTGACCAGGCTACGGGTGATCGCGAAGCTCACCAGCGCGATCAGCCAGCGCTGGTAGCGAAGCTCCACCTTGCCGAGCTTCTGCATGCCGCGGGTGACCTCTTCGCGCGCGAAGGTGACGTGCCGCGCCTCCTCCAGCACGTGGATCCGGTTGACCATGCGGACCAGCGGCTGGATGTTCTCGTCGGCCATGCTCTCGCGCTGGATCCGGTCGAGGATCTCCTCGGCGACCAGGATCGAGCCGTACAGCGCCGGCCCGTAGCCGACCAGCGGCAGCAGCTTGCCGGCCCGGTGCACGATCTTCAGCGGTCCGTACGCGGGCGCGCCGACACGTTCGACCGAGCGCGCGAACATCGTCGAATGCCGGCATTCGTCGGCGACCTCGGTGAGTGCGTACTGGGCGTGGCGCGTCGTCGGGTCGGCGTTGTAGACCTCTTTGAGCAGCATCTGCATCAGCAGCACCTCGAAGAAGATGCCGTTGCTGGCGACGCTGGCCAGCTCGTGCTTGCCCAGTTCGAGGCGCTGTTCCGGGGAGAGCTTGTCCCACAGGTGCGTGCCGTACAGCGAGCAGCGGTGTTCGGGCTGGTAGGGCATGTTCTCGGGAAGCGGCGCGGCCCAGTCGATGTCGACGTCCGGGTCGTAGAACTTGCTGGCCGAGGACTTCAGCAGCCGTTCGGCGGTCTTCTCCCGCCCCGGCTCCCTGAGCGTTCGCGTCATTGCGCCTCCCGTTGCGTGTAACTCAAGGTAACAGTTACCTCTGGTAGCATCTCGCTCGTGGCGGATCGTGTCAAGCGCAGCGGTAAGGCCAAGCCAGGCGAGGCGTCGACCGGCGACGCGCGACGGGACCGGTGGCGCAAGCACCGGGTGGAACGGCGCGCGGAGTTCGTCGAGGCCGCACTCCGGGCGTTGGACGAACACGGGCCCGAGCTGGCGATGGAGGACGTCGCGGTCGCGGCCGGAGTCACCAAACCCGTGCTGTACCGGCATTTCGAGGACAAGGCGGATCTCTACGTCGCGCTCGGCCAGCGCGGCACCGAGATCCTCTTCTCGAAGCTCGTCCCGGCGATCAACGCCGAACTGGCGCCGGTCCCCCGCATCCGGATGGCACTGGACTCGTTCTTCACCGTCATCGAGGAACACCCGAACCTGTACCGGCTGCTCGCGCGCGGCACGTTCACCGAGAAACCGGCCGACTCCGACTTCGTCGCCGAGGACAAGGAACTCATCGCGACCGCGTTGACCGCGTTGCTCGGCGACTACATGCGGATGCTCGGCATGGATTCCGGCGCGGCCGAACCGTGGGCGTACGGGATCGTCGGCATGGTCCAGAACACCGGTGAATGGTGGCTGGAGCGCCGGTCGATGGGCCGGGACTCGGTCGTGGAGTACCTGACCCAGATCATCTGGGCCGCGATCGACGGGCTGACCAGGCAGCAGGGGGTCGTCATCGACCCGAACCTGCCGCTGGAGGAGAACAAGGTCATCAAGCTACGAGCGGCCGAGGCCGAGGAGGACAGCGATGCCGGCTGACGACGAAGACGGCTACAACGGGCCCGCGACACTGGTCGTGGAGGGCACCGAGTTCGAGGTCGAGGTGGACCTGCGGGGCCATTTCCAGCCGATCGACGGCTATTACCGCTGGTACGGCCGCATCGCCGAGCACGCGGAACTGGACAAGCTGCTCGAGGGCCGCAAGAGGCCCGCCGAGATCCGCACCCCGCAAGGCTCCGCGAAGGGCGAACTGTCCGACCGCGACCCGTGGGGCCGATACCGGATCCTGGGCACCAGCACCCCACCGTTCACGGTCCCCACAACCCTGCCCGAACTGACGGCCTGAGGTTATCTGCTTGCGACGGGCCCAGTTTCGAACTAATTTGAAACTATGACTCTCGCCGAGGTCAACCTGTCCGATCTACTCAACCGGCCGAAGGAAACACTCAAGAAGCTCCAGCTCTCGCCCGGTCAGGCGTTACGCGTGCATCGTCGCGCCGCCGATGAAGAGGATCTTTTGCTGACGTTGAGCAGTCGAGCGGAGCAGGCACGGCAGGCTTCTTCGGCCGCGGCGGGCATCCTCGCCGTACTGGTGGGGTACAACGACGAGACCCGGTCGGCGGCCATGCGGGTGGTCCCGAAGGTGTTTCCCTGGGCGCGTTTCCTGCCGCCCGAGGACTTGACGGCATTCGTCACGGAACTGGTGGAGACCTTGGAGGCGGCGGACTCGCTGGAGAATCCGGCACCGGTCACCAGGGTGCTCGACGCGTGGCACCACACCGCCGAGATTCACGCCGACCCCGCGCTGCGTGAAACCCTGACGCAAGAGGGTGAGGACCTGGGGCCGGTGTCCGAACCGGCTGCGGCGCAGTGAGCCCCAAACGCGGAGATCCGGTCGCACCGCCGCCGACCGCGAACGAATGGGCGATCCGGTACGCCACCACGGCAGCGATCGCCGGCTGGAAGGAACTGGAGGCGACCGCTTCAGGCAACCTGCGCCGAGCGTGGGAAGCGATGCGGAACAACCCGGCGCCTGGCAGCCCGACGGGGCGGCATCATCAGCTGAAGGGGAGTCTTGCCACCGGCACGCATCGAGGCCGCGTGTTGCCACGGTGGCAGATCGAGGTGACCGGCGGGGCTCGCATCTGGTACCTCGTGGACGAGGACCACCGCACGGTGTGGGTGCAGCACGCGGCTGTCGGCCACCCGAAACAGACCGAATAGTTGACCCTCCCCCAGGAACAACCGCCAAGATCGGCGCATGAACGGCTTCTACAACACCCGCGACCTGGGTGGCCTGCCGACGCTGAACGGCGGCCGCACCAGATACGGCGCCTACATCCGCTCCGCCGACCCGCGGTTCGTCACCGCGGCGGGCTGGCGCGCAAGTGGGGTCAGCACCATCGTCGACCTGCGCAACGACGACGAGAGAGGCCCGGGCACCGGCATCCCCACGGTGCACGTGCCCCTGGACGACGTCGCCGACCGGCGGTTCTGGCAGGACATCGGCGACCTCATCTGCTGCCCGCTCTACTACCCGGCGTTCCTCGCGCACAAGGCCGAACGCTGCGCCGCCGCCATCACGGCACTCGCCAGGGCCGAACCGGCTGCGCTGTTCCACTGCCGGGCAGGCCGCGACCGGACCGGCCTGGTCGCGATCCTCCTGCTGGGCCTCGCCGGAGCGACCCCGCAGGCCATCGCCGAGGACTACCTGCGGTCCACGGCCGCGGTGAAACCCCTGTTCGAGAAGCTGGGCGAGCCCGACCAAGGACCGCTGGTCGAGCGGATCCTGGCCCGGGAGAACACCACCGCGCGAGCCGCCGTCGAAGCGGTCGTGGCCGGGCTGGACGCACAGGACTACCTGCTCGCGGCCGGTGTCGACGCGGCCCACCTGGAGACCATCCGCACCCGCCTCACATGAAAAACGGGAGCCCCACCATCCGGTGAAGCTCCCGCGTGCGATCTTGCCTGGTCAGCCGACGGCGAAACCGACCTTGCGCACGTCGGACGGCGCGATCTCGACGTAGGCGATGCGGTCGGAAGGGATCACGAACTTGCGTCCCTTGTCGTCGGTGAGGCGGAGCAGGCCTTCCCCGGCCTTCAGCGCGTCGGCGACCAGCGCTTCGACCTCCTCGGCCGACTGGCCACTGGACACCACCAGCTCACGGGGGGTGTCCTTGATGCCGATCTTGACCTCCACGTGTGACCTCCGCCTAGTTCTGCGTCACGGTATCTGCGGACAAGGCTAACCGAGTCCGAGCTTCTGCATCCGTTTGGTGTGCCCCTGCTGCAACCGCCGGAACAGCGCCGCGATTCCCGAGAGATCCCCCGAACCGGACACGATCAGCTCCGTCAGCCCGTCCCGCTCCGCGGCCACGTACTGGGCCTGCGTCAGCGCCTCTCCCAGCAGCCGCCGGCCCCACAGCGCCAGCCGGTCCCGCGCCTTCGGATCCGCCTCGATACCGGCGGCGACTTCGCGCTCCGCGAACGCCGAATGGCCGGTGTCGGCGAGCACGGTCAGCACGAGGTCCTTCGTCTCCTCGTCCAGCCAGCTGCCCACCTCACGGTAGAGATCCGCCGCGAGCCCGTCCCCCACGTACGCCTTGACCAGGGACTCCAGCCACGACTTCGGCGCCGTCGAGGCGTGCCACGCGTCGATGTGCCCGACGAACGGCCGCATCGCGTCCTCGACCGCGACCCCGTGGTCGGCGAGGTACCGCGACAGCTGGGTGTAGTGCCCGATCTCGGCCGCCGCCATCGCCGCGAGCGCCGCACGGCCCGCGAGTGTGGGTGCGGTCCGTGCGTCCTCCGCCATCCGGTCGAACGCGGACAGCTCGCCGTAGGCGATGACGCCGAGCAGGTCAACCACGCCTTCACTGATCTCTCGTGTCACGCTACGAATGTAGCCGCGTCTTCGTCGAGGGCGGTGGCGGGCGCGGCGCCGGCCCTGTCCGCGAGCGGCAACGAGACCGATCCCACGTGGACACGCGCCCCCGAAACACCGAGGCCAGGGGGTCAGCCGGTACACTCGATGCTGTATACCCGCAAACTTCCGCCCCGAGCTGGGCGGCGGATATCGAACCGCACCTCGTGGTTTGAGAACAACACAGTGTGCGTGCACGCCTTTTGAGCGGCATTCCCGCGATCGAAATCCCGCGGTCGAGTGCCAGAACCGGCCGGGCAGTGCGCGCTGGTACGAGAGAGGCGATCACACTGACCGCAAGCAATTCCGACAACCGAACAGAAACCAACCCGGTGGCCCTGGAGCACAGCGAGAGCGGCGTCCCGGACACCGACCCTTCGCACCCGCTACAGGCCGAGGCCGTCGTCGAGCCGGAAAACCCGACGTTCGCCGAGTTCGGCGTGCACGAGGAGATCGTACGGGCCCTGCGCGAGGCCGGTATCGAGCGCACCTTCGCGATCCAGGCGCTGACCCTGCCGCTCGCGCTCAGCGGTGACGACGTCATCGGCCAGGCCCGCACCGGCATGGGCAAGACGCTCGGCTTCGGCGTCCCCGTGCTGCAGCGCATCACCACGCCGGGCGACGGGACGCCGCAGGCGCTGGTCGTGGTGCCCACCCGTGAGCTGTGCCTGCAGGTCGCGCACGACCTCACCGACGCGGGCAAGCACCTGGGCATCCGCACGCTGGCGATCTACGGCGGCCGCCCCTACGAGCAGCAGATCGACGCGCTGCGCAAGGGCGTCGACCTGGTCATCGGCACCCCCGGCCGCCTGCTGGACCTGGCCGAACAGCGGCACCTGGTGCTGGGCAAGGTCCGCGCGCTGGTGCTCGACGAGGCCGACGAGATGCTCGACCTCGGCTTCCTTCCCGACATCGAGCGCATTCTGGGCATGGTGCCCGACGAGCGCCAGACGATGCTGTTCTCGGCGACCATGCCGGGCCCGATCATCACGCTGGCCCGCACGTTCCTCAACCGGCCGACGCACATCCGCGCCGAGGAGAACGACGCCGGCGCGGTGCACGAGCGCACCACCCAGTTCGTCTACCGCGCGCACTCGCTGGACAAGCCCGAGCTGGTCGCCCGCGTGCTGCAGGCCAAGGACCGCGGCCTGACGATGGTCTTCACGCGCACCAAGCGCACCGCGCAGAAGGTGGCCGACGACCTCGCCGAGCGCGGGTTCGCCGCCGCCGCGGTGCACGGTGACCTCGGTCAGGGTGCCCGTGAGCAGGCGCTGCGCGCGTTCCGCTCCGGCAAGATCGACGTGCTGGTCGCCACCGACGTCGCGGCGCGCGGCATCGACGTCGACGACGTCACGCACGTGGTGAACTACCAAACGCCGGAGGACGAGAAGACCTACGTGCACCGCATCGGCCGCACCGGCCGCGCGGGCAAGACGGGCGTCGCGATCACCCTCGTCGACTGGGACGAGGAGGCGCGCTGGAAGCTGATCTCCGACACGCTCGGCCTCGACATCCCGGAGCCGGTGGAGACGTACTCGACGTCCAAGCACCTGTTCTCCGACCTCGGCATCCCCGAGGACGCGACCGGCCGCCTGCCGCTGAGCAAGCGCACGCGGGCCGGACTGGCCGCCGAACCGGAGGAGAAGATGGGCGGCCGCAAGCGCCGCACGTCGGATGCACCGGCGCGCGCCCGCAAGCGCCGCCGCACCCGTGGTGGCGCGGCAGCGGCGGAGGCGGTCGAGAATGCCGACGCCACGGCGAAGACCAAGGAGGGCGGCGACGAGGAGCGTCCGCGCCGGCGTCGTACGCGCGGCGGTGACACCACCGCGCCGTCGGCGGGCGACGGCGGAGACGCCGCCGAGCGCCCCACCCGGCGCAGGCGCCGCCGGCGGGTGAACTCCGCCAACACATCTGATACACCGGCTTCGGCAGACTGAGCACCACCAGCGCCGAAGAACCGGGAGTAGGAGTGACCGAGCCCGCCGAGGGACCGTCGCGCAACAGTGCCGAGGGGTCGGTACGAGGACGTCATCGCAGGCCCGACGACGACTCCGAGGCCACCCAGATCATCGGCGTCGAGGACGTGCTGGCCGGTGGCGTTCCGGCGTCGTCGGGGCCGCCCCGGCACACCGCGGTTCGCGAGGAGCGCCGGTCGCCGTGGAATCGACGGCAGGACCGGGTGATCGCCGCACTGATCGCGGTCGTCGCGGTGGCGGCCGGTGTGGTGGTCTGGGCGGGCAGCGAGAGCCGCGCGACGGTGTCCGACACCGCGGCGCCCGGCCCGGCGCTGCCTTCCGCACCGAACGCGGTGCCGGCGACGCTGACCGAACTGTGGTCGGCCCCCAACGGTGCGGAACCGGTGCCGGTCGCCGACGGCGTGACCACGGTGACGGCGTCCGGCGGCGAACTACTCGGCCGCGACCCGCTCACCGGCCAGGTCCGCTGGCGCTACTCCCGTGATCTCCAGCTGTGCACGGTCGGCACCGCGTGGTCGCGTGCCGTGGCCCTGTTCCGCAAGGACGGGGTCGACGGGCTGAGCGGCTGCAGCGAGGTCATCGCGCTGGACGCCGACACCGGGCACCGGATGGCGCAGCGCACGGGCAGCGCGGAACTGGGCACACGCCTGGTCACCGACAGCGCGTACGTGACCGCGTTCGGGCCCACACTGATCGACACCTGGCGCGACGATCTGGTGGAGACCGTCGAGTACGGCCAGGTTCCCGCGCTGGTCAACCCGGACAAGCAGCCGCGCGTCGGCTGCACCTACGGCTCGGTGGCCGCGGCGTCGAGCAAGGTCGCGGTCGTCGAGCGCTGCCCAGGCGATCCGGGCGACCGCATCACCGTTTACCGCGCGGTGCCGAAGGATTCCGACCAGCCGCAGGTCTCGTTCAGCCAGATTCTGCCCGGCTACAAGGCACGCATGGTCGCCATGTCGGGTGACCACGTGGCGGTCGCGATGCCCGACCAGAAACTGCTCGTGCTCTACGGCCCCGAGGGCGACCAGATCGCCGCCTACCCGCTGGACCTGCCCGCGAGCGACCTCGCCGCGGACCCGGCCGGTGGCGCGCCGGTCACCAGCAGCACCGCGGCCAATGTGTACTGGTTCACCGGCTCCAAGATGATGGCGCTGTCCAGAGACGACCTCACTCCGAAGTGGACACTCAGCTCCGCGCTCGGGCCCGGCGTCCTGTTCGACAACCAGCTCGTGGTGCCGATCCAGGGCGGGCTGGCGGTGCTCAACGAGCAGAACGGCGCCACGATCCGCACGATCGGCGTGGACCGGCACGGTTACACCGGGCCGGTGCGTCTGTCCACGATCGGGCCGGTGCTGCTGGAGCAGCGGGGCGACACCGTGACGGCGCTGAAGTGACCGCCCAGCTGCACCCGCACCGGGCCGAACGGGTCGAGCTGCCGGGACCGTACGGACCGATCGCCGCGTTGCGCACCGCCGGGGACACGACGATCCTGCTGGTGCCTGGTTATACCGGGTCCAAAGAGGACTTCGCCCCGCTGCTCGACGGGTTCGCCGACGCCGGTTTCCGTGCCGTGGCCATCGATCTGCCGGGACAGTACGAATCGCCGGGGCCCGCGGACGAACAGGCGTACCTGCCGGCCGCGCTGGGCAAGGTCGTCGCGACGGTGGCCGAGTTCCTCGGCGGCGGCGTGATCCTGCTCGGGCATTCCTACGGCGGTCTGGTGGCGCGCGGCGCCGTGCTGGCCGGTGCACCGGTCGCGGGTCTGACCCTGATGGACAGCGGCCCCGCCGAACTGCCCGAGGGGCCGCGCAGGGAGGCGCTCAAGCAGGGCGAACCCTTGCTGCGCAAGGACGGCATCGAGGCCGCGTACAGCGTGCGGGAGGCGATGAACGAACGCTTCCCGTCGTGGGCACAGGTCCCGGCGGAGCTGAAAGCCTTCTACCGCCGCCGTTTCGTCTCGTCGAGTCCCCACGCGCTGCTGGGCATGGCGGACGGCCTGCGGAACGAGCCGGACCTGGTGGACTCCCTCGCCGAGACGCTGGCGGTCAGGACCCTGCCTTCGCTCGTGGTCACCGGAGAAGGCGACGACGCGTGGAGCGTGGAATCCCAGCGCGACATGGCCGACCGCCTCGGCGCGCGCTTCGAGACCGTCCCCGGCGCCGCCCACTCCCCGAACACCGAGAACCCGGCCGGGCTACTGGACGTGCTGATCTCCGCCTGGCGCTAGTCCCACCAGAACAGCCACAGCGCCACGACGACGGCGACGCACACCACGACCCCGGCGGCCGCGGCGACCTTCCCCCGCTTCGTGTCGGCCACGCGTTGCGCGCCCAGCGCCAGGACGGCGGCGATGGGATGTCCGATCAGCGAGGCCAGGCCCGGCCCAGGCACCTGCCGGAAGGCGCAGACCAGCGCGGCTCCCAGCACGACGACCGCGAGCAGCGTCAGCCCCGCCGCCAGTGATCCGGTGAACCCGCGCCACAGGCGGCCGCCCCGCGATGGCTCGGCGGGGAGTTCGAGCTTGTCCGTCTCCGCTTCCGTCAAATCCGATCCCGATGTCACGGCGCCAGCAACTCCCAGGATTTGGCCGCCGGAGCGGCCTGCTGCCCTTCCGGACAGCTCGGGCGGAAATCGCACCACGCGCAGCGCGGGCCTACCTGCGCCGGGAAAAGCTCCCGCGCGTCACCGCCGTCGGCAAGACTATCCGTCGCGGCGCGCAGGTCCTCGGCCGTCTCCTCCGCGCGGGCGAGATGGCGGCGCAGGCTCGCGTCGGTGTGCTCGGCCGCGGCGATCGTGCCCGTGGGCAGGTGGTGCAGTTCGACGCGGTTGCACGGGCGTCGCAGGGTGCGCGCGGACGCGACGGCGTACATGGCAAGCGCTTGCGAGGCACGGGCTTCGTACTCGTCGGGTGCGCGACGTCCGGTCTTGTAGTCGACGACCACCAGCTCGCCGTCCCGCTCGTCGATCCGGTCGGCGCGCCCCTCGATGATCATGGACGCGGGTTTGCCCGGTTCCGGGTTGACCGGCGCCGACACCCAGCGCTCCAGCCCGACCGGGGTGTCCGAAACGTCGTTGTGCTCCACGTACTCCATGACCCACGCCTTGGCGCGCTCGCGGTAGGCCGCGGCCTGCGCCGCGTCGGCGAACCCGCCGTCCTGCCACTGTTCCGACAGCAACGCGGCGGCACGCACCGGAGTGCGGCGCTCCGGCGGAAGCTCGAACAACGCGCGCAACGCGTTGTGCACGACGGCACCCAGCGTGCTGTGTGCCCACGGCCCGGTGCGCGTCGGCGTCGGCCGGTCGAGATAGCTCATCCGGTACCGGCGCGGGCAGTCCGCGAACGTGGCCAGCCGGGCGGGACTGACCTTTGTCAGGCGCTTGGGCGCGACCGCGAACTCGAACCCCAGTTGTTCCACCACGCCCCCACCGTACTCAGCCGCCTGCGATGAACCCGCGCACGGAGTTGGCAACGAGTTCGACGGCGATCGCGGCCAGCAGCAGACCCGCGATCTTGGCGAGCAGCGTGATACCGCTTTCCCTGATCAGGCGGATGACCACGCCCGAGTAGCGCATGCACAGGTAGATGACCAGGTGCACGACGATGATCGCGACCGCGAGCGCGACGTAGGCGCCCAGCTGCCCGGCCGCCTCGCGCACGAACACGATCGTCGCGGCGATCGCACCGGGACCGGCGAGCAGGGGCGTGCCGAGCGGTACGAGCGCGACGTTGACGTCCTCGACCACTTCGGGCTCACTGCTGCCGCCGCGGCCGGTGAGCAGGTCGAGCGCGATCAGCAGCAGAAGCAGACCGCCCGCCCCTTGCAGTGCGGGAATGCCGATGCCGAGGTAAGCGAGGATGGCCTGCCCCGCGACCGCGAACAGCGAGATGACCAGCAGCGAGACCAGCGTGGCCTGACGCGCGGCGCGGGCCCGCGCCGCGAGCGGTTTGCGGCCGACGAGACTGAGGAAAACCGGCACGGTGCCCGGCGGATCCATGATCACGACGAGCGTGATCGTGGCCTCCAGGAAGACGGTCGTGTCGAAGTAGCCGGCGAGGGCCAAGGCGTCAGCCCACCGCGACCTGTGCGCCGGAGGCCTTCGCCATCAGCGCCTCGAGCTGTTCCGGGTCGGTGTTCTCGGCGCCGATCGGGATGGTCTTGTTGGTGCCGTGGTAGTCGCTGGACCCGGTCTGGATGAGGTTCAGCTCGCGGGCCAGCCCCCGCAGTTCCTCGCGGGTTTCCTCATCGTGGTTGGGGTGATCGACCTCGACGCCGGTGAGACCGCGCTCGGCGAGTGCGGCGATCGTGTCGGCGGAGACGATGCGGCCGCGGCTGCGCGCGAACGGATGCGCGAACACGGTGACGCCCCCGGCCGCGGCGATCATGTCGATCGCGTCCTCGACGGGCGTGTCCTGGCGGGGAATGTAGTAGCCGCGACCGTTGCCGAGGTACTCGGCGAACGCCTGGTCGACGGAGGCGACGAGGCCGGCGCGGACCAGCGCCTGCGCGAGGTGCGGGCGGCCTGCCGGGGAGTCGGCGGGCAGCAGGCCCATGATCTCGTCGGGGTCGACGGGCAGTCCGTCCTCGGACATGCGCTTGGCCATCGCGCGCAGGCGGGTGCGGCGTTCGATGCGCAGTCGCTGCTGTTCGGTGACGATCGCCGGGGAGGTCGGGTCGAACAGGTAGGCCAGCAGGTGCACGCTGATGCCGTAACCGCCGTCGTGGTCGCTCACACAGGACAGTTCGGCGCCGGGCACGAGCGTCAGGCCCGGGGGCAGGGCGTCGGTGGCCTCGGCCCAGCCTGCCGTGGTGTCGTGATCGGTGAGCGCGACGACGTCGAGGCCCGCGCGGGCCGCGGCTCGCACGAGCTCCGCCGGGGTGTCGGTGCCGTCGGACACCGTGGAATGGGTGTGCAGATCGATGCGCATCAGACCCATTCTGTCTTACGCGGTTTTGACGGCTATCCGACCATCTTCTTGCCGCGGGCCAGCCGCTGGGCCTTGATCATGGAGAAGCGCTCGCTCTGCTTCTGCTTGTCGCCGAAGACGAGCTCGGAGATCGTGTCGTAGAACTCTTCGGGGCGCGGGAGGTAGTCGATGCGGTTGAGGGCCTGGATCTGCCCCGCGGATTCGACGATCACCGTGCCGTAGCCGAGCATGCGGCCCCACGCCGTGCGTTCGTAGGTGAGGTCGGTGACCTTGCTGATCGGCATCATGGCGACCTTGGTGGTGAACACCCCGCTGGTGAGCACGAACCGCTTGTCGGTGACGACGAGGCGCTCGACCCACCACTCCATGACCTTGAACGCGAAGACGAGCACCACCAGCAGGGCGGCGTACCAGAGAATGTTCTGGACGACGTACAACGACGGCGGCAGCAGGTAGGACACCATCACGCAGATCGCGAGGAGCGCGATCGCCTCGAAGGTGTCCCACGCCAGCACCGCCCAGTGCCTGCGGACCCGAACGACTCGCCGCTCGGTGTCGAGCAGGTACTCGTCGGGATCGCGGGGGGCGAACATTGGCCAGGCCTTTCGCCGCTATTTGCTGAACACGTTGCTTACGAAGGTGATCACCGCTTCGGCCGAACTCCGCAGGAAGCTGAGGATGTTGCCGACCAGGTTCGCCGCGTTACCCGGCTGGGCGATCACGAAGAACAAGACCAACGCGATCGCCACCAGCCCGGCAATTTTCTTCGCGTTCACTACGATCAATCCCGTCTCTTGCTCCGGCATCGGTCTAGCAAGCTCACCAGTAACGTTGTACCGCACTGAGCCAGGGTGCGGGAGGAAAGTCCCGCGCTTGGGTCAGTGTCCGTTCTGGATCGTACCGCATGACTACTCTCCGTGTACATATCGTGTGGCCGGTCCTGGGTTAATGTCGGCACATGCGGTCGCGAGAGCACAACCCGGTTCGATGTGTGGGCGCGATCACGCACGACGAGCGCGGCAGGCTCCTGGTGATCCAGCGGGGGCACGATCCCGGCCGCGGCCTGTGGTCGCTGCCCGGCGGGCGGGTGGAACCGGGTGAAACGGACACACAGGCAGTGATCCGCGAGATGCGCGAGGAAACCGGCCTGGACGTCCGGCCGATTCGCCTGGCCGGAATGGTCGTGCGGGGCAGGTACGAGATCTACGACTTCGTGTGCGAGGTCGCCGGCGGCACCCTCCGGGCGGGCGACGATGCGGCGGACGCGCGCTGGGTGGACGCCGAGGCGTTCGACACACTGGCCCTGACCGACGGCCTGGCGGAGACGCTCCGTGACTGGAACAGCCTCCCCCGCTGCTAACCCACCCCCGCCGCGAGTCGAGCGTTCCCGGCGCCCGAGTCCAGCGTTCCGAGCGCCCGAGTCGAGACTTCCCGGCGCGCGAGCCGGACCTTCCCGGTGCCCGAGTCGGGCCTTCCGGGTGCGCGAGTCCAGGCCTCCCCGCGCGCGAGTCCAGACTTCCCGGCGCGCGAGTCGAGCGTTCCCGATGCGCGAGCCGGGCATTCCGAGTGCGCGAGTTCAGACTTTCCCGTGTCCAAGGCCAGGCCCCCGACGCGTGAGTCGGGGGAGCCCCGACGCGCGCAGGCAAGCTTGGACTCGCGCCCGGCTCGGGCAGGAAGGCCGAACGCAGGGAAACCTGAACTCGTGCACGGAGAAAGCCCGACTCGGGCGCCGGGAACGCTCAACTCGCGGCTGGGAATGCTCAACTCGCGACTGGGCGTTCTGGGCGGACCTCCGCTACTGGATCCGGCTTTCGTGGCCTTGCCAGTCTCGTTCGCGTAGCTGGAACTTCTGGATCTTGCCCGTCGACGTCTTCGGCAGCTCGGTCACGAACTCCACCGTCTCCGGGACCTTGTACCGCGCGATCTGGCTCCGCACGTGGTCCAGCAGGGCCGCCTCCTCCAAGCTCTCCCCCGGCCGCAGCACGACGTACGCCTTCGGCCGCTCGCCCCACTTCTCGTTCGGGACGCCGACCACCGCGACCTCCAGGACCGCGGGGTGCGAGTCGATGGCGGCCTCCACCTCGATCGTCGAGATGTTCTCGCCGCCCGAGACGATGATGTCCTTCGCGCGGTCTCGCAACTGAATGTAACCGTCGGGATGCCACACGCCCAGATCGCCGGAGTGGAACCAGCCGCCCCGAAACGCCTTCTCGGTGGCCTCCGCGTCGTTGAAATACCCGGCCATCACGTTGTTGCCGCGCATGACGACCTCGCCCATGGTGACCCCGTCGCGCGGCACGTCACGCATCTCGTCGTCCACGACCCGCACACCGTCGGTGACGATCATGCCCACACCTTGCCTCGACATGACCTTGCTGCGCTCACCGATGTCCAGTTTCAGCCAGCCCTCCTGCGGCTCGCACACCGTGTACGGGCCGTACGTCTCCGTCAGCCCGTACACGTGCGTCAGCCGCGCACCCAGCTCCGACATCCGCCGGATCACCGTCGGCGACGGGGGCGCACCCGCCGTCGTCACCACGACCTCGTGCGGCAGCGGGTGGGCGCCTTCGTGCGAGGCGATCGTGACGAGCACCGTGGGCGCGCCGTTGAGGTGCGTCACGCCTTCGGTGTCCAGCAGCCGCCAGATCTCCGCCGCGTCCACCGCACGCAGACACACATGCGTACCGCCGATCGCGGTCACCGCCCAGGTCGTGCACCAGCCGTTGCAGTGGAACATCGGCAGCGTCCACAGGTACCGCGACTCCGGCGTGTGCCGCGAATGGATGATCTCCGCGAGCGAGTTCAAATACGCGCCCCGGTGGTGGTACATCACGCCTTTCGGCCTGCCCGTCGTGCCGGACGTGTAGTTGATCGAGATCGTGCCGCGCTCGTCGTCCACGGTCCACGGCAGCGGGCGGTCGTCGCCCCGCGCCAGCAGGTCCTCGTAGGAGATCCCGCCGACCGACGGCTCCGGTGTCGCGCCCGAGGCGGGATCGGTCACCGTCACGATCTCGGCCAGGTCCAGGCCCTGCGGCACGGACGCGTGCAGCGCGGCGTCCACGACGAGCACCCGCGCGCCGGAGTGCTCGATGATGTACTTGATCTCCGCGGGCGCCAGCCGGGTGTTGATCGCGACCAGCACCGCACCCGCGAGCGGCACCGCGAAGTGCGCGACGAGCATCTCCGGGATGTTCGGCAGCAGGTAGGCGACCCGGTCCCCCTGCTGGACACCGCACGCCCGCAGTGCGTGCGCGACCCGGGTCGCCTCCGCGGCGAACTCGCGATACGTCACGCGGCGCGAGCCGTAGACGATCGCCTCTTTGTCGGGAAAGACCTCCGCGGACCGTTCCAGGAAGGCGAGCGGGGTCAGCGGCGTGAACCAGGTGTCATCTGTGACGGCCATGGCCACATCCTGAGCGTGTGCCCACCCGCGCACAAGCTCAGGAAGCGAGCCAGGTCATCCGTTGCCCGAACTTCGACGTGAGCGCCAGCGCCCGCGCGTCCACTTCCCCGTCGTGCCACCGCGTGAGTCCGAGCGTGCAGGCGCCGTCGCCGTCCCAGAAGTTCAGCTCGTCCTGGCCGGGCAGCACGTGCGCCAGCGCGGCCTCGTACGGCTCGTCGCTGACCCACCACACGGGCCGGTCCGCGCCGAGCTTGGCCAGCGCCGCCACGAACTCGGCGCCGCGCTCCCCGAGGTGTGCGACCACCCGGCTCGTCACGACGACCAGCGGCAGGTCGCCCGCCCGCGCGACGGCGGTGCCGAGATCGTCCACCGCGTCGCCGGCGATCAGCTCCGGTGGGTCCTTGCGCTGCGCGGCGGCCGCCGCCCGCAACAGCTTGATCCGGTCGAACTGGTCGGCCCAGACACACGCCTCGAGCCAGGCCAATTCGTCCTCATCGGACACATCGATCGGCTCGACGTCCAGTCCGATCTTCGCGCCCACCGCGAGTTTCTTCGGTAGCTTCGGCAGCCGCGCACCTTCGCCGAGTTCCAGCGCGCAGTGCAGGCCGACCGGCGTTTTCGCGGGCCCCGCCGTCAACTGCTCGCCACCGTCGCACTGGTAGCGGTACCCGAACTTGTCCATCCCCAGCAGCAGGCCCGCGCTGCAGCCGACCTCGAGCAACGCGACCTTGCCGCCGGCCTGTTTCGCCGCCATGGCCACCGCCGGGTACAGGCTCGCGGCGCGGCTCACCTCGTTGCCGACGACCCGCCGGGACCGGATGAGCGCCCGCACCTTGTCCGCGCGTTCCAGCAGGAACTCGCGGAACGTCGGCCACGTGCCGTCGTCGACGCCGTCGGCGCCGCCGAGCGAGGGGTAGTAGCGGAACAGCGGGTGGACGGGCTCGGCCTGGACGAGGCGGTGCGCGGCGGCGAGCAGCAGCGCGGGGTCGGCCGCGTCGTCGGGTGCCGCGGTCAGCAGTCCCGCGACGTCGTCGTCCTCGGCGGCGCGCTCGGCCAGGTGTTCGTAGAGCGGGGACACCCCCGCCGCCTGGTCGGCCGCGAACACGCGCAGCCGCCGCTTGACGTCGTCCAGTCCGGCCACCCAGTCCTCCTACTCGTGTGGAATCGGCCGCGCGGGCTGCTCACCGCCCCGCACGTCGCCGTAGGAACGCTTCGGCACCATCACCTTACGGCGGAAGACACACACGATCGTGCCATCTTGCTTGTAGCCCCTGGTCTCCACGTAGACCACGCCGCGGTCGTCCTTCGACTTCGACGGCGTCTTGTCCAGCACCTCGGTCTCGCCGTAGATGGTGTCGCCGTGGAAGGTCGGCTTGACGTGCTTGAGCGATTCGACCTCGAGGTTCGCGATCGCCTTGCCCGAGACGTCCGGAACGGACATGCCGAGCAGCAGCGAGTAGATGTAGTTGCCGACCACCACGTTCTTGCCGAAATCGGTCGTCTCACCCGCGTAGTGCGCGTCCATGTGCAGCGGGTGATGGTTCATCGTGAGCAAGCAGAACAGATGGTCGTCGTACTCGGTCACGGTCTTGCCCGGCCAGTGCTTGTACACCGCGCCCACCTCGAACTCCTCGAAGTACCGACCGAACTGCACCGTTCCTACCTCCTATTGCGGGTAACGCCACACCTACCTGGAGCGACGTCAACGTACGTTGAGGAGTACCCTCGACCAACGGAGGCATCGCGTCAACGCAACGCGACGACTGGCACAGTGTCCCCGGCCCGAGGAGGTGAGGAACGCAAGATGAGCAGTGGCGATAGTCCGCTCCCTAGTAACTCCAGCGTTCCCGCACGGGCCTTCTCCGGCCGCTAGCAAGAACTTTCGCGGGTTTCGCTGGGCGCTGGCCGAGCGGAAGCGTTTCCGTCCGGCCGTCGTAGCACGATCTACGTCAGCCAGGAGATCTCATGCCTGCGATTCCCTCACTCGGCGGCCTGCGCGGCCGTGGCGGTGGCCGTTCCCGCGCCCAGCCTCCGATCCCGGTGCCGATGTCCGCCTACGTCGTCGACTGCGCCGTGTACGTCGACGGTAAGCGGCTGCCCGGGCGCTGGACGCACGCCTCCGCGATCGAGGAGGTGCGGCGGCGCCGCGAGGGTTTCGTGTGGATCGGGCTGCACGAGCCGGACGAGGAGCAGATCCAGGGCATCGCCGAGATGTACGGGCTACACGAACTGGCGGTCGAGGACGCGGTGCAGGCGCACCAGCGGCCCAAGCTCGAACGCTACGACGACACCCTGTTCATGGTGCTCAAGACGCTGCGCTACGTCGAACACGAGTCGCCGACCACGGCCAACGAGATCGTGGAGACCGGCGAGCTGATGGCGTTCCTCGGGCTCGACTTCATCATCACGGTCCGGCACGGCGCGCACTCCGGGCTGGCCCGGCTGCGCCGCGATCTGGACGAAGATCCCGAGACGCTCAAGGCGGGTCCGGCCGCGGTGCTGCACGCCATCACCGACCACGTGGTGGACCACTACCTGGAGGTCACCAGCGCCGTCGAGGACGACATCGAGGAGATGGAGACCAGGGTCTTCGCCCCGCGCACGGTGATCAGCGCCGAGCAGATCTACCTGATGAAGCGCGAGGTGCTGGAGCTGCGGCGGGCGGTGATGCCGCTCGCCACCCCGGTCCGGCGGCTCGCCGAGGGCTTCACCCGGCTCGTGCCGGACGAGGTGCGCTCCTACTTCCGCGACGTCGACGACCACCTGACCACCGTGTCGGAACGGGTGGCCGCCTACGACGAACTGCTGACCACCCTGGTCGACGCGACGGTCGCGAAGATCTCGCTGCAGCAGAACACGGACATGCGCAAGATCACCGCGTGGGCGGCGATCATCACGGTGCCGACGATGATCGCCGGCATCTACGGCATGAACTTCGACTACATGCCCGAACTGCACTGGCAGTTCGGCTATCCGCTGGTGCTGGTCCTGATTCTCGGGATCTGCCTGCTCCTCTACCGAATATTCAGGAAGAACAAATGGCTCTAGTTCTTTCCTGATTCTTCGAAAGGAGTTTCCCCATGTCCCGGTTGCTGACGAACCTGAAGTTCTGGGCGCTGACCCTGACCATCCTGTGGATCACGGGGGTGGCGGTGGCCATCGCGTCTCATCCGGATCTCGCGCGCGCCGCCCACTGACGCCTGGTGTCGGGTGCATGCGCGGCCCATCGACGCACTGAACGCGCCCTGCGTGTTCGTCGATGCGGGACGGGTTTCCGCGCGAATGGCCTGGACCGGCCGGGGCGATCAACGCGAACGGTCGTGTCGTCGACGTCGCGGGCCTGAACCGCAGCCCGAACGCCGGATCGGCGAAACCCAGGTGCGCAACGTCCTGGCTGCGCCGCGAACCCGACGACGTCAACATCATGCTGCCCTTCGACGAGGTGGTCGAGGCGGTGGGCTACGCCGGAGAGCGGCGGATCGGGCTGCGCGTGATCAAGCTCGACTCGATCGTCGGCAGCGTGGACCGGGGCCGCGATTTCGACCGGCGGTTCCGGCCGACGTCCGGCCGGGTGCGCGAGCGGTGGGAGCGGCTGGCCCTGGCCACCCGCCGCGGCGAGAGCATTCCGCCGATCGAGGTCTACCGCGTCGGCGAACTGCACTTCATCGTGGACGGCCACCATCGCGTGTCCGTCGCGCACGCCCTCGGTCTGTCCACAGTAGACGCCTACGTGACCGAGGTGACCACGAAACTCAACCCTGGCGGGATCCGGTACCGGGGCGATCTGATCGTCAAGGACTATTCCGTTGGTACGAAAGCGAATACCGGCCCGTCGTGGACCTGATGCGGCAGGCCGACCTGATCGGCAACCGCACCGAGGCCGAGGCCTACATGTGGGTCGCGGGCGAGCGCTACCGGCTGATCCGCACTCACCGCTGGGACGACGAAGTCTTCGAAGCCCTTCGCGCCCAGCGGTGAGCCGTGATCGTCACATGTGGACGGCGGCCTCGCCCATATTCTCCGGAACACCCGGCTTGAGCAGCAGCCCGCAGATGATCGCGCCGGCCAGGAAGATTCCCGCGGCCCACATGAACGTCGTGGTGTAGCTGTTGATCGCGGCGTCGACGGCCAGTTGCGGCGTCGGCGTCTTGCCGATCACGAACGACGATGCGGCGTTCGACGCGATCGAGCTCAGCAGTGCGGTGCCGATCGAACCGCCGACCTGCTGCGAGGTGTTCACCGTCGCCGAGGCGACACCCGCGTCGTGCTTGTCCACCCCCGAGGTCGCGACGTTCATCGCCGGTGCCATCGACAGGCCGATGCCGAGACCGGTCACCAGCAGCGGGCCCAGCACGCCACTGGCGTAAGTGCTGCCCGAGTCGAGCCCGGTCAGCCAGTACATTCCGGCCGCGGCGATCAACATGCCCAGCCCCACCAGCCATTTCGCGCCGAAGCGCGGGAACAGCAGGCTGGTCGCGAGGGTGGCGCTGACCATCAGGGTGCCGACCATCGGCAGGTAGGCCAGGCCGGACTTGACCGGCGTGAAGCCCAGGTTCTGCTGCAGGTAGTAGGTCAGGAACAAGAAGATCCCGAACATGCCGATACCGAGCAGGAACACCGCGAGGTAGGCGCCGCCGCGGTTACGGTCGAGCACGACGCGCAGCGGGAGCAGCGGATGCTCGGCCCGGGTCTCGATGGCCACGAACGCGATCAGCAGCGCGACGCCCGCGACGAGGAAGCCCCACACGGACGCGCTCGACCAGTCGTGGGTCTCGGCGTTGGAGAACCCGTAGACCAGCAGGAACAGGCCACCGGACGCGGTGATCGTGCCGGGCATGTCCAGCTTCGGCCGGTGCTCGGAGCGCCGGTGCACCAGCAGCGTCAGCCCACCGACGAACGCGATGACCGCGAAGATGATGTTGACGAACATGCACCAGCGCCAGTCCAGGTACTCGGTGAGCACGCCGCCGAGCAGCAGGCCGACGGCGGCACCGCCACCGGCGATCGCACCGAAGATGCCGAACGCGCGGCCGCGTTCCTTGACGTCGGTGAACGTGGTGGTCAGCAGCGACAGCGCGGCGGGCGCGAGCAGCGCACCGAACAGGCCCTGCGCGGCGCGGGCGATGACGAGCATCTCGAAGCCTGTCGCCGCTCCCCCGACGGCTGAGGCAACGGCGAACCCGGCGGTACCGATCAGGAACGCGTACTTGCGGCCGAACAGGTCGGCGACGCGACCGCCCAGGAGCAGCAGGCTGCCGAACGCGAGCGCGTACGCGGTGATGACCCACTGGCGCGCGTCGCTGGAAAAGCCCAGCTCATGCTGCGCGGTGGGCAGCGCGATGTTCACGATCGTGACGTCGAGCACGATCATGAGCTGCGCGATGGCGATCATCACCAGGATCGGCCAGCGCCGCGAATGATGTGGATCTGCTTCTTGTCTTGGCGGCTCGATGACCGCTGTCGACTCGGACATGTGGACCCCTCACGTACTATGTGGAGTAGGTACCTCCCCTTTCATGTTCCAACGGTACAGGAAGTGGAGGGGAGGCCTCGACTTTGTGAGAGAATGGACGTTATGACACCGGACACACAGCGGATCGCAGCGCCGCGCCCGCTCCGGAAGGACGCCGAGCGCAATCGACAACGGATCATCGCCGCCGCTAGGGAGGTCTTCCGCGAGCGCGGATTCGAAGCGACTCTGGACGATGTCGCGCATCACGCCGGTCTCGGCGTCGGCACCGTCTACCGGCGGTTCCCCAACAAGGAACAGTTGATCGAGTCGATGTTCGCCGACCGGATGACCGAGATCATCGAACTGGCGAAGAAGACGCTCGCCGACCCGGACCCGTGGCACGGGTTCGTCGGATTCCTGGAGAAGGTCGTCGAGCTGATGGCGGCCGACCGCGGCATGCACGACATGATGGTCAGCACGGCGTTCGGGCACGAGCAGGTCGCTCAGATCCGCGACCAGCTGATGCCGCTCGGGCGGGAGATCGTTCAGCGCGCCAAGGACTCCGGCGAACTCCGGGCCGATTTCGAGGTCGAGGACGTGGTCGTGCTGCTCAAGATGTGCGGCGCGGTCGCCACCTACATCGACCACATGGCGCCCGGCATCTGGCGGCGGTACTTCACGCTGCTGATCGACAGCCTGCGCGGCAGGCCCGGCGATCCGACGCCGCTGCCGCATCCGGCGCTCACCGAGGAGATGCTCCGCCAGGCGATGGACTGCCCGCCGTGACGCGGTGCGTGGTCGCGAGCTGATGATGCCGTGCCAGCACGGCGATTCCGGCTGTCGCGACCACGGCGCACGCGGCGAGCGCGCTCGCGGTCGCGCGGTCGGGCTGCGCGCTCTCTTTCAGGACGGTCAGGCCCAGCGTCGTCGCGACCAGCGGGTTCACCACGGTCTTGCAGCCGACGACGATGTCCGGCGGGCCGCCGGCGTAGCCGGGCTGGATGAGCCACGCCCCGGCGAGGAAGGCGAGCACCGCGCCGGTCAGTGACAGCCACGGCAGCTGCGCGAAACCCTCGCCGCGCACGGAGAACGCGACGTCGCGGACGAGGACGGAGACGGGCCCGTAGGCCGCGGCGGAGGGTGCGGCGGACCGGGGGTTGGGGGAGGCTGCTATTGCTCGTAAGTCAGGTTCGCTCCCGAGGTCGGGTCGAATAGCTGGATCTTCGTCGCGTCGAACCAGACGTTCGCGTGGGCGCCTTCGGTCACCGGGCTCGCGGCGGACAGGCGGGTCACGATCTGCGCGCCGCCGCCGGGCACGTCGTCCGCGCCGGTGTCGGCTGCCAGTTCCGCCAGCTCGGTGGTGCTGGCCAGCTCGCCTTCGACCGTGAAGTACGCGTACTTCTCCGACCCCATCGACTCGAGCACGTCAACGCGCGCCGAGAAGGTCACGCCTGCTTGCCGTGCCGACTCGTCCAGCAGTGCGGCATCCTCGAAGTGTTCCGGGCGCACACCGGCGATCACCTCGCGCTGGGCGTTCGCGGCTTCGGCAAGGCGGCGGACCTTGTCCGGCAGGGCGAACGAGCCCAGGGCACTCTTCATCTGCCCGTCTTCGAGCGTGGCCGGGACGAAGTTCATCGACGGCGAGCCGATGAAACCCGCGACGAAGAGATTCGCGGGATGGTCGTACAGGAACTGCGGCGACCCGATCTGCTGAACGTAGCCTGCCCGCAGCACGACGACACGATCGCCCAGGGTCATGGCCTCGGTCTGGTCATGCGTGACGTACAGCGTCGTCGTGCCCAGCTGGCGTTGCAGCTTCGACACCGACGTGCGCATCTGCCCGCGCAACTTCGCATCCAGATTGGACAGTGGCTCGTCCATGAGGAACGCCTTGGGGCTGCGCACGATCGCCCGGCCCATCGCCACGCGCTGCCGCTGGCCACCCGAGAGGTTGGCGGGCTTGCGGTCCAGATGCTGCGTCAGGTCCAGGATCCGCGCCGCCTCCTCCACCTTCTGCCGGACGGTCGCATCGTCCACTTTGGCCAGCCGCAACGGGAACGCCATGTTCTCCCGCACGCTCATGTGCGGATACAGCGCGTAGGACTGGAATACCATCGCGATGTCTCGGTCCTTCGGCGCCCGCTCGTTCATCCGCTGCCCGTCGATACGCAACTCGCCCGACGAGATGTCCTCCAGGCCCGCCACCATGTTCAGCGTCGTGGACTTCCCGCACCCCGAGGGGCCGACCAGGATGATGAACTCGCCGTCCGCGATCGTCACGTCCACTTCGGACACCGCGAGCGCGCCGTCGGGATAACGCTTGCTCACCTTGTCCAGCACGATTTCGGCCATGCCACTACCCCTTCACGGCACCGGAGGTCAGCCCCGCCACGATGCGGCGCTGGAAGAACAACACGAACAGGATGATCGGGATGGTGATCACCACGGCCGCCGCGGAGATCGTCCCGGTCGGGTCCTCGAACTGCGAGGCCCCGGTGAAGAACGACAGCGCCGCCGGAACCGTGCGTGACGCGTTGGTCGACGTCAGCGAGATGGCGAACAGGAAGTCGTTCCAGCAGAAGATGAACACCAGGATCGCGGTGGTGAACACGCCGGGCGCGGCCAGCGGCGCGATCACCCTGCGGAACGCCTGGCCGGGTGTGGCCCCGTCCATCTTCGCCGCCTTCTCCAGCTCCCACGGAATCTCGCGGAAGAACGCCGACAACGTGTAGATCGCCAGCGGCAGCGCGAAGGTGATGTAGGGCAGGATGAGCCCGAGCCACGTGTCGAACAACCCGAGCGAACGCTCGATGTTGAACAACGGCGTGACGAGCGAAACCTGCGGGAACATCGCGATCAGCAGCGAAACCCCGACCAGCAGCTGCTTTCCGGGAAATTCCAGCCGCGCGATCGCGTAGGCGGCCATCGTGCCCAGCACCACGGCGATCAGCGTCGCGATCAACGCGATGCAGATCGAGTTGATCAGCGCGCGGATGAAGTCGGTGGTCTGGAAGATGTCGATGTAGTTCCGGAAGGTCCAGGACCGGGGAACGAACTTCCCGTCGTCCAAAGTGTCCTTCGTCTTGAACGACAGCGACAGGATCCACAGCACCGGAACCAGCGCGTACACCACGACCACGATGTCGACCAGCGTCCACCGCGTCCGCCGACCGGCGGTGATCGCACCCTGCATGGCCATCAGCGCTTGCCTCCAGAGTCACTGCCCGGCGCGGCGGTCCCGAACAACTTGATGAAGATGAACGCGATCAGCGCGACCGTGATGAAGATCAGCACCGACATGGTCGACCCGATCCCGAGGTTGAGGCCTTTCAGCAGGTTGTTGTAGGTCTGCATGGACACCGACGACGTGTCGTTCGCGCCGTTGGTGAGCACGAAGATGTTGTCGAAGATGCGGAACGCGTCCAGCGTGCGGAACAGCAATGCCACCAGGATCGCCGGCTTCATCACCGGCACCATCACCTTGACGAACCGCTGCCACGCGTTCGCGCCGTCCATCGCGGCCGCCTTGAGCAGATCATCCGGCACCAGGGCCAGACCCGCCATCAGCAGCAGCGCCATGAACGGTGTGGTCTTCCAGACCTCGGCGAGCACGATGATCCCCAGCGAGGGCAGGTACTGCGTCAGCGGCGCCGAGCCGGACGCGAACAGGTTCGCGAGATATCCGGTGTCCGGCGTCCACGCGTAGTACCACGAGAAGGCCGCGACCACCGTCACGATTCCGTACGGGATCAGGGAAACCGTGCGCACCAGACCGCGCCCGACGAGAGTGCGGTGCATGATCAGCGCGAGCGTCATGCCCAGCACCAGTTCGATCGCGACCGAGACGACCGTGAGTCCCATCGTGGTACCGAACGCGGTCCACCAGTACGAATTGGACAGTACGGTGATGTAGTTCTCGAACCCGATGAACGTGCGATCCGCGGGGAAGCGCAGATCGTAGCGCTGCAGGGAAAGCCAGACCGAGTACACGATCGGATAGCCGGTGACCGCGAGCATCACGATCGCCGCGGGCGCGCACAGCAGCCAGCCCAGCCGCCGCTCCGCCTTCTTTCCCTCGGACAGCACCGGTTTCTTCGCCGGTTTGCCCGGGCGGGCCTTCTCCTCGACCTCCGAAACGGCGTGACTCACGGGATCACCCCTTTGGACTCGAGCGCGTCCGCGAGCCGGCTGCGCAGCTCGTCGGCGGTCTTCTGCGGGTCGATCTTCGACGGCGGCGAGAGCACCTTCGAGATCACGGTGGACAGACTCTGATAAGCCGGGGTGAGCGGACGGATCGCCGCGTTCTTCAGCGCCGCGAGGATCGTGTCACGCATCGGATACGCGGTCTGCATGCTCGGGTTGTTCTTCGCGTCCACCGGCTTGGCCGGGTCGAGCGGCGTGTTGTCGGTGTAGAGCGACTCGATGCTCGGCGGCACGCCGTCCTTGAGCGCCGAGAATTTCTGATTGTCCCTGTTGCGCAAGCACAACGCCGCTTCGAACGCCTCGGGTTTGTGCTGCGAGGTGCTGCTCACCGCGAGGTCGTATCCGCCGATCGTCGTCTTCGCGGGCGTTGCGGGGTTGACCGCCGGATAGGTCGCCCACTTGAAATGCGGCAGGTTCGCCGCGTCCTCTTCGGCGTAGGAGGCGTAGACGAAGGGCCAGTTCAGCTCGAACGCGCCGTTGCCGCGCTGGAACGCCTGCCGGACGTCATCCTCTTTCGAGTTGGTCAGCGACGGGTCGGTGATCCCGCTGGAGGTGACGTCCTTGAGGATTTGCAGCGCCTGCACGGCGCCGGCGTCCATCACGACCGATTTCCCGTCGTCGGACAGGATGTGCCCGCGCGCGGATGCGACGAGCGTGTTGTAGACGACCACGAGGCCCTCGTACTGGGCACCGGTGAACAGAATCGCGTTCGGCTTGCCCGCCGCCTTGAGCTGCTTCGCCTCGTTGATCATGTCGGACCAGGTGGCGGGCGGCTGCGGGGTGATCCGGTCGTCGTACCACAGCAGCTGGACGTTGGTGTTCTTCGTGGCGCCGTAGAGCTTTCCGTTCCACGTCGCGGTTTCCAGCGGTCCGGGCAGCACGCCTGCGGTGGCGGCGGCCTTGTTCGCGCCGGTCCACTCGTCGATCCAGCCCGCCTCGGCGAACTCGGGCACCCATGTGACATCCAGCCCCAGAATGTCCATTTCCTTGTCGCCCGCCGCGAGCCTGCGGACCATTTGCTGGCGCTGGTCGTCGGCGCCGCGCTGGAGCTTGTTGTAGACGATCTCGTACCGGCCGGCCGCCTGCTTGTTGCAGTTGTCCACCACGCTCTGGAAGGTGTCTTCCGGAGCGTAGTAGAGGTTGATCTTGAGCCCCTGCGCGGAGCTACAGGCGCTGAGCAGACCGGCGGCGACAGTTGCGGCGCTGACCGCGGCCGTGAACCGCCGTTTCGGCCGAGCCCTCCCCATACCCATCAGGCCTCCTTGCCGAACGCGTACGCCGGCAGAGCCTGGTTGTCAGCACGCCGTCGTGCGCAGGAATCGGTGGTGACTCAACTTATGCCTGGCGGTCACGCGCCGCAAGCGCTTTCAAGACCGATTCAGCTGGATGGACGCATGGCGAGTTTGGCGAGCAGATCGCGCCCCTGCTCGGCGTTACGCGGCTGACAGAGCACGTCGTAGCGGCCTGCCACCAGCTGGCTGGAGGAGGAGAAGTCGCGGCGACCCCGGGTGGAGGCGTAACTGATCGCGGCGAACACCAGGCCGAACAGCATGCCCGACACCAGGCCGACGAGTATCGGCTGGTACGTGATGCCCGCGCCACCGCTGAACAGGCTCAGCAGCACGCCGACGAAGAGGCCGAACCACGCGCCGGACACCGCACCGGTCCCCAGTACCTTGCCCCAGGAAAGCCTGCCGATGACGCGTTCGACGAGCATGAGATCGACACCCACGATCGTGACGTCCTCGACCTTGAAGTCGTTGGCCGCCAGATGCTCGACCGCCTGCTGCGCGTCCGAGTACGTGGTGTAGGAGCCGATCGGCCACCCGGTGGGTGGGGTCGGCAGGCGCGGAAGCCCCTGCGCGGAGCGTCCGGACGAGGAAAACGGGCCGGTCACGGTCATCACCTGTGTCGTCGTTCGATGGACTGCCATCCTGTCAAGGACCAGGAAACCACGCGAACCCGGCGTCAGGTCAGTGTTGACCAACCTGTTGTCGGCGTTTTTTCACCCTTTCGACCGGTACTCGCGTAGCAGGCCGCGGCTGATGATCGTTTTCTGGATTTCGCTGGTGCCTTCGCCGATGAGCAGGAACGGGGCCTCCCGCATCAGGCGTTCGATCTCGTACTCCTTGGAGTAGCCGTAGCCGCCGTGGATACGGAACGCCTCCTGGGTGACCTCGGCGCAGTACTCGCTGGCGATCAGCTTGGCCATCCCCGCCGCGACGTCGTTACGGTCCCCGGTGTCCTTCAACCGGGCCGCGTTGACCATCATCAAATGCGCCGCCTCGACCTTGGTGGCCATCTCCGCCAGCTTGAACGCGATCGCCTGATGCTCCGCGATGGCCTTGCCGAACGTCTTACGCTGCTGGGCGTACTCGATCGCCAACTCGAACGCCCGGATCGCGATCCCGCACGCCCGCGCCGACACGTTCACCCGGCCGACCTCGATACCATCCATCATGAACGCGAACCCCCGCCCCGGGGCCGCACCCAGCACCTTGTCCGCCCCGATACGGAACCCGTCGAACACCGCCTCGGTGGTGTCCACGCCCTTGTACCCCATCTTGTCGATCTTGCCCGGGATCGTCAGCCCCGGCAGCACCTCGCCATAACCCTCGGGCTTCTCCACCAGGAACGTCGTCAGATTCTGATGCGCCTTCTCCGCACCCTCATCGGTCTTGACCAGCAACGCGATCAGATTCGACGTGCCCCCGTTGGTCAACCACATCTTCGCGCCATCGATGACGTAGTCGTCGCCATCACGCTTGGCGCGGGTCTTGATCGCCGCCACATCCGAACCCAGATCGGGCTCCGACATCGAGAACGAACCCCGGATCTCCCCGGTCGCCATCCTGGGCAGGTAGTACCGCTTCTGCTCCGGCGTCCCATGCCGGGAAATCATGTGCGCCACGATGAAATGCGTGTTGATCACACCAGACACCGACATCCAGCCGCGCGCGATCTCCTCCACCACCAGCGCATACGTCAGCAGCGACTCACCAAGACCGCCATACTCCTCCGGGATCGTGATCCCGAACAGGCCCATCTCCTTCATACCCTCGACGATCTGCGCCGGATACGAGTCGGAATGCTCCAACTCCTGGGCATGCGGAATGATCTCCTTGTCCACAAACGAACGCACGGTGGACAAGATCTCGGCTTGCACCTCGGTGAGGCCGGCGGTCTGGGCCAGGCGGGCCATGCTCGACTCCTGTGTCTGGTGGCGATTATCGCCGAGTATGACCCCTACCCCGGCTCCCCGGCTATGAGAACTCTCACTGGGCCCGCTGACGACGGCGGGTGGCGCCGATGAACAGTGCGATCACGATCGGGATGATCACCAGCAGGGCTCCGACCACGCGGAACGTCCACGAGTTCACGAACTTCCACACCGTCGCCGAGGTGCCGCCGCGGGCGTTGATGTAGGTGTCATCTCCACCCGAGCAGGTGACAGTGCCGGAGCCGGAACCGACCTCGGCGTACCGGCGCGTCGACAACGAGCGCTTCGACTGGTTGGGCACCGACACCCGCTGCGGGGCCGCCCCCGGCGCCGCGGTGATCTCGCAGAAGGCGGGTTTGCTGTTGGAGGGGTTGTCCAGCAACAGCGTGCCCCCGGTCCAGTGGTAGGTCGCGGCGGAGGAGCCGCGCAGCTTGCCCGTCGAGCTCTGGATCCGGGTCGAGGAGAAGCTGCCCCAGGCGTAGGCCGCGATGTTCAGGATCAGGAACAGCACCGCGATCCCGACCAGCACCTTGCCGTAGCCGGGCAGCTTGCCGAACCGCTTGCCGATGTTCTCCGTCATGTCACTTCCCCGCGCGTTCGATGATGGTGCCGGCCAGTGGTTGCAGTGCGTCACACGTGACGTCCGAATAGGACTGGCGTGTGATGCCGAGAAGATAGGTCGACATGTCCACGTTCAGCTCGCACCGCGAACTCGTCTCGCGCGCGACGTAGACCTGGTGCCCGGCCACCGTCATTGTTCGCTTGGCCGTGCCGGTGATCGCCTGTTTGGACAGTGGCTGCCACACCCGGACGTCGATGTTCTCGTAGATCAGCCCCTGCGGATTCCAGGCGCATTCGCGCTTCTGCGCGTCGCTGCTTTCCTTGTGCTCCACGGGTTTTCCCGGGAACAGCTGTGCGGTGTCGGCGTCGGTGACCAGCGAGCACACGTCGACCGCCTGCCAGCTCGCGGCGGCCGAAGTGGACGGAGCAGCTGTGCTCGCCTCGCCACCGCTACCACCGCAGGCGGTCGCGGCGAGCAGCACCGCGATCGAGCCGCCCACGACGAGCGGAAGTGATCGCATCCTCGTTCCCATCATGTGAAGCGGTTGCCGAACACGCTGAAACCGCCGTCGCCGTCACTGTCGTCGGAGATGGTATTGGACCGAGGCTGCCTGGCCGCGACGATTTCGTCCGGCGTGGCACCTTCTTCCAGTTCGGCCACGATCCCGCGCACAAGGCCGGGGTCGACCTGCTGCCCCGCCTCGGCGTAGGCGTGCACGACGTCCGGGTCGCTGAACGCGCGTCCCTCGGCGATGTCGCGCCAGGAGAACTCGCCCCGGTCCACCAGTTCCTTCAGCCGCTTCAACGACTCGGGGGCGTCGGGATGCTCGGCGGCCTGCCGGAGCCGGTCCACCTCTTCGTCGGAGGGCAGCCGCTTGGTGACGCGTACCCGCTGAGCGCGAGCGATGGCGTCGTCGGCCATGCCCTTCATGCCTTCCAGCTCGGCTTCGAGCCTGCGCATGGCGGGCGTCATCCAGTTCCGCGGATCCTGCGGCCGGGTCATCGGGCTCCTCATCTCACTGTCCACTCGGCACAGCCGTGTGCTGGATGGTGTCGAGGTCTCCCTGGAGCTGCTTCGTGCCGTCCTGGAAGTCCTTCTTGGCCTGGTTGACGTCCTCGGTTCCCTGGTGGAACTGACGCGCGACCGCGACCGCGTCGTTTCCACTTTGGATCGTCGGGATCTGCTTGATCGCGTCCCCGATCTCTTTGAGTCCCTCGAAAAACGCCTTCGCGGAGTCGATGATCTTCTGGATGGTGTCCTGCAGGTCGAGGATCGCCTCGACGAGCTTGATCGCGTCCTCGACCTCGCTGACGATCGGCACCTTGCCCTGGAAGATGTCGACTACCGCGTCCACCCCGGCCTTGGCCCAGCCGCCGCCGGGAATCAGCTTCGTGGCCAGGTTCTCCAGCTTGTGGATGAGGCTCTGCAGCACGTTCACGGCGGCCTGCGCGACCCGGATGGACTGGTCGGCCAGCATGTCGAAACCACGCTTGACGAACCGGCACGCCTCCGCCGTGGCGTAGCAGCCCGCGAACCACGCGCCCTTGATGTAGGTGATCTCGAAGGCGTCCGCCGCGCGGCCGTGGGTCCAGTGTGTGCGCAGGTCGTCGGCGTTGTGTGTGAGGTTGTCGGACACGTTCTCGATCGCCGTGGCCACGGTGTTCCACGCCTCGCCGTTGGCCCGCATCCGGTTGAAATCGCCGGTCAGCGGCTCGATGAGCTCGGTGAACATGTCCTTGCCGCGGATCTGTTCATACACCCAGTTCAGCGCCTGCACGTCCGGCGAGAGGTTCTTGAGCTGGTCCTTGAGGCTGTCGTTGCCGACCTCGGGCGGGTCGAGCTTGAGTTCGGTCTTGTCCGCGTACGTCGTCACGCTCGTTCCCCCATCACAAGGCGTCCTTGAGGTCCAGCAGGTTCTTCTGGTGGTGGTGCTCGATGTCGTCGTAGGCCTTGGCCGTTGCGTCGAGACCGTCGGCACCGCTGCGCAGCCGGTCCTCGCCGAACTGGGCGACCTGGTCGAAGATCCCGGCAAGGATGTCCATCGAACCGGCCAGCACCGTGAACAGACCGGTGAACCCCGCTTTGCTGCACCCTTCGCCGCGTACGAAGCCCTTGATCTTCTCGAAATCGGAGACGCAACCGTCTCTCATATACGTGGCATAGTCGCGAAGTTCGTTCGTATTGTCCACGGCGATGTCGACCATCGTCGGTCCTCCCCCACTGCGGTCTGCCGGTCCGATGCGGGCAGACGATAACGCCGATCGGCGCACGGGGAAGCACGAATCGTCAATATTTCACCGGAATCGGTCCGATTAGGAAGATTTGTCGCCCTCCGGGATGCGCGGCGCGGGCGCGGGCCCGCCGTTCACCGCCTCCTTCGGAGCCTCCTCTTTGGACTTTTCGTGCGATTTCGTATATTGATCGACAAAACGGAGAAGTTCGACCGGGAAGGGCAATACCAGCGTGGAGTTCTTCTCCGCCGAAACCTGCACGACCGTTTCCAGCAATCGCAACTGCAGCGCCGACGGCGTGGCGGACATCCGGGCCGCGGCCTGGGAGAGCTTCTCCGACGCCTGCAGCTCACCATCGGCGGAGATGACGCGCGCGCGGCGCTCCCGCTCGGCCTCCGCCTGCCGCGACATCGACCGCTTCATCGTCTCCGGCAGCGCGACGTCCTTGATCTCCACCCGGTCGATGTGCACGCCCCAGTCCAGCGCGGGACTGTCGATCATCAGCTCGAGCCCCTGGTTCAGCCGCTCGCGGTTGGAGAGCAGATCGTCCAGGTCGCTCTTGCCGATGATCGAGCGCAGGGAGGTCTGCGCGACCTGGCCGACGGCGAACCGGTAGTCCTGCACGTTGACGGCGGCGACCACCGGGTCGATGACCTTGAAGTACACGACCGCGTCGACGCGCACCGTGACGTTGTCTCTCGTGATGCCCTCCTGCGCGGGCACCGGCAGGGTCACGATCTGCATGTTGACCTTCTGCAGCCGGTCGGCGACGGGCACCAGCATCGCCAGGCCGGGCTCGCGGACATTGGGCCGGACCCGGCCGAACCGGAATATCAGGCCCCGCTCGTACTGTTTGACCACGCGGACGCTGGCGGCGAGCCAGGTGACTCCCGCGATGGCGACCACGGAGACGAGTTCCACCAACATGGCAGCTCCCGGGTAGGGTCACTTTTCTCGATGTTACTCCCGTCACATGCTTCGCGACGGAAAAAGATTGGTTGCGAAGCTGAACCGGTGAAGAGCCTGGTCAAGCGCGCGGCGAAGGCCGGCGCGGGACGGGCCCGACCTGGCTCGGTGTCGGTGCTCACGGTGCCCCCGTCCCGACACGGCGAGTCCACTTAGGACCCACTCGATACCGGAAGTCCACTATGGACAACGTCGCCGGAGCGTTGCTGACCGCCGCGGGCCCGCGAGGGCGATTCGGCGCCCGTGGCTTCCCGGCGGTCGAGCGGCTCACCGAGATCGCAGCCCGGGCGGGCGCCCGTTAGCCTTGGCGCTATGGCACCCGTGAACAGGGTTTTCGCAGCCCAACTGGTTGGTCTGCCGGTATTCGGGCCCGACGGTGAGTCCATCGGGAAGGTGCGGGATCTCGTCACCGGGTTGCGGCTGGATCAGCAGCCGCCCCGGGTGCTCGGGCTCGTGGTCGAACTGGCGACCCGCCGACGGGTGTTCGTGCCGATGCTGCGCGTCACCTCGATCGAACCCAACGCCGTGACGCTCGCGACCGGTTCGGTCAACATGCGCCAGTTCCACCAGCGCCCCAACGAGGTGCTGGTGCTCGGCCAGCTCACCGACGCGCACGCGAGCCTGCGCGAGACCGGCGTCCGCGTCACGGTCGTGGACGCGGCGATGGAACCCACGCGCACCCGCGACTGGGTGCTGGCGCGGCTCGCCGTGCGGGAACGCAGCGGACGGCTCGGCATCGGCAAGCGGCGTTCGTCGCTGCAGGTGCTGCCCTGGTCCGACGTGTCGGGGCTGGGCCTGACCGACCTCACCGGCCAGCCACAAGGCGCCGGCCAGCTGCTGATGCTGTTCGACACCATGCGCGCCGTCGACGTCGCCGCCACCGTGCGGGACCTGCCGACCAAGCGCAAGCTCGAGGTCGCCGACTCGATGGACGACGAACGCCTCGCCGACGTGCTCGAAGAGCTGCCCGAGGACGACCAGAAGGAGCTGCTGGCGCACCTGGCCGAGGAACGGGCGGCGGACATCCTCGAGGCGATGAACCCCGACGACGCCGCCGACCTGCTCGCCGAACTCGCGCCCGCCGAACAGAACCGGCTGCTGGACCTGATGGAGCCGGAGGAATCCGAACCGGTCCGCCGGCTGCTCGCGTACTCCTCGGACACCGCGGGCGGCCTGATGACACCCGAACCCGTCGTACTCACGCCCGACGCGACGATCGCCGAAGCGCTCGCGCACATCCGCAACGCCGATCTGCCCGCCGCGCTCGCGACCATGGTGTTCGTCTGCCGGCCACCCACCGCGACGCCCACCGGCCGCTACGTCGGCTGCGCGCATTTCCAGCGACTGCTGCGGGAACCGCCCGCCGAACTGATCGCCACCGCCGTGGACACCGACCTGCCCGCGCTGCGCCCCGGCGCGCCACTGGCCGAGGTCACCCGCTACTTCGCGGCCTACAACCTCGCCTGCGGACCCGTCGTCGACGAGCAGGACCACCTGCTCGGCGCCGTCACCGTGGACGACGTGCTGGACCACCTGCTGCCGGAGGGCTGGCGCGAGACCGGCCTGCACGACGTGACCAACAACCAGGAGGTAGAGCGTGCCTGAACTGCTTCAACGGCGGCGGCTGGACCAGCCCCGCGCGTCGGCCCGGCGGATCGTGACGATCGACCCGGACGCGTTCGGCCGGTTTTCCGAGCGGCTGGCCCGGTACCTCGGCACGGGCAAGTACCTGTTCTGGCAGACGCTGATCGTCATCGTCTGGATCGGGCTCAACCTCGGCGCGGCCACGCTGCAGTGGGACCCGTACCCGTTCATCCTGCTCAACCTGGCCTTCTCCACGCAGGCCGCCTACGCGGCGCCGCTGATCCTGCTCGCGCAGAACCGGCAGGACGACCGCGACCGGGTGTCGCTGGAGGAGGACCGCGCACGAGCCGCGCAGACCAAGGCGGACACGGAATACCTCGCACGCGAGCTGGCGGCGTTACGGTTGGCGATCGGCGAGGTGGCAACGCGTGACTATCTGCGCGGCGAACTGGACAAGCTGCGCGAGGACCTCCAGGCGAAACCGCGGAAACCCAAACGCCAGAATTCGGAGTCCATTACCAGTACGTAACATGGAGTCCATGACCAGCACGCAGCAGATCCCCAGCGTCGAGGACGTTCGCGAAGCGCTCAAGAACGTCTACGACCCGGAGATCAAGAAACCGATCACCGACCTCGGGATGGTCAAGGACATCGTGGTCGGCGAAGACGGTGTCGTGACGGTCGCGGTCTACCTCACGGTGGCGGGCTGCCCGCTCAAGGACACCATCACCCGCGACACGAAGGGCGCCGTCGGCAAGCTCGACGGGGTCACCGACGTGCGCGTCGAACTCGACGTGATGAGCGACGAACAACGTACGGAGCTGCGTAAATCGCTTCGCGGTGACGTCGAGGAGCCGGTCATCCCGTTCGCCCAGCCCGGTTCGATGACGCGGGTGTACTGCGTCGCGTCGGGCAAGGGCGGCGTCGGCAAGTCCAGCGTCACGGTGAACCTCGCGGTCGCGATGGCCGAGCGCGGATTGTCCGTCGGTGTGGTGGACGCCGACATCTACGGGCACTCGGTGCCGCGCATGCTGGGCGCGCGTGAGAAGCCCACCAAGGTCGAGAAGATGATCATGCCGCCGCAGGCGCACGGTGTGAAGGTCATCTCGATCGGCATGTTCACCCCCGGCAACACGCCCGTCGTGTGGCGCGGTCCGATGCTGCACCGGGCGCTGCAGCAGTTCCTCGCCGACGTGTTCTGGGGCGATCTGGACATCCTGCTGCTCGACCTGCCGCCCGGCACCGGTGACATCGCGATTTCGGTGGCGCAGCTCATTCCGAACGCGGAGATCCTCGTGGTCACCACGCCGCAGCAGGCCGCGGCCGAGGTCGCCGAGCGGGCCGGTGCGATCGCGATGCAGACCCGGCAGCGGCTCGCCGGCGTCATCGAGAACATGTCGTGGCTGGAGACGGCGGACGGGCAGCGGATGGAGATCTTCGGCTCCGGAGGCGGCCAGACCGTGGCCGACTCGCTGTCGAAGTCCACCGGTGCCGAGGTGCCGCTCCTGGGTCAGGTCCCGCTGGACCCGCGCCTGCGCGAACAGGGCGACGAGGGCACGCCGATCGTGCTCGCGGAGCCGGACGCCCCGGCCTCCGCCGTGCTGAAGGACGTCGCGTCGAAGCTGTCCGTCCGCGCCCGCGGCCTGGCCGGCAAGATGCTGAACCTAAGCCCCACAGCCCGCTAACCCCCACGCCGCGAGTCCAGCCTTCCGCGCGCCCGAGT
>NZ_JAAXLS010000038.1 GCF_012328925.1 Amycolatopsis acididurans
CCCACGAACCCCCCGACAAGAACATCCCGGCCGCCCTCGACCCTCACCCCCGAACGACCCGGCCCGCCACCAACACCGACCTCTCGCGCGAGCGCATCGTGGCGGCGGGGATCGCGATCGCCGACGCGGACGGGCTCGCCGCGGTCTCGATGCGCCGGGTCGCGGCCGAGCTGGGCGCGGCGACCATGTCGCTCTACCGCCACGTGCCCGGCAAGGAGGAGCTGGTGGTCCTCATGGCCGACGTCGCGCTCACCGAGGAACCGCTCCCGCCCGACGCCCCGCCCGGCTGGCACGCCCGGCTGAGGCTGCTCGCCCACCTGCAATGGCGTGCCTGCCATCGGCACCCGTGGCTGGGCGAAGCCATCTCCCTCAGCCGCCCCCAGGCGCTGCCGCGCGCGATGCACCACACCGAGTGGGCCCTGCGCGCCATGGAGGGCCTGCCCCCGAAGATGATGCTCTACGCCTACCTCACCCTCATGGGCTTCGTACGCGGATCGGCCGTCGGGCTCGAAGCCGAGCGGCGCGCCGAGCAGGACACCGGCATGACGGCCGACGAGTGGACCGACAGCCAGGAGGCGACGCTGCGCCCCCTGCTCACCGAGGACCTCCCGGCGCTGCGCCGGCTGACCGCCCACGCCATCGACTTCGATCTCGACGAGCTGTTCGACTTCGGCCTGCGGCGGCTGCTCGACGGCTTCACGTCGCTGTTCCGCGACCATCTCCGGGACACGGTGGGAGGTTCGTGATCGTTCACCCGCCGACCCCGTAGCCTGACCGGGTGACCGGGACGAGGAACGACGAGGGGCATCTGATCGCCGGCCGCTACCGACTTCGCCGCCGCATCGGCGGTGGCGCGATGGGGGTGGTCTGGCTCGCCGACGACGAGCTGCTTGGCCGAACCGTTGCCGCGAAACAACTTCTGCTCGCGCCCAATCTCAGCGAGCGCGACGCCGAACAGGCCCGCAAACGTTCCGCCCGCGAGGCGCGCCTGGCCGCGCGGCTCCAGCACCACAACGCGATCACGGTCTTCGACGTGCCCGACGACGACGGCATGCCGGTGCTGATCATGGAGTATCTCCCGTCGCAGAGCCTCGCCGAAGTCCTGCAGGCGCGCGGCAGGCTGCCACCGCGGGAGGTGGCGCGCATCGGCTCACACGCCGCGGCCGCGCTGGCCGCCGCGCACGCCGCCGGGATCGTGCACCGCGACGTCAAACCCGGCAACATCCTGCTCGGCGAGGACGGGACGGCGAAGATCACCGACTTCGGCATCTCCCGCGCCGCCGACGACGGCACGCTCACCGGCAGCGGCGGGTTCGCCGGTACGCCCGCGTTCCTGGCGCCGGAGGCGGCGCGCGGCGAGAAACCGAGCGCGGCCTCGGACGTGTACTCCCTCGGCGCCACGCTCTACGCGATCGTCGAGGGACGCTTCCCCTACGGCGACACCGAAAACCAGATGGCCCTGCTCTACGCCGCCGCGGCCGGGCGGTTCAGCCCGCCCGAGCACGCCGGGCCACTGACCGACGTGCTGCTGCGCATGATGCGGTTCAAACCCGAGGAGCGCCCGACGATGGCCGAACTGGCCGTCGAGCTGGCGAGACTGGCCGATCCCGCGAGACACAGACGGCGGCGCCCGCTCCTCTACGCCGGAGCGGGCGCGGTCGTGCTCGTCGCCGCGATCGTCGCGGCCGTGCTCCTGCTCACCTCGAACCGCGGCACCCAGTCCCTCGCCGTCACCGGCACCCCCTCGCCAGCGCCGGCCACGACGGAACCTCCGTCCCCGGTGACCACGACCACCGATTCGTCGTCCCCAGCGCCACCGCCCAGCACGGCGGCCGCGCCCTCCTACTCGCAGGCCGTGAGCGAGTACTACGCGCTCGTACCGGGGCAGCTCGACGCGGGCTGGGCCCGGCTCGGGCCGGCACTACAGGCGCAGGGTAAGGGCAGCTACCAGAGCTGGTGGGGCCAGATCAGCAACATCGTCGTGACCGGCGCTCCGCACCTGGTCGGCGACGCCGTCGTCGAGGTGACGGTGGACTTCACCAAGAACGGCACGCGCTACCGCGAGACCCACCACCTCGGCATGATCACGCGCGACGGGCAGCCGCTGATCAACACCGACAAGGCGGTGTCGTCCACGATCATCGGCTGATCACCAATGGCGCGCCCCGGCCAGCAGGCAGGCGCGCACCGGGGCGAGATGCGGCAGCTCGAGCGTGCCCGCGCGGGCAGCGAGGCAGACCGTCTCCGTCGGCGGCCGCTCCGGTCGCACCAGCTGCGTGACCGAGCCGTCGGCCAGTGCCGCCTCGCACAGGTAGCGCGGCAGCACGCCCACCCCGGCGCCGGCGACGACCGCCGCGAGCACTCCGCGCAGGTCGGGGACGACCACGGCGGCGCCGTTCGCGGGCGGGCCGCCGAACACCGCACGCCAGTACCGCCGGATGGCGGAAAGCTCGTCCGCGTCGGCGACGAGCGGCACACCCTGCAACGCCTGGCTCCGGTCCCCGTGCAGCCGCGTCGTCCACGGCTTCGCACCGATGAGCACCAGCTCCTCCTCGGCGAGCGGGACGGCCGCGAGGCCGCGCAGGCACGGACGGCTGGTGGAGACGACGACGTCGAACCGGCCCCCTGCCAGCCCCGTGTGTGCCTCGTCATCGGTCGCGAACTCGACCCGCACCTTCAGCCCGCGCCGCAGTTGCTCGCCCAGCGCGGGCAGCACGCGCACGGTGGTCAGCTCCGCGGGACCGGCCAGGCGCACCGGCCTCGCGCACGGATCACGACCGGCGATGGCGGCCAGTGCGTCGACGTGGACCGCGATTTCCCTGGCGAACTCGTCGGCGAGGTCGGTGGGTGCGGCGCCGCCGGAAGAATGATCGAACAACCGGCGGCCGAGTTCGGATTCCATCGCCCCGAGTTGCGCACCGACCGCCAGCGGCGACAAGCCGAGAAATCGCGCTGCCTCACGTGACGACCCGCACCGGTACACCGTCAGAAAGGTGCGCATCGCGGTCAGATCCACAACAGCCTCCCCCGCTGCGACGGCCTTCCGGCGAACAATTACCAGAAATGATCGCCGCCGCCCGGCTGCCCACGCGGTGGTTCATCAAGGTGGGTAAAACATTCGATTCAAAAATCGCTCAATCGGTCAGACGTTCGGCCCGGCACAGGAAGGCCGTCGGCGCGCGCCCGATCCGGGTCAGCACCACGGTCGCCTCCCGGGAGCCGCGGAGCTTCATCCGCCGCCGCAGCGCGTCCGGGTCGAGGTCGAGGCCGCGGATCAGGATCTCCAGACGGCCGACCTCGTGCTCGCGCAGGAGCGCACGCAGTGCCTTCTCGCTGTAGGGGCCGTGGTCGAGCACGCGGAACGCCCGGACTCCCCGCGGCGGGCGGTCGCCGGTGAGGTAGGCGATGCGCTCGTCGAGCTGCCACAGCCCGTGCCGCGCGCCGTAATGCTTGACCAGACCGGCGCGCACCACCGCACCGTCCGGGTCGACGATCCACTCGCCCGGCGCGGCGGCGCCGATGTCGTCCGGCTCCTGATCGGTGATAGTCCACTGTGTACCATCGCGGAGCACGGTCGCCCGCCGTGTCGCGGTCGCGAGGCCGGCCGACCACAGGCACGATTCGCGCACCTGGCCGTCCAGCGAGACGAGCTCGACCTCCTTCGCCCACGGCGCGAGCGAGAAGTCGAAACCGGGGGCATATTTCACCACGAGGTCGCGACCGGCGTAGGTGTCGGCCAGTTCGTCCAGCGGCGGCACGAAGTCCCGCGCCCGCCAGGTACGCCGTCCGGCCGAGTCGCGCCGAGCGGGATCGGCGACGATCACCGTGTCCCGGCTCACCGGGCGCAGCGCGTCGGCCCGCGCCAGGGGCACGCCCGGGCAGTTGTGCCGGGCCATCGCCAGCCGCACCTCGTCCACATCAGATCCCAGGCACGACGCCACCTTCGCCAGCTCGGACAGATCGGCGCCGACGGAACACGTCACGTCGTGCACAATGCGGCCCGCGAGGCGGCTCGCGCGATGCCGGGCCACGGCGGACGCACTGGCCTGTTGCAGGGCGTCGGCGGTGAACAGCCAGCGCCCAGCCGAGTCCAGTTTGGATACCGCCTTTCGCCGCAGCAGAACCGTTTCCAGGATCGCGGCGGAGCGGTCGCCGAAGCGCTGCCGCAGCGCGGCGACGTCCGCGATGCGCGTCTTGCCGGCCAGCGGGAGCGCCTCGCACTCGGCGAGCGCACGCTCGCCCTCGGCCGATCGCAGGAAAGCGACGTCCGAGAGCGAGAACGCGTAAGGCAACTACAGCTCGACGGGCGCGGACGGCTTGATGCCGGTGATCATCACGTTGTAGAACAGCTCGCGCGGCAGCACCTTGGACAGCACCTTCTTGTCCAAAGCGGACAGTCGCAGCCACAGCCGGTAGGCGAACAGTCGCCAGCGCAGCGTGAGCTTCTGCTGTGGCACCGCCGCCTCGAAGGTGCGGATGGGCCAGCCGGTGAGCGCCGCGGCGAACTCGTCGGTCACGGCCTTGACGTCGATCGCGCCGGCGCCCAGCGCCATGCGCTCGAGCTCGGCAGGGTCGAACGTGTGGATGTCGACCACGGCCTCCAGCGCGGCCGCGCGGGAGGACTCGTCCAGCTCCTCCTGCGGGCGGCGCCAGGCCGACAGCGGGCCGAACTTCGTCACGTTCGTGGTGAGCCACCACGTGAACTGGCCGAGCTTGCGGGCGTAGAAATCGCCGACCTTGGTCGGCTCGCCCGCGAACACGAACCGGCCGCCCGGCTTGAGCACCCGCAGCACCTCGCGCATCGCGGCGGGCACGTCCGGGATGTGGTGCAGCACCGCGTGGCCGACCACGAGGTCGAAACTGTTGTCCGGGTACGGGATGCGCTCCGCGTCGGCGACCCGTCCGTCCACGTCCAGGCCCAGGTTCTCCGCGTTGCGCAGCGCCACCTGGACCATGCCCGGCGACAGATCGGTGACCGACCCCTTCTTGATCACGCCGCCCTGCATCAGGTTGAGCAGGAAGAACCCCGTGCCGGAGCCGAGTTCCATCGCCGTCGGGTACGGCTGGCCCTGCTCGCCCGCGACCGCGTTGAACACGTCGGTGGCGTAGGCGATGCAGCGCTCGTCGTAGGAGATGGACCACTTCTCGTCGTAGGTGCCGGCCTCCCAGTCGTGGTAGAGCACGTTGGCCAGCTTGGGGTCGCCGTAGGCCGCCTCGACCTCTTCGGCGGTGGCGTGCGGGTTGGGGGCGGGGTCGGTCACCGACATGCTTACTTCCCTTCGAAGGTGGCCTTGCCCGGCCCGTTCTCGACGAAGGAACGCATGCCCGTCGTCTGGTCCTCCGTGGCCCACAGCGCGGTGAACAGGTGCGTCTCCAGCTTGAGCCCGCTCGCGAGGTCACCGTCGAGACCGCCGTCGATCGCGGCCTTCGCGTTGGCCAGTGCCACGGCGGGGCCGTTCGCGAACTGCTGCGCGTACTTCAGCGCCGCGTTGTACACCTCGTCCGGCGCGACCAGCTCGTCCACGATGCCGAGGCTGAGCGCCTCATCGGCCTTGACGAAGCGGCCGGTGAACACCAGGTCCTTGGCCTTGGCGGGGCCGACGAGCCGCGCGAGGCGCTGCGTGCCGCCGGCGCCTGGGATGATGCCGAGCAGGATCTCGGGCTGGCCGACCTTGACGTTGTCGCCCGCGATGCGGCGGTCCGCCGCCATCGCCAGCTCCAGCCCGCCGCCGAGCGCGTAGCCGGTGATCGCGGCGATGACGGGCTTCGGGATCACGGCGACCGTGCTGACGGTGTTCTGCAGCGCGGTGCCGAAGGCCCTCGCCTCGACGTAGCTGCGGTCGGCCATCTCCTTGACGTCGGCACCGCCGCAGAAGGTCTTCTCGCCGCCGTAGAGGATGACCACGCGCACGTCGGCCCGGTCGCTGGCCTCCCTGGCCACCTCACCCAGCTCGGCCTGCAGCTGGCCATTGATGGCATTGACAGGCGGCCGCTCCAACCGGATCGTGCCGATCCCGCCGTCCACCTCGAGCCGTACGAACTCGCCCACGGTCAGTCCTCCTTAACTGATCAGGTTACCGGCCGGTAGGAACGACCCTACCGGCGACGCGCGAAGAAACGATCACCCGAGCGTTCCAGAATCAGGTCCTGGTCGAACGTCTTGGACAGGTTCTCCGCCGTCAGCACATCCTCGATCAAGCCGGCGACGACCGCACGGCCCTCGCGCAACAGCAGAGCGTGGGTGAAGCCGGGCGGGATCTCCTCGACGTGGTGGGTCACCAGCACCATCGCGGGCGCGTCCGGATCCATGGCCAGCGCCGAGAGGCGGGCGACCAGGTCCTCCCGGCCGCCGAGATCGAGGCCGGCCGCCGGTTCGTCGAGCAACAGCAGCTCCGGGTCCGTCATCAGCGCACGGGCGATCAGGGTGCGCTTGCGCTCACCCTCGGACAGCGTGCCAAAGGTGCGGTCGGCCAGATGTGTGATACCCATCGCACCGAGCAGTTCCACGGCACGGTCGGTGTCCATCGTGTCGTAGCTCTCACGCCAGCGGCCGACGACGGCGTAGCCCGCGCTCACCACGATGTCGCGCACCAGTTCCTCGCCGGGCACGCGCGCGGCGAAGGCCGCCGAGGTGAAGCCGATGCGCGGGCGGAGCTCGAACACGCTGACCTTGCCGATCCGCTCACCGAGCAGATCCACGGTGCCGCTGGTGGGATGCAGTTCGGCGGCGGCCATGCGCAGCAGCGTGGTCTTGCCCGCGCCGTTCGGGCCGAGCACCACCCAGCGTTCGTCCAGTTCGACGGCCCAGTCGAGACCGGCGAGAAGCTCGTTGCGGCCGCGGCGGACCGCCACGTCCGACATGCGCACCACGAGGTCGTCAAGGTTGTTCGGCTCGGTCACGGCCCCATTGTGTCCGCTCCGAGCGGCCGGTGTGGCGGCGCCCCCGTACCACTTGGTGGGACGTCACGCGGAGTGGCCGGAAGCGCTGGCAGTATTCGTCGCGTGATCACCTCGCCGCTGCTCGCCCGGTTCTGGCGGGATCGCGCGGTCGACCTGCTCCTCGTGGCGTCGGGCCGGTGTACGCGCTCCTCGTGAGCCCGTAGCCGACCTTCCCCAGGAGCAGTGAGTTGACCCAGACCGTTGTCGATTTCGAGATCCACCCCCGCCTTTCCGGCTCCGCGCTGCCGGACCTGCTGCACCCCGACCGTCTACTGTGGACTCCCCGGGAGCTGGCGGAGCTGACTTCGCGCGTGGCCCGCGACCTGGCCGCGCCGCTGCGCGAGTTGCTGCACTTCGACGCCGATCAGCGCTGGTGGGCCCGGCTCGCGCTGACCGACGGCGTCGAGTTGTGGCTGCTGTCGTGGCTGCCCGGCCAGCGCACCAAGCCCCACGACCACGGCGGTGCGGCGGGTTCCTTCACCGTGCTGCAGGGTGAGCTGGCGGAGGACTACCGGTATCCGGGCGGGCCGGTGCGCAACCGGAACCACGTCGCGGGCGATGGCCTCGGCTTCGGCGCGGGGCGGGCGCACCAGGTGACGGGCGTGACGGTGGCGGCCAGCGTGCACGCCTACTCGCCGCCGCTCGTGCCGACGCGCCACTACGAGACGCTGGCCGACGTACCCAGCGAGATCCCCGCGTTGCCGGTCATACTCGATCGGTGACCGTCGAAGACATGCTGGCCACGGCGCGATCCACGCTGGAGCGCGTCGACCCGGCCGGCGCACGTGCCCTGCAGGACGAGGGCGCGCTGATCGTGGACATCCGCCCGGAAACCAATCGCGCTGCCGAGGGCGAGATTCCGGGCTCGGTGCCGATCGAGCGGATTCACCTGGAGTGGCGCCTGGACCCGTCCGGAGCGCACCGGCTGCCCCAGGTGCGGCCGGACCTCGCGGTGATCGTGGTGTGCAACGAGGGTTACGCGTCGAGCCTGGCCGCCGCGGACCTGCAACGCCTGGGCCTCCCCCGCGCGACGGACCTCGACGGCGGCTTCCGCGCCTGGGCGGCGGCGGGCCTGCCCGTGCGGGAAGGCCCCACACCGGCTGTGCCCTGAGGGTCCCACGGCCTTCCTACGCCAGCTTGATTCTGCCCAGCTCTGCCGGTGTTGCCAGCAGGTCGTGCTTCGGCAGGACTCTCACCGTGTAGCCCAGGGTTCCCGCGTGTGGCAGGCGCAGCGTTGCTTCGAAGGCGCCGATGCCGGTGGAGATCATGGGCACGGTGATCGGGTCATGCAGATCGTCCGTGTCGCCTACCCTGCCCACCACCGCTTGCACGTCCACTTCGGACGGATCAAGGCCGGCCAGATCGATCCTGGCCCGGACATGTGCCTCGCTACCCACGACCAGACTGTCCAGGCCTTCGACGGTCAGCTCGCTGTCGAAGATCTTGACCTTGTTCCACAGCATGTCGACGCGCGTACGGTACGCGGCCAGTGAGCGTGCGCCCGCGTACGAGTCGCGGGAGGCGGCCGCGACGGTGATCGCCGCGGGGTGGTAGCAGTTTTCCACGTATTCCCGCACCATTCGCGAGGCTTGCACGCGCGGCCCCAGCGTGTCCAGCGTGTGCCACACCATCTGCATCCAGTCCCGCGGCACGTTGTTGGCATCGCGATCGTAGAACAGCGGCGCCACCTGCTGGCCCAGCAAGTCGTACAGCGCGGCCGCTTCCAGCTCGTCCCGCCGCAGCGGGTCGCGGATGCCGTCCGCGGTAGGGATGGCCCACCCGTTACTGCCGTCGTAGCACTCGTCCCACCAACCGTCCCGAATGGACACGTTGAGGCCACCGTTGAGCGCCGACTTCATGCCCGACGTGCCGCACGCCTCCAGCGGCCGCGTCGGGTTGTTGAGCCACACGTCGCAGCCGCGGTAGAGATACCGCGCCATCGCCATGTCGTAGTCGGGCAGGAACACCATCCGCTGCCGGACCGCCGGATCGTCCACGAAGCGCACCATCTGCTGGATGAGCGCCTTGCCGCCCTCATCGGCCGGATGCGACTTGCCCGCCACCACGATCTGGATCGGCCGGTCCTGGTCCAGCAACAATGCCCGCAACCGCTCCGGATCGCGCAGCATCAACGTCAGCCGCTTGTACGTCGGCACCCGGCGGGCGAAGCCGACGGTCAGCACATCGGGGTCGAAGACGGTGTTGATCCAGCCCAGTTCCAGCCCCGAGGCCCCGCGCTGCAGCCAGGCGTCGCGCACCCGCCGCCGCACCTCGGCGACCAGTTTCTGCCGCAGATCCCGGCGCACCGCCCACAGTTCCTCGTCGGTGACGCCCTGCCCGCTCGGCAACTGTCCTTTGTGGCCCCACTCCTTGTGCTTGCCACCGAGCGCCGCGGTCAGCTCGCGCGCGACCCACGTCGGGCCGTGCACACCGTTGGTGACCGACGTGATCGGCACCTCGTCCTCGTCGAAGCCGTCCCACAGCCGCGCGAACATGCGCCGCGACACGCGGCCGTGCAGCGCCGAAACGCCGTTGGCCCGCTGCGCGAGCCGCAGACCCATGTGCGCCATGTTGAACATGCCGGGGTTGTCCTCCGCGCCGAGCGCGAGGATCCGCCGCAACTCCAGCCCCGGCAGCAGCCTGCCGTCGCCGAAATAGTGCTGGACCAGATCACCGGGGAACCGGTCGATACCCGCCGGAACGGGCGTGTGCGTGGTGAACACGGTGCCCGCGCGCACGGCGTAGAGCGCCTCGTCGAACCCGAGACCGGCTTCGGCGATGATCTCGCGCGCCCGTTCGAGACCGAGGAAACCCGCATGCCCCTCGTTGGTGTGGAACACCTCGGGCTGCGGATGGCCGGTCAGCTCGCAGTACCGCCGCACCGCCCGCATCCCGCCGATGCCGGCCAGGATCTCCTGCCGGATGCGATGATCGGCATCGCCGCCGTAGAGCCGGTCGGTGACGCCCCGCAGATCGTCGTCGTTGGCCTCGATGTCGGCGTCGAGCAGCAGCAACGGCACCCGGCCGACCCTGGCCAGCCACACCTGCGCGTGCAGTTCGCGCCCGCCCGGCATCGCGACGCTGACCAGCACCGGTTCGGAGTCCTCGCCCGTCAGCAGCTCCAGCGGCAGCGCACTCGGATCGATCACCGGATAGTGCTCCAGCTGCCAGCCGTCCAGCGAAAGCCCCTGCCGGAAGTAGCCCGATCGGTACAACGGGCCGACGCCGATCACCGGCACGCCCAGGTCGGAGGCCGCCTTCAGGTGATCACCGGCGAGCACGCCGAGGCCGCCGGAGTAGTTCGGCAGCGCCTCGTGCACGCCGAACTCCATCGAGAAGTACGCGATGGCATCCGGCGCGTCGGCCGCCGCCTCGTGCTCCTGGTACCAGCGGTCCTCGGTGAGGTAGCGATCCAGATCCTCCGTCACCGCCCGCGCCCTGGCCAGGAAGTCCTCGTCGGCGGCGAGTTCCGCCAGCCGGGCCGGTGACACGGCGAGCAGCATCCGCAACGGGTCCCGGACACGGCGGAACAGTTCGTCGTCCATCGACGCGAACAGGTCGCGGGTCGGCGGATGCCACGTCCAGCGCAGGTTGGTGGCCAGCGCTCGCAGACCCGCGAGCGGTTCCGGCAGGCTCGCGCGGACGGTGAACCGGCGGATTGCTCTCATAACCAGCGACCATATCGGTAAGGTGCCCGTGTCAAAACGTGATCGGGGGACGGTGCGGATGCGCTCTGGGGTACGGCGGCTGGTCACCGTCGCGATGATCGGGGTCGTGGCCTTAGGGCTGAGCGCCTGCGGGGGCAGCGAGGGCTCGCCCAGCGGCACCGTGGCCGGGCTTCCGATCACACATTTCCAGAGCGGCATGAAGCCCAACGCCCCCACTCCGGACCTTCAGGTGCGCAACGGCTCCGACGACGCCGCCGACAAGCTCGCCACAGCGACGATCGCCGACGTCGAGTCCTACTGGACCACGGAGCTGCCGGACGTGTTCGGCGTCAAGTTCGAACCGGTCAAATCGCTGCTTTCGTACGAGTCCAACGGCCCCAACCAGGAAAGCGGCTGCGGCAACACCAAGAAGAACATCAACGCCTTCTACTGCGGCCAGGACGACTCGATCCTGTGGGACCGCGGCGTGCTGCTGCCCAACATGATCAACCAGTTCGGGCAGCTGTCGGTGGTCACGGTGCTGGCGCACGAGGTCGGCCACGCCGTGCAGTACCGCCTGCTGGACAAGGCCGGGATCACCCGCGGCACGCCGACGATCGTCAAGGAACAGCAGGCCGACTGCTTCGCGGGCACCTACTACCGCTGGGTCGTCGAGGGCCACAGCAAGTACTTCTCGGTGTCCACTTCGGATGGTCTGAACGCGGCGCTGTCGTCGCTGTTCCTGGTGCGCGACGTCGCGGGCGTCTCGGCGACCGACCGCGGCGCGCACGGCACGGCGTTCGACCGCATCTTCGCGTTCCAGCTCGGCTTCGAGAAGGGCCCCGAGCAGTGCGCGGGCCTGAACCTGGACAACATCGGGCCCCGGCTCACCGAGCGCTCGTTCGACTCCGGCGACAAGAACCAGGGCGACATCCCCATCGACGCCACGGCGCTGGGCTACCTGCAGGACAGCCTGGACAAGGCGTTCGGCGGCGCGGGCGTGGCCGGCCCGAAGATCGTCGCGGAGGGCGGCACCTGCGCGGGCGGCCCGGCCACCGCGCCCGCGTCGTACTGTCCCTCGGACAACACGGTCAGCGTCGACGTGACCGCGCTCGCGGACCTCGGCAGGCCGGTGGACCAGGACGGCGAGTTCGCGGGCCAGTCCCGCGGCGGCCACGGGGACTTCGCGTCCTTCGCCGAGGTGGCGTCCCGGTACGCGCTGGGCATCCAGAAGAGCGTCGGGGCGTCCACGGACAACGCGAACGCGGGCCTGCGCACCGCCTGCCTCGTCGGCGCGTGGGCGGCGGCCACCTCGAAGCTGGGAAGCACGAAGCTGCGGCTGTCCTCCGGCGATCTCGACGAGGCCATCTCGGACCTGCTGCGTCCGGACAGCCTGGTCGCGGCCGACGTCAACGGCAAGCGCGTGGACGCCGGGTTCAACCGGGTCGAGGCGATGCGCACGGGTTACCTGCAGGGCTCCTCACCCTGCAGCACCCGCTACCCCTGAGCCGGACTCAGAACAGCGCGGAGGCCAGGTCCCGCCGGGCCTTCGCGACGCGCTCGTCGGCCGGGTCGAACAGCTCGAACAGCCCGACCAGATGCGTGCGGACCCGGTTGCGGTCCTCGCCCGCGGTGCGCCGCACCAGGTTGATCAACCTGGCGAAACCGTCCTCGACGCGGTTGTCCGAGACCTCGAAGTCGGCGGCGGCGAACTGGGCGTCCAGATCGTCCGGCGACGCGTCGGCCTTGGCCACCGAAGACGGGTCGGTCTGCCCGGCACGAGCCGCGAACCGCACCTGCACCAGGGCTGCCTTGGCCAGCTCGTTGGCCGGTTCGGCGTCGAGAATCCGCTGGTAGGCGGCCTCGGCGGCGGCGAAGTCGCCGCGTTCGAAGGCCTCCTCGGCCTCGATGAAGCGCGGGTCTTCGGGCTCCTCGGCGGGCTCGCCCGCCTGCGCGCCGTTGATGCTGGGCAGCTTGTCCTTGAGCGCGTCGAGCAGGGCGCCGAGCCACTTCTTGATCTCCGGCTCGGGCAGCGCGCCCGCGAAGGCGTCGACCGGCTGGCCACCGGCGATCGCGACGACCGTGGGGATGGACTGGGCGCCGAACAGCTGCGCGATGCGCGGGTTGGCGTCCACATCGATCTTGGCGAGCACCCAGGCGCCGCCCGAAGCCGCGGCGAGGCGCTCCAGCACGGGGCTGAGCTGCTTGCACGGCCCGCACCAGTCGGCCCACAGGTCGACGATCACGAGCTGGCGCATGGACCGCTCGACGATCTCGGTCTGGAAGGTGGCCTCGGTGACGTCGATGACCGCGCCACCGGACGACGGCGGTGCGCCGGCGGCCTGCCCGGAGGCCGGCTGCTGTTGCTGCTGGCTCGCCGCTTCCGCGCGTGCCTTCAGCGCGGACAGGTCGACCGCGCCGGACAGCGCGGCGGAGACGGCTGCTTGGTTCGCTGCTGATCCGCGTGGGTGTGTCACGGCTCCATCCTGGCACGTGCGGCCGGGCGTTTCACCGCAGGTGGGCTTCCACCCGCTCGACTTTTTCGGTCAGCTGGTTGGTGTAGCCGGGCCGGATGTCGGCCTTGAGCACGAGCGACACGCGGGCAGCGCCCTCACCTGCGGCTTCGACGGCCCGCTTCAGCACATCCATGACCTCGTCCCACTCGCCCTCGACGTTGGTGAACATCGCGTTGGTGGAGTTGGGCAGGCCCGAGTCCCGCACGACCTTCACGGCTCGCGCGACGGCCTCACTCACCCCGCCCTCCGGGTCCCCACCGGACGGGCTGACGCTGAAGGCGACGATCATCGGCTTTCCCTTCGGTGTGCGGCACTTCGCTCGGCTTTTGGGCACCACCCTGCCCTATCCCGCCGGTACGCGCTGGTAGCTTCCCTTTTCATGAACCGCCCATTGCCGTTCGACCCGATCGCCCGCGCGGCCCAGCTCTGGGAGGAGCGGATCGGGCCCGCCGGCACGATGGCCGCGGTCACCGGGCTGATGCGGGTTCAGCAGATCATCCAGTCCGCCGTCGACGGCGCGCTCAAGCCGCACGGGCTGACTTTCGCCCGGTACGAGGCGCTCGTGCTGCTGACGTTCGCGCGGCGCTCCGCCCTGCCGATGCGGGTGATGGGCGAGCGCCTGCAACTGCACCCGACCAGCGTCACCAACATCGTGGACCGGCTGGAGCGGGACGGCCTCGTCAAACGGGTGCCGCATCCGACCGACCGGCGCACCACGCTGGTGGAGATCACCGACGAGGGGCGGGCTCGGCACGCGGTGGCGACGAAGGCCGTCACCGCGATCGACTTCGGCCTCGTGGGGCTCACTCCGGCGCAAACCGGCACGCTCACCGATCTGCTCACCAAGATCCGCAAGGCCACCGGCGACTTCGTGGAGTGAGGCGCCGTGCGGACTCCCGCCCGGCACTCCGGTGAAGCCTCAGGCGGAGACGGGCTCCTGCACGAACAGGCCGGTGCCGCCGTGGGTCAGCCGCTGCGGGCCGTCGAGCTTGCCGGTGCGCAGCGCCCAGGTCTCGAACCACCAGGTGAACAGCGGCGGGACGCTGGCCAGCAGCGCCAGCACGAGGGTCTTCGGGCGCCAGCCCAGCGGCTTGAACACCGCGAGGCTCACGAGCACATAACAGACGAAGATGATGCCGTGCACCATGCCCAGCACCGGCACGCCGCCCTCGTTGGAGGCGTCGAATCCGTACTTCAGGATCATCCCGATCAGCAAACCCGCCCAGGAAAAAGCCTCGGCGACTGCGGCCACGCGAAACACGGTAGCGGCCTTGCTGGACACGACTGTTCCTCCTTGGGAGCGCACAAAAAACCCGACAGCGGTACGACCACGCCGTCGGATGCCTATGACACCAGTGTGCGCCGTGACGATGCACACGGGAACATCGGGGGTCGTGAAAAATTTCACAACCCCCGAAATCCCGTGATCAGACGCCTACTGCCAGTGCGAACACGTGCAGCTGTCCACCTTGAACGTTCGCCGGGAGTGTCACGCTTTCCACCGTCTTGCCCGCATCGAGCGCGATCGGTGCGCTGGCGAACACATACGTGCCGATCTGTTGTGGATCGCCCCCGACGCTGTTGCGGTAGGGCGTGGTGAACGCCACCTCGTTGCCGAACGCGGGCTGCTGCGCGCCGGCGCCGAGCGTCCAGTCCGAGAACCCGAGTGTCGCAGTACTCGTGCTGCCGTCGGTGTAGGTGATCGTGAGCGTGCCGGAGGCGTTGCCGTTGCCGGCGGCGCCGAGGAACGCCAGCCGGCCGCTGCCCGACGCCGTCACCTTCTGCCCCTGCGCGACCACGTTGTCCGGTGCGCCCGCGGGGTAGGCGGGCCACACATAGGACAGTCCGTTCACGGTCACCGTGCTGCCCGCCTTGGCCCCCGCCGCGGCCAGCGCGTCCGAGGAGTAGCTGAAGCCGACGCCGTCGAAGTTCGCGGCGGACGGTTTCGCGTCGGGCGAGATCCCGGCGTTGTTCACGGTCGCGAGCCAGCTGCCGGGCTGCGCGACGAGCACGCCGAGCGTGCCGGACAGCGAGGACTGCCCGTTCGCGCTCAACGTGACCGGAACCTGATACGAGCCCTCGGCCGTGCCGTCGGCCACGCTCACGGTGACCTCCGCCTGAGCCCTGCCGCCGGCGGGCACCGCGAGGTCACCGGAGGATGGGGTGACCGTGATCCCCGCCGGCGGCGCGGCGGTCCAGTGCCAGGTACGGGCGGTGCCGGACAGGTCCTGCGCGCCGATCGCCGCGGTCGCCGACGACCCGTCCGGCACCACCACGCGCGCCGGATCCACGAAGGACACGGCCGGCGTTTCGCCCTCGCGGAAGGAGGGCGGCGCGTCCGAGGGCGCACTGCCCCACGACGTGTCCGGTGTGGCGGAGAGAGTGAAGTCGAGCGTGCCGCCGTTCGTGACGAAGGACTCGGGCAGCCAGGTCTTGGTCGTGGTGACGCCGTCGAGCTTCAATCCGGTCACGTACTGGCCGGTTCCGTTGCCGGTGATGGTGATCTTCTTGCCCGCGCCCGTGGTCAGCTCGACCTTCGAGAACAGCGGCGAGCCGAGCACCAGCTCCGCGCGGCCGGGGATCTCCGGGTACATGCCCAGCGCCGACCACACGTACCACGACGACATCTGGCCGAGGTCGTCGTTGCCGACCAGGCCCTCGGGATTGGGGTTGTACAGCTCGGTCATCGCCCGCCGCACGATCGCCTGCGTCTTGTCCGGCGCACCGGCGAAGTCGTAGAGCCACGGCGAGTTCGCGTTGGGCTCGTTGCCGAGGAACGCGTGCGGGTCCTGGGTTCCGGCGTTCAGCTCGGTGAAGAACTCGTCCAATCTGGACCGGACCGCCTGGTTGCCGCCCAGCGCGGTGATCAGCCCGGCCACGTCGTAGGGCACCATCCAGGTGTACTGCGCACCGTTGCCCTCGACCCAGCCGGAGGAGCTGCCGGGGTTGTACGGGCTGGAGAACGTCCCGTCGGCCTGACGCGGCTGCAGGTAACCGGTCGCCGGGTTGTACAGGTTCTGCCAGTTCTGGGCGCGTTTCATGAAGTTCTGGTACATCGAAGTGTCGCCGAGCCGCGCGGCGAGCTGGGCGATGGAGAAGTCGGCGCTGGTGTATTCGAGTGTGTCGGCACCGGCGCCGGGCACGTAGCCCAGCTTCAGGTAGTCGGCAAGGCCCGGCCGTTCGGTGTAGCCCTGTGTGGTCGGCCGGGTCGCGCCGCGCACCATCGACAGCAACGCGTTGTTCGCGTCGAAGTCCTTGGCCCCGAAGGCATACGCGCTGGAGACGATGATGTGGTACGGGTCGCCGTTCATCACACCCGTGTAGTCGTTGGCCACCGTCCAGCGGTCCCATGCGCCGCCCTGCGCCGCGTAGGCGATCATCGAGCGCGCGATGTCCGAGGTCTCCTGCGGCGCCAGCAAGGCCAGCAACTGGATCTCCGAACGGTAGATGTCCCAGCCGGAGAAGTTGGTGTACATCGCGTGGCCACGGTCGGCCTTGTGCACGCGCCCGTCGAAGCCGGTGTAGGAGCCGTCGGCGTCGGAGAACACGTTCGGCTGGATCAGCGAGTGATACAGCGCGGTGTAGAAGGTCGTCTTGTCGGCGTCCGAGCCGCCGGTGACCCGCACCTGGTTCAGCCGGTCGTTCCACGCCTGGCGCGCCGAGGCCGCCACCTCGTCGAACGAACGCCGGTCGTTCTCCGCCTTCAGGTTCGCCTGCGCGCCATCGGCGGACACAAAGGACAGTCCAACCCGGACGTTGACCTGGGCGCCCGGCGCGAACGTGACGTAGCCGCCGCCACCGGGACCGCTGACCGTGGTGTCAGCGGGTTTCTTCGACTCCGAGCGTGCGACGTCGAGCTGCGGCGCGACCTTGGCCCGCGCACCACCGTTCTCGGTGGCCTTGTTCGGGGTGACCGTTGCATTGCGCCAGGTTCCGATGGCGGCGAACGGGGTGTCGAACTTGGCGTAGAAGTACACGCGGTAATGGGAATCGGTGCCGCAGAACCGGCCGCTGGACGCCCATCCGCTGACCGTGTCCCTGCCGATGGTGATCTGCGCGTCGTCCGTGCCCATGATCGAGCCGGAGGTGTTGATCAACAGGGTCGAGGGGCTGTTCTGCGGATAGGTGAACCGGCCGGAGCCGGTGCGCTGGGTCGCGCTCAGCTCGACGTTCACACCGCTGTCGAGCTTGACCGCGTACTTGCCCGCGCTCGCCTGCTCGTTGGCGTGCGAGAACGGCATCGTGTAGCGGCCGGGATCGGTCGCGGGCGAGGTGGTGACCTCACCGGCGTACGGGATGAAGGGGATGTCCTCGTAGGTGTCGCAGCCCGCGCCCGACAGGTGCGTCAGGCTGAAACCCTTGAGGGCCGTGCTGTCGTAGAAGTACCCGCCGTGCTGCTCGGTCACGGTGTCCGGGCTCCACTGCACCATGCCGAAGGGCACGACCGCGCCGGGGAACGTGTTGCCCGCCCCGCCGCCCGTGCCCTGATCCTGCCCGCCGGGGCGGGTTCCGACGAAGGGGTTGACCCACTTCGCCGGATCCTGCGCGGGCGCCGCGTCCGCGGGTACGACCGGCATGACCACTGACGTAACCACGAGGCCGGCGGCAAGCGCCAGCCCCCTGCTGAATCTTCGAAGCCGCATCCGGCACCGCCTCCTGACAACCTTGTCGCAGCGAATCACTGTGGTTAGCGCCTGACTTTCCGGTCAACGCTCGCGTCGGATTCTGTCTTGTTCTGGACAGCGGATACTCCATTTGCTCGTCCAGACCATTGACATCCGCGGCGCTTCAGTGTGAAATCCGGTCACTATGACAACGTTGTCGGACGGCACGTCGGGACCGGGCGCGGCCCGGCGTGCGACGATGAGCGATGTCGCCCGGCTGGCGGGGGTCAGCATCAAAACCGTCTCCCGCGTGGTCAACGACGAGCCGGGCGTGCATCCGGACACCGCGCGGCGGGTGGTCGCGGCCATCGATCAGCTGGGCTTCCGCCGCAACCTCGGCGCGTTCAACCTGCGCCGGGGCTCCGGCACGGGCACGATCGGGCTGATCGTCGAGGACGTCGGCAACCCCTTCTACTCCGAGCTGAACCGCGCCGTGGAGAAGATCGCGACGTCGTTCGGCAGGCACGTGCTCACCGCCTCCTCGGAGGAGAACTCCGACCGCGAACGCGAGCTGGCGCTGGAGTTCTGCTCGCGCCGGGTGGACGGGCTGCTGGTCGTGCCCGCGGGCGTGCAGCACCACTACCTCGTGCCGGAGATGCGTGCCGGGACGCCGGTGGTGTTCCTCGACCGGCCGGCGGGCGACATCGTGGCCGACACCGTGCTGGTCGACAACCTCGGCGGCACCATCGAGGCCGTCGCGCATCTGGCCCGGTACGGGCATCGCCGGATCGCCTTTCTCGGCGACCGGCCCGACATCTTCACGGCCGCGGAGCGGTTGCGGGGTTTCCGCGAGGGTTGCGTGCGCGCGGGCCTGCGCTACGACGAGCACCTCGCGGTCCTGCGCACACCGACCCCGGCGAACGTGCGTGACGCGGTGGATCGCCTGCTGACCGGCCCGGACCGCGCCACCGCCGTCATCGCGGGAAACAACCGGGTCGCGGTGCACCTGCTGCGCGCGCTGACCCACGTCGCCCCGCGTCCCGCGCTGGTGAGCTTCGACGATTTCGAACTCGCCGATCTGCTCGACCCGCCCGTCACCGTGATCGGCCACGACGTGAGCCGGCTCGGGAAGGCGGCGGCCGAGCTGCTGTTCGCCAGGATCCACGGCGAGGACACCCCGCCGAGAAAGGTAGTGCTGCCCGTGCACCTCGTACCCCGCGGCTCCGGTGAGGTCGCCCCGTGACCGCGCCGATCAAGCTCCCGGCCAACCAGCCGCCCCAGTTCTACCGCGGCGGGGCCTCCATCGCGGCGTTGCGCGGTGCCGGCCAGGACAAGGAATTCGGCCCCGAAGACTGGGTCGCGTCCACCACCACGCTGTTCGGCCAGCCGGAGAACGGGCTCACGAAACTGCCCGACGGACGCTGGCTGCGCGAAGCGGTCAACGCCGAGCCCGAGTCCTGGCTCGGCGCCAAGCACGTCGCCGCGTACGCGAACTCGACCGCGCTGCTGGTCAAGCTCCTCGACGCCGGGCAGCGGCTGCCGGTGCACTTCCATCCGTCGAACTCCTTCGCCCAGCGCCATTTCGACTCGCACTTCGGCAAGACCGAGGCATGGATCGTGGTCGGCACCAGCGGCGACGACCCGCGCGTCTACCCCGGGTTCCGGGAAAGCGTCGATCCGGGCACGGTCGGCGAGTGGGTGCGTGAGCAGGACACCGCGGCGATGCTCGGCGCGCTCAACAGCGTGCCGGTCAAGCCGGGCGACAACGTCTACATCCCGGCCGGCCTCCCGCACGCGATCGGCGAGGGTGTGTTCGTCGTGGAGCTGCAGCAGCCCACGGACTTCTCGCTGACCATCGAATGGCGTGACTTCCTGGAAAGCCCGGAGAAGGGGCACCTCGGCATCGGGTTCGACGCCGCGCTGGGCGCGCTCGACACGTCCGCGCGCGACCCGGAGTCCGTCATCAGGCGTACCGGCGGCGCGGAGGAGTCCATTGTGGATCTTCTCGTGCCCGGTGCGGCGGAGTTCTTCCGCGCCGACCGGCTGCACCCGAAACCCTCGCTCGCGCTCGACCCGTCGTTCACGGTGTTCGTCGTGCTCGACGGTGCGGGCACGCTGAGCACCGAGCACGGTGGAAATCTGGCTCTGGCCAAGGGCGACACCGTGGTGGTGCCCTACGGCGCCGGGCAGAGCGAGGTGTCGGGCGAGCTGACCATCATCCGCTGCCGCCCACCCGCCCCGGGGAGCACGACATGAGCGATGCCGTCCTGCTGGACGCCCAGAACATCGTGAAGCACTACGGTTCGGTCGAGGCGCTGCGTGGCGCCTCGTTCCAGGCAAGGGCCGGCGAGGTCACCTCGTTGATCGGGGACAACGGCGCCGGCAAGTCCACTTTGATCAAGTGCCTTTCCGGCGCCGAGCAGCCGACTTCGGGGCGGATCCTGTTGGACGGCAGGGAGGTCCACCTCGACTCGCCGACCACCGCGCGGCGGCTGGGCATCGAGACCGTGTACCAGGATCTCGCGGTCGCGCCGGAACTCGATCCGGCCGCGAACCTGTTCCTCGGCAGGGAAATCCACCGGCACGGCATTCTCGGCAGGCTCGGGATGCTGGACAAGGCCGAGATGCGGCGGCGCGCGGTCGAGGAGTTCAAGCGACTCGGCGTGACGCTGCAGAGCACGGACGTGCCCATCGGCTCGCTCTCGGGTGGCCAGCGGCAGAGCGTCGCGGTCGCGCGGTCGGTGGTGTGGGCGAGCAAGGTCGTGTTCATGGACGAGCCCACCGCGGCACTCGGCGTGGTGCAGCGCGAACGCGTGCTGGAGGTGATCCGCCGGGTGCGTGACCAGGGCATCGCGGTGGTGCTGATCAGTCACAACATGCCCGAGGTGCTCTCGGTGTCCGACCGGATCGAGGTGCTGCGGCTGGGCACCAGGGTCGCCCGGTTCACCGCCGCCGACACGAGCCTGGAGGACCTCGTCGCGGCCATGACCGGCGCGCTGACACACGAGGAGGCGGCATGAGCACCACCGCACCGGAAATCCAGTCCACTGTGGATGGACAGTTCGGCAAGCGTTCGCTCTGGCAGCGGCTGGTCGGCGCGAACACGTTCTGGATCGCGCTCGTGCTCGTCGCGCTGATCGTCGTGTTCACGCTGCTGCGGCCGGCCCAGTTCGCGACGCTGTTCACGTTCCAGACGCTGCTCATCGAAACCTCGGTGCTGTTGGTGCTCTCGGTCGGGATGACGTTCGTGATCATCACCTCCGGGATCGACCTGTCCGTCGGCTCGGTGCTGATCTTCTCGGGCATGGTCTGCGGCAAGACGATGGAAGCGCTTTCCGGTGGCAATGCCTCGGGCGCGGGCTGGGGTGTGATCACGATCGGGCTGGTCGCGGCCGTGCTCGCGGGCACGATCTGGGGCCTGATCAACGGATTCCTCATCGCGGTGGCCAAGATCCCGCCGTTGATCGTCACCCTCGGCACGATGGGCGCGGCGCTCGGTGCGGCGTACCTGCTCAACAACGGCTCCGACGTGCGCAGCGTGCCGACGGTGCTGAACAAGACGCTGGGCTACGGCACCTCGCTCGGCGGGATCCCCAACCTGGTGATCGTCGCCGTGGTGATCACGTTGATCGGTGCCTGGCTGTTGCACACCACCAAGTTCGGCCGCTACACCTACGCGGTCGGTTCGAACGCCGAGGCCGCCCGCCGTTCCGGCATCGGTGTCACCGGGCACCTGCTGAAGGTGTACCTGCTCACCGGTTTCCTCGCCGGGATCGCGGGTTTCATGTCGCTGGCGTACTACGCGTCGACCACCATCACGGCGCACACCAACGACAACCTCAACGCGATCGCGGCGACGGTGATGGGCGGGACCAGCCTGTTCGGCGGGGTCGGTTCGGTGCTGGGCACGGTCATCGGGGTGTTCATCCCGGCCGTGTTGAAGAAGGGGTTCAACATCACCCAGATACCGGACTTCTGGCAGATGATCGCGGTCGGCGGTGTGCTGATCGCGGCCGTGTGGTTCGACCAGCGCCGTCGCAGGCGGCGCAACTCGCGATGACTACGACGAAGTAGGGAGTTGAGCTGATGAACAAGGTGCTCACCGCCGGCACGCTGGCCGCGGCGGCGGTGCTGCTGGCGGCGTGTGGTTCCGGTCAGGTCGGCGGATCCGGCGGCGATTCGGTGCAGAACAACAAGAGCCTCGTGCTGATCCCCGGCCAGCAGGCCGAGCCGTTCTACATCTCGATGCAGTGCGGCGCCGAGGCGGAGGCGAAGAAGCTGGGGTACACGCTCACCACGTCGGCGCCGCAGAAGTTCGACGCGGCGCTGCAGACGGAGAAGGTCAACGCACTGGGGTCGAATCCGCCCGGGGCGCTGCTGATCGCGCCGACCGACGACACCGCGATGCTCGCGCCGATCCAGCAGGTCGCCAACCGGGGCACCAAGATCGTCCAGGTGGACACCGCCCTGAAGGACTCGAGCGTGGCGGTCTCCTCGATCTCGTCCAACAACACCGAGGGCGGCCAGCTCGCCGCCAAGACGCTCGCGGACCTGGTGGGCGGCAAGTCCGGTTCGGTGCTGGTGCTCGACACGATCGCGGGCACCTCCACCACCGAGGCGCGCGCGAAGGGCTTCACCGACGAGCTGGCCAAGTACCCGAACCTCAAGTCGATCGGCGTGCAGTTCACGCAGAACGAGCCGGAGCAGGCGGCGGCGAAGGTCACCGCGGCGCTGGCGTCCACACCGGACTTGATCGGCATTTTCGCCACGAACCTCAACACTGGTGAGGGCGCGGCGACGGGTCTGCGCAACGCGGGCAAGGTCGGGCAGGTGAACTTGATCGGCTTCGACGCCAGCCCGTCCGAAGTGGACGGCCTGCGCAAGGGCGAGTACCAGGCGCTGATCGCGCAGGACCCGGCGATGATCGGGCGGCAGGGCGTGGATCAGGCCGCCGCGGCGCTGGAGAACAAGCCGGTGACGAAGACGATGAGCGCCCCGTTGCACTCCATCACCAAGGCGAACATGGACGCGAATTCGCAGTACTTCTACAAGCAGTCCTGCTGAACCCCGGCGAGGGAGGGTGCCGTGCCGGCACCCTCCCTCGCTCTCACAGCTGCTTGAGATACCGCGCGAGCCAGCCCCGCGCCGCGGCCCACAGACCGCCGCCGAGCGAAACCCGCGCCACCCCCAGCGAGGCGAGGTCCGCACCGTCGATGCGGTTGCCGTTGACCGCCGCCGGGCGCACGGCCTCAACGAACTCCCCGAGCACGTCGGCCGAGCGGATGCCGATCGGGTAGACGCAGTCCGCGCCCGCCTCCAGATACGCGCGCGCCCGCTCGATCCCCTCCGGCAGCACAGCCCGCTGATCGTCCTTCCGCAGGAAGACGTCGATGCGCGCGTTGATCACCAGGTCCGCGCCAGCCGCCTGGCGCACGGCGGCGAGGCGCTCGGCCTGTTCGGCGACCGGACGGGGCGTGCCCACGGCGTGGTCGGTGTCCTCCAGGTTGCAGCCCACCGCGCCCGTCGCGAGCAGGCGGTCGGTGAACTCGCGCGGCGCCAGGCCGTAACCGGACTCGGCGTCGACCGTGACCGGTACCGAGACCGCCCCGGCGATCCTGGCAGCGGCGGCGAACATTTCCTCGACGGGCGCCTTCTCACCGTCGCCGAATCCGAGCGATGCCGCGACCGCGACGGAACTCGTTGCCACCACAGGAAAACCGGCCTCTTCCACGACTCGCGCCGTGTCCGCGTCCCAGATATTGGGTAGCAGCAGCGGTTCACCGGGAACGTGGAGTGCGCGCAGCTTCGCGGCGGTCATCGTGCCTCCAGTGGCTTGCGGCTGGTCACGCCGAGCCGGTTGAGCGCGTTCATGGTGGTCGCGGCCCACGCGACGGCGACGTACTGCTCCTCGGTGAACACCTTCGTCGCCTGCCGGTAGACCTCGTCCGGGACGTCCTGCGTCTGCGACAGTTTCGCCATGGCCTCGGTCAGTTCCAGCGCGGCCCGCTCCTGCTCGCTGTAGAGATCGGTCTCCCGCCAGGCGGGCAGCAGGTACAGCCGCCGCTCGGTCTCCCCCAGTTCGCGCGCGTCGTGTGAATGCAGGTCCACACAGTAGGCGCAGCCATTCAGCTGCGAGGTGCGCAGCTTGACCAGTTCGATCAGCCGCTGGTCGAGCCCCGCGGCGGCCGCGGCCTTCTCCGCGGTCCTGGCCGCCGCGGCCAGATGCCGGTAGGCCTCGGGCAGCCCGGCGGAGAGCTGGATCCGCTCGCTCATCGCGCCGGCTCCGGCACCGGGGTGCGTGCGGTGACGTTGAGGCGGTTGAACGAGTTCATGATGGTCACGGCCCAGACGAGTGCCGCGTACTGCTGCTCGGTGAACGCGCGGGTGGCCTCCTCGTACACGTCGTCGGGCACGTCCTGGGTCTGGCCGATACGGGTCATCGCCTCGGCCAGCGCCAGCGCCGCGCGCTCCTGCTCGGTGTAGTCCGGGGCCTCGCGCCACGCGGGCAGCAGGTAGATCCGCCGCTCGGTCTCGCCGAGTTCCCGCGCCTCGCGCGCGTGCATGTCGAGGCAGAACGCGCAGCCGTTGATCTGGGAGACGCGGCTCTTGAGCAGTTCCAGCAGAAGCGGGTCGAGACCGGCGTCCGCGGCGGCCTTCTGGACCGACTCGTAGAGCTCGATGAGGTGCGTGCGCTGGTCCGACAGGATTCTGCCGGGCGAGATTCGAGTGCTCATGACATTCACGCTAGCGACAACTGGCACACGTGTATGGTCCAGTCACATGGCGGAATCGTGGTCCAGTGCCGGGTGGGACGTGCACCTCGACTGGAGTCCGGCGTCCGGCAGGCGCGGCCTGGCCGACGCGCTGCGCCGCGCCATCCGCGACGGGCGGCTGCCGGCGGGCACGGCGGTGCCGTCCACCCGCGCGCTGGCCATCGACCTCGGCATCGCGCGCGGCACGGTCACCCGCGTCTACGCCGACCTCACCGCCGAGGGCTACCTGCGCACCACGCAGGGCGCCCCGACGCGCGTCGCGGCGGACAGCGCCACGCGGCCGCCCGCCCGCGACGTCGCCGGGCCCCGGGCGGCACCGTGGGTGCCCGCCGTCCGCTGGGACTTCTACCCCGGGCGGCCCGATCTGTCGTCGTTCCCGCGCGCCGCCTGGGTTTCCGCCACCCGCAAGGTGGTCGCGGAGACTCCCGCGAGTTCGTTCGACTACGGCGACGAACGCGGTCCGGCGGCGCTGCGGGAGGCGCTGGCGCGCTACCTCGCCCGCAGCCGGGGCGTGGTCGCCGATCCCGAACGCATCGTCGTCTGCGGCGGGTTCAACCACGCGCTCACCGCGCTGAGCCGCGCGCTGCACGAGCGCGGCGACCTCGCGCTGGCGTTCGAAGATCCCTCCCTGCCGCAGTTCCGCGACACGGCCGCGCGGAGCAGGCTGCACATCACCGGGGTGCCCGTCGACGAGCGCGGGATCATGGTGTCCGAAATAGACAGTCCGGCGGTGGTCGTGACCCCGGCGCACCAGTACCCGCTCGGCCACACCCTCGCACCCGAACGCCGCCGGGAACTGGCGCGCTGGGCGAGCGCCGGCGGGCTGGTGATCGAGGACGACTACGACGGCGAGTTCCGGCTCGACCGCCAGCCCGTCGGGTGTGTGCAGGCGCTGGCGCCGGAACGGATCGTCTACGCGGGCACGGCCAGCAAGACGCTGGCCCCGGCGCTGCGGATCGGCTGGCTCGTGCTGCCGGGGGCCCTGGTCGAGCCGGTGCGCGCGGCGCTGGCGGACACCGGATGGCGGGCACCGGCGCTGAGCCATCTGACTCTCGCCGAGCTGATCTCGTCGGGCGCGTACGACCGCCACGTGCGGCAGCGCCGGACGGCCTATCGCAACCGCCGGGACCGTCTGCTGGCCGCGCTGCCGGACGGTTTCACGCCCACCGGGATCTCCGCCGGACTGCATCTGCTGCTCCAGGTGCACGGCGACGAGCAGGAGTACCTCGCAGCCGCCCGGAAGAACTCGGTCGCGGTCGACAGCCTTGGCAGGCACTGGATTTCCGACAGTGATCATCCACAAGGGATAGTCGTCGGATACGGATCGCCCGCGGAGCACGCGTTCGGGCCCGCACTGGAAGCGCTCGTGCGCTCACTGGCCGGTAAGTCCTAGGCCCCGCAGGAGAATGTCGAAACCCCGTCGGAACTCCTCGTCCGGCGCGATGTCCCGCGCACGGGCCGCGGTCTCGGACAGGATGGGAAACTCCTCCGGCGGCAGCGCCGCGAGCGCGGCGGTGCCGGCACCGGACAGCGCGCTGAAGTACTCCACCTGCAGCGCGCCGAACACGTAACCCATGATCGCCCGGAACGCGATCACCCGCTGCTTGCCGGTGATTCCCGCCTGGGTCAGCACGGAGAGCATGACCTCGCCCCAGCGCCGGGAGCTGGCCGAGCGATGCCGGTGCGCCAGCAGCAGCGGCACCACCGCGGCGTGCCCGGACACGGCGGCGCGTACCCGGTCGGCGAGCACGCTCAGGCGTCTGCCCGCCGATCCGCGCGGCATCGTGAGATCGACTTCGGCCAGTACGAGATCGACCACCAGCTCCTCGACCTGATCGCGGTCGGAGACATAGCGGTACAGCGACATCGTGCCCATGCCGAGCTCCCTGGCGACGGTGCGCATCGACAGCGCGTCCAGCCCGTCCCGGTCGAGGACGGCAAGGGCCGCGATCGCGATCTGGTCCGGGGTCAGGGAACGAGGTCGTGGCATGGCGTTTGACAGCGTACAGCATACGCGCATACGTTCGTAGGCGTACACCGCACCCTTACAAAGGAGCCTTCGATGCGCCAGGTCACCCCACGGTCGCTGACCGCCGTCTCCGGTGAAGAAGTCCCCGTTCCCGACCCGGAACGACTGGTACACCTGCAGTTCCGCCGGTTCGCCGGCTGCCCGATCTGCAATCTGCACCTGCGCTCGATCGTGCGGCGCCACGACGAGATCACCGCCGCGGGCATCCGCGAGGTGGTGTTCTTCCACTCGCCCGCCGGTGAACTGCGCTCCTACGACCTGCCGTTCGCGGTGATCGCCGATCCGGGCAAGGGCTACTACCGCGAGTTCGGCGTCGAGTCGGGTCGTCGCGCACTGGGACCGCGCGCGTGGGGCGCCATCGTGCGCGGTTCGGCGCTCACCCTGCTCGGCAAGTACCGTCCACCGGCCACCAGACAGGAGAACGGCAGACTCGGCCTACCCGCCGATTTCCTGATCGACCCCGGCGGCCGGGTCCTCGCGGAAAAGCACGGCGAGCACGCCTACGACCAGTGGTCGGTGGACGAGCTCCTCGCGCACGTCTACTCCGGTCCCGGATGCGCCAGATCCGGCGGCAAGGGCTGATTGGGCGCGTAGGCCGGAGCCGGACCGTCCGCGAGCGCGGCCGCCGAGTCGACCAGACCGAAGCGATCCCTCACCCGGCCCAGGAAATCGTGTTCGGTGAGGCGCACGAGCTGCGACTTGCGCGGGCCGCCGTAGACGCTGATCCAGTCGCCGGGATCGAGTACCCCGCGCAGTTGCCCGTCGACGCTCACCGCGACCTGACCGGAGTGCTCCAGCACGAGAATCCCGATGTGCTGCCGGCAGTCCAGCACCACGCTGCGGTTGAACACCATGTGCGCCGCCACCGGCGTGAACACCAGCGCGTCCAGCTGCGGCGACAGGATCGGGCCACCGGCGGAGAAGCTGTAGGCGGTGGAACCGGTCGAAGACGCCACGATGAGCGCGTCGGCGGAGTAGGACGCGAACAGCTTGCCGCCGACGTACACGGCGAGGCTGGCCTGCCGGTCGCGGGCCAGCTTCTCCACCACGATGTCGTTGAGCGCCAGCACATCCAGCGGCACACCCCAGCTGTCCTGGCCGTTCATCCCGGGCCGCACGTGCGGCGGCGGCAGCACCGGGCCACGGCCGTGCCGCAGCATTCCCTGGATGTTCTCGGGAATCTCCAGCGCCCGCGACGCGCGCATGGTCAGCGTCATCCGCGAGTCGACATGGATGTCGCCCCGGTACACCGCGTCCAGGGCGCCGGTCAGCTCGTCGGTGCTGACCTCGGTGAGAAACCCGACGCGGCCGACGTTCACGCCGAGCACGAGCGCGCCGACCGCCCCGGCGATGCGCACCCCGCGCAGGAACGTGCCGTCGCCGCCGACCGTGACCACGAGATCGGGGTTGCCCGCCCGCTCGGCTTCTTCGCGCGCGTTGAGCCGATGGTCGTCCCAGACGTCGATGTCGACGCAGGCGATGCCGTGTTCGCCCGCCCAGCGCCGCACTTCGCGTGCGGCCTCCCGGGCGGGTGGCTTGCCGCCGTGCACGACGAGTCCGACCCTGCGGACGGTCATAGCTCGTCGACCAGCTTGTCGGCGGCGGCGTACGGGTCGAGGGCCCGGTCCACGACCTCACGCGCCAGTTTGGTCAGGCGGTCGCCGCCGTGCAGGTCCTCGATCTCGGATCGCAGGCGCCGCAACGCGATCGCCTCGACCTCGCTCGCGGCCCGGTCCGTGCGACGGCGCTCCAGTTCGCCGTACGCCACGAGCCAGTCGTGATGATCGGCGAGGGCGCGCACCAGATCCTCGGCTCCTTCGCCGCGCGCGGCGACCGTCGGCACGATCGGCTGGCGCCAGCTCTGGCCACGAATCTCCCTGCGCGCGAAGGAAATCATCTGCTTCAGATCGCGGACCACGGTTTCCGCGCCGTCCCGGTCGGCCTTGTTGACCACGAACACGTCGGCGATCTCCAGCACCCCGGCCTTCGCGGCCTGGATGCCATCGCCCATGCCCGGCGCCAGCAGCACGACGGTGGTGTCGGCGAGCTTCACCACGTCCACTTCGGACTGTCCAACGCCGACGGTCTCGATGAGCACCACGTCGAAGCCCGCGGCGTCGAGCACCCGCACGGCCTGCGGTGTCGCCCAGGACAGTCCGCCGAGATGCCCGCGCGTGGCCATCGAGCGAATGAACACGCCGGGATCGGTGGCGTGCTCGGACATCCGGATCCGGTCGCCGAGCAGCGCACCGCCGGAGAACGGCGACGAGGGGTCGATCGCGAGCACCCCGACCCGCTTTCCCGCCTTGCGCAGCGCGGTCAGCAGCATCGAGGTCGAGGTCGACTTGCCGACGCCGGGCGGACCGGTGAGCCCGATGATCCGGGCGTTGCCGGTGTACGGCGTGAGCGCGGCGGCGACCTCCCGCAGGCGCGGATGCGCGTCCTCGACCAGCGAGATCAGCTTCGCGACCGCGCGCGGCTGCCCTTCCCGCGCGCGGTCGACCAGCTCCGGGACGTCCAGGGGTGGCATGGCACCCATAGTGCCCCTTGCCGCGAAATCAGGCAGCGGGCACCTTGAGCAGCAGCGCGTCGCCCTGACCGCCGCCACCGCAGAGCGCGGCCGCGCCGAGCCCGCCACCGCGGCGCCGCAGCTCGTGCACCAGGTGCACCGCCAGGCGAGCACCGGAGGCGCCGATCGGGTGGCCGAGCGCGATCGCGCCGCCGTTGACGTTGACGATGTCGGGGTTGAGCCCGAGCTTTTCGGTGGACACCAGGCCGACCGCCGCGAAGGCCTCGTTGATTTCCACCAGGTCCAGCGCGCTCACGTCGAGCTTCGCCTTCGCCAGCGCGGCCTTGATCGCGTTCGACGGCTGCTCGTGCAGGCTCGCGTCCGGACCGGAGACCACGCCGTGCGCGCCGATTTCCGCCAGCGGGGTCAGGCCCAGCTCCTCGGCCTTGGCGCGGCTGGCGACGACGACCGCGGCCGCACCGTCGGAGATCTGCGAGGCCGAGCCCGCGGTGATGGTGCCGTCCGAGGCGAACGCGGGCCGCAGCTTGGCCAGGCCCTCGGCCGTGGTGTCGCCGCGCACGCCCTCGTCGGTGTCGAAGACGACCGGGTCGCCCTTGCGCTGCGGAATGCTCACCGGCGCCAGTTCGTCCTTGAACAGCCCGTTCTTGATCGCCGCGGCCGCGCGCTGGTGCGAACGGGCGGAGAACTCGTCCTGCGCCGCACGCGTCAGGCCGTAGCGGCTGTTGTACTTCTCCGTCGAGGAACCCATCGCGACCTGGTCGAACGCGCAGAACAGGCCGTCGTGGGCCATGTGGTCCAGCATGGTGACGTCGCCGTATTTGAACCCGGACCGCGACTTCGGCAGCAGATGCGGCGCCTGCGTCATCGACTCCTGGCCACCGGCGACGACGATGTCGAACTCGCCCGCCCGGATGAGCTGGTCGGCCAGCGCGATCGCGTCGAGGCCGGACAGGCACACCTTGTTGATGGTCAGCGCCGGCACGTCCATCGGGATACCGGCGGCGACGGCGGCCTGCCGGGCGGGAATCTGGCCCGCGCCCGCGGTCAGCACCTGGCCCATGATCGTGTACTGCACCGCCTCCGGCGCCACGCCGGCCCGTTCGAGTGCGGCCTTGATCGCCACCCCACCCAGCTGCGCGCCCGAAAAGTCCTTCAGCGAACCCAGCAAACGCCCAACGGGGGTGCGAGCGGCACCCAGAATCACCGAACCGGACAAAGCAGCCTCCAAAGACGAACGTCGGCGGTCTCGTATAACGGTACCCGGCGGCGCAGCTCAGTACAGGTGTGAGCCGTGGCACGGGTGAGGGCGTTTCGGCTGCCCTATGCTCGGCGTATGGAAGACGCGCTGAAGGCGTACGTGACCACTGTCGACCACGTCGGAATCGCGGTCCCGGATCTGGATGCCGCGATCGACTTCTACGCATCGGCCTTCGGCATGCGGGCCACGCACACCGAGGTCAACGAGGAACAAGGCGTCCGCGAGGCCATGCTGCACGCGCCGGGCGACGAGTCCGGGCCCGCGGTCCAGTTGCTCGCGCCGCTGCGACCGGACTCCACCATCGGCAAGTTCCTCGACACCAAGGGTCCCGGCCTTCAGCAGGTCGCGTACCGCGTGACCGATATCGAGGCGGCCGCGGAAGCGTTGCGCGCCAAGGGTTTGCGGCTGCTCTATGACAAGCCCAAGCGCGGCACGGCGAACAGCAGGGTGAACTTCGTGCATCCGAAGGACGCCGGCGGCGTGCTGGTCGAGCTGGTCGAGCCCGCCGCCGAGCACTAGCTCGCGGCCGGGAAGGCGTAGAAGCGCACCAGCACTTGCCGGGCCCCGGGGCCGGGGCGGCGGCGCAGGCGGCAATAGCGGGTCAGCAGCTCGAGGTACTCGGCCTCGAACGCGCGCAACTCCGCTTCGCTGAGCTGTGCCGACGCCCGCTGTGCCTTGCCCCATGGGCCGAACTCGTCACGGTGAGCGGCCGCCCACGACAGAAGCTCGAGTTCGCGCTCGTACTTCCCGTCGAGGTAGTCCGCGACGCGGGCCCGTTGTGCGGCAGGGAAGTCCTCGGGCCTCGGCTCCCGGACGTATTCCGGCGCCCCGCTCCGCAGCGGCGCTGCTTCGAGGTCGTGCAGGGTCAACTCGTGGGGACGCAGGTCTCCGGTCAGCAACCGCCGCGCCGTCAGGACCAGAAGCAGCGCGATCGGCACCTCGGCGGACACGGCGAGGGCCACGCTGGTCCAGCGGTCCGGCGAGGACCAGTCGAGCAGAACGTCGAACCAGGCGTCGCAGCACAGCAATGCCGCTGTCGCGGCCAGCAGCGGCACCGCGGCGCGACGGCGCCGGAATCCGAGCCAGGCCGCGCTCGCGAAACAGCACCCCAGTGCGACGTCGAAGCCGACCCACGCGGTGCGCCACTGCTCGGTTTCGTAGCTCTCGGGCAACGTGCGCACCAGGTAGCCGATCCACGGCACGAGGCACATGGCGCCACCCGCGAGCAACACCAACAACATCCGCCGGATCACGAGATCGAAGCTAGTACCGTCCCGGCTCCGGCAGATCCGGGATCTCCCCGGATATCGCCCCTAGGTCACCGCGGGGCGCGGCGCGAGGGCGTCGGCGATGAAACTCAGCTCCCGCTCCATCAGGTCGGGCGGATCGTCCCCGGCATGCCGCGCGACCGAATGCCGGTAGCTCACCGCGAGCGCGAGCAGCCCGGCGGCGCTGTCGACGTCCGCCACCGCCACGCCGCCCTGGCCCGCCGCCAGAATCACCGCCCGCACCTGCCGGACCAGCGCCTGGAACCGTTCGTGCAACGCGTCCCGGACCGCGCGATGCGTGTCGGCCTCGCGCCAGAGCAGATGCGAAAGCATCCGCGAGCGGGCCAGCCTTGCGTCCAGTTCGGAGACCAGGCGGCGGAGGCTCTCGGCGATATCGCCGGGCACGACGACCGTCGCGGGGTCGAGCTGCTCGTCGGGAAGTCGCTTGATCAACGCCGAAAGCAGATCGGACTTGCGCCGGAAGTAGTAGTGCACAAGACCCTTGGGGACCTTGGCGCGCTCCGCGATGCGGGACGTCGGCGTGGCGTCGAATCCGGACTCGGCGAACAACTCCTCGGCCGCGATGAGAATCCGCTCCTTCGCCGCGAGCTCGTCCTTCCCCATCACAGCCACCTCTTTTCCGCAAACCTCAAGGCCACCTTAGACGCAAGGTGGCCTTGAGCGATCGGTTCCGATTTCAGTGCTGTCCCGCCATGCCCCGGTGCACGGCGTTGGCGACCGGAAGAGCCGCGGCGCCGACGACGATCGTCAGTCCGCCGAGGATCCACGAGGACCAGGACGCGCCGGTCATGCCCGTGTACGTCATCACCCATGGCGAAATGAACAGCAGCGCGCCCAGCACGATCTGCACGCCTTCCCCGTAGACCAGCCCCGGCATCGCCAGCGAGAGCAGACCGTCCAGTGCGATCAGGGCGCCCAGCACGATCATCGTCCACATCGCGGTGTTGTCGGTGCTCACCCAGAGGAATGACAGCACCGCCAGTGCCCCGAGTACGACCTCAGCCCAGTCGTGCGGGCGCGTCCACGCACGAGTCGCGGTTTCGGCCATTGTGACCACCTCCGAAAACCTTCCGTCGGGACCGCTTCCACCACGGTCCACACCGTCATGATGCGCTTGATTGGCCGGCCGGTCAATCACGTTCCGAACAGGGTCAAACGGACATACCCACTGGGGTGAGGGTCAGCACTGGCACAACCGGTTACCGGCCAGTAATGTCATGCCTTCGAACACCGCGCAGAAAGGCCCCATCAATGACGCACGGGACCATCAAGGAGATCCGGGAAGCCATCCTCTCCGGCGACCTCGGCGCGATCGGCGCACTGGACATGCCGGAGTCCTACCGCGGCGTGACCGTGCACGCCGACGAGACCGGGATGTTCGACGGCCAGCACAGCCGCGACAAGGACCCGCGCAAATCGCTGCACGTCGACGAGGTGCCGGTGCCCGAACTCGGCCCAGGCGAAGCGCTGGTCGCGGTGATGGCGAGCGCCATCAACTACAACACGGTGTGGACCTCGATCTTCGAGCCGCTGCCCACGTTCAAGTTCCTCCAGCGCTACGGCAAGCTCTCCCCGCTGGCCAAGCGGCACGACCTGCCCTACCACGTCGTCGGGTCGGACGCGGCCGGCGTCGTGCTGCGCACCGGGCCGGGCGTGCACAACTGGAAGCCGGGCGACGAGGTCGTCGCGCACTGCCTCAACGTCGAGCTGGAAGGCCCGGACGGGCACAACGACACGATGCTCGACTCCGAGCAGCGGATCTGGGGCTTCGAGACGAACTTCGGCGGGCTCGCCGAGATCGCGCTGGTCAAGGCGAACCAGCTGATGCCCAAGCCCGCGCATCTGACGTGGGAGGAGGCGGCCTGCCCCGGGCTGGTCAACTCCACCGCCTACCGCCAGCTGGTCTCCCGCAACGGCGCCGACATGAAGCAGGGCGACGTGGTGCTGATCTGGGGCGCCTCGGGCGGGCTCGGCTCGTACGCCACCCAGTACGCCCTCAACGGCGGCGCGATCCCGGTGTGTGTCGTGTCCAGCCCCGAGAAGGCGGAGATCTGCCGCAAGCTCGGCGCGGAACTGGTGATCGACCGCAACGCGGAGGGCTACCGGTTCTGGAAGGACGAGCACAACCAGGATCCCAAGGAGTGGCAGCGGTTCGGCGCGAAGATCCGCGAGCTGACCGGTGGCGAGGATCCCGACATCGTGTTCGAGCATCCCGGCCGCGAGACCTTCGGCGCCTCGGTCTACGCCGCGCGTAAGGGCGGCACGATCGTCACCTGCGCGTCGACCTCGGGGTATGTCCACCAGTACGACAACCGTTATCTGTGGATGAACCTCAAACGGATCATCGGCTCCCATTTCGCCAACTACCGTGAGTCGTGGGAAGCGAACCGGTTGATCGCCAAAGGTTTGATCCACCCGACGCTGTCGAAGACCTATTCGCTCGACGAGACGGGGCAGGCGGCACTGGACGTCCACCGCAACGCTCACCAGGGCAAAGTCGGCGTGCTGTGCCTGGCGCCGGAGGAAGGTCTGGGTGTCCGCGACCCCGCGACACGCGAGAGGCACATCGACCGCATCAACGCGTTCCGTGGCGCGTAAGTAGTCTGGGGCTCATGAGCCTAGGCGACGAACGGGAGCTTGTACCGCTGGGCGCCGGCTTCGATCTCGCGAAGCGCGGCTACGACCGGCACCAGGTCGACGAGCACCTGGAACGGCTGGACGGCGATCTCAAGATGCTCGCCGCCGACCGTGACGCCGCCATTTCGCAAGCGGGCGACCTGGCGCGGCAGCTGGAGCAGGCGCGCGGCGAGATCGACAACCTGCGCGGTCAGGTCGAGCGCCTCGGCCAGCCGCCGACGACCGTCGAAGGGCTGTCCGAACGGCTGCAGCGCATGCTGCGGCTCGCGCAGGACGAGGCCGCCGACACGCGGGCGCGGGCCGAGGCCGAGGCCGGGCACATCCGTGCCAAGGCCGAGGCCGACGCCAGCGCCATGCGGGCCCGCTACGAGCAGCTGCTGTCCGAACTCGACGCACGCCGTAAGGAGATGGAGGCCGAGCACCGCAAGGTGCTCGAGACCGCGCGTGGCGAGGCCGAGTCGATCACGACGAAGGCCAAGGAGGAACGCGACCGCCTCGACAGCGAGGCCGAGCAGCGCCGCGCCCAGGTCGAGGAGGACTTCGAGATCGCGATGGCGGCGCGGCGCACCGAGGCGATGCGCGTGCTCGCCGAGCAGGAGGCCGCCAGCAAGGCCGAGGCCGAGCGCCGCGTCCGCGAGGCCACCGAGGAGGCCGCGTCGATCCGCGCGAAGGTGGCCGACGAGGAGAAGACCGCCAACGCGGAGATCGACCGCCGCCGCCGCGAGTCCATCGAGGACGCCAACCGGCGCAAGCAGGACTCGATCACCGAGGCCAACGCCCGGCTCGCCGAGGCGACCGACGAGGCGCGCCGCCGGGTCCGCGAGGCGACCGAGGAGTCCAACCGCCGGATCAACGCCGCCGCCGACCGCGTCGAGGCCCTGCGTAGCCTGCGTGCCGGCATCGCCGAGCAGGTCAAGGCCGCGAAGTCGGTGCTCACGGAGGCCAGTTCGGTACTCGGCGAGGCCGAGCCGGCGATCGAGCCGCTGCCGGAGGAGCGCGAGTCGGTGACCAGTACGCCGAACGGGGCTGCGGCCAAACCGACTGACGAGTAACCTACGGGTCCACGCGTAACGCGCTCTCTCCCGGAGGGACTTTGATGACGGCTTACACCACGGTAGTTGTAGGTACGGATGGTTCTGACTCGTCGTTCCGCGCGGTCGACCGCGCCGCGGCGGTGACGGCGGACTCGGGTGCGCAACTCGTGATCGTCTGCGCCTACTACCCCGCCAGCCGCGGTGACGTCGAGAAGGCCCAGGACGTGCTCCGCGACGAGGCGTACCAGGTTGTCGGGTCGGCCCCGGCCGAGGACACCCTGCAGAGCGCACGCGACCGCGCGGTCAAGGTCGGCGCGACCAACATCGAGACCGTCGCCGTGGTCGGCGAGCCCGTCGAATCGCTGCGCAAGGTCGTGCAGGAGCGCTCGGCCGACCTGCTCGTGGTCGGTAACCGTGGGCTGAACACCCTGGCCGGGCGCATTCTGGGCTCCGTGCCGTCGGAGGCCGCGCGCAAGTCCGGGGTCGACGTGCTGATCGTGCACACGACGTAGGACGCAGTGGATCAAGAGCGACTCGAACGCATCCTGCTCGGCGGCGACCGCCGGTACACACGCCTGGAGGTCGCCGACCGCGCCGGGGTCCCGATCGAACGGGCCACCCGGCTGTGGCGGGCGCTGGGGTTCGCGACGGTCGACGACGACGCCGTCGTGTTCACCGACGCCGACGTCGACGCCGTGCGCACCGCGGACCAGCTGATCTCGTCCGGGCTGCTCGCCGCCGATCTGGAGGGCGCGGTCGCCAGGGCGCTGGGCCAGCACCTGTCGCGGCTGGCCGAGTGGCAGGTGCATCTGCTGTGGACGCTGATCACCGACAACCCCGACCTCGGCAGCGACGACAAGCAGATCATCCGGCTGGTGGAGCTGCTGGTGCCGGAGCTGGAACGGGTGCAGAACTTCGTGTGGCGACGGCATCTGACCGCGTTCGCCGGGCGTGCCCTGGCCACGCCCGAAGAGGACCTCGAGGCACGCACCGAGATCGTCGGATTCGTCGACATGGTCGGCTACACGCGGTTGACCCGCAGGCTGCGCGAGGCCGAGCTGAGCGGTGTGCTGGAGCGGTTCGAGGCGCTCGCGACAGAGATCGTGGCCGAGCACCACGGGCGGATCGTCAAGATGATCGGTGACGAGGTGTTGTTCGTGGCCGATTCGCCGCACGACGGCGCGGAGATCGCGCTGGCGCTGACGCAACGGACGAGTGCCGACGACAGCCTGCCGGATGTGCGGGCCGGGATGGCGTCGGGCCGGATCCTGAGCCGGTTCGGCGACGTGTACGGCGCGGTGGTCAACCTGGCCAGCAGGCTCACCTCCATCGCGCGCCCCGGCACGATCCTGATCGACCGCGAGCTGGCGTCCGAACTGTCCGGAGACCCGGACTACGTGGTGCGGGCGCGGCGTTCGGCATCCGTGCGCGGCTATTCGCGGCTACGCCCCTTCGCGCTGCGCCGGGCCTGACCAGCCCAGCGCCGGGCCGAGCTTGGTCGCGAGATCGGTCAGGATCTGCAGGTAGTCGTCGTGCTCGAAGGTGAACGGCAACGCGAACGCGACCTCGTCGACCTCGCGGAAGGCGACGTGCGCGTAGAGCTGCTCGGCGATCCGGTCGGACGGGCCGACCAGGTCCGGGGCGAACATCAGGCGCGCGGGCCCCTGCGGCGAGGCGGTCCGCGGTGTGCGCGCCCGGACGTAGGCTTCGTATTTCGCGCGCTGCTCCGCTGAGGCGCTGTCGGTCGGGATCACGACCAGTCCCTGCGAAACGCGGGCGCGCTCGCCCTCGGGATGCTGGGCGCGAAACGCCCGGATGTGGGACAGCTGGATCTCGGCGAAGTCCTCGGACTCCTCGGCCTTCACGACACTGCTGGTCAGGAAGTTCATCGCGTTCTCGCCCGCCCAGCGCGCCGAGCGCAGGCCGGCCCCGCCGTACCAGAGCCGCCGCGCCAGCCCTGGTGAATGCGGTTGCACCCGGTCGGAGTAGACCTCGATCCCTTCAGTGCCGCGGAAGCCGCTGGCCGGTTCGCCGCGGATGAAGCCGAGCAGCCTGCGGACGCGCTCGTACCCGAAATCCTCCGCGTCGGCGGTGTCGGGATAGAGGGCGTCCTTGACGTGTTCCCAGTGCGTCGGCGGGCCGACGCTCATGCCGGGGTTCAGCCGTCCGCCGGAGAGGATGTCGACGGTCGCCAGATCCTCGGCGAGACGCAGCGGGTTCTCCCAGCCGAGCGGCATGACAGCGGTGCCGAGTTCGATGCGGGTGGTGCGCTGCGTGGCGGCCGCGAGCACGGCGACCGGCGAGGAGATGCCGAGCTGGAAGTGCCGGTGCCGCACCCAGGCGCTGTCGAAGCCGAGCCGCTCCCCCAGCTCGATGATGTTCAGCGTCGACTCGTGCCCCGCGCGCGGATCGCTCTCGTCGAACAGCCCGATGGTGAGAAAACCCAGTCTCCGCAACGGTTGCGAGGGCAGCGGCACGGTGATCCTCCATCCGAGAGCTTCGTCCGCCATCCTTCCAGCCACCCAGACGGTGGCTCGCATGGTGAGATGAGGTGCCATATATCGCGCCGTGCCGCGGGCTGGCGCTGCTGCAGCCGCTTCAGCAGGCACCGCAGCGGCGGCCGCGCACCGCAGCACCCGTCGCGGTGGCCGACCAGCACACCCATCCGCCACAGCAGTCAAGCGGCACACCGGCCGCCACAGTGGCCGAGCAGCGGTCCGCCCGCCCCGGTCGCCGAGCACGGCGCCGCCGACGCCCCTTCGGGGCCAGGTAGCGACGCCGACGCCCCTGCCGATCAGGCAGGAAGGACAGCGTACTGCCGGACGTAGAGGTCGGTGTAGGTCACCGGGCCCCGCGGACCGGGGACCTTGTCGAGGTTGATGCCCGTCTCCGGCACGGCGAGGAGCTTGAAGCCGTCCAGCAGGCGGGTCGGCGCGTTCCAGAACACGCCCGTCCCGGTGTAGCCGTCGAAGAAGGCGTCGGCCGCGGCGCGGTCCTCGGTCGCGATGCCGGCCGCCAGGCCTGACGTCTGCTCGTTCGCGATGCGTACGGCTTCCTCGAGCCCGCCGACCTTGGCCACGGTCACGGTGGCCTCACGCTCGGAGTCGAGGGCCCATTCGTAGCCGATCGCGTGGTCGTGCGGGGCCAGCGAGGGCGTCACCTGCCGCTCGGCGAGCGCCTCGGAGATCACCGGCCACAGCTGGTCGTGCGCAGCCGTGTGGATCAGCAGCAGGTTCAGCCGGTTGCACACGCCGAGCCGGTCGAGGCTGTTCACGACCAGCGACCGCACCTTGTCCGCGTCCGCGGCGGCGTCGACGTACAGCACTCCGCCCCCGTCGGCGTGCGCGAGCGTACGGACGCCGTGCGTCGCGGCCTCCGTGGCCAGGGCACGCGTGCTCTCCCCGCTGCCGCGCAGGATCACCAACGGCACCAGGCCGGGCAGCTGCACCAGCGCGCTCGCCGCTTCGCGCTCGACGCGCGGCACCAGTTGCACCACGTCCGAGTCGATCCCGGCGTCGGCCAGTGCGGGCGCGATCACGACATCCACCAGCCGCTGCGCCGACCCCAGCGCGGCCGAGCCCGTACGGAGCACCCCGGCGTTGCGGGACTTGACGAGCTGCGAAGCGACGTCGACCGTCACGTTCGGGCGCGCCTCGTAGTTGGCTCCGATCACACCCACGGGCCGGCGCCGCTCGACCAACCGCAGCCCGCCGTCGAGCGTGGAGATCGGGATCGAGCGCTCCTGATGAGGCGCGCCGGCGAGCAGCCGCAGCTGTTCGGCCATGCCGGTGAGGCGCTGCTCGGTGATGGTGAGCCGGTCGAGCAGGCCCGCGCTCATGCCTTCTTCCCGGGCTTTCGCGACGTCGGCCTGGTTGGCCGCCAGCACCTGCTCGCGTGCGTCGAGCAGACGCTGCGCCATCGCGCTCAGCGCCGCGTCGATGGCCTCATCCGGTGCGCTGGCCAAAGACGGCGCCGCCTGCTTGGCCGCCCGTGCGCATTCCTCGACTGCCTTGGCCACCTCGTCGGACACTGCCGTTCCCTTCGCGCTGGATCGTGTTCCCACCAGTGTGCCGTATGAGCTGCTCAGCTCCGGAGCGCGGGCTCGAGCAACCAGGCCGCGCCGACCAGCAAGCACGTTATGCCGATCACCCCGAGGATGAGCAGCCACAGCGATGGCGGCACGCCGGTCAGCCGCGCGAGCTGGTCGGCATCGGAATCGCGAGCCGCACCACGGCGGCGCTTGCTCTGCAGCTCGATGACCGGCCGGATCCCGCCGAAGAGCAGGAACCACGTGATCAGATACACGAACCACGCCTGCACCTGCGGCCCCGCGACGAGCGCGAGGACGGCGAGGCCGGCCGCCGTGAGCAGCACGGACAGCACCCCGTAGGCGTTGCGCACCATGATGAGCACGCCGAGCAGCAGCAACGCCGCGAGGACGAGGAGCACCGTGATCCGGTCGGCGGCCACCAGCGCAGCGAAGGCCAGACCGAGCAAGGCGGGGGCCGGATACCCGGCAAGTGAGGTCAGCACCATCCCCGGCCCCTCCGGCTTACCGCGCGACACGGTCACGCCCGAGGTGTCCGAATGCAGGCGGATGCCCTGCAACCGGCGCCCGGCCATCACCGCCACCAGCGCGTGCCCGGCCTCGTGCACGATCGTCACGACGTTGCGCGCCATTCGCCACGGAGCCCCGGACAGCACGAGCAGCAACGCCACGGCACCGGTGATGACCGGCACCCAGAACGTCGGATTCGGCTGCGCGTCGAGAAGCCCCGAAGGTGACACCAAGTCGCCCGTATCCACGAGAAGCACGCGGGCAGCTCACCACATTGGACGTCTGCCCTGTGTTACGCCCCCGGCCGTTTCCGGCCCCGCCCCGGTGCCGCCTCGCCTGAGGCGCGACGCCACCCGTCCACGGCCAGGCGCGTACGGTCAGCGGCCATCAACGTCGCGGGTCAGGCCATCACGGGGCCAGGCCTTCACGGTCAGCCACCGCCGGCGCGCCCAGACCGCGGCGGATCGACTGGTCCGCCGCACCCGCCGACAACTCGTCCCCGGCCGTCTACAGCGTCACCTCCTCGATTCGGTGGACGTACGGATCAGGAATTGGCACGAACCTCGGCATTCGTGCGCATGAGAAGTGCGACCCAGCTTCGAAATGGTCGCCACCGCTCTGCGACCTGCGCGAGTTCGGCGGCATCGGCCGACGGGAGGTCGTAGGCGATGCGCATCTCCGCATGAAGGCGTTGTTCGTTGCGCGGGAACACATCCGGATGCCCGGCACCACGGACGAGGATCAGCTCTGCCGAGAACGGGCCGATTCCGCGCAGTCGGCGAAGCTGCTCCATCGCGTCCTCCGCTTCGAGCGAGCGCAGCACGGCCGCCTCGAGCACTCCCTCTTCGGCCGCGGCCGCGATCGCGTGCAGACGTTCCGTCTTCAGTTCGGACAGGCCGGGTAATCGCTCGAGCCCGGCGAGCACGGCAGGCGCCGGGAACGAGGCCAGCTGCCGGCCCGCGACGTCGATCGTCTGGCCGTACTCCTCAGCTATCCGCTGCTTGATCCGCGCGGCCTGGGTCATGCGAATACGGTGGCCGATGATCGTCCAGCACGCCGCTTCATACGGCGAATAGAACAGCACGGGTCGCAGCCCCGGATACCGGGATTGCAGGGCCCCCACGACCGGATCCGCACGCCCGACCGCGGCGAAGTCCCTGCCGTCGACGTCCAGGGACAGGATTCTTCGCACTTGCTCGACAACAACGGGATCCTCGGTATCGACGAAGATCTCGCCGGGCCGCTCCTGCCGTATCCGGACGCCGACGGGCTCCCAGCGGCCTTCTGCCGGAAAGGCCATCCGCAGAGTGCCTGACTCGTCGGCGGCATCCGGTCGCGCGGCAGGCGTGAAGCCCTCCAGGAACTGTGCCGAGGCTGCCAGGTCGAACTCGCCCTGAACGTCGATGCGGGTCTGCTGAACTGCGCTGATCATGGGTTTCCTCCCACTGTCGGTGATCGTGTGCCGACCATAGCGACGGGCACCGACAATTTCAGAGCTCTCAACGCACGCTGACGCCTCCGGCGTCGGCGGGATGCCGCCGCATGCCCGCGGCACATCGTGCCGAGCGCTCCGGTGGCGTGCATTTCCCTGCCTCGCAACGGATCACGCCTCGAGCGCGCAGGTTCTCGCGATGGAACGAGACGCACAGTTCGTGAAAGCACTTCGCCAAAGATTCGGCGACCGGATTCGCGTGAGCGAGGCAGACATCGGAGATTTCCCTTTGCCACGAGGGAAATTCACGGTGGTCGCGAGCATTCCATACGCGTTGCCGACGGAGCTGTTCCGCCGATCGCTAAGCCCACAGCGAACGAGGCTCCGAACCGCGTCGATCATCGTAGAATGGGGTTTCGCCAAGAGGTTGACCGCCGCCCGGGCAGGTGACCTCGAGCAGGCCCGGTGGGCGGCACGCTTCGGCATTCGTCTCGTTTCCCGTGTCGCCGCGTGGATCGACTCGGCGCACGTGACGGTCCGGCGAAACCACACGATGGGGGAAAGAGCACTGTGGACACTTCTCGAAACCGTATACCGCTCACCGTCGCGACCCGCGAAGTCGGTACTCGCGCCAGCGGGCGGGAAACCTGACCGCGACCGCGAAGGCTGCGCTGAGATTTCTCAGCTTTTTCTTCTCAGCAGATTTCTGGGTTGTTCCACAGGATCCTCACAACATGCGGCGCGAAGCTCACTGGCATGAGCGAGAACGACTTCGGGCGGGGCCGCGTGACCGGGTACCTGCCGCCACAGCAGCAGAGCTACCCGTACTACACGCAGCAGCCCGGGACGGTCCTCGCCCCACCGCCGCCGCCTAAGAAGCGCGGCCGCGCCGCCGCGCTCGTCAGTGCCACGGCCGTGGCCGCGGCGCTGGTCGGTGGTGCCGGTGGAGCCGCGATCGTGGGCTTGCACGGCAACTCGTCAGCCGCCGCGTCAAGCACGGCGGCCGCGCAGACCGTCTCGGGCACGACGAACACCGATGTCAGCGCCGTCGCGGCCAAGGTGCTCCCCAGCGTTGTCCAGGTCAACGTGACCACGAGGCAAGGCGAAGCCATCGGTTCGGGTGTGATCCTCAGTTCGGACGGCAAGATCCTCACCAACGCGCACGTCATCGACGGAGCGGAGGGCTCGGTGACGATCACGTTGTCGGACGGGACCAAGTACCAGGCGAAGGTGCTCGGCGCGAACAGCACCGCGGACATCGCGGTGCTCCAGGCACAGGGTGCGAGCGGGCTCACCGCGGCGACGCTGGGCGACTCGAGCCAGCTGAAGGTCGGCGAAGAGGTCGTCGCGATCGGCTCCCCCGGCGGGCTGCAGAACACGGTGACTTCCGGCATCGTCAGCGCGCTCAACCGGAAACTGTCGGACATCGGTACCGGCGAGGAGCAGAGCTCTCCGTACGACCACACCAGCAACCAGACCAGCAATGCGCCCAGCTACACGGCGATCCAGACCGACGCGGCCATCAACCAGGGCAACTCCGGTGGCGCGCTCGTCGACATGCAAGGGGAGGTCATCGGCATCAACTCGGCCCTGTACAGCCCGTCGGGCACGTCGGCCGGATCCGTCGGAATCGGCTTCGCGATCCCCATCAACGACGCGAAAACCATCGTCAGCCAGATCGAGAACAGCTGAGCCCACCGGGGGCGACGGAACGGGCCGTGGTCGGGGCGGCCCGTTCCGCTGTGCCGGGCACCGGGCGGGCGCGTTAGGGTTTTCCGGTGACCGACCGTCTTGTCTGGATCGACTGCGAGATGACGGGGCTCGACCTCGCCAAGGACGCACTGATCGAAATTGCCGCACTGGTGACCGACGCCGACCTCAACATTCTCGGCGAAGGACTAGACCTGGTGATCCACGCCAGTGACGAGCAGCTCGCGAACATGCCGGATGTCGTCCGGGAAATGCATGCTCGATCCGGACTGACCGAAGAGGTCCGCCGCTCGACGGTCACGCTCGAGGAGGCCGAGGCGCAGGTGCTCGCCTACGTGCGCCAGCACGTGCCGGACGCCAACAGTGCTCCGCTGGCCGGCAACTCCATCGCCACCGACCGGGGCTTCATCGCACGGGACATGCCCGCACTGGACGGGCACCTGCACTACCGCATGGTCGACGTGTCGTCGGTCAAGGAACTGGTCCGCCGCTGGTACCCGCGCATTTACTACGCCAAGCCGGAGAAGGGGCTGGCCCACCGTGCGCTGGCGGACATCAAGGAGTCCATCAGCGAACTCGACTACTACCGCGCGACCGCGTTCGTGCCGCAACCGGGTCCCACCAGCGACCAGGCGCGCGCCGCGGCTGCTGAGGTGCGGGAACGCCACGGCGGGTAACCCGTGTCGGGCCCGCCGGAGCGGCACGCTACGATATCGGGGCTGAGGTCGTATGGCCTCGCGCGGTGGGTGTAGCTCAGCTGGTAGAGCACCTGGTTGTGGTCCAGGATGTCGCGGGTTCAAGTCCCGTCACTCACCCTTCCAGCCCCGCCTTGCGGTCGTTGTCGCGGCCGCCGAGGCGGGGCTCGTTTTATGTCGGGAGCGTGCCGGTGGCGACCGCGGCCGGGCACGGCTGGCCGCTCAGGTCTTGCTGGTCCAGCTTTGCCAGTCGAGTTGCCAGACGCTCCAGCCGTCGGTGGGTTCGAGTTCCGGGCCACCGCTGTTGACGACCGTGACGATGTCGCCCTTCTTGGACAGGTCCATCAGCCACTTCGTGTCCGCCGTCGAGAGGTTCAGGCAGCCGTGGCTGACGTTCCGGTGCCCCTGCGAACCCACCGACCACGGCGCCGAGTGGTAGAAGATGCCGCTGTAGGACAGGCGCACGGCGTACTGCACGAACGTGCGGTAGCCGCCCGGGCTGTCGGACGGTACGCCATAGGTACCGGAGTCCATCGTGTAGCCGACGTGTTCGCTCATCACCGTGTAGTTGCCCGCCGGGGTGTTGTGGCCGCTCTTGCCCATCGAGGTCGGCATCGAGCGAACCTCGACGTCGTTGACCGACACCTTCATCTGGTGACTCGCACCGTCGGCGACCGCCACGACCTTGTCACCGATAGTGACGTTCGCCGCGCGGTCCTGGGCTCCGAACGCACCGCCGCCGAGGTTCTTGCCGTAGATCGCGGCGTTGACGAACACCTTCGTGCCCGGCTTCCAGTACTCCTTGGGGCGCCACACCAACTGCTTGTCGTCGAACCAGCGGAACGCGCCTTCGGTCGCGGGCTCGGTCACCACCCGGACGGCGCGCTCGGCCGCGGCACGGTCGGTGACCTTGCCGGTGAACGTGAAGATCAGCGGCATCCCGACGCCGACGGTCTCCCCATCCTGGAGGTTCGTCGACACCGACAGCGTGCGCTTCGGCTTGGCGATGGTGGCGAAGGTCGACGAGGACGTCACCGGTTTACCGTCCGAACCGGTGGCCGTCGCCGTGACGGTGTAACTCTTGCCATAGCCCAGCGGCTCGGCGGACTCCCAGCCCGAGCCATCAGGCTTCACCTGCCCGGCAACCTGCGTGCCGTCGGCGCCCGTGAGCGTGACCTCGGTGACCTTGCCGTCGTGAACCGCGACCGCGACAGGCTCGCCGGGCGCCACGTCCTTGGTGCCCGGCGCCGGAGTCAGCGCAAGCGAGGCCGGTCTGGCCGCGACCGTCGTGCTCTGCCGTGGGGCCGCCGGCTGGTTGTCCGCGGGTGCCGAGGTGCATCCCGCCAGCACCGCAAGCAGAATCAGCAACAGCCCGATGCGCCGTGACATCCCGCCCCCAAGTTGCCCGTTTCATGTCCGTGTGCCCGTACTGGGTGATCTCATTGTGCCCGATCACCGACCGCGACCAGGCACAATTCGGCGACGCCGCGTTTCGAGACCCTCCGCGAAGACGCCCTCCGACCGCGTGCTAATCTTTTCCACGTCGCCAGGGAGAACTCCCTGGAACAAGACCTGCGCCATTAGCTCAACTGGCAGAGCAGCTGACTCTTAATCAGCGGGTTCGGGGTTCGAGTCCCTGATGGCGCACCACCACCCCAGGTCACACGGCCTGGGGTTTTTGCTTTCAAGATCACGGCCAACCGAATCCCAACCCAATCGCCGTTGACTACGTACCCAGGCCCTTGTCCAACGCCTCGGCAGCCGCCGGGTTGGCAACCTTGCGGCCGACGTACACGTCCTGCGTCAGCGACGGCCGTGCGTGTCCCAGCTGGTCGGCGATCTGGCGCGGCGTGAAGCGAGCTTCGTCGAGGATGGTCGCGCATGTCTTCCGGAAGACGTGCGAAGTCACCCAGGCGAAGCCTTCAGTGCCACGAGCGGTGCGCAGATCCCGGCGAGTGTTGCTCGGGTCCCGCCAGCCGCCGATCGAGTCGGGAAAGACCGGTACAGCGCTGCCCACGGTGATCTCCCGATCAAGCTCAGCTGCTGCCTTGCGGCGCCGGAGCATCTCTACCGCGAACCCTGGCAGCGGTAGTGTCCGTTCCCCGCTTTCGGTCTTCGGAGGCATCCGCCGAAGGCCCTGACCGCGCACCCGGACGATGGTCCACTCAACGTCGACCGTCCGCGCGTCCAGGTCGACGTCGTCCCAGGACACCGCCAGCGCTTCCCCGATACGGACGCCCGTCGCGAGCATGAAGCGGGTGAGGTCTGGCAGGTCCTTCCGCAGCGCGGTCTCGTCGGCCTCCAGTTGCGCGAGCCACTGTGTCCGTTCCTGCGGAGTCAGGGCGCGAGCAGTCCGCTTGGCTCCAGCACTGATGCGCTTGGTTTCGCGCGTGGGGTTCACGGTTGCCGCACCGTGGCGAGCAGCCACCCCCATGATTCCTGAGACCACACTCCGCACGGTCTTCGTCGTCGACGCGCCGCGCCGTTTGCGCACGGCTCGCAGCAACGCGTCAACGCGCGGCGTGTTGACCTCCCGGACTCGCAGCTCGCCCAGCGCGGGCCGCACGTAGTTCCGAAGCTGGCGCTCGTAAAGGTCCAGCGAATTCGGCGCCATATCGCCGGAATCCACCGCGTCCTGGACCTCAGCCAGCCACAGATCTGCCACGGCAGAGAACTTGGTGTCTGGTGTGACCGGACCGGCATGGGACGCCCCGGCGCGGTCGCGGAGGGCCTCCAGGAGGTTGTTCGTCGCCGCCGTCTCCGTCCGCCCCGAACGCTCCACGATCCGCGTGACACCGTCGTAGTCGCGGTACTTGGCCTTCGCCACGAAACCGCCACTGGCCTTGGGATTTACCTTGACCTTGCCGTGCGTCCCGATCGGCAACGGCTGGCGCGGCATCAGGCCACCCCTTGCTGTTCGATCCAGGCGTCGACGTCTTCGGGGCGGTAGCGGACGTACTTGCCGACGCGGCGGCCCTGGGGGCCGTAGCCTTTGGTGCGCCATTGGTAGAGGGTGCCTTTGGGGATGCCGAGGTAGTCGGCGAGGTCGTCGATGGTGAGCAGTTTGCTGTTCATGGCTGGTTCTCCTTGTGGTACTTGGCTTTGCGGTCGTCGCGGATGCGGCTTGCGATGCCGGAGGCGAGTTCGCGTTCGGCGTCGTCGCGGTATCCGGCGCCGTGGAAGTGCCAGTCGTTGACGACGAGCACCGAGTCGGGGTCGAGGCCGAGGGCGTGGAGGGTTTCGGTGAGCCGGTAGGCGCGGCGGTCGCCTCGGATGACGGTGAAGGTGGTGGAGTAGCGGCGGGATTTGGTGAGGAAGTGGCCCCGGAAGCCGAGCATGTGTGCCCAGCGCCGCAGGTTCAGATCCGCGTACTGCTCGTGCCCGCCGAGGTCCCAGCAGGTTTGGATGATCCGCCGGTGATGCTCGGAGACCCGCAGGTGCGCGATGTCCAGTTCGGACCGCACCGGGGTGTCGGCGGCCTCGGTTTTGCCGGTGCCTTTGGTGGCGTATTTGGCGATGTAGGCGGCCAGGCGGGGTTCGCTGATCTGCCCGTCCTCGTCCTCGACCTCCGTCCGGGTCGACGGGTGCACGCGGCGGACGTCGACCTGAGCGCCCCAGGTGAGTTGCAGGCGCGCCCCGTCCGGCCGGTGTGTCCTGACGGTGACCGCAGCAGCCGCCGCGTAGATCGCGTCTTCGAGTAGTTCGGCCGAGGCCCAGGCGGGGGCGGGATCGGTGGCGCCTTCCGGCCCGTCGAGGCGCATGATGGCGTGGAAGTGCACCAGGCCGCGCCGCTGGTATTCGGCGACCTTGCCGTAGGACACCCGCGCCACCTCGCCGAACGCCCGGGCGGGGATACCGGCCCGTTTGGCCAGCTCGCGGCGCAGCCGCATGACGAAGCGCTGCCACAGTGCCCCGGCGTGGGCCTGCCACAGCACCGATCCCACGTAGTCGTAGCCGTTCGGGTCGACCGGGGTGCCGATGCGCGGGTCGGCCTCGCGGTGGTGTTCTCCGCAACCACAGGGGCGGACACGGCCGCGTGTGGTGAGCTGGCGAGTGTGGACGGGCCCGAAGGAGGGGGCGGTCAGGGTGACGAACGCCCGCGGCTTACTCGTGATGGACTCCGGGATGCCCTTGGTGCCGCCGACGAGTCCGGCGCGGATGAGGTGGAACGCGTCGGCGGCGTAGCGGTCGGAGCAGGCGGGGCAAACGGATTCGCGGCGGTTGCCGCACGGGACCAGGATCTGGCCGCCGAAGCGGTGCAGCACGGCGCCGGTAGCGCGGTCGTGGAGTTGGTGGGAGCCGGACAAGCGGATCGGTTTGGCGCAGCCGTGCACCCGCTGCACCGTGGCGCGCCAGTCGGCGTAGTCGCGGGAGCGCAGCCGGTGGCGGATGCGGTCTTCCAACGTCAGCAACGGAGCGAGTTCCTTCCGTGAGAGGACACGAGAAAGGGGCGGGAGCACGCGGTGTGATCCGGGCTCCCGCCCCGGTTCGGCGGGCGAGCTGGGAACGGTCAGGTGGTGACCGGGTGACCGTTGTGCGTGGTCAGGTCGGCCACGATCCGGGCGGCCAGGTCATCGGGAACCTTGACGGCGCGTTGGATGTCGGCCGGGGTGACCTCGCGGCCCGCGTTCCGGGCTTCGGTGACGGCCGTGTGGATGCGGTCGGCCATCGGCGCCGGAAGCTTCAGCTTGGGCAGCACCACCGTGGTCTCAGCACGCGAGGGCGGCTCCGGATTCGGCCGGCGGATCGGTTCCGGGGCCGCCGGGGCGGGAACGGGCACCGGACGCGCCGGTTCCGGTGGTGGCACCGGTTCGGCCGGGACCGGAGCGGCCTGCACATTGGGGGCGCGGCGCAGAAGGAGCTTGACCACGACGAGGAACCCCAGCGCGGGCATCGCGGCCAGTAGCCATCCGGCCGGGGTGGGTTCGGCCAGCGCGACCTGGGCGGCCATCTGAATCCCGAACCCGGTCACGAGCACCGCGAGCGGGAAGTTGAGCTTGCGGGTCTTGCCGTGGTGGTGGTCGCGGCGGACCTCGAACCCGGCCACGATCGCGATGCCTTCGATCACGATGGCGTCGGCCCACGCGAGCCAGCCGGTTTGTCCGTGGTGGACGGCCCAGTCGTGGGTGTGGGTGAACCCGGCCGCGCCACCGATCCCACCCAGCACCACCGTGACCAGCACCCGCACCACCTCAACCAGCCGGGTACCGGTCCGATTCAGGCTGTCCACCTTGGACACGGGACTCTCCTTCCGTCAGTAGGTTTTCAGTGAGGACCAGCGGTTGAGCAGGCTCCGCCCGGACTTGGTCAGGCGCAGCGGCGACACCGGCCGCCGGATCGCGCCGTGCAGGCAGGACACGGTTTCCCGCGCCGGAGATCGTTCGACGTAGCCGCCCGTGATCAGCGTGTGCACCGTGTCCTCATCGATGGCGACCCGGACGCGGTCGGTGTCCTCGAACAGCACCACCCGGTCACTGTCATCCAGCAGCCCGAAGCACCCGTCCTGCACTTCGGCGAGCACGTCCCGAGCCACCGACGGCGTGACCGGCGCACGCGCGGGTTTCCGGCCCGTGCGAACCGGTGGACAGGCCCGCGACGAGGCCGGGGCAGGACCACCCGGGAGCTGGTCGGCGAACAGGCCCAGCTGTCCGGGCGGGACTCGGCGGCTCATATCCGCCTCCGGTCCGGCCGACCAGTAACCCACTCGGACACTTCATGCCGATAGCCGGTGCCGTGCGCCCGCCACTCCCGATACAGACCCACCGTGATCACCAGCCACACCGTCACGGTGATCCCAGCGGCGAGGGCGAAGCCCCAGAACCCGGTGATCATGGCGTGCTCAATCACCACGGCCAGCACGGTCAGGGCGGTGATTTTGGTCCAGGACCACAGAAACCGCAGCGTCAACATCAGGCCACCACCCGCAACTCGGCCCCGCGCCAGCCATCCCGGACGAAGCCGACGAGTTCGTCGATCTCGCGGTCGTCGACGTAGGCGGCGCGGATACGCATCGGCACCCGGGAGCGTTGCCGGATCACGAACCCGATGCCCGCCGTCGCCGGATCGTTCGGGATCTCATCCGCCAGCGCGCCCCGCAGCCGGGCGTTCTCGCCCAGCACCATGTCCACGTGCGCGGCCGAGGTCACCCGCAGACAAATCCGGGTGGTGAACAAATCCCGCACCGGCACGGTGTCCTTGGTCGGTTCCTGCACCAACCCGATCATCGCGTTACCCGTCGCCCGCCCCTGCGACCCGACCAGCGCCAGGTTGCGCTTGATATCCCGCGCCGTACCACTGTCGCCATACGCCAGCAGCGCCCCGAGCTCGTCCAGGATCAGCAGGTTCAACGGGGTCTGCGGAGACGGCGTGATCGTGCGCTTACGCTGCTCGGCCAGACCTCGCTGGGTAGTCTGCATCTCGGCCACGAAGTCCTCGATCAACGCGGCGCACTCGTGGTTGCTGGCGGCGTAGCGGTAAGCGATCGTGTCGGCCAGCGCCGCGAACTCCAGTTGTTTGGGGTCACACACCCACAACCGCACCGCCCCGTCCCTGATCATCGGCGCCAGACCGCGCAGGATCGCGTTCACGATCGAGTTCTTGCCCGACCCCGTCGCCCCCGCGACGAACAGGTGCTGCCCCCGCATCGAGATCCGGAAATCGCCGCCGTACTCGGTCTCCCCGACATAGAGATCCTTGGGGTCCACCGCGTCGGTGTCGAACACCAGGTCCGGGGCATCGATCACCTCATCAAACGGCTCCCGCCGCTCCACGATCAGCGCGATCACCCGCGGCTTGACCCGCTCCAACGCGATCCGCTCCACCTTCAACGCCTCGGTCAGCTCCGGCAACCGGGCCTCGAACTGGCGCAGATGCTGCCCCGGATGCAGCTTCACATACAGCGTGTCCACCGAGGGGGAAAACGACTGCACCCGCATCAACCGTGGCACCCGCAACTCACCGGTCTTGCGGTGCGTGGTGTAGAGATCGCAGGCGATCAGAGCATTGCGCCAGCGCGGACCTATATAGCTCACCCAGCGGCGCCGGAACGCCCGCACCCGAGGGGCGGCGAACCGGTCGAAGGTGTCCGGATGCGCCCGATACCACGCCCCCAACCCCACCGCCGCACCACCGAGCACCCCGCCGGTGGCCGTCCAGCCCAGCTCCAGCCCCGAGCCCACCACAGCGGCCGGGGACAACACCGCGCCGGGGTGACGGCCCAGCCACGCGGCGGCCTTGACTTCCGCACCCTTGGCGCGCTTGGAAAATTCGGTACCCATGACGTGTAATCCCTTTCCAGGAACAAAAAGGGACCGACCCCGTCCATCCGAAGTGGATGGAGAGGCCGGTCCCCGCTTGACGTGTGTGCTTGCTTGTTCGGCTAGTTCTTGATTGCGGCGCGGGAATCCTCCAGCGCGACCGTCAGCTTGGCGACCGCCTTCGCCGTGGCGTCGTGGTGCGACTTGAAACCCTCCCGGCGTGCCGGAATACCGCGCATCGCGGTCCTGAGTTGCCGCATCGCCGCGTCCACAGTGTCCAGCGCCCGGTCCACCTGATGCTGTGCCATCAGACCCTCCACTCGCGTGAGACCAGCTCGGTCTCGTACTTCTTCGCCGCCGTGCGCAGGCGTTCCAGCGCGTCGGTGGCCTGCATCCGGTAGCCCTTCAACTCCTCCTGGGTGGCCACCGTCCAACCGTCGCCGGTGTGCTTGTCGTCGACCTTCTCAATCAACCCGGTCAACCCCTCCAACGACTCCAGTACCAGGTCCATCGACATCACAAACGCGCTGTAGCGCTCCCGCGCGCGCCGGTTCACCGCCTGAATCTGCATTTGCCTAGTCCTTTCCGGTCGCGTAATGGGCGACTGACGTTAAATCCGCGACGAGGAATTTCACCGCGTTGCTCACCGTCACCCGGGTTTCCTGATCCGGTTCCGTCGCCGCGAACCGTTCATACGCGGCCGTGGCGGCGGCGATAATGTTGTGAATCTCGGTCACCATCAGGTGTTACACCTCCCACTGGCACGAGCACACGCGGCAGGTCGCGATCCGCGTCGTGGCCAGGAACCAGTCACCATGTCCGTTCGGGCAGGTCATCACGCCTCCCGCTGCGGTCCGTGCGGGTCGAACGTGGACAGTCCACCTGGCACCTTCTCGTCCTCGATCACGTACAGAATGTCTCGGCAACGCATCGCGTACCCTCCCTTCCACACGATTTCCAGCAATTCCTTGCGTTCGTGGTAGAACCCCAAGACCCCCGGCGAAAACAACGCCGGGAATCAAGGCGCGCCACCACAACTACGGCGCGTTTTTGGCATGGATCGGCCCACTCTGTAATTGACAATCAACAAAAAGTGCGCTGGCCCGACTCGAAACGGGCAGCCACCCAGACGTGGGCAGCGCTCCAAGGTGTTGAACTGCGAAGCGGGGGAACTCCGCGACCGGGCACCCACCGGTCGGTTACCGGCTACGCGGCGGAGGACAGACCGCGCTCCCCGGCAGGCTTGAGTCCAGCCGCCTTGAACGACAGCCCCGAACGGACGCCGTCCGAGCCCTCCTTCATTGCCCAGGGCGACACCGTCGCGTCGATCAACTCGACGTAGGTGCCCTCTTCGAACCCCTCGCCCGGATCGGCCGCCAGCGTCACGCGGATCTCCTCCCCCTTACCCACTGGACGACCATCCGAGCTCGGGCGACGCTTCGCGAACAGCGACACCACAAACTGGACCTCGTCCCGCCAGTTCAGCGCGGGCACCATCTCCCCGTGCTCGTTCTCCCGCATCTTCATCACCGGAGCCTCAGACACCATCAACTTGTAGCCACTCAGATTCGCCGGAATGTTCTTCATCGCCGTCCTCCGTCGGGGTTCTCGTCCTTTGCCTGTCCGCGTCGTTGCTGGTCAGCCTGAACTTGTTGTACTCATAAGTCCTCATAGAGGACTGATACGTCCTCTAGTTTGCGGTCTAGTGAGTCAGTTGTCAAGGACTAATAGGGCCTGCGACAATGACGGCATGGAGATGGCTGATGTGATGCGCCAGCGACGAGCCGACCTCGGCATGTCGCAGGCTGACCTGGCGAATGCCGCTGGTATCGGTGTGCGCCAGATCCGCCGCTACGAGGCGGGAGAGCAACAACCGGTCCTCTCCGTCGCCGTCGCCATCGCGCAGGCGCTCAAGATCTCGGTCGGAGAACTGGCCGGAACCAGCACAGGGCGCCTAGACCTCGCCGGCCAGTGGTACGCGGGCTGGCAGACCTGGCGAGACGGCGAAGAAGCGATAGCTGTGCAGGAGGTTCGCCTGGCCCAACGCGGCGACAGCATCGAGGTACAGACCGTCACGCACGGGCTCGCCGAGACCGGCTACCACTGGACTGGCGAGTTCCGCCTATGGGACAACGAGGTCCTTTTAGGCTGGTATGCCGCCAACGACGGTTCCGTGCGCTCGAAGGGCACCATGTACTTCGTCCTGCACCCGCATGGAACGACGATGCGCGGCCGCTGGGTTGGGCTCGGCTACGACGGCAAGATCATGACAGGCTGGGGCAGTATGGCCCGCGAGAAGGACGACGCCAACACCGTCATCGACGACTTGAAAGCATCGGCCCATGAATAGTGATGACCAAGCCGTTGAGGTAGTCATGACGGCGCCGGACAAACAGTGGATGCGCGAGTTCACCCAGCAGCTCATGCAGCAGCATCTTTGCGCCGCGGCCCACACCTACCCGTTCGAGACCGCCTACCACTGGCAGGGCGAGGTTCACGAAAAGACAGAGATTCGCGCAGTGCTCTACACGCGCGCCAGTCTCGTTGGACGCATCAGCCAACTCACTCGCCAGCAGCACCCCTACGAAGTGCCACACGTGACAGCCACTCCGTTGGTAGCCGGAAACCCCGACTACTTGCAGTGGATCTTCGACGAGACCATCACCGCGTAGCTCGCGAACACCAGCAGCAGCACGAGGCAACTCCGGACACGACGAGCGAACTTCTCCGCTCGTGACTCGCTCAGCTCGACTTGCCAGGCCGGTTGTCGCGAAGTTGCTGCTTGAGTGACGCAAGGTTCCAGCGAGCGTGGTTGCCGGGCGTCACGTACTCCGGCTCGACCTTGCCGTCCTGCCACCACCGCAGCAGCGTGGTTCGGGCTACGCCGAGTTCGCGGGCGGCCTCCCCCGTGCTGAGCAGCTTGTCTCGTGCCACGAACGCAGCGTTCCTGCTGAATCGCCGCGATTCCACTGACTTGCATCGTTTAGATCGATATGCAGCGTTTGCAGCGTTAGACTCGCTGCATGGGGATCAGCGGAATGAAGGACAGCGACCAGTACTACGCCATACTCCGGGAGCGCGCCGACATCCTGCACCAGCGGATAGATCACGCGCTCAGCGCGCTCATGGACGTTGACTACGCAGTCAAAGCGGTAGCCCGAGCCGACCTTGACGTGGGCGGTGAGCCGGGTCGTGTGGAACACGACGACCTGATTCGCTGCGTTGAGACGGCCGCGTTCTCGATGCGCACGGCGGAACGGATCGCGCGCGAGCACCTCGACGACGTTCGTCGGGCGGCCGCAGGCGAAATCACCCGCGCATGACCACGCCTCCGTTCGAGCCGGACCCAGCGGGCTACCTGTACGAGCAGATGGCCAGCCATCTCGCCCAGCGCATCGCCAGCGGTGAACTGAAGCCGAACACGCCTCTCCGGGGCGAGCGCGATCTGGCCGAGGAGTACGGCGTATCCCTCGGCACCGCCCGGCACGCAACCAGACTGCTCCGCTATCGCGGGCTCGTGGTCACCGTCCGCTCCAAGGGGACCTACGTCGCGGCGGCCAGGCGATCCGGCGAGCCGCTACGGCACCAGTAGCTCCAGGCCCTCGTACTCGACGAAGTCGACGTAGTCCTTCACGTTCAGCGTGGCCAGCGGGACTTCGAAGGCGAGACAACACGCCGCGATCCAGGTGTCATTCTGCGGACGCGGACGGCCCCGGCGTTGCGCGTAGGCGGACATCTCACCCCAGACCTGCGCGACTTTCGGCGTGCCCGGCAGTACCGGAAGCGGCTGCAACCACTGATCCAGTCGTTCACGCCGAGGCAGGCCCCACGAGCGCAGGTGGACCCACTTGTTCAGCTCCGCCAACGTGACAAACGTGATCGCGGGCCGGAATCCAACGAGCCGGGCCGCCAGCCACGACGGCAACTCTCGTTTGAACGCGAGAGAAGCGACATCGGTATCGAAGACGACGACCTCAGGCACTACGCCAGGTTGGCCTTCCGCTCGGCCGACACCCACGCCAGAAACTCGTCCAGCTCCTGCTCGGTCTCGAACACGCCCTCACACGCGAGATCATCGACAGACCGGATCGGCTGCACGTCCTTCTCCGCCACCAGCGCCGCCAGGAGAGCCGGGCCATCAAGACCCTCATGCGACGGCTGCTCCGCGCTGCTACTGGTCACGGCCACCTCCTGCGGCTGAAGTCAACTACACGGATCATACCCACGGTCCTACCCGACCAGCGGAGGCTTTGCTGTGTTCAGAGTTTCTTTTCTTGGTCAAGGCGGCCCCTGCGGGGCCGCTGATCCGGCCCTCATCGTGTCGAACCGCCAGACGCGGGCATGCGGCCTGGCGGCCGGTCCCGCGTGGCGGTTCGACGAAGGCCGGGCGACCCCGCAGCCGCCGCGACAAGAAGAAGGAACAAGAGATGCCCTCGCCGGGCAGGCAGGCTCCGGGATGCCCCGGGCAACGTAGCCGCGGTTGCGTTGGCAGGGTGGGCGCTTGGTGGTCATCCCGTCGCCTGATCTGATGGCTATCACACCGCGCCGGGACCGCAAGCTTGACGAATTCGGCCGGCGGTTTGGTGCGGAGGTTGCGACCCCGACACGGCGTGATCGAGACGCCATCAGGCGACGGGATGACCACCAAGCGCAATTTTACTGGGCTAGCCGTGATGATCGACGAGACGTGAGCGCTTGAAGGGGTAGGCAAGACGACGCCGGGCTTGCCGACCAGCTCGCGAGGCGTGGGACCGCCAGCGCAACGCTGCACTAGCAAACCCGGACCGGGCTGGGCTTGTCCAAGCACTCAGGCGGACGTGCCGCCGGGCACGGGGACGCCACGATAGCCGCAGGCTCGACGCCGACACGATGTCTAGCTTGCTGCGGTGAGTAGTCGTCGTCCGGTGATTTGTTCGATGTCGATGGCCAGGGTTTGGTCGCGCGGGCCTGGGGCCCAGGATCGGTGTAGGGGATCGGAGTTGGTGACCAGTTCGTCGATGTCGACGAGGAGGCGGGCCTTGCCGACGACGACGACGCTCCACCCGGCCTGGGCTGTTTGGTCGATTTGGTCGACCTCGAAGGCGACGACGGTGTGGTCGAGGCGCCGTACCCAGGGTGAGCGGCCCAGCCGAAGTATGACCTCGCCCTGTCGCAGGGTGAAGTTCACCGGTCGTACGGCGGGTAGGGCGTGGTCGGTGAAGACCAGCCGGCCGACGGCCTGCGTGCGCATGAGCGCAAGGCACTGCTTGTAGTCCAGTGATTCCAGCTCGGTCGCGTTGTGCATCGCGGTGAGTCCCTCCCCCCGTTACCGTTTTCGCCACCTACTGTTCATGATCTCGGCGGCTCCGGACAAGGGCAGAAGGTCATCTCTGTCCCGGGGCGAAGGTTGGAGGTGCTCGACCCCCGCTGTCCGGGGTCGAGCTGATGTTGCCTCGACGGTGCACTTGCTCTTCACAGTTGCGGGCCGGACGGTTACTGTCCGGTGTGGTCGCTGGCCGATCAGGACCTCGTCTGCTGGCTACCGCGCGAGAGGTCGTGTCTTCGGCCCTACCATCGGTGCTAGGGACAAGGGTTTTCGCTGTGGGGCTGCACCAACCGAGGATGTTCGATGCCTACGCCAAGCTATGACCTACCTGCGGGGGAATGCGTTCGTCTCGCGCAATCGAAGGAGGTCGGACGCGTGGTCTACACCGAAGCCGGTCAGCCCACCGTCCGACTGGTCAGCTTCGTCATCGTCGACGACGACGTGGTCATTTGCGAGCAGCCCAGGCGGTGGACCGACGGTGTCCAAGGCAGCGTGGTGGCGTTCGAAGTCGACCATCTGAACTCGGCGACGAACACCGGGTGGTGCGTGGTCATCGTTGGTCGAGCGCGACGCGCCGACACGGCCGGTCGCGCAGCTGAACGCGAGGGCGAGCACCGGGCTGATCCGTCGTGTGAACCTCCCTGCGCAATCGCTATGACGCATGTCAGTGGCCAACGGCTGCGGCTGACACCGCCGAAGGGGGATACCGGTCGCGATGAGTTCCGATGAGCGGCAGGCACAGATCGCTGAGGCGGTGTGCGGACTCGCACGTGCCGAGGCCGCACCGGTAGCGGTGCGGCACATCTGCGCTGTCTGTGAGACGACGCTCGATGCCTCGGGAGTCGCGGTCTTTCTCACCAGCCGGTATTTGCGCGTGGAGCCAGCGTATGCCACCAGCGCAGCCGCCGCGGCCCTGGCTGAGACGCAAGCGGTGTCCGGTGACGGCCCGGCCTGGGACTGCCTGGCCGGGGCCCACGAGGTGGTGACCGAGGACCTGGACGACCCGAAACAGCAGCGTCGCTGGCCCCTGTTCGCCCGCGCCGCCCTCCGCGCTGGCGTGCGTTTCGCGCTCGCCGTACCTGTCCTGGCCTATGGTGTCCCCGTGGCGGTGCTGTCCACTCACCGTCACCAGCCGGGCGGGTTGCGCGCGGGCCACCGCCAGGACGCTCGGCAGTTCGCCGCGCTCATCCGGGACCTCCTGCTCGCCAACACCGCCGCCTCACCCCAAGCCGACGACGAGGACCACCCCGTGGACAGGTTCTTCGCCGGGCGCCTGCGCGCGCGCTGGGCCAGGGTGCACCAGGCGGCCGGCATGATGATCGCCAGCCAGCATGCCACCGACGCGACCGAGGCATTACTACGCCTGCGTGCCACAGCCTTCGCCCTAGACCGCACCCTGCCCGAAGTCGCTGACGACATGTTGACCAGCACACACCGCTACCGACCCGGTCACCGCTAACACCCCACCCACAGCACGAACCCAAGCGGCTACGAGGTTTGCGGTTCGCCCTCTGTCAGGCCTCCTGTGCCGGACCCGGCAGATGGGATAGCGCCGAACTGACCGGCCGGACGAGTTTTTCGCGGCCTCCGAGCCGCGTGGTCTGGAGCCCGAAGGCCTTGCCGCTCCAATATTTCAGGGACTCCCTTGGTGCGACTACGCCCACCGGTCTCAAACGACCGTTTACGCTCCAACCGACGAATCAGTGCACGTGCATTTGGTTTGCCAAATCCAGCCTTGCAGATGCACGTGCACGCTGTATCGTGGCCACATGTCTCCCGTTCCCTACTTCCTGGTGCGCCCCGTCACCGGAACGACGGGTGAAACGCACCGAGTCACCCATATGGTCGCCGCTGACCATGGCCAGTACGGCAATGTGATACGCACCAAGTGCGGTGAGACTTTTCATCCAGCGGAACTGGAACAACTGTCCAAGCCAACGGGAATGCCCTGCATCGCCTGCATGCTCGCCAGCCAGTCACCGCGACACCTCTCCTTGTGAGCATGCCCGCTACCGCACGTACTGCCGCAGGCCAACCCAATCCCAACCTCAACAACAGCAAACAACCCTCGTTGACCTAATTCAACAACCGTTTGCAGTTGCAATTTTGCGAGGTACCACCCGCTATTCAACGAGGCCAGCAAACAACAAATAATGGCTTCCGATAATCAGCGGGTTCGGGGTTCGAGTCCCTGATGGCGCACCATCACCCCAGGCCATAGGGCCTGGGGTTTTTGCTTTTCTGAACCTGGCGCCCCTTTTGCTCGAGCCGGTCGGCAATCCGGTGCGGCAATCGAGCGCGCCCTGTCGCCCGTGACGCGAGCGTCGTCCGCCGGGGTGCCTGACGAACAGCACTCCACCACTCCCGCACGCCACGGCGCACCTGGACCGCGCCTTGAGCCTCCGCCCACTCGCCCCATCCCGCGTTGACCTTGGGACCGCATCCGGCTTACCGTGGTATCACGTATAGCGGAAGTCATTTCATAATCCGGAACAAGGTGGTCTCGATGGCGACACCCTCCCTGCCCGAACTGCTCGCACAGGACGGCATGATCCACGCACCCGGTGTGTGGGATGGACTCTCGGCACGCATCGCGGAACAGGCCGGGTTCTCGGCAGTCTGCGCGTCCGGGTTCGCCATCGCCGCGGCGCTGGGCATGCCCGACGCCGAGATCTTCACCGCGACCGAAGGCATCGACGCCGTGCGCAAGATCCACGAAGGCTCCTCCCTGCCGATCATCGCCGACATCGACACCGGCTACGGCAACGCGATCAACGCCGGCCGCACGGCCGCGAACATGCGCCGCGCCGGGGCCGCGGCCGTCTTCATGGAGGACCAGGTCTCCCCCAAGCGCTGCCCGGTCTGCGTCGGCGACCCGGTCGAGGTCACGCCGCTGCGCGAGGCGGTCGGCAAGGTGCGCGCCGCGAAGGACGGGCTGGAGGACGCCCTGCTCATCGCCCGCACGGACGCCGTCGGCGACGAGGCGCTCAAGCGTGCCGAGGCCTACGTCGAGGCGGGCGCCGACCTGATCATGCCGGTGTCCAAGACGTTCTCCACGCTGGAGGACTGGCGCCGCTGCCACGAGCTGACGGGTGTCCCGCTCGTCGCCTCGCTCACCGCGTGGACCTGGGTGGAACGTGAGTTCACACCCGAGGTGATGGCGCAACTGGGCGTCAAGATCGGCCTGGTCGCCACGCACGGCGTGCTCGCGGCGGCCACCGCCCTGCGCGACTCGTTCACCCGTCTCGCGTCCGGGGAGGCACTGCCGCAAGTCTCGGCCTCCTACATGGAGCACGAGGACTTCGTCGGGCTCATCGGCTTCCCGGAAATGGAAAAACGGCAGCGCGAGTACCTGCCTGCCAAGGAAGAGGTGTGAGCATGGGCTCGACGATCACCGAGAAGATCCTCGCCCGCGCGGGCGGCCTGGACCGGGTGACCCCGGGTCAGAACGCCCCGTTCCGGCCCGACTACATGATCGCCTACGACTACCCCGGCTACACCGACGTGATGTTCCGCCAGATGGCCGAGGACTTCGGCATCGACACCGTCAAGGAACCCGAGCGGTACGTCCTGTTCATCGACCACATGACCACCCGCAACGACGAGCGTGAGAAGCAGATGCACGACGTCACGCGGGAATGGGGGCGCCGCAACGGGGTCGCGGTCCACGAAGGGCTCGGCATCGGCCACCAGGTCTCCGCCGAACTCGGCTACGCGATGCCCGGCAAGTTCCTCGTCCACTTCGACGGGCACATCAGCGGGCTGGGCGCGTTCGGCGCGCTGGGCTGGGGCGTGCGCAAGGACCTGCTCGAAGCATGGGTGACCGGCGCGGTTTACCTCGACGTGCCCGCCAGCACCCGTTTCCACCTCGACGGCCGGTTCGCCGGGGGCGTCGACAACCGCGACCTCATCCACCACATCATCGCGACCTACGGCGCGGACGCCTGCGCGCACCAGGTCATGGAATACACCGGCGCCGGCGCGGAGGCGATGACGATCGACCGCAGGCAGGGTCTGTGCGCGATGGCGATGTTCACCGGCGCGGTGTCGGCGATCTTCAACCCGGACGAGAAGTCCCTGGCATACGTGGAAAAAGTCGCGCGTGCCGAATACGAGCCGCTCTACAGCGACCCGGACGCGACCTACGCGGCGAGCCACGCGATCGATCTGGACGCGCTGTCCCCGCAGGTCGTGCTGCCCGGTTCGGCCAAGTCCGCCAACACCAGACCGGTCGAGGAACTCGCCGGGACCGAGATCCAGCACGCATACATCGGTTCCTGCGCCAGCGGCCGCATCGAGGAGATCCGCGCCGCCGCGGAACTGCTGCGGGGCAAGAAGGTCGCACCGGGCGTGAACTTCAACGTCGTGCCGACCTCGCAGCGAATCTACGCGCAGGCGAAGGAAGAAGGCCTGCTCGACGTGCTGGCCGAGGCCGGTGCACGGGTCGCGGGCGCGTCGTGCGACTTCTGCGTCGGCTACGCGTCACCGCTGAAGCCCGGCGACAAGTGTGTATCCACCGGTGTCCTGAACATTTCGGGACGGATGGGCAGCACGGAGGCGGAGATCTACATGGGAAGCGCTTACACGGTGGCCGCCTCGGCGCTGGCCGGCCGCATCGTCGACCCGCGTGAGGTGCTGGCATGAGCGTGGTGGAGCCGGTCTTTCACGGCAGGGCGGCGTGGGTCTTCGGCGACGACTTCGACGTGGACCTCGTCATCGGTGTCGAGAACATCAAGTACTACGACCCGGACAAACTGCGCTCGGTGTGCATGAAGGCCTTCGACGAGTCCTTTGTGGACGACGTGAAGCCCGGTGACGTCATCGCCGGCGGGCGCAACTTCGGCTACGGCCACCCGCACTATCCGGCGATGATCTCGTTGCGCAACGCGGGAATCGTCGCCGTCGTGGCCGAGTCCTACGCGCCGGGTTTCTGGCGCGGCGAGTTGTACCAGGGAATGCCGCTGGTCACCGTGCCGGGTATCGCATCGGCCGTGGAACGCTGGGACGAGCTGGAGGTCGACTGGAGGGCCGCGACCGTCCGCAACGCGCGAACCGGGGAGACACTGCGGGGCACCCCGCCGAGCGCACATGCCATCGAGGTGATCGAGGCGGGCGGCGGGCTGAACCTGCTGCGTGCCCAGTACGGCGGGGGTCGTGCGCCGGCCGCCGCGGGGGTGCGGTCCGAGCGGTGAGCTACGCGGAACGACCATGGCTCGGGCTTTATCGCGACGGGCAACCGGACGCGTTCGAGCCCGAGTACGCCAACCTGCTGGAGATGTTCGCCGCGACCGTGGCCCGGGCGCCCGAGGCGGATGCGATCCGCTACTTCGACGGCCGGATGACGTCGGCACAGCTCGACGAGGCCTCGGACGCGCTCGCCGTCGCGTTGCTTGGGCACGGATTCTCCGCCGGTGACCGGCTGGTGCTGTTCACGCAGAACAATCCGGCGTACGTGATCGGCATGCTCGCGGCGTGGAAGGCCGGCGGTATCGCGGTGTCGGCCAACCCGATGTACAAGGAACGCGAACTCGGGCACCTGCTGCGTGATTCCGGAGCGACGGCGGTGCTGTGCCTGGACGAGCTGTACCCGGTGGTGTCGGCGCTCGGTATCCGCACGGTGATCACGTTCTCCGGCCTGGACGGTCAGACACGCGACGATCCGCGGGTTTTCCCGTCGCCACAACGGCTCGTCATACCGGACGCACTGGATCTGGGGGACCTGCTGAACGCGTTCGCGGGCCTCGAACCACCACCGGCCTCGCCCGCGCCGGACGATCCGGCGTTTCTCGTCTACACCTCGGGCACGACGGGCGATCCGAAGGGCGCGGTGCTGACGCATCGCAACTTCGTGTTCAACGCCCGCAGCTACCGGGAGTGGATGCAGCTGGAACCCGGGGACACGATCCTCGGGCTCGCGCCGTTGTTCCATATCACCGGGCTGGTCGGGCACGGCGTGCTCGCGCTGCTGCTGCCCGCGCCGCTGGTGCTGGCTCACCGGTTCGAGCCCTCGGTGATGGTCGACGCCGTGCGCGAGCATCGGCCCGTGTTCAGCGTCGGCGCCATCACCGCGTACGCGGCGATGGCGGGTGTGCCCGGTGCCGGGCGGGACGATTTCCGGTCCCTGACCAAGATCTGGTCCGGTGGCGCGCCGATCGCACCGGCGGTGGGCGACCAGCTGGGCGAGAAAATCGGCGGGTACATCCACAACGCGTACGGACTGACCGAAACCTCCTCGATCACGCACCTCGTGCCGCCGGGGCGGCGGGCGCCGGTCGATCCGGCCTCCGGTGCGCTGTCGATCGGCGTGCCGATCGCGTCGGTGCGCTCCCGCATCGTCGGCGAGGACGGCAAGGAGCTGCCGCCGGGCGAGGTCGGCGAGGTGCTGATCTCGGGTCCGCAGGTGGCCACGGGCTACTGGCAGCGTCCGGACGCGACCGAGGCGTCCTTCCCCGGCGGCGAACTGCACACCGGCGACGTGGGGTTCATGGACGAGGCGGGCTGGTTCTACCTCGTCGACCGCAAGAAGGACATGATCATCGCGTCCGGGTACAAGGTGTGGCCGCGGGAAGTGGAGGACGTGCTCTACGGCCATCCCGCGGTCCGCGAAGCGGCGGTCATCGGGGTGCCGGACGCCTACCGTGGCGAGACGGTGCACGCGTTCGTATCGCTGCAACCGGGCGCGGAAGTCGGCGCCGAGGAGCTGATCGCGTTCTGCAAGGAACGCATGGCGGCGTACAAGTATCCGCGCGCGGTGTTCTTCGTGGACGAACTCCCGAAGACGGCGAGCGGGAAGATTCTCCGCAGGGAACTGCGATAACGAACAGCGCCCCCGGCGGTTTGGCGGATTCGAGGGGTCGTTGCAACACAACTGGTCAACTGGCCAGGAGCTTAGCGAAGCGCTCGGCTGGGGTTTCCCAGCCGAGCGTTTTGCGTGGGCGGTGGTTGAGTTCGGCGGCGACGGCATCG
>NZ_JAAXLS010000039.1 GCF_012328925.1 Amycolatopsis acididurans
GTTGCTTGGTCTGGAGGGGTGGCCGGCGTGTCGCGTCGTTGTGGGCTGGCTGGCATGGCAGGCCGCTGCGGGGACAGTGCCGAGGGCGTCGGCTGTGGGGATGGCGCCGAGGGCCTCGACCTTGGGACCGCGGTGCCGGCGGTGGATTGGGCCTGGGGTGGTTCGTGCTCGGATGAGCGGGGCGCCTCGGCAGCACCGGGCTGTGGGCGTGCGTGGTGGGGGCTGCTCCGCGGGTTCGATGCGGCGGGTGCTGCGCGGTGCGTGGGGAGGTCGGCATCTCAGACCGTTGCGGGGACGGTGCCGAGGGCCTGGACCTTGGGGCGGCGGCGCTTCGCGGAGTTGGCGAAGGCGCTGGTCAGGTCGCGGGCCACCCGGGCGACATCGGTGCGCAGTTCGAGCGGGGGTGTGCGGACCAGCGCCACGCCGGCGGCGGTCAGGGCCAAGTCGTTCATCTTCGGGCCGCGGTCGGTGGTGCCGCCGAACTGCCAACCCATCGCGACCTCGTCCCACCACGCGTCGACCACGCCGATCGGGCGGCCGAGCACGTCGCAGACCGTCACGTTCCACACCGGCGCGGGCAGCGGCACGTACTCCAGCAACTCCCGCGCCACGCCCTGCAGATACGTGTTGCCCATGGTGCCCAGGTTGCGCAGCATCTCGCGCACCGCGGCGGTACCGCGCTGGTTGCCCGCCTCGAGTTCGTGCCGCAGGTCGTTCGCGGTGCACAGGCCGTAGTACACCGGCAGCGCGAGCAGGCGCCGCAGCCGGTCCGGCGCCGCCTCGTGACGGGCCAGGTCGATGGTCGCGCGTGCGGGCGGCGCGAACGGAATGCCGTTTCGCATCACCGGCTCCGGTAACCGCGAAGTGCGCTCCAGCTTCACGAAATCCTGCGACAGCACGCGCCGGTGCAACGGGACCAGCACGTGCACCCGGCGAGACGACGTCAGCTTCGCGCCGTACGCCCGCAGCGCGTCGACCCCGCTGATGACGCTGCCCGCACCGGCGTAGTACGCGGCGGCGCGCAACATCTGACGGCGGGTGGGCTCCCCGTCGTCGAGCATGATCACTCCGGGCAACAGCCGTCGCCATGGGCCACCGGGACGACATCGCGACGTGATGACGTGCGGCGTGACCCGTCTTCGCAGGACTGCGCGCGTGGTTATGCCGTCGTCGGCTTCGTTCAGTGCCGTGAGGTCGGCGTCAGGTGTTCTGACCATGCACCCAGAGTGCCGGGGCGAACAGCACCTGGGAACCCGGACTCGGGAATTGTGGACAACTCTCGTGTGCGGTTGGTGGAATCAAGCGAAAATGCCGCGAGCTGTGGACAACTGCGTGGTTCAAATGGCCGTATCGGCGAATCCCGGCTGCCAGCGCTCTACGATGGCGCGCGCGGGAATCTCCGCGCCGAGCTGACACAGGATTCCGGTGGAACCCGCTGTCACCCGGTGGATCATCAGGTATTCCGGCGGCAGATTGAGCGACCGACCGATACGGAAGTCCTGCCCGCGGGAATCGCCGACGCGCATCGCCTGGCGCTGCATCCACTTACGCGTGAAATGGAAGGTTTCGGTGGCCAGCGGCTCGGTGAACGGCGCGAGATAGGCGAGCACGTCCTCGGCCTGCAGGTCATTGCCGGGGCGAATGAATCCGTTTGTGCGCAGCAAATCCATCAGTTCCGCGGACCGGCCTTCGAGTGCGAGCCTGGTCATTTCACCGAGGTGCCGGGGGATGCCGTTGGGAAGTTCGGCGACGGCGCCGAAATCGATCACGGCGAGCCGTCCGTCGTCGACGATCATGAAGTTGCCAGGATGCGGATCGGAATGCAGCAAGCCCGCCCTGGCGGGCGAGGAGTAGTGGAACTCGGCGAGCTGCCTGCCCACCACGTTGCGCGTCTCGGTGTCGCCGCCCGCGATGATCTTGCCCAGCGGCGTGGCGGAAACCCATTCGGTGATCAGCACCTTCGGCGCGCTCGCCACGACCTTCGGGATCAGGAACTGCTCGTCGCCGTCGAACGCCCGCGCGAACGTGCGCTGGTTGTCCGCCTCGTGCCGGTAGTCCAGCTCCTCGTCCATCCGCGCCGCCAGCTCGGCGAGCAGCGGTTTGACGTCCGTGCCCGGCACGAGCGCCTGGAACAGCCTGCTGAACCGCTGCAGCTGGCGCAGGTCGCTGCGCAGTGCCTCGTCCGCGCCCGGGTACTGCACCTTGATCGCCACCTCGCGACCGTCGTGCCACACACCGCGATGCACCTGCCCGATGCTGGCCGAAGCCGTGGGCGCGTCGTCGAAGTCGGCGAACCGCTGCCGCCACGAACGGCCGAGCTGTTCGGCCAGCATCCGGTGGGTCTGCCGCGCCGGCATCGGCGGGGCGGCCGACTGCAGCCTGGTCAGCGCGTCCCGGTACGGCGCGGCCATCTCGTCGGGCACCGCGGCCTCGAACACGCTCAGCGCCTGCCCGAACTTCATCGCGCCGCCCTTGAGCGTGCCCAGCACCTCGAACAGCTGCTCGGCAGCCTTCGCGGACAGCGCGGCGTTGACGTCCTTGGCGTTCTGCCCGGTCAGCCGCCGTCCCCAGCCGCCGACCGCGCGACCGGCGATGCCCAGCGGCAGGCTGGCCAGCTTCGCGGTGCGCGCCGCGGTCCGGCGGGGGATGCCAGGGTCGTCGTCCCGGTCGTCGCTGCGATCGCGAAAGTCAGTCACCTGAACGATTGTGCCTTGTGAATGATCCTTCGCGCAGCCGCCCGTGGAGGGAGCCGGTCAGTACCCGCCTGCGGGTGCACCACAGCCGCACTCCGGATTGGGCGGCCACGGACGATGTTCGATCGTGCCCTCGTGGGTGTCGATCTCGATCGTCGTGTTCCACACCGGAGGCGGGGTTTCACCTGGGCTGAGCGCCCGCAGCACCTGCGCCGCCGCGACCGCCGCGGCGGCCTGCACGCTCGACAGATCGGCCTGCTGGCTGCGGCCTGCGAGCTGCCCGGCGACGGCGGGCCACCGCGAGTCCATCGACCTGCGGTGCAGGTCGGCGCATCGCATGCAGGTGCTGCGGCCGGGGTAGACGAGCGGGCCGACGATGCCCAGCCCCTCACGCACCCGGACCGGCATGTGCGGCACGCCCTCATGAAACAGCATCCGGATCAGCTCGGGCGCGGGCACGATCGCATCCGCGAGCACGGCCAGCTCGGGCCGCCGGTCGCGGCTCAGCCGCTTCGTGTGCACCGCCGGGTTCGCCCGCTGGATCGCTTCAGCCGCGGCCACCCGCCGCTGCCTGCCGATATCGCTGTCCAGATAGCCGCTGCCGGTGTCCTGATCGGTCACGTACCCCTCTGCCTCGACCCGCACGTGCCCGACGCCCGCGGCCGCGAGCATCGTGGCCACCGCGATCGTCAGCCTGCCGGAGCCGTGCAGCACGACGGCACTGTGCGCCCGCCGCGAGTAGGCGTCGCGGACCGGCTGCCGGGCGCGCAGTGCCCACAGGCCCACCTCGCCCGCCGTGCGTCCCCGGCCCGCCGGGGACCAGGCCTCCTCGACGAGCCCGAGCCGGGTGAGCCGGGTGAGAAGGTCGTGGAGCTGATCGACATGTTCGCTCTCAGCGATCGAGAGCAGTTCGTCGGTGCGCAGGCTGCCGTCGAGCCGGTGCAGCGCTTTCACGAGATCCGGCGGCAGACCGGAGGCGACCATGGCGTGCCGTGGGTCGAGCCCGATCTGGATCTCGCCCGGCCTGCGGTCGAACACCTCCAGCCCAGGTCGCAGCCTCGCGCGTTTGGGTAGTTGTCTGGTCACGCGAATCAGCCTGGCAGCACGCCACTAAGAATCCGCTAATCAGGATTCCGAGTTATCCACAGGTTGAATTGATTGTGGATAACTCAACCGTCGCGATAGTCAAGTCTCCCGAGTTGTCGGTGCCTGGCTTTACCGTGGACTCGTGGCGAACGCACGGGTGCCCTCACCCAGGGGCCGGGACAGAATCGAGCAGTTGGAAACCGCTCAGCAGAAGGTCGAAGTGCGCCGTAGCCCACGCCGCAAGAGCACGGTGACGGCGTACCGGGACGGCGACACGTTGATCGTGCTCATCCCAGCCGGGATGAGCAGGGCGGAGGAGAAACACTGGGTCGCGGAGATGGAGCGCAAACTCCAGCGCAAGGAGTCGCGGCGGGCCTCACCGGCACGCGAGTCCGACGCGGCGCTGATGGCCAGGTGCGCGCAGCTGTCGGCGCGCTACCTCGACCAGTCGGCGCTGCCGAGGAGCGTGCGCTGGGTGCCGCCGATGCGCACGCGCTGGGCGTCGTGCACACCGACCGACGCGACCATCCGGGTCAGCGAGCGGCTGCGCAACGTGCCCTCGTGGGTACTGGACTACGTGCTGGTGCACGAACTCGCGCATCTGCGGGTGGCCGGGCACGATGCCCAGTTCTGGTCGCTGGTGCGCAACTACCCGAAGGCCGAGCGCGCGATCGGGTATCTGGAGGGGCTCTCCGCCGCGGCCGGGCTCGGGATCAGCGAGATCGACTCGGACGAGTAGCACAGGCCAGCTAAAGCGAGGGACGTTCGACGCGAACGTCCCTCGCCGTGTGTTCGTGGCTCAGTCCTGGTCGGGCTTGTCGTCCGAGCCGGACTCGTCCTCGGCCTTGCGGGTGCGTTCCAGCTCCGCGATCGGGTCGAGGTCGTCGATGCTCGCCTGGTCGCCGAGCCGCTCGCTGAACTCCATCGGGTCGTCGAGGTCCTCGGCGGTGGGCATCAGGTCCGGGTGCGACCACAGACCGTCGCGCTTGTCGATGCCGTGCTGATCGCCGACCAGCTTCCACAGCGCCGACGCCGCGCGCATGCGGCGCGGCCGCAGCTCGAGACCCACCAGCGTCGCGAAGGTCTGCTCGGCGGGACCACCGGTGGCGCGCCGGCGCCGCAGCGTCTCGCGCAGCGCGTCCGCACCGGGGAGCCGGTCGCCGACGGCCTCCGCGACCACGACGTCCACCCAGCCCTCGACCAGCGCCAGCAGCGTTTCGAGCCGGGCCAGCGCCGCCTGCTGCTCGGGCGTGGTCTTCGGCTCCAGCAGGCCGGAGGACATGGCCTCCTCGATGCTCGCCGGGTTGCTCGGGTCGACCTGGCCTGCCAGCTGCTCCAGCGCCGAGGTGTCCACCTTGATGCCGTGCGCGAACTCCTCGACCGTCGCCAGCAGCCGCTGCCGCAGCCACGGCACGTGCGCGAACAGCCGCTGGTGTGCAGCCTCGCGCGCCGCGAGGAACACGAGCACCTCGCTGTTGGGCAGCTCGAGTCCCTCGGTGAACTTCTCGATGTTCGCGGGAAGCAGAGCGGACGTGGCGTCCGGCCCCAGCGGCAGCCCCACCTCGGTGGACGTCAGTACCTCCGAGGCCAGCTGCGCGAGCGCGTTGCCGAGCTGCGAGCCGAAGGCCATGCCCCCCATCTGGCCGACCATCGACAACAGCGGCCCCGCCGCCTGCTTGGCCTCGGCGGGCAGCGCCTCGACCCACGCGCCGGAGACCTGCTGGGCGACCGGATCGCACAGCCGCTGCCAGGTCGGCAGCGTCTTCTGCACCCAGTCGCGGGCCGACCAGGCCACGGTCTGGCTGGCGCCGGCGGGCAGGATCGTGGCCGCGTCGAGCCACAGTTCCGCCAGGTGAGCGGCGTCGCGCACCGCGGTGTCGGAGTTGTCGCCAGCCGCGAAGCCGATCTTGCCGCTCGCGCTCCCGCTGAGCTTCTGCAGCGCGATCTGCTTCGCCAGGTCGTAGTTGACGGGCCCGGTCGAGCTGCCCGCCTGACTGAGCATCTGGCCCAGCTGGCTGAGCATCTGGCCGAGCTGGTTGAACGCGTCGGCACCGGACTGCTGGCCGCCGCCTTCCGGCTCGTTTTCGCCGCGCTTGTCGGGATCGGGCATTCCGAAGCCGAACGGGAGATTGCTCATAACACCACCGTACGCGGCCGTCGCCTCGTGTACCGCGCCAGCCGGGAGGGTGTGTACACGCCCGGCGAGGGCTGGTGATCCGGAGCTTACGCAGGTGACCGTACGCTGTCTCGGGTGAGCGAGTCCCGCGAGGAAACCACTACCCGCAGTACCGGCGCGGCGGAGGTCCCGCCCGATGACGCCGCACGCGTCAAGCACGCTCGCAGCACGCCGTCGCGCGGCGACAAGCGGCTGAGCAGGCGCGGCTGGACCGTGCTGCTCAGCGGGGTGCTGGTGGTGGCGTTCGGGTTGGCCGGCGCGTTCGTGAAGGTGCCCTACGTGGCCATCGGCCCCGGCCCCACCTACGACACACTCGGCCAGGCCGGCGGTGCTCCGGTGATCGAGATCAACGGCCAGCGGACCTACCCGACCACCGGTGAGCTGCGCATGACCACGGTCTCGCTCAACGACGAGATCACCCTGTTCGGTGCGCTGGGTCTGTGGGCCAGCGGCCGCTACGCGCTCGCCCCGCGCGAGGAGTACTTCAAGCCGGGGGAGAGCGACGCGCAGGTCCAGCAGGAGAACGTCAAGGAGTTCCAGGACTCGCAGAGCAACGCCGAGGTCGCCGCGCTACGGCACCTCGGTTACCCCATCAAGGTGCTCGCGCAGGAGATCGTCTCGGGCAGCCCCGCCGACCACGTGCTGGCCGCGGGCGACCGGCTGCTGTCGGTGAACGGCAAGCAGATCACGCAGGAGGACGACGTCCGCACGGCGGTCGCCGGAACCAAGCCGGGGCAGACGATCCCGATCACCTTCCAGCACGGCACCGACGCGCCGCGCACCGCCTCCCTTACGCTCGCCGCGAACCCGGACAAGTCGCAGTCGCAGGGCTTCATGGGGCTGCAGCCGATCGACCGCTCGGATGTGCCGTTCGACGTGAAGGTCTCGCTGCAGGACGTCGGCGGCCCGTCCGCCGGCCTGATGTTCGCGCTCGCGATCGTGGACCGGCTGACCCCCGGCGACATGGCCAACGGGACCCATGTGGCGGGCACCGGCGAGATCGACGAGAAGGGCAACGTCGGCGCGATCGGCGGCATCTCGTTCAAGGTCGTCGGCGCACGCGAAGCCGGGGCCTCGGTGTTCCTCACCCCGGCGCAGAACTGCTCCGAGGCCGCGGCCGCCGCTCCCTCGGGTCTCAAACTGGTCAAGGTGACCAACTTGGACAGTGCGCTGACCGCGCTGGACGACCTGCGCACCGGCAAGCCCACCCCGTCCTGCTGAGGCTCGCGCTCAGGGCGCGAGCGTGGCGCGGAGCGCCTCGATGAGGTTCGGGGCGAGGTCGGGGTGCTCGATGATCTCGTCGACCGGCTCGCCCTCGGTCTGGGTGTAGCCGCGCAGGCGCATCACACACGCCCCGGGTCCGTCCCGCACGACCGCCGCGACGAGCCGCGCCTCGGTGCGGTCCGGGTGGTCGGCGGCGGCCCGCCGCAGCCGGTCCACGTCGAGCGAGTCGGACGGCAGTGCTTCCTCCGCACTCGGCGGCAGCACGATGATCTCCTGCGCGACCGCGCATCCCACGACGGCTTCCGGCCACGCGATGCGCCCGAGTGCCTCCGCGAGGTCGCCTTCCGGGAGGTCCTCCTGCGCGACCGGCGTCAGCGGGCTCGCCGCGTCCAGCTGGCCCGCGAGCTCGGGCTGTTCGCGCAACAGACTCGCCGTCGGCACGAGCGCGAACAGCTGGGGCGGCTGGTCCCACCCGCCCGCGGCGACGAACTCCTCGACCTCGCGCGCGGCGGCGGCGACGGCCGGGGCCTCATGTGAAGGGGATGCCATGCGGTCATCGTGTCAGGGCTGCGGGGCATGTCCGATTTGGGGCGCGTGGGGAACCAATAGCGCTGCTCGTAGAGTTAGGTAACCAGGGGTAGCGTGCGACCCCGAGCACCCTGGAACGACCTCGCGAACTACAGGAGCGTGTGCAGTGGCCAACCGGCCCCCTGTGAGCTTGCCGAAGCTGTCTCGTCGCAGCCGCATCCTGCTCATCATCGCCGCCGTGATCGTACTGGCGCTGCTCCTCGGCGCGAGACTGCTGGACACCTACGTCGACTGGCTGTGGTTCGGCGAGGTCGGCGCGCGTGAGGTGTTCAGCACCACGGTGCTCACCCGCATCGTCTTGTTCTTCGCGGTCGGGCTTCTGGTCGGCGGACTGCTCGCACTGAGCCTGTGGATCGCCTACCGCACCCGCCCGGTGTTCGTGCCGGTGTCGGGCACCGACGACCCGCTCTCGCGCTACCGGTCGGCGATCGTCGGCCGGATCCGCCTGTTCGGCATCGGCATCCCGGTCGTCACCGGCCTGATCGCGGGTGCGACCGGCGAGGGCGACTGGCAGCGCGTGCAGTTGTTCCTGCACGGCACCAGCTTCGGCCAGACCGATCCCGAGTTCGGCAACGACATCGGCTTCTACGCCTTCGATCTGCCGTTCTACCAGTGGCTGCTCGGCTGGCTGTTCGTCGCCGTGACGATCTCGTTCATCGGGGCGCTGATCGCGCACTACATCTTCGGCGGCATCCGGCTCGCCGGGCGCGGCGGTCAGCTCGCTGCCTCGGCCCGTGTACAGCTCGCCGTGACGGCGGGCGTGTTCGTGCTGCTGAAGTCGGTCGACTATTTCTTCGACCGGTACAACCTGCTCTTCTCCGACCGCAACGCACCGCTGTTCTACGGCGCCACCTACACCGATCTCAACGCGGTGCTGCCCGCGAAACTGATCCTGCTGTGCATTTCCGCGATCTGCGCGATCGCGTTCTTCGCGGGCGCTTTCCTGCGCAACATCCAGCTTCCCGCGATCGCGCTGGTGCTGCTGATCCTGTCCGGCATTCTGGTCGGCACGGCCTGGCCCGCGGTGCTCGAACAGTTCTCCGTCAAACCCAACGCCAACCAGAAGGAAGCGCTTTCAATCAGCCGCAACATGGCGGCGACAAAGGACGCGTTCGGGCTCAACAAGGTTCAGTACGAGGACTATTCGGGCACCGGAACCGCGAACGCGGCGGGAATCAGTGCCGATACCACGACGGTGCCGAACATCCGCCTGCTCGACCCGAACGTGCTCTCGCCGACGTTCACCCAGCGCGTCGGCCGGGAGAACTTCTACGGATTCCCGGCCAAACTCGACATCGACCGGTACACCGTCGACGGCAAGACGCAGGACTACATCGTCGCCGCGCGCGAGATCAACACCGCGAACCTGACGGGTAACCAGACCAACTGGATCAACAAGCACATGGTCTACACCCACGGCAACGGTTTCGTGGCGGCGCAGGCCAACACGATCGACCGTGCGGTGTCCAGCGCCAACAGCGACGGTGGCTACCCGATCGCGGCCACCAGCGACACGCAGAACCCGACCGGTGCCGGCCTCGACCCGGCGAACCCGAACGCGCCCGGCATCCCGGTCAAGCAGCCGCGGGTCTACTACGGCGAGCTGACCAACGACTACGCCATCGTCGGCGGCCAGGCGGGCAAGGCGCCCGGCGAGTACGACAGCGCGTCCAACAGCGACTACCGCTACGACGGCACCGGCGGCGTGCCCATCGACAACTGGTTCAACCGGCTGGCGTTCGCCGCCAAGTACGGCGAACGCAACATTCTGTTCTCCGATGCCATCAGCGACGGCTCGAAGATCATGTACAACCGCGACCCCCGGCAGCGGATACAGAAGGTCGCGCCGTGGCTCACCGTCGACGGCGACCCGTATCCGGCCGTCGTGGACGGCAAGATCCAGTGGATCGTGGACGGCTACACGACGCTGAACAACTACCCGTACTCGCAGCAGACCCAGCTCGGCCAGGCCACCGAGGACTCGTTGGTGGGCACCGCCAAGCAGGCCAACAACAACATCAACTACATCCGCAACTCGGTGAAGGCGACGGTCGACGCGTTCGACGGGACGGTCACGCTGTACTCGGTCGACGACAAGGACCCCGTGCTCAAGGCATGGGAGCAGGTCTTCCCGGGAATGGTGAAGCCCAGTTCGGACATCTCGCCGGACCTGCGCGCGCACTTCCGGTACCCGGAGGACCTGTTCAAGGTCCAGCGTGAACTGCTCGCCAAGTACCACGTCGGCGACCCGCAGGAGTTCTACACGACCAACACGTTCTGGAACGTGCCGCAGGACCCGACACAGGAGGGCGGCACCAACCTCGACGCCTCGGGGCTGGCCAACCAGCCGGGCTACTACGTGCTCGCCCAAGCACCGGGAGAGAACTCGGCGACGTTCCAGCTGACCAGCCCGCTCACCGCGTTGCAGCGGCAGTACCTCGCGGCGTGGATGTCGGTGTCGTCGGATCCGAAGGACTACGGCACGATCAGGGTGCTGCGACTACCCACGGCCGCGGGTGGCGCCAGCCAGGTCGACGGGCCGGTACAGGTGCAGAACAAGTTCCAGAGTGACTCACGTTTCGCCCAGGAACGCACCCTGTTCTCCAACCAGAGCGTCACGGTCATCTTCGGCAACCTGATCACGTTGCCGCTGGAGGGCGGTTTCCTCTACGTGGAACCGGTTTACATCCAGCAACGCAACCAGAACAGCTACCCGCAGCTGGCCCGCGTACTGGTGTCGTACGGGTCGAAGGTCGGGTTCGCCTCGACCCTCGGCGACGCGCTGAAACAGGTTTTCGGGGACGGCGCCAACCAGTCGGCCACCCCGCCGACGCAAGGCGGTACCCCGACGACGCCCACCACGCCGAGCAGCCCCAGCAGCCCGACGACCGCGGCACCACCGGCCTCCGGTGGCACCAGCCCGGCGATGGACAAGGCGGTCGCCGACATCCAGGCCGCACTCTCGCAGCTGCGCACTGCCCAGCAGAACGGTGACTTCACCGCCCAGGGCCAGGCGCTGGCGGCCCTGGACGCGGCGACCAAGGAGTACGAGGCGGCGCAGAAGTCGGCCGCCCCGACCACGACGACCGCGCCCCCGCCAGGAGGGTGACGAGCGTCAAGGACACCCCCCTAACACCCCGCCGAAACCAAGGCGTAAGCTTGGAGGCGCAACGCGGGGTGGAGCAGTTCGGTAGCTCGCTGGGCTCATAACCCAGAGGTCGCAGGTTCAAATCCTGTCCCCGCTACTAGAGTCGAAAGGCCCGATCCTGCCGGATCGGGCCTTTTTCGTGCGAGTGGGGTACACGGGGTTGCGCCGGATGGCTCATTACAGTGACCATTGTGGACGGACCGGCTGGCCACTGTGGACAGATCGACAGAAAAGTGGGACGGTGAGAGTGTGTCTGAACTGAATGCGACAGCAGCGGCATTGCTAGGCCTGCTCCAGGACGGCCCGGCCACCGGGGGACAGTTGGTCGCCAGCGCTGAGGAACGCTTCGGTGCCTTCTTCAGCGTCACGCGCAGCCAGGTGTACCGCGAGCTCCCGGCACTGGCCAAGGAAGGGCTCGTCCGGCTCGGCAAGCAAGGGCCGCGATCCAGCCAGCAGTATGCGATCACGGCGGCGGGCAAGAAGGCCTTCAAGGCGTGGCTCTCCTCCGACGCCGGCCCCGACCACCTCCGTAGCCCGCTCATTCTCCGGCTCGTGAACGCCGGTTCGCTGACGGCGAAGCAGCGTTCCACGCTCATCGAGTCGGCCAGGGCGGCCTACAGCCAGGAGCTGGACGAGGCCAGGGCGGCGGTCAAGGCGGCCGACGACCCGTACACCAAGGCGGTGGCGGAGTTCGGCCAGGCCCACGCCAGGGCGGCCCTCAAGCTCGTGGACGCGATCCCCGCATCCTGAGGTTGACTCGGTGCGGCTCAGCGTGCTGTGACGCTTGCCGTAACCTTGAGGGTTGTGAGTGCTGACTTCGAAACCGACCTGAAAGACCTCGCCGGGAAGCTGACGCAGGTCGAGACCGTCATGGATCTGGACGGCCTGCGAGCCCAGGTTGCCGACCTGGAGCAGCAGGCCTCCCAGCCCAACCTCTGGGACGACCCGGAGGGCGCGCAGAAGGTCACCAGTCAGCTCTCGCACCGGCAGGCCGAGCTGCGCCGGGTCACCGACCTCCGGCAGCGCCTCGACGACCTCGGCGTGCTTCACGAGCTCGCCGAGTCCGAAGGCGACCCCTCCAGCCGCGCCGAGGCCGAGACGGAACTGACGCAGCTGACCAAGGACGTCGACGCACTCGAGGTCCGCACACTGCTGTCCGGCGAGTACGACGACCGCAACGCCGTCGTCACCATCCGCTCGGAGGCCGGCGGCGTGGACGCGGCCGACTGGGCCGAGATGCTGATGCGCATGTACCTGCGCTGGGCGGAGCGCCACGACTACCCGACCGACGTCTACGACATCTCCTACGCGGAAGAGGCGGGCATCCGGTCGGCCACCTTCAAGGTGACCGCCCCCTACGTCTACGGCACGCTGTCGGTCGAACAGGGCACCCATCGGCTGGTGCGCATCTCGCCCTTCGACAACCAGGGCCGCCGCCAGACGTCGTTCGCGCACGTCGAGGTGCTGCCCGAGGTCGAGGAGGTCGACCACGTCGAGATCCCGGAGAAGGACATCCGGGTCGACGTGTTCCGCTCCTCCGGTCCCGGCGGGCAGAGCGTCAACACCACCGACTCCGCGGTGCGGCTCACCCACCTCCCCACCGGCATCGTGGTCTCCTGTCAGAACGAGAAGTCGCAGCTGCAGAACAAGGCGGCCGCGATGAAGGTGCTCCAGGCCAAGCTGCTGCAGCGCAAGAAGGAAGAGGAGCGCGCGGAGCTCGACGCGCTCAAGGACAGCGGCTCCAGCTGGGGCAACCAGATGCGGTCCTACGTGCTGCACCCGTACCAGATGGTCAAGGACCTGCGCACCGAGTTCGAGGTGGGCAACCCGACCGCGGTGCTCGACGGGGAGATCGACGGTTTCCTCGAGGCGGGCATCCGCTGGCGCAAGCAAACTGCCGCCTGAACAGCTGAACAGCCCCATTTCGCTACGGAGCGTGTCCGGGTGAAAGCGTTCCCATCACCCGCACGGCCCCATACCTACCCAGGCTTAACGATGGCTTTGAGTAGGATGGCCCACCGTGATCCGGCTCGATAGTGTCTCCAAGGTCTACAAGACGTCGACCCGTCCGGCCCTTCAGGACGTGTCCGTCGACGTGGACAAAGGTGAGTTCGTCTTCCTGATCGGCCCCTCCGGCTCCGGGAAGTCCACATTCCTGCGGCTGCTGCTGCGGGAGGAGGTGCCCAGCAGGGGCCGGGTGTACGTGTCCAATTTCGACGTGGCCAAGATGGCCCGGCGCAGGATCCCCCGCCTGCGCCAGACCATCGGCTGCGTCTTCCAGGACTTCCGGTTGCTCGGCAACAAGACGGTGTCGGAGAACGTGGCCTTCGCGCTGGAGGTCATCGGCAAGCCGCCGCACACCATCAAGAAGGTCGTGCCCGAGGTGCTCGAACTCGTCGGCCTCGACGGCAAGGCCGACCGGATGCCCAACGAGCTCTCCGGCGGTGAGCAGCAGCGTGTCGCGATCGCCCGCGCGTTCGTGAACCGGCCGCTGGTGCTGCTCGCCGACGAGCCCACCGGGAACCTGGACCCCGACACCAGCCAGGACATCATGCTGTTGCTGGAGCGCATCAACCGCACCGGCACCACGGTCCTGATGGCCACCCATGACCATTCCATCGTGGACTCCATGCGCCGCCGCGTTGTCGAGCTGCAGCTCGGCCGCGTGATCCGCGACGACGCTCGAGGTGTCTACGGCGTAGGCCGGTAGTTCCCCCGCCTCCGGTTCCGCCCGATCGAGGCGCCTCGCGCCGCAGGATTTCACCGCCCCCGACCCAAGGATCGAACCCCCGATGCGCGCAAGCTTCGTGTTCAGCGAGGTCTTCACCGGCCTGCGCCGGAACGTCACGATGACCATCGCGATGATCATCACCACCGCCGTCTCGCTCGGCATGCTCGGCGGTGGCCTGCTGATCGTGCGCACGATCGACAAGATGCAGGTCAACTACATGGCCGACGTCGAGGTGTCGATCTATCTGACGCAGGACGTCAGCGCCAACGACAAGACCTGCTCGCAGGACCCGTGCCGCTCGCTGCGCCAGGACGTGCAGAACAACCCGGCCGTCGAGTCCGTGGTGTTCGAGAACCGCGACCAGGCCTACGAGCGGTTCAAGCGCATCTTCCAGGACAACCCGATCCTGGTGCAGTCCGCGCGTCCCGAGGCGCTGCCGGCGTCCCTGCAGATCAAACTGCACGACCCGAGCCGCAGCGCGATCATCCAGCAGCAGTACGGCACCCACCCCGGCGTGGACCGCGTCGAGGATCAGCAGCAGTTCCTCGACCGCTTCTTCGGCCTGCTCGGCGCTGTCCGCGACGCCACGTTCGTCATCGCGCTCATCCAGGCGCTCGCCGCGCTGCTGCTGATCTCCAACACGGTGCAGATCTCGGCGTTCACCCGGCGCACCGAGGTGGGCATCATGCGACTGGTGGGCGCGACACGCTGGTACACCCAGCTGCCGTTCCTGCTGGAGGCGGTTATGACCGGCATCGTCGGCTGGGTGTTGTCGATCGCCGGGCTCATCGTGCTGAAGTACGTCTTCGTCGACCGGATCCTCGAGGTCGCCTCCGGCATCATCCCGAAGATCGAAGTGCTCGACGTCGTCGTCGTGTCACCGTGGTTGCTGCTGGCCTCGCTGATCATCTCCGCCAGTACGGGCTACGTAACTCTGAGGCTTTACGTCCGGCACTGACGTTAGGCTGGATGGTATGCCCAAGGAACGTGGCCAGAAGGTGATCGTGTCGAACCGCCGAGCGCGGCACGACTATTCGATCCTCGACACCTATGAGGCCGGTCTCGTGCTGGTGGGCACCGAGGTGAAGAGCCTGCGCGCCGGACGGGCGTCGCTGGCCGACGCGTTCGCGACGGTCGACGACGGCGAGGTGTGGCTGCGCAACCTGCACATCCCGGAGTACGAGCACGGCACGTGGACCAACCACGAGGCACGGCGGCACCGCAAGCTGCTGCTGCACCGCGGCGAGATCGAGAAGCTGATCGGCAAGACGAAGGAGAGCGGGCTGTCGCTGGTCCCGCTGTCGCTGTACTTCAAGGACGGCAAGGTCAAGGTCGAACTCGCGCTGGCGAAGGGCAAGAAGTCCTACGACAAGCGGCAGGACCTGGCCAAACGCGACGCCCAGCGGGAGATGACGCGCGCGATGGGCAGGGCGCTGAAGGGCCGCCGTTGATGGTGGGCCCCGAAAGCGACGCCGATATCGAGAAGTGGGTGGCGGGTCTCGGCCTGGACGGGCTGGTGGACCTGCACCTGCATTTCCTGCCGGAACGCATGCTGACCAAGGTCTGGGCCTACTTCGACGCCGTCGAGGAGCGGCTCGGGCAGCCGTGGCCGGTCTGGTACCGCACGTCCGAAAGCGAACGGCTCGCGACGCTGGAGTCCTTCGGCGTGCTGAAGTTCGCGCCGCTGGCGTATCCGCACAAGCCGGGAATGGCGCAGTGGCTCAACGGCTGGCTGGCCGACTTCGCCGAGCGGGTGCCCGCCGCCGTGCTGACCGCAACGTTCTTCCCGGAGCCCGAGGCCGCGTCCTATGTGGAATCGGCGCTGGCGGCCGGTGCGCGCTGTTTCAAATCTCACGTGCAGGTCGGCGCCTACGATCCGCGTGACGAGCTGCTCGATCCGGTGTGGGGACTGCTCGCCGAGGCCGGGGTGCCGGTCGTGGTGCACGCCGGACACGGTCCCGAACGCGGGCCGCATACCGGGCTGGACGTGTTCGAAGAGGTGCTGAAGCGGCATCCCCGTCTGGTCGCGGTGCTCGCACACGCGGGGATGCCGGAGTACGAGGCCGCGCTCGATTTCGTGCACCGCTTCCCGCGCGTCCACATCGACACCACAATGGTCGGGGTCCCCTTCACCGAGAGCCTGATGCCCTCGCCGCGCGACTGGACGGCCCGCATCGCCGACATCGCGGACCGGATCGCCCTGGGCACCGATTTCCCGAACATCCCGTACGACTACGCGACCCAGCTGCGGGCGATCGCCGGCTGGGCCGCCGACGATCGCCTCGGCGCGGACTTCCTGCGCGCCGTCCTGTACGACACGCCCGCGAAACTGCTCAGCGTCTGACCGGCGCCGCCACCGGTTTGACGGCCAGCACCAGCCCGCCGAGCACCAGCGCCGACCACACCAGCGGACCGGCGAGCAGGCTGCTGCCGGGCGGGGGAGCGAAACCGCGGGCCGCGAGTCCGAGCAGGCCGGTGGCGGCCAGCAACGCGGCCGGGATCAGCTGGGTCATCGCCGGTGCCGTGTGCACCGGGACCCGTCCCGTCTCGAACCGGCCGAACACCCGCAGCAGACCGAACAGGACCAGCCCCGCGAACCCCAGCCAGAACGGCGCCGCGGCGAACCAGCCGGGCGTGCCCGGTGCCGGTGTGGCGTAGCCGAGGCCGAGCACGGTGACCCCGGTGACGACGACCAGCGCGGGCATGTGCCACAAGTAGACGCTCATGAACCGGGAACCGAGCCAGCCCAGCACCTTCCCGGCGACGGGGCGTGCGGCGAGCGCGGTGATCCGGTCGCGCAGCAGCAGCATCAGGCCGATCTGGCCGATCGCGAGGCTCACCAGCACCGCGGTCGGCGGGCTCATGTTCGACACCGGCGCGCCGGGCATGCCGATCATGCTCATCGGGTACGGGCCGAACGCGACCAGCAGCGCGGTCACCCCGAACCCGCCGAGCAGCATCGGCAGCGCCGCGCGGCGGTGGAATTTCCCGTCCACGTAATGGAAACCGAGCTGATGCACCGCGGGCCACACGAGCACCGCGTTGGCGTAGCCGGCGAAACCGAACCCGTCGAACCGTGCGACGTCCACGAGCACGGCGGCCGCGGCCAGCACGGCGGGGACGGCGAACCCCCAGCGGCGATGCGCGGCGGCCAGCGGTGGCGTGGCGAGCACCGTCAGCAGGTACACCCCGAGGAACCACAGCAACTGGCCCGCGATGGCGCCCGCGACCTCAAGCGGTTGCTCGGCAACGCCGAAGTCGCGCAACAGGGAGGGCACGCCGAGCCAGACGGCGGCCAGCGGCAGCACCGGAAGCAGCAGGCGCGTCATGCGCGTGGCCAGCCAGTCGCGCGTGGAAGGCGCACGGCGCAACGAAATCAGGTTCGCCGCTCCACCGGCGAAGAACACCAGCGGCATCACCTGCGACAGCCAGGTCAGGGGCGCCCAGCCCGGGGTGGCGAGCGCGTTCCCGGTGGCGATGTGGCCGTCGGCGTAACTGAGCACCGGCATCAGCCAGTGCTGGGAGATCACCGCGAGGATCGCGCCGGCGCGGATCACGTCGAGGAAGGTGTCCCGGTGACCGGGAGTGCTTGGTGGCATGGCGAAAAGCCTGCTCGCGCAGGGATTTTCGCACAGCCATGCCAGCCGCCGTCTTCGGGCGGGGGTTCAGCCCAGGTGTGTGGTGGGGCGCGCCCTACCGGCGTTCAGACCTCGTCCACGTCCGAGGTGGACAGGCCGCAGAGCCGGTACTCCCAGCCGGATTCCTCGGTGTAGCCGAGCTGGTAGTGCGTCTCGATCTTCGGACCGTCGTGCAGGTGCACATGGCGCATCACCGTGCCGGACACCGGTTCGACATCGCCGAGGGTCTGGACCCGGCCGTCCAGGGGCCCGCCGAAGAACCGCACGCTAACCTCGGTCATCTTCTCGGCCCCCTTCGGCAAGAGTTCTCGCGGCACCAACGTCCGCCAATGGTAGGTGAGCTTTCGACCGTTCGCGTCCGTCAGATCGGGTGAGGCTCTCAAGCGCGACCCAGGTAAGTGAGGACAGCGCGTACACGACGATGCTCTTCCGCGCTGGCTTCAAGGCCCAACTTGGCGAAGATATTCCCAATGTGCTTCTCCACGGCACCCTGCGAAACCACGAGCGTACCGCCGATGGCGGTGTTGGAAAGGCCCTGCGCCATCAGGCCGAGCACCTCGGACTCGCGTGCGGTGAGCGCGTCGAGTGGATTGCGGCGGCCACGCGCCATGAGCTGGGCGATGACCTCCGGGTCGATCGCCGTGCCGCCGCGCGCGACCCGGCGCACCGCGTCGAGGAACTCCGACACGTCGGCGACGCGTTCCTTGAGCAGGTAACCGACCCCGCCCGCGCCGCCGGAAAGCAGCTCGACGGCGTAGCTCTCCTCGACGTACTGGGAAAGGACGAGCACCGGCAGGCCCGGCACTGTTTCGCGGGCGGCCAGCGCGGCGCGCAGGCCCTCGTCGGTGAACGTCGGCGGCATGCGCACGTCCACGATCGCCAGGTCCGGCCGGTGCGCGGCAACGGCTTTGACCAGATCGTCGCCGTTGTCGACGGCTTCGACCGTTTCGATGTTCTCGTCCGCGAGCAGGCGTTGCACACCCGCGCGCAACAGCACGGCATCCTCGGCGATCACGACTCGCATGGCAGCCCCCAGTATGAGTGAACAACCTATTCACTCATAAGGGAATTACCACGTGCACGGGAGGTCGGCCCTGATGACCGTCGGGCCGCCGGCGGGGCTGACCACGGTGATCACGCCGTCGATGGTCGCGGAGCGGTCCGCGAGCCCGGCCAGCCCGCCACCGGAACGGACTTCCGCACCACCGTGACCGTTGTCGGTGATCTCGACGATCACCTTGTCGTCGGTGCGCCACACCTTGACCGCGGCTTCGCTCGCGCCCGAGTGTTTCGCGATGTTCGTCAACGTCTCGCCGACGACGAAATACGCCGTGGACTCCACCGCGGCGGGCGGGCGCGGATCCACGTCGACCGAGACGTCCACCGGCACCGGCGATTTCGCCGCCTGCGCCGACAACGCGGCGTCGAGACCGCGGTCGCCGAGCACGGCGGGGTAGATGCCGCGGGCCAGATCGCGGAGTTCGGACACGGCGAGTTTGGCATCGGTGTGTGCTTCCTCGAGCAGTGCGCGCACCGCCGCCGGGTCGGTGCCCAGCTTGTTCTTCGCGCGCCCCAAGGTCATCGCGACCGAAACCAGGCGCTGCTGCGCACCGTCGTGCAGATCCCGTTCGATGCGCCGGCGCTCGGCTTCGGCCGCGTCCACGCCGCGCGCACGCGAGGCCTGCAGGTGCTGCGCCTTGCGGGCCAGCCGTTCCGCCTTGTCCGGGCCGAGCAGCGCGATCGCCAGCGAACCGTGCATCCAGCCGATCCACGGCGCGACCCAGACCGCGACCGGCACCAGCACGATCGCCGCGATGCCGATCGCGAACTCCGCGATGCTGATCGGGAACGAGAGCAACACGAAGCCGAGATCCCGCCACGTCGTCGGGTCAACCAGCCGGTACCGCCAGCGGCGCACGATCCCGCCCTCGACCGGGGCGCGACGCGGCGGGGGCAGCGGGGTGCGGAGCATGCGCTTGGCGAACCGGCGCTCCACGTTGCCGAAACCGCGGATCAGGCTCGTGGTGAACATCATCAGCGGCATGCCCACCCAGATCACCGTGGTGGCGGCGCCGACCACCAGCCCCACGACGATCAGGATGAACGCGGCGAGGCGCAGCGGAAACCCCAGGATCATGTAGGCGATGGTGCCGACCACGCCGGGCCGCGACTGCTCCAACGGGGCGCGGTCGTCGGTCATGTCCGTAATCATGCCACCGTGCTCAGCGGCGTCGGGTCGTGTTTCTCGGCGAGCAGGCGGGCCCGGCGCCCGGGTCCGAGGACCGCGCGGGCGTAGCGGGCGTGCAGGATGCCCATGCTGCGGGTGGCGGCGATCGAAACCGCGATCACCAGCACGCCCAGTGCCGCCCACGGCAACGTCTCGACGAAAGTGCCGGGACTGAAGTAGCCGAAAACGTGCGCGTCCGGCGGCAGGGACTGGAAGTACACCGGCAGCGCCGCGAGGCCGATCCCGGCCGACCACAGGGTCACCACCACCACGAACTCGGCGATACCGATCGGGAACAGCAGCACGAAATAGGCCAGGTCGCGCCAGGTGGCGGCGTCGGCGAGGCGGGCCCGCCAGCGCGCACGCAGACCGGCGGCCGGGATCGGGCGGTAGGGCGTCGCCACGTAGACGCTGAGCAGGCCGTGCACGCGGACCCGTTCGAGCCGCGCCGCGACCCGGGCACCGAGGATCAGCAAGGCCAGCACCGGCAGGCCCGCCCAGACGATCACCGTGGCCAGGCCGAGCGTGGCCAGCGTGACCACGGACACGAACCCCGCGATCCCCACCGGCAGGCTCAGCAGCAGAAACACCAGCGAGCCGCCGACCGGCGGATGCGGGTCGCTGCCGTCGGAATACGCCGAGGTCATGGTCTTGTTCCCTTCTTTGCCACCAGCCCAGCATGGCCTCGGCGAGGCCGGGGAACCATGGGGAACACGGGCGTCAACGAGGTGGGGCCAGCCCTACCCCCGGCTGGGACAAACCAGGTTGCCCAGGGCGTTAAACTGGAGTGGTTGCAAGCCCAACAAGGGGGTGAACGGTTTCGACTCTGGACGTTGAGTCAAGGGAAGCGTGCCGGTGCAGGCGAGAGACCACCGTAAGCGTCATCGCACAAAAATAAGCGCCAAGACGAATAGTCGCGCTGACTACGCCCTCGCCGCCTGAGCGAGTGCGTGTCTGTCGGCCCGGGGGTGCCTCCGCCCCGGTAGCCGGCATCAGCTAGGAGGCTCACCTACCGGACCCGGCCGCGGGGTCCGGAAGGGAAAACCACAGCGGCTGGGCCCGTCACATCGGCTTGTTCGCGTGACCGATGGGGCCGAGTAGAGGCATAGCGAACTGCGCACGGAGAAGCCTTGGTGAGGCGCCAGAGGACCCGGGTTCAATTCCCGGCACCTCCACTCTGGCGACCCGTGTCCGCGGAAGGCGCGGACCGGGTCGTTTCGGATTGTTTTGGGGGACCGAGTCCCCCATGCCCCCTACGGTGCGAGCTCCTTTCGTACCGGCGTGGTTGGGTTGGTTGGTGACCAGCGCCGGGCTCCGGGGAGAGCCCCGGGCCCTCATCGGTCGTGGTCGGCGTGGTTGTGGGGCTTTCTTGACCTGTGCCGGGGTTGCGTGGCTGCCGGTGGTGGTTGGCGTGGTTGCGGGGCTTCTTTGACCGGTGCCGGGTTGTGTGGTCGCTGGTGGTGGTCGCCTGCCTCGAGGGGCTCCCCGAACTGCCATGCGATAGCGCGGCCATCTGTGGGTTTCACTGCTTCGAGGGCGCCCAGATCCCTGATCCTCACTTCGCGGCGGAGTCCCGTCCGTGATCGCCATCAGATAGCTTAGTGGTGCTATTCTTAGGGGAAAGGTTTTTCTTGAGGGGGTGGCGGATGTCTCGGCGGGGTGCGGTTGGGCCGGACGCTGTTGACGGGATGCTTGCGCAGTGGCGGGCGGAGACGCCCGACGTCGACACGTCACCGCTGGCCGTGTTCGGGCGGCTGCACCGGGCGTTCGACCGGTACCAGCGGCAGCTGGTGCGCGTGTTCGGGCGGCACGGCGTCACCGTCGCGGACTTCGGCATCCTCGCCGCGCTCCGGCGGGGCGGCGAGCCCTACCGGCGCACAGCCGGGGACCTCGCCGACACCAACCTTCTCACCACCGGCGGCATCACGCAGCGCGTCGACAAGCTGGTCCAGGCAGGCCTCGTGCGGCGCGAGCGTGACGAAGAGGACCGCCGCGTCGTGTTCATCGGCCTCACCGACGAGGGGCTCGCGGCCACGGACAAGATCGTCAACGAGCACTTCGCCAACGAGAATCGCATGTTGGCCGGCCTGACCGCGGCCGAGCGGGCGCAACTGGCGAAGCTGCTGAGCCGCCTCGAGCGCTCGCTCGAGGCGGCCGAACGCGGATACTAGGCCCCAGCCCACGCGATGGGTTCGGTCGCGAGGTTCAGATACAGGCTCTTCTGCCGCTGATAGCCGCGGATCGCGGCGCGCCCCTTGTCCGCGCCGAGGCCGCTGTCCTTCACCCCGCTGAACGGCGTCGAGATGCTGAACTGCTTGTACGTGTTGATCCACACCGTGCCCGCCTCGATTCGCCGCGCCAGCCGGAGCGCCCGACGGTAGTCGGCGGTCCAGATGCCACACGCCAGGCCGTACACCGTCGCGTTCGCCTGCGTCACCAGGTCGTCCTCGTCGTCGTAGGGCAGCAGGACGCCGACCGGGCCGAAGATCTCCTCCTGGCACGTCTTGGCATCCGGTGCGAGACCGTCCAGCAGAGTCGGTGGGTAAAAAGCGCCACGCGCCAGGCGTGCCTCGTCCGGAATCGTGCCGCCGCAACGGATACGCGCGCCTTCTTCGCGGGCACGATCGACCATCGCGGCCACCTTGTCGCGGTGCGCGAACGTCGCCAGCGGCCCGATTCGCGTCGCCGGATCGGTGCCCGGGCCGACTCGCAACGCCGTCGCGCCGGCGACGAGCCGCTGCGCCAGTTCCTCGTAACGCTTGCGTGGCAGGAAAATCCGTGAACCCGCGACGCAGCTCTGCCCGGTCGAGGAGAAGATTCCGTACAGGATCCCGGCCACGGCCTCGTCGACATCCGCGTCCTCGCACACGATCGTCGGCGACTTGCCGCCCAGTTCCATGGTGACCGGGATGATCCGCTCCGCCGCGATCCGGCCGAGCACCCGCCCGGTCGTCGTACCGCCGGTGAAGGCGAGCTTGCCCACCAGCGGGTGCCGGGCGATCGCGTCGCCGACCACCGCGCCGGGGCCGGGCAGCACGGACAGCAAGGCGGGCGGCACCCCGGCGTCGTGTGCGAGCCGGGCCAGTGCCAGGGAAACCAGGGGAGTCGCCTCGGCCGGCTTCAGCAGGACGGCGTTGCCCGCGGCCAGCGCGGGCGCGATCTTCTGTGCGTCACTGGCGATCGGCGAGTTCCACGGCGTGATCGCGCCGACCACGCCGATCGGTTCGTGCACGCTCATCGTCAGATGCGCGCCACGGCTCGGCGGCAGTTCCCCTTCGAGTGTTTCGAGTGCGGCCGAGTAGTAGCGAAACGTTCCGGCCGCACTCGCGACCAGTGCGCGCGTCTCGCCGAGTGTCTTGCCCGTGTTGCGGGTCTGCAGCAGGGCGAGCTGTTCGGCGTGGTGCTCGATCGCGTCGGCGACCCGGTCGAGCATGTGGGCGCGCTGGTGCGGCAGCAGATCCCGCCAGGCCGGATCCACGGCGGCCCCGGCTCCCGCTCGGGCGGCCGCGTCGACCTGTGCGGGGTCGGCCGCGTGCACGGTCGCGATCACCTCGCCGTCGGCCGGATCGACGCAGGCGGAGGTGGGCCCGGCACCGCGCTGCCAGTCTCCGCCGACCGGGATCTCGTCGGGCGGGACGGGGAAGGGCTGCATGACGGCGTCCTTTCGGCGAACCAACGGGAGTGCCACCGAGAAAACCTTAGATCTAAGATTTCGTCAAGGCAGGCGCCTGTGGTCGGGTCTCGCGAAAAAATCTTAGGACTAAGGGTTGTGCTGATCACAGTTCGCGGGTACAAACCTTAACGGTAAGTCTCTTAGAAGTAAGCCTTTGAAGCACCGGAGGAGTTGCCCCGCGATGACCACCACCGAACAGCAGCACCAGCACCTCGAGGAGCTCATCGACTCGTGCATCGCCGCCCGCGAGACGCGGCACGAGGACTGGGACACCCTCGGCTTCCAGGCGGCCGCCGCCGGTGACCAGTTCCGCCGCGCACAGATCCGCTACATCGGCTCCGGGGCCACCGGTAACCACGAGACGGACACCCGGATCCTGCCCTCGGAGCACTTCACCTTCTCCAACATGCGGCTGCCTGCCGGCGCGATCGGCCCCGAGCACACCCACCACGACGTGGAGGAGGCGTTCTTCGTCCTCGAAGGCACGCTGGAGGTGACCGTGCACGACGTCGAGGACGGCACCAAGACCGCCACCCGCGTGCTCGGCTACCGCGACCTGATCCGCGTGCCCGCCGGGGTGCCGCGCAGTCTGCGCAACGCCGGCGAGGGCGACGCCCTGTTCTGCGTCATCATCGGCGCGCAGAAGCCGCAGCTGCCGACCTACCCGCCCACCTCGCCGATGCACGGCGTCAAGCGCTGACGACCGGCGGGTGAACACGATGCCGACGACGCTGCGGGTGCACCGGACGACGTGGCTGGCCGACCGGGTGACCCAGGTGGAACTGCGGGACCCGACCGGGGCGCCGCTACCGGCGTGGGAACCGGGTGCGCACGTGTCCCTGCATCTGCCCAACGGGCTGGTGCGCGAGTACTCCCTCTGCGGGGATCCGGCCGACACGCACACGTGGACGATCGCGGTGCTGCGCGAGAGCGCTTCACGCGGCGGCAGCGCCTGGGTGCACGAGCGGCTGACGGCGGGCAGCGAACTCCCGGTCGAGGGGCCGCGGAACACGTTCGAACTCCTCGACGCTCCCGAGCACCTGCTCATCGCCGGCGGCATCGGCGTGACCCCGATCCTGGCGATGGCCAGGCAACTCGCGACCGGGCCCTCGCCGTGGTCCATGCTCTACTGTGGACGATCTCGCACCGGGATGGCTTTCCTGGATGTGCTTTCCGGGCTCGCCGACGACCGGCTCGAGGTGCACGCCGACGACGAGCACGGCGGCCCGCCCGACTTGGCCGCGAAGCTTTCCGGGCTCGGGCCGGGCACGGTCGTGCACTGCTGCGGTCCCGAACCGCTGATCCGCGCGGTCGAGGCGGCGCTGCCGCACGGCGTCCAGCTGCGGGTCGAACGTTTCCGCGCGCCCGGTCCTGCCGCGTCCGGGCCGGCGGCGGGATTCGACGTCGTCTGCGCCGGTTCCGGGACCCGGGTCGCGGTGGCGGCGAGCGAGTCCATTGTGGACGCCCTTGGCCGCGCCGGGATCGCGGTGCCGACCTCGTGCCGCGAGGGCGTGTGCGGGACCTGCGAGACGAAGGTGCTCTCCGGCGAGCCGGACCATCGCGACTTCGTGCTCGACGACGACGAGAAGGCGAGCGCCGGAACCATGATGCTCTGCGTGTCGCGGTGCCGCTCCGCCGAACTCGTCCTGGATCTCTAGCAGCCCGCCAAGGCCGGGCACACCCACCACGAACCGAAGGGAACGCCGATGCCGCTGCAGCTGCGGCCGGTGCAAAGCCGCACCGCCCCGCCGACGAGCTACGAAAACGCGCTGGCCGACGAGCTGGAAGCCGTCTACGGCCGGGGCGTGCACGACCTGGCCGGGGTGGTCGCCGCGCTCAACGCGGGCGGCCTGCGCCCGGCGGACGGTGCCGACTGGACCGAAGAGACGTTCACCGCCGAGCTCGCTCGGCTGTCCGCAGGGGAGGCGTGATGGCGACGAAGACCGCCGGCGAACTGCTGGCACTGGGCCTGCGCGACCGCTGGTACCCGCTGTGCCCGTCGAGCGAGGTGCGCCGCGGCGAGCTGATGCGCATCGACCGCGCCGGGGAACAGTTGCTGCTCTGGCGGGACTCGGCGGGCGCGGTGCACGTCCAGGAGGACCGCTGCCCGCACCGCGGCGCGCGGCTGTCGCTCGGCGTGCACATGGGTGACCGGGTCGCCTGCAACTACCACGGCGTGCAGGTCGACGGCGAGGGTGTCGTCGTGTCCGTGCCGGGCAGCCCGGGCTGTGCGCTGGAGGGCCGCCGCGCGCTGCGGACGTTTCCCGCGCAGGAGCACGCCGGTGCCGTGTTCGCCTGGTTCGGACTGGACGAGGACGCCGAACCCGCGCCGCTGCACGTGCCGGACCCGGTCGCGGGCGGCGAGTGGGACAACTTCCTCTGCTACGTCGAATGGGACGCGCCCTACGGCTACTCGCTGGACAACCTGCTCGACCCGATGCACGGGGCGTTCCTGCACCGCAACAGCCACACCATGTTCGGCGGCAAGCGCGAGGCGGTGTTCCAGATCCGCGCGCTCGAGGACGGGTTCGTCTTCGAGAAAACCGACCAGCGCGGCGTGAACTTCGACTGGGTGGCGCTCACCGACGCCGGCGCGCAGTGGATCACGCTCGACATCCCGTACCCGGACACCGCGGGACCCGGCGGGCCGTTCACCATCGTCGCCGCGCTGTGCGCCATCAACGAGAGCCAGCACGCGGCCTTTTTCTGGCGCTGCCGCAAGGTTTCCGGCTGGGAGCGCGACAGCTGGCGGGTGCTCTACCGCAACCGGCTCGAGGAGCGGCACTGGGCCGTGCTCGAGCAGGACCGCGAGATGGCCGAGGCGATGCCGCTCGACGCGTGGGACCGGGAAAACCTGTACCAGCACGACATCGCCCTGGTCCGGATGCGCCGCCTGCTGCGCTCGGAAGCCCGCCGCCAGGCCGCCGCGCTCGCCGCCCCCGTGGCCACGCCGGCGCCCGCCGCGCCCGTACCCGCCCCGACCCGCTGACCACCCCTGTTCCAGGAGGCCCCATGTCCGCCGAACCCATCGCGCGGCTGCGCGCCCTGCGCGCGGTGACGCTGCGCTCGACGCGGTGTGCCGATTCCGGCGAGTTCTATCGCGAAGTCTGGGGGCTGCGGCAGGTCGAAACCGACCGCGATGCCGTGTGGCTGCGCGGTTCCGGCGACGAGCACCACGTACTCCAGCTCCAGCAGGCCGAGCAGAACGCGCTGGGCAAGATCGCCTTCGCCGTCGCCACTCCGCGCGAGATCGACGCGGCGGCCGCCCGGCTGGCCGCGCACGGCGTCGGCCTGGTCACCGAACCCGGCAAACTCGACCAGGTCGGCGGCGGCTACGGCCTGCGCTTCGCCGACCCGGAGGGCCGGCTGGTCGAGCTGTCGGCCGAGGTCGAGGCCGTCGTCCCCGGCGATCCGTACGGCCACGCCGCGGTGCCGCGCAAGCTGGCGCACGTCGTGCTCAACACCGTCGACATCGACGCGGCCTGCGAGTTCTACACGCGGGTGCTCGGTATGCGGATCTCCGACTGGTCCGAACACCAGATGGCGTTCCTGCGCTGCAACGCCGATCACCACGTGATCGCCTTCAACCAGGCCGAGTTCGCGTCGGTGAACCACATCGCCTACGAGATGAACTCGATCGACCACTTCATGCGCGGCATCGGCAGGCTCAAGCACAACGGCATCACCCCGCTGTGGGGGCCCGGCAGGCACGGCCCCGGCAGCAACACCTTCGGCTACTTCGCCGACCCGGCCGGGCTCGTCTGCGAATACACCTCCGAGGTCGCGCAGGTCGAGGAGGACGCGTGGCTGTGCCGGGTCTGGCGGCGCACGCCGGAACTGTCCGACCTGTGGGGCACCGCTGGTCCGCCGTCGAAGGACGTGCGCGCGCACATGCGTGGTGTGCCCGATCCCGGCTACTCGGCCTGGTGGCGGTCATGAGGGTGGGAGTGCTGGGCGCCGGGTCGATCGGCGCGATCGTGGCCGAGGCGCTGCGCGACGGGCGCGTACCGGGCGCGGAGCTGGCCGGGGTGGTCGATCCGGCGCCTGCGGTGGCGGGACTGCCGATGTGCGCGCTGCCGGAACTGCTGTCCACTTCGGACCTGGTGGTCGAATGCGCGGGCCAGCGGGCGCTGGCGGAGGCCGGAGCGCAGGTGCTGTCCGCGGGATGCGATCTGCTGGTCGTGTCCGTGGGCGCGCTGGCCGCGGACGGGCTGCTGGAGAAGCTGCTCGCGGCCGGGCCCGGTGCGGTGCACCTGTCCACCGGCGCGATCGGCGGGCTCGACCTGCTGCGTTCGGCGGCGCTGCTCGGGCCGTTCGAACGGGTCGTCATCGAGACCACGAAGAAGGCGTCGTCGCTGGTCCAGCCGTGGATGTCGGAGGCGGAGGCGGACGCGCTGCGGCGGACGAGCTCGCCGGTCGAGCTGCGCCGCGGGCCGGCGCGGGAGATCACCGCCGCGTTCCCGAAGTCGGCGAACGTCGCGGCGTCCGTCGCGCTGGCGGTGCGGAACTGGGACGTCGTGGAGGCGGCGGTCATCGCCGATCCGGCCGCGCCGGCCACCTCGCACGTCATCACCGCGGCCGGGCCGGCGGGGCAGTACCGGTTCGAGATCCGCAACCGGCCCTCGCCGCGGACGCCGACCTCCAGCCGGGTCGTGCCCTACGCCGTGCTCTCCGCGCTCGAAGCGCTGGCATCGCCGAGGGCGGTGTTCCGATGACGTCCATTGTGGACGGTGTACAGGTGCGGACCGCCGGGCACGGCAGCCCGGTGCTGCTGCTGCACGGCATCGGTGGTGCGAGCGCGTCGTTCGACGCACAGCTGACGGGTCTCGCGCCGAAGCACCGGGTGCTGGCGTGGGACGCGCCGGGGTACGGCGGTTCGGCCGATCCGGAGCGGCCGCTGGGCATGGCCGGGTACGCGCGGCTTGTCGCCCGCGTGCTCACCGAACTCGACGCCGTGCCCGCGCACCTCGTCGGCGTGTCGTGGGGCGGGGTCATCGCGACCCGCGTCGCGCTGGAGCACCCCGAAGTCGTGCGGTCCCTGGTACTGGCCGATTCCACGCGCGGCTCCGGTATCGACGCGGAGCGGGCCGCCGCGATGCGGGCCCGGCCGAACGAACTGAACCGGCTGGGGGCGGCGGAATTCGCCCGCCGCCGTGCGCCTCGGCTGCTCGCGCCCGGTGCCGATCCCGCGGTGGCGCGACGGGTCGAGGACGTCATGGCCGGGATCCGGCTGCCCGGATACGCCTCGGCCGCCGAATCCATGGCCGAGACGGACCACGGCCCGCGGCTGTCCCGGATCTCCGTGCCCACGCTGGTGCTCGTCGGCGAGCACGACCAGGTGACCGGGGTCGCCGAGTCCCGTCGGCTTGCCACGTCGATCCCGGGTGCGCGGCTGGAAGTGCTGCCCGGCGGGCACGCGGCGAATCAGGAGTTCCCGCACCGGTTCTGCGCCGAAGTCGCGGCCTTTCTGTCTGAAGTGGACGAGACCGTGGAGGTGGCGCGGTGAAGGACCGCCTGTACGTCGTGACCGGAGCCGGCCGGGGTCTGGGCTGGGCGATCGCCCGCGAGATCGGCAGGCAAGGAGGCCGGGTCGTGGTCGCCGAACGGTCGCCGGAGCGGGCCGCGGACGGCGTCGCCCGGCTGCGCGCGGAAGGTGTCGAGGTGTACCGCGCCGACACCGACGTCGCGGACCCGGATTCCGTCGCGGCACTGGCCGACACCGTCGCGCGGCTCGGGCCGGTGCACGGCCTGGTGAACAACGCGGCGATGGCGGACGGCGTCGGTGGCAAGCACTTCGCCGAACTGGACGTCGAAGCCTGGGACACGCTGATGACCGTCAACGCCCGCGGGCCCTGGCTGGTCGCCCGCGCGCTGTACCCGCAGCTCGCGCAGACCGGGGGCCGCATCGTGAACCTGGCATCGGACGCGGCGTTGTACGGCTCGCCGCGGCTGGTGCAGTACGTGGCGTCCAAGGGCGCGGTGATCGCGATGACCCGGGTGATGGCCCGCGACGGCGGCCCGGACGGCGTGACCGTCAACGCGGTCGCACCCGGGCTGACCGAGGTCGAAGCCACTGCGGGCATTCCGCGGGAACGACACGACCTCTACGCGGCGAACCGCGCGCTCACCCGGCCGCAACGGCCGGAGGACGTCGTCGGCGCGGTCGCCTTCCTGCTCTCCGACGCGGCCGCCTACATCACCGGCCAGACCCTCGTGGTCGACGGCGGATTCGTCTGCAACTGAAGGGAAACCCGTGGATCTGGGACTCGAAGGCCGCGCGGTCCTCGTCACCGGCGCCAGCTCCGGAGTCGGGCTCGCGACCGCGGCCGCGCTGCTGGCCGAGGGTGCGCACGTCGCCGCGTGCGCCCGCGACGGCGTCCGGCTGGAGAAGGCGCTCGCCGACCTGCCGCGGGCCGCGGGTGCCCGGCTGTACACGGCGGCGTGCGACGTGCTCGACCAGGTGCAGGTGGAGGTCTTCGCCGCCGACGCCGCCCGCGAACTGGGCGGGCTGGCCGGGGTGGTGAACAACGCGGGCCGGTCGCTGATGGCGCGGCTGGCGCAGACCACGGACGACCAGTGGCGCGCGGAGCTGGAACTGAAGATCTTCGGCGTGCTGCACGTCGTTCGCGCGGCGCTGCCGTGGCTGCGCGAGGCGGACGACCCGGCCGTGGTGAACGTGAACGCGATCCTCGCGCGGCAGCCCGAACCCCGGCTGGCGGCGACGTCGGCGGCCCGGGCGGCGCTGCTGAACCTGTCCACGACGCTGGCGACCGAACTGGCCGGGGACGGCGTGCGCGTCAACTCGGTCTGCCTCGGCCTGATCGACACCGGGCAGTGGCGGCGGCGCTACGAAGCCTCCGGTCGCGCACTGTCCTTCGCGGACTGGTCGGCGGAACTGGCCGCGGACCGCGGCATCCCGCTCGGCCGCCTCGGCACCGCCGACGAGGTCGCTTTTCCCATCGTCACGCTGCTTTCGCCGCGTGCCTCCTACGTGACCGGCGCGACGATCGACGTCGGCGGCGGCATCGCCCGCTATGTCTAGAAGGGACGGACCCATGAACCACGGCCACGGTGGCGAACTTCTGGTGCGCCTGCTGTCCGAAGCCGGTGTGGACACCGCCTTCGGGGTGGTGAGCGTGCACAACCTGCCGCTGGTGGAGGCGGTCTCGCAGCACCTGCGTTTCGTGCCGGTGCGGCACGAGGCGGCCGCGGTCAACGCCGCCGACGGCTTCGCCCGCGCGGGTGGCGGCCTCGGCGTCGCGATCACCAGCACCGGCACCGGCGCGGGCAACGCGGCGGGCGCGCTGGTCGAGGCGCTGACCGCGGGCAGCCGCGTCCTGCACGTCACCGGGCAGATCGACTCCGGCTTCCTCGGCCAGGGCCGCGGGGTCATCCACGAGACCCGCGACCAGCTGGGCATGCTGACCGCGGTGTCCCGGCACGCGGCCACGATCACCTCGGCCGACACCGCCGAGGACACCCTCCGCACGGCGATCCGGCACGCGCTGTCGGTGCCGAGTGGCCCCGCCAGCGTGGAATGGCCGATCGACCTGCAGTACGCCCGGCACGAGTTCCGTGCCGGCACGCCGGAGCAGGCCGTGCCGGTCCTGCCGCCGGACCCGGCCGCGCTCGCCGAGGCCGCGGACCTGCTCGCCACCGCGCGCCGTCCGGTCTTGTGGGCCGGGGGAGGCGCGACCGGGGCACGCGACGAGGTGCGTGCACTGGCGGAACGGCTCGGCGCGGCGGTGTTCACGAGCAACTCCGGCCGCGGCACCGTGCCGGAGGATCACGAGCTGGTCGTCGGGAACTTCGCCGCACACGACGCGGCCGCGTCGCTGCTGGCCGACGCCGACCTGCTCGTCTCGATCGGCACCCACTTCCGGTCCAACGAGACCAAGCACTACCACCTGAAGCTGCCCGCGCGGCATCTCCAGATCGACGTCGACCCGGCCGCGCTGGGCCGCGTGTACCCGGCCACGGTCGGCGTGCGCGGCGACGCGGTGGACGTGCTCACCACATTGTCCACTATGGACGTAGCAGGGGAGCCGGGCTGGCGCGAACGCGTCGTTGAGACCCGGGAAACGGTACGGGCGCGCCTGATCGAGGCCATCGGGCCGTACGCGGAGATCTGCGCCGCGCTGCGCGCCGGGCTGCCGCCGGAGTCGGTGATCGCGCGGGACGTGACGATCCCTTCCAGCCAGTGGGGGAACCGGCTGCTGGACATCTACGACCCGCGCAGCAACGTGTTCCCCGTCGGCGGCGGCATCGGCCAGGGCCTGGCGACCGGCATCGGGGCGGCGCTCGCGACGCCGGACGCGCCGACCGCGGTCATGGTCGGCGACGGTGGTCTCGCGGTGCACCTCGGTGAGCTGTGCACACTGGCGCAGGAACGGCCGTGGCTGACGCTGGTCGTGTTCAACGACGGCGGATACGGCGTGCTGCGCAACATGCAGGACCACCACCGCGGGCGGCGCGCCGGCGTCGATCTGTACACCCCGGACTTCGCGCGGCTCGCGCAGTCGCTCGACCTGCCGCACGTGCTGGTGTCGAAACCGGGCCAGTTCGCCGACGCGCTGGCGAAGGCGGTGGCCCAGCACGGGCCGTTCGTGATCGAGGTCGACGTGACCGCACTGCCCGAGGTGCCGCGGCCGTTCGTGCCGCCGGTGCCGGTACCGGAGAGCTGAGGAGACCAGACGTGGGAGGCATCATCGAAGCTGCCGCCGAAGTCCACCACCACGGGCACGGGCCCGCGAACCGGCGCCGTCGGGTGCTGCGAACGTCCGCGCCGCTGCTGGTGCGCCACCCGTCCGGCCGCGTGCGCGGCGCGGTGCTGGTGCTGCACGGCGCGGCCGGGCTCGACCAACCGGTGGAACAGTGCTGCCGCACGCTCGCGACCTGCGGTTACGTCACCGTCGCGCCGCTGTTCTACTACGAGACCGGTGGCCGCACCTTCGGCCCCGGACGCGCGGACGCCGCGTTCGCCGCGCTCGCACCGGCCGACCTGGAAGCCGACCTCGCCGGTGCGCTCGACCACCTCGGCCTCCGCCTGGGACTGCCGCGCCACCGCGTGGCCGCCGTCGGCTTCGGCGCCGCCGCCCACCTCGCCGAACTGGCCGGGTGCGCGCTGGCCGCGGCCTTCGACCCGGAGCCCGCCCCCTGGGCCGCAATGCCGGAATTCGACCCGCGTGCGCCGGACCGGCTCGCGCTGCCCGCCGGGCCGTCCGCAGTGGACGACCTGGTCCGGTTCCTGGACGCCGAGCTGCCGGACATCCCGCCGGCCGCGTGAGACCACCTACGATCGACTCCACGCTCCGGCGTGACCCGGCTCCGAGGAGGGCCCATGAGTATCGCCGCCAGCCCCGAAACGACCCAGCGGGACATCGCCGCCCGGCTGGAACGACTGCCGATGTCGCGATGGCAGGTCTCCATCCGCCTGATCATCGGCGTCGTCACCTTCTTCGAGGCGTTCGACCAGCTGCTGATCGCCTACACCCTGCCCGTCATCGGCCGCGAGTGGCACATGAGCGCCACCGCGAGCACGACCACGCTCACCATCGGTTCGATCGGCATGCTGATCGGCGCGCTCGCGTCCGGCTGGGCCGCCGACCGCATCGGCCGCGTCAAGGTGATCGCGTTGTGCGTGGCCGGCACCGCGTTGTGCAGCCTCGCGATGACACTGAGCACCGCGTTGCTGCCGTTCCTCATTCTCCGTTTCGTGCAGGGGCTCGCGATCGGCGGTGAGGTGCCCACCGCGGCCGCCTACATCGCGGAGATCAGCCGCGCCCGCCGCCGCGGTCGTTTCGTGCTGATGTACGAGATCGTGTTCCCGGCCGGGCTCGCGGTCGGTGCGCTGGTCGCCGCCTGGATCATCCCGCACTTCGGCTGGCGCCCCCTGTACGCGCTCGCCGCGGTGCCAGGCATCGCCGCAGTGCTGTTGCAGCTGCGCATCCCCGAATCGCCGCGGTGGCTCGCCGCACACGGCCACCCGGAGAAGGCCGAACGCTCGATGGCGCTGATCGAACGACGCGTCGAAGCCTCGATCGGGCACCCGCTGCCCGCTCCCGCGGCGAACGCCGCACCGCCGGCCGCGGACGCCGTGCCCGCGAAGCGCAGCTCCCTGCGTGACCTGTTCGCCGGGCGCTACCGGCGCCGCACGCTCGTGGTGTGGACGATCTGGTTCGTCGGCTACCTCGCCAACTACGGCATCACCTCGTGGCTGCCGACGCTGTACAAGGGCTCGTTCCACCTCTCGATCGGCCAGGCGCTGTGGTACAGCACCGCCACGTCGGTCGCCGGTCTGGCCGGATGCCTGATCGCCGCGCTGGTCGTCGACAAGCTGGGCCGCCGCCTCGTGCTGGCCGCCGGTCTGGGCGGCACCACGGCGATGCTGGTCGTGCTCGGCGCGCTCGGCGCCGGGACCCCGGCGCAGCTGCTCGTCTGGTCGTCGCTCGCGGCGATGTTCAACTTCGCGGTGAACGTGAGCCTGTACCTGTACACGCCGGAGCTGTACCCGACCCGCAGCCGCGCGCTGGGCGTCAGCCTCGGCGGCGTGCTGAACCGGCTCGGCCTCATCCTCGGCCCGATCCTGGTCGGCGCGCTCTACGCGGGCGGCACCGGCCTCGGCACCGTGTTCCTGGTGCTCGGCGCGATCTGCTTCGCCGGGGCGCTGGTCGCCGGGTTCTTCGCCGAGGAGACCAAGGGCCGCACGCTCGAAGAGGTCTCGCCGTGACGGACGCGCTGAGCGTGGTCCTGCTCGGCACGGCCGCCGGGCCGTACCCGGCGCCGGGCCGGCAGGGCTGCGCGAACGCGGTCGTCGTCGGCCGGCGCGTCTACCTGGTGGACGCGGGCTACGGGACGCTCGGCAAGTACGTCTCCGCCGGGCTGTCCCTGCGCGACCTGGCCGCGGTGTTCGTCACGCACCTGCACTCCGATCACGTCGCCGAGCTGTTCACGCTGTTCCTGCTCGGCTGGGGCCCGGCCAACCAGGGCGTCGTCGACCCGGTGCGGGTCTACGGCCCCGGCCCGGATCCCACCGACCCGGGGCCGCCCGCCGCCGGGGCGGAGGCGCTGGTGGCGGGCAGCCTCGCCGCGTTCGGTCAGGACGTCGCGGTGCGGCAACGGACCAGTACCCGGCCGCCGCTGGCCGGGCTGATCCGGGCCGCCGACCTCGACGTGGCGCCCGGCGCGGAACTCGTCGTGCACGAGGACGACCGGGTGCGGGTGACCGCACGGGCCGTCCCGCATCCGCCGCTGCGGCTGGCGCTGGGCTACCGCTTCGAGACCGAGCACGGCGTGGTCGCCTTCTCCGGCGACACCGCGCGCAGCGACGCGGTCGGCGCGCTGGCCGCGGGTGCCGACCTGCTCGTGCACGAGGCGATGGAGCCGGATTTCTACCGCCGCATCGGGTATTCGCCGCAGTTGCTGGACTTCCTCGCCGCGTCGCACACGTCCCCGGCGGACGTCGGCCGGGTCGCCGACGCGGCCGGGGCCCGGCGGGTCGCGCTGTCACACCTCGGCCCGGCCGACCCGGCCCAGCTCGACGACGAGGGCTGGCTGCGGCGCGTCCGCCCGCACTACTCCGGCCCCGCTGTCGTGGGCCACGACCTCATCGACCTCGCGGTCGGTAGCTGAAGGAGCTTCGCTGTGCCCGAAATCGGGATCGTGGGCGGCGGGATCGGTGGTCTGGCCGCCGCTGCCGCTCTGCGGAAGGCCGGGTTCGACCCGGTGGTGTACGAGCAGGCGGCCGGGTTCGGACGCGTCGGCGCGGACATCAACCTCACGCCCAACGCCGTACGCGCGCTCGACGGCCTCGGCGTGGGCGAGGAGTTGCGGGAGACCGCGGCGCGGCCGAAGTACCGGATCAGCCGCACGTGGGACACCGGCGAGGAGACGTCCCGGCTGCCGATGGGCGACGAGGCCGAACGCCGCTACGGCTCGCCGCAGCTGACCATGCACCGCGCGGACCTGTTGGCGGCTTTGGAACGGGTGCTGCCCGACGGTGTGCTTCGCTTGGGGCACAAGCTGGCCGGACTGTCCACAACGGACCGGATCCGCCTGGAGTTCGGTCCGGACCAAGCCGAGGCGGACGTCGTGGTCGGTGCCGACGGCATCCACTCGGCCGTGCGGACCGCCCTGTTCGGCGCGGAGCAGCCGGAGTTCACCGGCGTCGTCGCCTACCGCGCGGTGGTGCCCGCGGGTGCGGTGGACGTGCCGAACCGGGACTGCTTCACCAAGTGGTGGGGCCCGGACCCGGACACGCAGCTGGTGACGTTCCCGCTCAACCGCGGCGCGGACGTGTTCGTCTTCGCCACGACGCGGCAGACCCAGTGGCGCCACGAGTCGTGGACGACGCCGGGCGAAGTGGCCGAACTCCGCGAGCTGTACCGCGGGTTCCACCCGGAGGCGCGGGCGCTGCTGGACGCGTGCGACTCGGTGCTCAAATCGGCCCTGTACGTGCGCGATCCGCTGCCGTCGTGGTCGTCCGGCTGTGCGACGCTGCTGGGCGACGCGTGCCACCCGATGATGCCGTTCATGGCACAGGGTGCGGGCATGGCGATCGAGGACGGCGTGGTGCTGGCCCGCGCGCTGGCCGAGTACCCGGACGCGGAGCCGGCGCTGAAGGCGTACCAGGCGGCGCGCCTGGACCGGACACGGGAAGTGCAGCTGGGCTCGCGCGGCAACAACTGGCTGAAGCAGGGCACCGGCTCGGCGGCCGCGGACGCGATCTACGGCTACGACGCCTGGCGCGCTCCCGTGTGAGCCCGGGTGGGCCTCGGCCGCGGCGGCGGCCGAGGCCGATCCTCATTGGACGGATTCCGCGAACCGGGCCAGCTGGCCCAGGACGGTGCCCCAGCCCTCGGTGAAGCCCAGTTCGAGGTGGCGGTCCTTCGCGGCGCGATCGCCGTGCCGCACCAGAATCCGGTAATCGGTGCCCTCGGCGTGATCGTCGAGCGTGATTTCCGCGGTCAGCGTGACCGGTTCCGGAGCTGCGGGGCGCCAGTCGCTGGTGATGGCGTTGGTGAAGACGATGCGCTCGAATTCGTCGGCCACCAGGAAACACGCGTTCAGGTGTGGCACGAACGTCTCGCCGTCCTCGCTCATCCGCGTCACGAAACCGCCGCCGGGGCGGACTTCCAGTCTGTCCACGCGGCACAGCGCCGGGGCGGGCAGCCACCACTGCGCCAGATTGTCCGGGTCGGTCCACGCATTCCAGACCGTCTTGCGGGGTGCGCGGATGATTCGTTCGATGGAAAGGTCGAGGTCCGGCTTCATTGCTGCTCCTTGGAATCGGTGACGAATTGTTCGAGGCGATCGGTGCGCTCCGTCCAGACCCGCTGCTGCTCGGCCAGCCAGTCGTCGACGGCCGCGAGCCGTTCCCGGTTGAGCACGCAGGTGCGCACGCGGCCGGACTTCGCCGTGCGGATGATCCCGTTCGACTCGAGCATCCGCACGTGCTTCATGAACGAGGGCAGGGTCATCGTGGCCTCGCCGGCCAGTTCGCCGACACTCGCCGGTCCGCGCCCGAGCCGCTGGATCACGGCCCTTCGGGTCGGGTCCGAGAGGGCGAGGAAGAGCCCGTCGAGTTCCGCCAAACACTGTGCCATGCGGCTAAGTATTCAGGAGGGCGACACTTAGCGCAAGGGTTAAGTGTTCTCGATCGCCGGGCTCGTGGCCGGTTTGTTACGCAACGTGGTAATGCTGGACGCCGGTCAGCGTTGACTGCGATGCTCTTAACGCGTGTGGCCGATTGGCCGATGACTACGCGAAGCCGGAAGAAGGTGCCAGATGGCCCGTGCAAGCCGTGCAAGAAGCGCTGAGGAAGCTCCGACCGGGTGGCTCGCGGGTGTGCGCGCGGAGGAAAAGGTCCAGCGTGACGCCCAGGAAAGCAAGGCGGCGCGCACCGTCGCCGGGCACTCGGTCAACGCCGCCGAGTGCGCCGAACTGCTCGAAATGCTCGGCCTCGAGCCAGGACAGGGCAAGGTCCGGGTCTAGCTCCGGCGACCGCCGATCCGGGCGGTCAGCTCGTCCGCCGCGCGCCGGACGCGCCCGGCGAGACCGGGCCAGGTTTGCTCGCACGGCGTCCGTTCGCCCGCGCAGTGGTGCCGCAGTGTCACGCTGACCGACGCGAGTGGACGGCCGCCGTGGTCGAACACCGGATACGCCACCGACGCGAATCCCGCGGTCACGTGGCCGTCCTCCACGGCCCAGCCCCGCCGCCGCTCCACCGCGAGCGCCCGCCGCAGCTCCGCGAGGCTTTTCGGCCCCCGCTCGGTCCGCAGCACGAACGAAGCGGTACTCGGGAACAGCGCCCGCACGTGCGCGGCGGGCAGCTGGGCCAGCATCGCGCGCCCCGAAGCCGTCAAATGCGCCGGTAACCGCACGCCCACCTCGGTCACCAGCGTCTCGGGTCGCGCCGGACGCTCCTTGACGAGGTACACCAGCTCGTTGCCGTGCAACACGCCCAGCTGCGCGGTGTGCCCCACCTCGTCCGCCAGCGCGCGCAGCAGCGGCGCCGCCAGCCGTTCCAGCGGATCGTGCCGCAGGTACGCCGAGCCCAGCTCGAACGCGGCGATCCCGAGGCCGTAGCGGCGCTCCGCGGGCAGATGCGCGACGAAACCGGCCGCTTCCAGCTCCGCGAGCAGGTGGTACGTGGTCGAACGTGGCAGCTCCAGCTCACGGGCGATCGTCGCCGCCGAGACCGGGGCGGCGTGCGTGGCGAGCACGTGCAGGACCGCGAGGCCGCGCCGCAACGCCGGTACATCGCTGCTTTCGCCCATATGTCTGGGATACCAGACACAACCGTCCGGTGGGTGATCGTGCGCGCGGTCGCGCGGAGGTGCAATAGGCTGATGGTGCCAACAGTGCGGCTGACCTCGGAACCGGTCAGCCGGGAAGACGTGGTCGCGGTCGCGCGCGGGGGCGCGCACGTGGTGCTCGACGAGGCCGTGCTCAAGAACCTGGCCACGACGCGCCAGCACATCGACGCGCTCGCCGACGCTCCCGATCCCGCATACGGAATCTCGACCGGGTTCGGTGCGCTCGCGGTCCGGCACATCCCGGAGGACCGCCGCATCGCGCTGCAGCGGTCACTGATCCGCTCGCACGCGGCCGGTGCGGGACCGGCGGTCGAGGCCGAGGTCGTCAGGGCCCTGATGTTCCTGCGGCTACGCACACTCGCGACCGGCCGCACCGGTATCCGGCCCGACACGGCGAAAGCGCTTACCGAAATGCTGAACGCGGGCGTGATCCCGGTGGTGCACGAGTTCGGTTCTCTCGGTTGCTCCGGAGATCTCGCCCCGCTGGCCGCGGTCGCGCTCGCGCTGATGGGCGAGGGTGAAGTGTTCGATGTGGACGGTCAGCGCAAGCCGGCCGCCGACACCGGGCTGACGTCGGTCACCCTCGCCGAGAAGGAGGGTCTCGCGCTCACCAACGGCACCGACGGGATGCTCGGCATGCTGGTGCTGGCCTTGGCCGACCTGCACCGGTTGCTGGACGCCGCCGATCTGACCGCCGCGATGAGCGTGGAAGCCCTGCTGGGCACCGATCGCGCGTTCGCCGCCGACCTGCAGGCCCTGCGCCCGCATCCCGGGCAGGCGCTGTCCGCACGGCACATGCGCGTTGCGCTGGCGGGGTCCGGGATCGTGGCCAGTCACCGCGACTGCGACCGCGTGCAGGACGCGTACTCGCTGCGCTGCGCGCCGCAGGTGCACGGTGCCGCGCGGGACACCGTGAGTCACGGCGAACTGGTCGCCGACCGCGAGCTCGCGGCCGCCATCGACAATCCGGTCGTGCTGGCCGACGGGCGGGTCGAGTCCAACGGCAACTTCCACGGCGCACCGATCGCCTACGTGCTCGACTTTCTCGCCATCCCGGTCGCCGATGTCGCGAGCATCGCCGAACGCCGCACCGACCGGATGCTCGACGTGGCGCGCTCGAACGGGCTGCCCGCGTTCGTCGCCGACGACCCCGGCGTCGACTCGGGGTACATGATCGCCCAGTACACGCAGGCGGCGGTGGTCAGCGAACTGAAGCGGCTCGCCGTGCCCGCGTCCGTGGATTCGATTCCCAGCAGTGCCATGCAGGAAGACCACGTGTCGATGGGCTGGTCGGCCGCGCGCAAGCTGCGTCGCGCGGTCGACGGCCTGACCACGGTGCTCGCGATCGAGTTGCTGACCGCCGCGCGGGCGCTCGATCTGCGTGCCCCCTTGCGGCCCGCACCGGTGACCGGCGCCGCGCGGGACATCGTGCGCGAGCGGGTCGCCGGGCCCGGGCCGGACCGGCACGTGGCGCCGGACATCGCCGCGGCGGAGGAGCTTGTCAGGTCAGGAGCGATTCTCACGGCATGGGAGGCATGATGGTACGAGCTGCTCGGGGGCCGTCGCTGACCGCGAAAAGCTGGCAGACCGAGGCCGCGTTGCGGATGCTGCACAACAATCTCGACCCCGAGGTCGCCGAACGGCCGGAGGACCTGGTCGTCTACGGCGGCAGCGGCAAGGCCGCCCGCGACTGGCCGAGCTTTCACGCGATCACCCGTAGCCTGAGCACTTTGGACGATGACGAGACACTGCTGGTGCAGTCCGGCAAACCGGTCGGGGTGCTGCGCACCCACGAATGGGCGCCGCGCGTGCTGCTGGCGAACTCGAACCTGGTGGGGGACTGGGCGAATTGGCCGGAGTTCCGCCGCCTGGAGCGGCTCGGGCTCACCATGTACGGGCAGATGACCGCCGGCTCCTGGATCTATATCGGCACGCAAGGAATCCTGCAGGGGACGTACGAGACCTTCGCCGCCGTCGCCGCGAAACGGTTCGGCGGCTCGCTCACGGGCACGCTCACCGTGACCGCGGGGCTCGGCGGTATGGGCGGGGCGCAACCGCTGGCGGTCACGATGAACGGCGGCGTCGCGCTGGTCGTGGAATGCGATCCGCGGCGCGCGCGGCGGCGGCTCGAAGGCGGGTACCTCGACGAGCTCGCGTCCGATGTGGACGACGCGGTGCGGCGGGTCACGGACGCGAAAGGCCAGGGGTGTGCGCTGTCGGTCGGCGTGATCGGCAACGCGGCCGAGGTGCTGCCGGAGTTGCTGCGGCGGGGGATCGAGGCCGACATCGTGACCGATCAGACCTCGGCGCACGACCCGTTGTGTTATCTGCCCGTCGGCGTCAGCGTCGAACAGTGGCGTGACTACGCGGCGGACAAACCCGAGGAGTTCACCGAACGCGCCCGCGAATCGATGGCGCGGCACGTCACGGCCATGCTCGGGTTTCTCGACGCGGGCGCCGAGGTCTTCGACTACGGCAACTCGCTGCGCGGCGAAGCGAAGCTGGGCGGGTGTGAACGGGCCTTCGACTACCCCGGCTTCGTGCCCGCCTACATCCGCCCGCTGTTCTGCGAGGGCAAGGGCCCGTTCCGGTGGGTGGCGCTGTCCGGCGACCCCGCCGACATCGCGGCCACCGACAGGGCGATCCTGGATCTGTTCGCCGGCAACGACTCGCTCGCCCGCTGGATCCGGCTGGCAGGGGAACGCGTTGCCTTCCAGGGACTTCCGGCGCGCATCTGCTGGCTCGGCTACGGCGAGCGGGACCGGGCCGGGCTGCGGTTCAACGAGATGGTCGCCAGTGGCGAACTGAAGGCGCCCGTCGTGATCGGCCGCGACCATCTGGATTCCGGCAGCGTCGCCTCGCCGTACCGGGAGACCGAGGCGATGGCCGACGGTTCCGACGCGATCGCCGACTGGCCGCTGCTCAACGCGCTGGTCAACACCGCCTCCGGCGCGACGTGGGTGTCGATTCACCACGGCGGCGGCGTCGGCATGGGCCGGTCGATCCACGCGGGACAGGTGTGCGTCGCCGACGGCACCGCGTTGGCGGCACGAAAGATCGAGCGCGTGCTCACCAACGATCCGGGCATGGGCGTGCTCCGCCACGTCGACGCCGGATACGAGCGCGCGGTCCAGGTCGCCCACGACCGCGGCATCCGGATCCCGCGATGAACGCCGTCTCGTTGCTGGCCGAGATCGGTGACGTGGGGCGGGATCGGTGGCGCGGTGGGTACTCGCGCCATGTCTTCGAGCCCGCCGAGACCGAGTTGCGCGAGTGGTTCACCGAGCAGGCGCGGCGGCGCGGGCTCGACGTCGAGACCGATCGCAACGGAAACCTGTGGGCGTGGTCGGGCATGCCGGGACCGGGTGCGGTGGTGACCGGCAGCCACCTCGATTCGGTGCCCGGCGGCGGCGCGTTCGACGGGCCGCTCGGTGTGGTGAGCGCGCTCGAAGCCATCCACGCGGTGCGCGGTCCGGCCGCCGTGGTGGTGTTCGCCGAAGAGGAAGGCGGGCGTTTCGGCGTGCCGTGCCTCGGGTCGCGGCTGCTCACCGGCTCGATCGACGCCGAGCGCGCGGTCGCGCTCAAGGACCCGGCCGGCATGTCCGTGGCCGAAGCGGCACGAAGCGCCGGGCTCGATCCGGCGCGGTTCGGGCGTGACGACGAGGCGTTGTCGCGGATCGGCACGTTCGTGGAACTGCACGTCGAACAGGGACGCGGGCTGGTCGGTCTCGGCAGCCCGGTGGCCGTCGGGAGCACCGTCATCGCGCACGGCCGATGGCGGTTTTCTTTCTCCGGACAGGGAAATCACGCGGGTACGACGTCGATGGCCGACCGCCGCGACCCCATGCTGCCCGCCGCCGAGGTGGTCTCCGCGGCCCGGCGGGTGGCCTGCCGGGCCGAGGGTGCACGTGCCACCGTGGGCAGGCTGGTTCCGCGCCCGGGCGGAACCAACGTCATCGCGTCCACTGTGGACCTGTGGCTCGATGCCCGCGGTGGTGTGCCGGTGGACGAGATCGTCGCCGTGGCAAGGGAAGCCGCGGCGGCGGAGGGATGTGCGGTGACGGTCGTCGAGGAGTCCGCCAGCGGCGAGGTCACCTTCGACGCCGGGTTGCGGCGAGCCCTGCGGTCGGTGCTCGGTGACGTGCCGGAATTGCCCACCGGCGCCGGGCACGACGCCGCGATCCTCGCCCCGCACGTTCCGGTGGCGATGCTGTACGTGCGCAATCCCACCGGGATCAGCCACGCACCCGAGGAGTTCGCGGAAGACGCCGACGTGGAGTACGGCGCGCGAGCGCTGGCCGCCGTGCTCCGGGACTTGTCGACATGACGACCTTGTGGTGCGAACGGGCGTGGCTGCCTGACGGGGTGGCCGCGGCGGTCCGGATCGAGGCCGACCGCGGCACGATCACATCGGTCACCAAAGGCGCGCCACGGGCCGGGACAGTCCTCAACGGACTCGTGGTGCCCGGGTTCGCCAACTGTCATTCGCACGCGTTCCACCGTGCGCTGCGCGGCCGCACACACCGCGACCGCGGCACCTTCTGGACCTGGCGCGAGCGCATGTACGCGCTGTCCGAACGACTCGACCCGGACTCCTACCGGCGGCTGGCGCGCGGCGTTTTCGCGGAGATGGTGCTCGCCGGGTACACGAGCGTGGGCGAGTTCCACTACCTGCACCACGCACCGGGCGGCCGGCCCTACGCCGATCCCAACGCCATGGGCCACGCACTCGCCGCCGCGGCCGCCGACGCCGGAATCCGGCTGACGCTGCTCGACACGTGTTACGTCACGGCCGGTTCCCAGCCGCAGCGGCGCTTCTCCGACGGCAACGCCGACGCCTGGGCGGCCCGCGTCGATTCCTTCGCACCGCACGGAGAACACGTCCGGCTCGGCGCGGCCGTGCACTCCGTGCGCGCCGTGCCGCGCACCCAGTTGCCCGTGGTCGCGCAGTGGGCGGGGGAGCGGCCGCTGCACGTTCACCTGTCCGAACAGCGTGCCGAGAACACCGAATGCCTCAAGCGGTACGGGCGGACGCCGGCGACCTTGCTCGCCGAGGGCGGCGTGCTCGGCGAGCACTCGGTCGCGGTCCACGCCACCCATCTGACCCGCGACGACACGGGCCTGCTCGCCCGCATGGGCACCAGGGTGTGCTTCTGCCCGACGACCGAACGGGATCTCGGCGACGGCATCGGCCCGGCTCGCGCACTCGCCGGCGCGGGCGCCGGATTGTGCCTCGGCAGCGACAGTCACGCGGTGATCGATCCGCTGGAGGAGGCGCGGGCGCTGGAGCTGGACGACCGGCTCGCCGCCGAGGCCCGCGGCCGGTTCACGCCCGCCGGACTGCTGGCCGCGGCGACCGATCACGACGCGATCGGCTGGGGCGAGGCCGGTGCGCTGGCGCCCGGCGCCGCGGCCGACCTGGTCGTCATCGGCCTCGGCTCGATCCGCACGGCCGGCGTCGAGCCCGAGGGAGTGCTGTTCGCGGCCACGGCGGCCGACGTCACCGACGTGCTCGTCGGCGGCCGCTGGGTCGTGCGCGACCGGACCCACCAGCTTCTCGAACAGCCGGAATCCCTGCTGGCGAAGGAGATCGAGGCACTGTGGCAATCCTGATCACCGGTATCGGCGAGCTGACCACGAACGATCCCGCGTCGGGCGAGCTCGCCGACGCCGCCGTGGTGCTCGACGGTGCGCATATCGCGTGGGTCGGCCCCGCGGCTCGGGCGCCGGATGCCGACGAACGCGTCGACGTGGCGGGCCGGGCCGCGCTGCCGGGCTGGGTCGACAGCCACACGCACCTGGTGTTCGCGGGCGACCGGACCGCCGAGTTCGAGGCCCGCATGGCCGGAAAGCCCTACCAGGCAGGCGGAATCGCGGTCACGGTGGAGGCGACGCGAGCCGCGACGGACGACGAGCTGGCCGCGAACCTGCGCCGCCACGCCGCCGAGGCGTTGCGCCAGGGCACCACCTGCCTGGAGACCAAGACCGGCTACGGGCTCACCGTCGCCGACGAACTGCGGTCGGCCCGGATCGCGCGCGAGGTGGCCGACGAGGTCACCTTCCTCGGCGCGCACCTCGACACCGGTCCCGGCTACCTCGATCTGGTCTGCGGCCGGATGCTCGACGCGGTCGCGCCGGAGGTGCGCTGGGCCGACGTGTTCTGCGAGGAAGGCGCGTTCGACGGCGCGGAGTCCGAACGCGTGCTGCGTGCGGCGCGCGCTCGCGGGCTGGGCCTGCGGGTGCACGGCAATCAGCTCGGGCCGGGGCCCGGCGTGCGGCTCGCCGTCCGGCTCGGCGCGGCCAGCGTCGACCACTGCACGCACCTGACCGACGCGGATGTGGACGCGCTGGCCGGTTCGGACACGGTCGCGACCCTGTTGCCCGCCTGCGACCTGTCCACCCGTCAGCCGCTCGCCCCGGCCCGCCGCCTGCTCGACGCCGGTGCGACGGTCGCGCTGGCCACCAACGCCAATCCCGGCAGTTCCTACACGACCTCGATGGCGTTCTGCGTGGCGACGGCCGTGCTGCAGATGGGAATGTCGGTGGCGGAGGCGGTGTGGGCCGCCACCGCGGGCGGGGCGAAGGCATTGCGGCGCGAGGACGTCGGGGTGATCCGGCCGGGGGCGCGCGCCGACGTGCAGGTGCTCGACGCACCCTCGGTCACGCACCTGGCCTACCGCCCGGGCGTACCACTCACGTGGGCGGTCTGGCGCCGCGGTCAGCGAACGTGAGAGTCCTTACAGAAAGATCGGCGATTTGGTAAAAATGGGATAAACCACCGGTGGATGTTCACTCGCTGTTCAAGAGCCCTCAATACCCTGAAGGTGTGGACCTCTCCCTGATCGTCATCGTGGTCATCGTCGCCGCGCTGGCCTTCGATTTCACCAACGGATTCCACGACACGGCCAACGCGATGGCCACGTCGATCGCCACGGGAGCGCTGAAGCCGAAGGTCGCGGTCGGGATCTCCGCCGTGCTCAACCTCGTCGGCGCCTTCCTGTCGATCGAAGTCGCCAAGACGATTTCCGGCGGGATCGTGGACGACACCAAGATCACTCCCGTCGTCATCTTCGCCGGTCTGGTCGGGGCGATCATCTGGAACCTGCTGACCTGGCTTTTCGGATTGCCCTCGAGTTCTTCGCACGCGTTGTTCGGCGGCCTGATCGGCGCGACCTGGATCGCCTCCGGCGCGGACGCGGTGCATTTCTCGAAGGTCGTGGAGAAGGTGCTGATCCCGGCCGTGGCCTCGCCGCTGGTGGCCGGCGTCGTCGCGGTCGTCGGCACGTTCCTCGTCTACAAGATCACCGCCCGGGCGCGGCAGGACGTCGTGTCCAAGTCCTTCAAGACCGCGCAAGCGCTTTCCGCCTCGCTGGTCTCCCTCGCGCACGGAACGAACGACGCGCAGAAGACCATGGGCGTGATCACCCTGACCCTGATCTCCTCCGGCGCGCTGGCCAGCGGTTCCGCGCCGCCGGTGTGGGTGATCCTCAGCGCCGGTCTGGCGATCGCGCTCGGCACCTACCTCGGTGGCTGGCGGATCATCCAGACGATGGGCAAGAAGATCACCGAAATCCAGACGCCGCAAGGCTTCGCGGCCGAAACCAGTGCCGCGGTCACGATCCTGGCGTCTTCGCACCTCGGCTTCGCGCTGTCCACGACGCACGTGTGCGCGGGAGGCGTCATCGGCTCGGGTGTCGGCCGCAAGCTCGCCGAGGTGCGCTGGGGCGTCGCGGGCCGGATGGTGGTCGCGTGGCTGCTGACGCTGCCCGCCGCGGCGATCATCGGTGCCGTCGCGTCCGAGGTTGCGGGAGCGGGCAGCATCGGCACAATCCTCGTCGGGGTGGTCGGTGTGGCGCTCGCGCTGGTGATCTACCTGTGGTCGCGCCGCAACCCGGTGACGGCGAACAACGTGAACGGGCCCGAGCAGGAGCAGCCGGTGCCGGTGGGGGTGGGATGAAGATCGACTGGGCTGCCCTCGGCAGCGTTTTCGTGATCGCACTGGTCGCGGTCGCCGTGGTCACCGGTCTGTTCGCCGTCGGCGTGCGCGGGCTCGCGGCCAGGACCGTCGCCCGCGAAGGCGGCGGCACGGGGACGGCGGGACTCACCAGGGCGCTGGTGTGCTTCGCCGTGTGCGCCGCCGTCGTCGTCTACGGGGTGTACCTGATCGTGGCTTAACCCGCCAGGTCGTCCGGCAGCGTGCCGGCGCGATGGTCGGGAAGCAGGTCCACGATGTAGGCCACCCGGGCCACCTCGTCCAGCATCTCGGCGACCAGCGGAAGCCCGTGGTCGGGAATGACGTCGAGGCTCGCCACGATCGTCGTCTCCGGCAGGGTGTCGACGAACCGCGCGATCGTGATCCAGTCCTCCCGCCGCGCCAGTTCCCGCGCGACGCGGACGACCACGGGCTCCGGCAGGCCCGCGATGATGCCCGCCGCGCGCCGGGGGTCGAGTTCGGCCGCGACGTCGGCGAGGAAGCCCGGCGGGAGCCGCTTGGCGATGTCCACGCCCCTGCCGATGTCGACCAGCCCCGCGATCCGCGCCGCCAGCAGCGGCCCGAACACCCGCTCGGCCAGCTTGGCCAGCAGCGGATTGGGCAGCAGCCTGCTCGCCCCGGCCATCCGTTCCAGCACATTCAGATGCGCATCGAACAGCGTGGTCGTGACCTGGTCACGCAGCCGTCGCACGTCCGCCTGCGGCACGTCGCGAAGGTAGGCGAAGCGGTCGGCGGACACGCCGAGCACGCGGGCGAGTTTGCGGATTTCCGCGTCTGTCGAGCTCACAGCCCCACGGCCTTTCGCACCGCGGGGCGCAACAGCGCGGGCACATACCGCAGGGCGTCGTTGCCCGCCTTCGCCAGCGCCGCACCCTGGCGCCGCCGGGCCTCCCGCACGGCGTCCGCGAGGTCCTGCTGGTGCTCCTCCGGCAACGCCTCGATGCCGTCGGGCAGGTTGCCGAGTTGCCCGGCGAGACTGCGGTCGCTCATGCGCGTGCCTTCCCTCGGTGTCCCTTTGTCGAACGATCTTCTCATTTCACTACGGTTCAACGCATGACAGTTGAAATCGAGACGTCGAACATCACCGTCAACGGCCTCACCGCCCACCTGTCTCGCCCTGCCGGGGGATCCCGCCAGGGCATGCTGCTCCTGCCGATGATCACCGGGATCGGCGAGCGGGTGCGCGAGTTCGCGGCCACCATCGCCGTCACCGGCGTGACCGTGCTCACGTGGGACCCGTGGCACGGCCCGAGCGACGAGGACACCTCGCGCGAGCAACTGTTCGAGATGATGGGCAAGCTCGACGACGACGTGGTGCTGGGCGAACTGGACACGTTGCTCGGTCACCTCTTCGGCGAGCTGGGCTGCGCGAAGGCCGGTGTCATCGGCTGGTGCCTCGGCGGCCGGTTCGCGCTCATGCTCGGCGGTCGCGACGAACGGCTGGCCAACGTCGTCGCCTACCACCCGACGGTGCCCGGCACCCCCGCGCCCAACCACACCGTCGACGCCGTCGCGGAGACCGGCCGGATCAAGGCGCCGGCCATGATGATGTACCCCAGCGCCGACACGCTGGTGCCGCACGAAAGCTTCCAGCGGCTGCAGTCCGCGTTGCAGTCCCGCCCGTCCGGGGCGAGCATCGTGCACGTGTATCCCAACGCCGAGCACGGTTTCAGCAACAAGCCGCAGGAGGGCAACCCGGAGAACGCCGACGCCTGGGCGATCTCGTGGCCGCAGGTGCTGGAGTTCATCCGGGTGACGACGGGATGACGCGACGCCACCCGGGCGGGCTCGACATCGCCATGCTCGTGCTGGCGGTGTTCTCCGTCGGCCTGCTCGTCTACGTCACGTTCTTCCCGCATTCGGCGGCCACCGCGCACCGGGTGTTCATAGTGGACACCACGATCTGCGGGATCTTCTTCGCCGAGTTCCTGTGGCGCTGGCACCGGCACGGCTGGAGCAAGCGCTTCCCGCTCCTCAACTGGTACGAGATCCTCGGCATGATCCCGATCGCGCACCCGGCGCTGCGCGGCTTCCGGCTCCTGCGGGTGATCGCCGTACTGGTGCGGCTCGCCCGCACCGCCGACCGCGCGTTCGGCGAGCTGTTCACGCAGCGGCTCATCGAACGGCTGTCCCGGCCGATCGTGCTGGCCATCAAGAAGCCGATCACCATCGCGGTGCTGGACGAGGTGGTCAAGGTCGTCGAAACCGGGAACTATCCGGAGAACCTGGCCCGCTCGCTGGGCGAGAACCAGGAGATGCTGCGCGGCGTCATCGCCGAGAAGCTCAAGGCCGATCGTCAAGCGGGCCGCCTGTCACGGCTACCGTTCCACGACGAGGTGGTGACGTCCATTCTGGACACATCGATGCGGGTCATCCTCGAGGTGCTCATCGATCCGCGTATCGACGAGTTCTTCGCGGAGGTCGTGCGGGAGAACCGGGAGCAGATCCGGCAGGCCGTGGAGCTGGGCCTGCACGAGACCGAGGACGACGATCTCGAACGCCGCCTGCCCGCCGTTCCACAGCGGACACTCCTGCGCGAACATTGAGCTCAGCGCAGAACGAACAGCGGCACGAGGTTCAGCAGAACCAGGCCGAGCGCCGCCGCGAAGCCGACGAGAGCGGCTTTGCCCCCGGCGGGAACTCCCTCGGCCCGGGCTCGCAAACCGAAGGCGAACGTGACGACCGCGGGCGCGATGAGCACGAGGCAGGCGGGGATGGCGGCCCGCAGCGCCACGCGGGACGGGATCGAGGTGTCCGCTCCGCCGTAGCCCTGGATCGACACCAGCCAGTCGCCGAGAGCGACCGCGGCGGCGAAGGCGACGGGCAAGAGCAACAGAGCCAGCCACGCGCGGTGTAGGTCCCGGTGCCCGGCGTCGTGCCGCGGCGGCCTCGGGCGCAGCATCTGGTTCGAATCGGTCATCGCGCACTCCTTCTCCCTGCTCAGCGCACTCCCGGCGCGAGCGATGGGGAAGGGCCGAAAGTCTCCCTCGTTCAGGACTTCCGGTTGGTGCGCCGGGTCGGCGTCGCGGTCAACGGGTCCTCGGGCCACGGATGCTTCGGGTAGCGGCCGCGCAGTTCGGCCCGCACCGAGGCGTATCCGTTGCGCCAGAACGAATTCAGGTCGCCGGTGACGGCGGCGGGACGCCCGGCGGGGGAGAGCAGGTGCAGCACGACCGGCACCCCGGCCACCTGCGGCGTCTCGACCCAGCCGAAGGTCTCCTGCAGTTTCACCGCGAGTACCGGTTCACCGCCGGCGTAGTCGAGACGGATGTGGGAGCCGGACGGGACCTCGATGCGGTCGGGAGCGAGTTCGTCGAGCCGCGACGCCTCCGGCCACGGCAGCAGTCCGCGCAGCGCGGCCGTGACGTCGATGCGCGCCAGATCGGCCCGGCGCCGCGCGGACGTGAGCCACTGTTCGGAGGCTGCGAGCAGGTCTTCGTCGGCCATGCCTGGCCACGGCGGACCGAGCACGCGATGCAGGAACGCGAGCCGCTGCCGCAGCCGCTCGGCCTCACGCGACCACGTGAGCAGCCCGAGCCCCTCCTTGCGCAGACCCGCCAGCAGCGCCTGCCGGACCAGCTCCGGATCCGGATCGCGCAGCGGTCGTTCGTTCAGCACGATCGCGCCGAGGCGGCGGACCGAGCGGGCCACCACGTCGCCGTCCCAGCTCACCTCGTCCATTTCGGACACCAGATTCGGCGCGGCACGCAACGCCAGTTCCTGATCGGCCCGCGCGGCGAGTCGGATCACGCCGTGGGTGCGGCCGGGATCGCGGGTGGCCTCGGCGACCGCGAGCCATTCCGCGTCGCCGAGCCCGCTGCCCGAGGGCAGTTCGACCGCGGTGCCGCCCGCCATGAGGTAGACCGGCGAGCCGGGCTGCCTGCGCCGCGCGAGGCGTTCCGGGTAGGCGAGCGCGACCACCAGCGCCGGACCGGGGTTCTCCGCGGCGCCGGTCACCAGTCTGGTCAGCCGGCGGATCTCGGTCCGGCGCCGGTCGTCCCGCGGCGCCCGCAGTTCCGCCTCGATGTCGGTGGCCTTCGCGCCCGCGTCGAGCACCGCGACGACCTCGGCCGCCGAGCGCGCGCCGACCTCCGCCGCGCCGTCGAGCAAGGCCCTGGCCAGCCTCGGGTGCAGCCCGAGCGCGGCCATCTCGCGGCCGCGCTCGGTCACCTGGTCGTCCACGACGGCGTTCAGCGTGGCGAGCAGTTCCCGTCCCGCGGCCAGCGGCCCCTCCGGCGGCGGATCCCACCACGACAGGCCCGCACCGTCCGGTGTGGACCAGCAGGCCAGTTCCAGCGCCAGGCGGGACAGTTCCGCGGTGCGGATCTCCGGCTCGGGATAGGCGGGCAGGCTCGCCTGGTCGCGCCGTGCCCAGCACCGGTAGGCCCTGCCGGGCGCCTCGCGGCCCGCACGGCCGGCGCGTTGTTCGGCGACCGCGGCCGACACCCGCACCGTCGCGAGGCCGGGCAGGCCGCGCCGGTGGTCCACGCGCGGCACCCTGGCCTGGCCGGAGTCCACGACGGCGCGCACGCCCGGCACGGTCAGGCTGGACTCCGCGACGGCGGTCGCCAGCACCACACGCCTTTGCCTGCCGGGAGTGAGTGCGGCGTCCTGTCGCCCCGCGGGCAGCCTGCCGTGCAGCGGGACGACCTCCACATCGGACAGCAGGGAGGTCGTCCTGGCGATCTCGCCGACGCCGGGGAGGAAGGCCAGCACGTCCCCGTCCACTTCGGACAAGGCGGTGCGGACGGCGCGGGCGACCGTCGCCTCGATCCGCTCGCCGCGTGCCGGTGGCACGTAGCCGAGTTCCACCGGGAAGGTACGCGCGTGGGCGGTGATGACGGGTGCGTCGCCGAGCAATGCGGCGAGCCGGTCGGCCGCGACCGTGGCGGAGGTGGCCAGCAGCTTGAGGTCGTCGCGCAGTCCGGCGCGGACGTCGAGCAGCAGCGCGAGCAGGAGGTCGGCGTCGAGATGCCGCTCATGGCACTCGTCGAGCAGGACCGTATCCACGCCGGGGAGTTCGGGATCGGCCTGCAGGCGCCGCACCAGCAGCCCGGACGTGACGACCTCGATCTTCGTGCGGGCGGAGACCTTGCGATCGCCGCGCACCGAGTACCCCACCGTCTCGCCGACCCGCTCCCCGAGCAGCGAAGCCATGCGCGCGGCCGCGGCCCGTGCGGCCAGGCGCCGGGGCTCGGCGACGACGACCCGTCCACCGGCGTGCTCGGCGAGCGCGAGCGGGACGAGGGTGGTCTTGCCGGTGCCCGGTGGCGCGACGAGCACCGCGGTGCGGTGCTCGCGCAGCGCCGCGGCCAGCTCGCCGAGTACCGCTTTGACAGGGAGATCGGGCAGGTTCATCGTTCGGTGACCACCGGCGGGGCGGGCAGCGGATAGCCGGACGGGCCGATGTTGCGCTGCAGGGACGCCAGCCAGTCGCCGCCGGCGATCATGTCCTGTATGGCGTTGTCCACAGTGGCCTGTCCGGCGGTATCACCTTTGCGTAAACCGATTCCATACCGTTCGTCGGTGAAGGGCTTGCCGACCACGCGAAGCAGTTCCGGGTTCTGCGTAACATATCCCGCGAGGATCACCCCATCGGTGGTAACCGCATCCACTTGTCCGGCAAGCAAAGCGGTCACGCAGTCCGGGTAGCGCGGATACTCGACGAGCTCGACGGCGTGCGCGAAGCGGTTCTTGACCTCTTGCGCGGGCGTGGATCCGGTCACCGAGCACAGCCGGCGTCCGTTGAGCGTCTCGGGACCGGTGATCGCGGTGTCGTTCTTGCGCACCAGCAGGTCCTGGCCGGTCACGAAGTACGGGCCGGCGAAGGAGATGAGCTGCTTGCGTTTGTCGGTGATCGAATAGGTGGCGACGACCAGATCGACCCGGCCGGACGTGAGATCGGTCTCTCTCGTGGCCGAGGTGGTCTCGCGCCAGGTGATGTTCTCCGGCTTCACGCCCAGCTTCCTGGCGACGTACTCGGCGACGTCGACGTCGAACCCGACGAACCGCCCATCGAGGGTGTGTTCGGCGAGTCCGGGCTGGTCGAAGCGTATTCCGATGGTCAGCGTGCCGTTGTCGGACTTGCCCGCCAGCGTGCCCGGCGCGGGGTGCGAGCAGGCGGTCAGGCCGAGCAGAAGGAGCACGACGACCGCCATCCGCACCACAGTCACCTCACAGTTTTCTCAGGACCCGCCGCTAGCCTAGGTGTGTGTTCCGCCCCTCCCAAGCTGTGCTCGACGTCGTCGGGACGCTGGTCAGGCTGGGTCTGGCCGCGGTGTGGCTGGTCTCCGGGTCGATCAAACTCTCCGACGCCGGGCAGACCTACCTCGCGGTCAAGGCCTACGACGTGCTGCCCGACGGCGTTGTGCATCCCGTGGCGACCGCGTTGCCGCTGCTCGAACTCGCGCTGGGTGTGTTCCTGCTGTTCGGGCTCGTGACCAGGATCGCCGCCGCCGTGTCCGCTGTGCTGCTCGTGGTGTTCATCGCCGGGGTCGCGCAGTCGTGGGCGCGCGGGCTGACGATCGACTGCGGCTGCTTCGGCGGCGGTGGCCAGGTCGCCGACGGCCAGACGCAGTACCCGCAGGAGATCCTGCGCGACGTGGGGTTCCTGGTGCTCGCCGGGTGGCTGATCGTGCGGGCGAGGACCAGGCTCGCCGTCGACGGCTGGCTCGGCGCCGGGTCCGCGCGGGGCGAATACGTGACCGAAGCAGAAAGGACCTGAGGCAGTGGGTGGAGCGGAACGTTCCGCACGGAAGCGCCGGCAGACGCAGCAGCGCGGCTCGGGCGCGCGTGTGGTGTCGCAGGCGCGCGGTGGGGGTGGCAACCGCAAGACCATCGTCGCCGTGGTCGCCGTCGTGGTGCTGGCCGTCGTGGTGATCGGCGGGGTGATCTGGACGAACTCGTCGAAGAACAGCACAGCGGGCCAGAGCATCGCGCCGCAGACGTCAAGTGCCGCACTCGACACCCCGGGCGAGCGACAGGGCGCCACGGTTGTGTCGGGCAAGGCGGATGCCAAGGTCAAGCTGGACATCTACGCGGATTTCCTGTGCCCGTACTGCGGGCAGCTGCAGCAGTCGTCCGGGAAGCAGATCGAGGACCAGATCGCGGCGGGCACCGTGCAGGTGACCTACCACATGATCCCGCTGCTCAACAGCAGGTCGGATCCGCCCGGTTACTCCCTGGATTCGGAGAATGCCGCGCTGTGCGCCGCCGACCAGGGCAAGTTCACGCCGTATCACGACAGCCTGTTCAAGTCGCAGCCCGAAGAGGGACAGCGCGGCTACGACAAGACGCAGCTGATCAAGTTGGGCACCGACCTGGGGATAACGGCGCCGAACTTCGCGACGTGCGTCAACAACGGGACGTACAACGCGCAACTGCAGGACGCCCTGACGAAGATCTCGGCGGACCCGTCGTTCCAGGGCACGCCGACGATCCTGCACAACGGCCAGTCGATCACCTGGACCGACCCGAACTGGCTGACCAACCTGATCAACCAGGCCTGAGCAGCCGGCGCGGGGGCCCGTTCCAGGAGTGGGCCCCCGCGTTCGAGGGGCCCGGGGCGTCATGTAACGTATGTACTCACGAGATGCGGAGTTCACTTCGCACCCGGGGCTATGGCGCAGCTGGTAGCGCACCTCACTGGCAGTGAGGGGGTCAGGGGTTCGAGTCCCCTTAGCTCCACAGTTTTTCTGATCGCCCGGCGCTGCGGTTTCCGCAGGTCGGGCGTTGTTTTTAGGTGCGCCGAAAATCTGTCCATTGTGGATTCGGTTTCAGTTACCGTTCAGTAGGTGGAGCAAATCTGGAGCAGGGCTTTGACCCCGTTTCAAACGGGGTCACGGAAACTGCTCCAGGCGGGTCACCCAACTGGGCGGTTCTGCACATTTTCTTTTGTCGGCGGCTGGTTTGTCGTTGTTCGCGTGTGTCGTGTGGCGCGGGCCGCTCAAGGCGCGCATCGTGGGCATGGCTGGGAATGGTGATCGGGCTGGCGGCGGTGGCGACCGGTTTCTGGTGGTTGTGACGTGTCGTGACGGGCCGATCTGCACGGTCGGGGTGCCTAGCGGTCCTGGATTTGGTGTTCGGTTAGGGCGTCTGGTGAAGTGCTGGTGCACAGGCCGGGTCCGCGGCTGTCGCTAGAACAGGTGTGCATTCGCCAGCGCAGAATCGGCGCGCGGCGACGAACAGGCGGAGGTAGAGCTCATCGAGTTTGACGTAGTCCTCATCGCGCACACGTTTGACTACATATACGCGGAGATCCTCGATCCGGTGATCGCGCACCACCTCGAGCCGCTATCCGACCTCCCGAACGAGATCGACGCGGTGTGGATCCTCCTCGCCGAGACTCACCTCGTGATCTGGTCGCGTGTGGCGAATCGCTGGACCAACTTGCTGTTCTCCGGTGGCCCTGTGCCGCCTGCCACCGAAGACGACGATGTCCTGATCGCCGTTGATGAGGAGTTCCGCCACCTCATTGGCGACGACCAGGCGTCGCCGTTCGCGTTTACACTCACCGCTAGCGACTCCGCCGTTGGTAGGACCACGTAGGTAAACCGGTTGAACGCCTGCCCTGCCGAGATGGTCGCGACGATGCAGCGATCAGTCGGCCCGTCGGGCGTCCGGTAACCGCCGTTCCGATACCGTCCGACCGCGTTGTTGAGTCCTCGACCTCTATCTGGACCAGACATTGGGAGAGCATGCTGAACCTCATCGGCGGATATGGCCAACTGCTCGACTCCGGGTTGTCGGGCGATCAACGCCAGGAGCAGTTCGTCGCGTTCGTCGTAGACCTGCTCGGCTACCAAGCCGTACACGCGCGTTCTGACGAGCCTCCGGGCTTCGCCGACGGCGGCCGGGTCACGTTCGTCCTGGATGGCGGGTACTACCTCCTGGACATCGTGTGGCCCGAGCAACCGCTCAGCCAAGACCGCCTCAGTCAGATCCTGGCCACAACCCCGACGCACGGCAATGTGAAACACGCGTTGCTGTGTATGACTGGATTCCAGGCCCCTCCGACTGGCGCTAAGACGGCCCTTCGATCCGGCACGGTGTTCCTCGATCGTGGCCATCTGGAGGCGGTGGTCTGTGGATTGTTCACGCTCTCTGAGTTGCTGGACGCCGCTTTCGACCACGCTTTCGTCACTGGACGCTCGTTTACCGCGTTGGTTGACCTGATGGCCGAACCACCGCTGGCGGATGCGCCCGCGCGGATGTTTCGGGCCGACCAGCTACCTCCACCGTGGCAAGTGATCATTTCGACAGGTACCGATGTCGACGCGCACGTCTTACTGGTCGGCGATGACGGATGGGCCCAGCCTCGCGGCATGGCGGCGCTCGCTCCGAACAGGCTCCTGGTCACGACCGATGAGGGCATCGTGGAGGTCGACCCGGCTCGCGGAGCGACGTTGTGGTTTCTGCGGATGAGCGGATGCCAAGGTGCGCCGCTGGTTCTTCCCGACGGATCGGTCCTTGTCCTGTGTCGTGGCGCCGTCCTGCGCTATCTCGACGGGAGCCTGGAAGCGATCGGTGGCGGCTTCGCCAAAATGCCGATGCTGCTGGCGGGCCCGGACGGTGATGCGTGGGTCTTGTCCGGATCGGGGATGGGCGGCCAAGCTGACTTGGCGCTGACGCGGCTTGGAGTCCGGGCGGGGGAGCAACACCGCTTCCCTGTGGAGTTCGATGCGGCCGTGCGGGCTGCCGGCTGGTTGGAGGGTCGCCGGTTTTTCCTCGCCGCTGGCGGGCACTCGGCCGTGCTTGACCTCAGCCGCGGTAGTGCGGTCGGTCGGACCGAGTGGCTGTCGACTTCCCATGCATATCTTGGCAACCTGCTGGTCCTTAACCCAAACTTGGTCGTCACCGCCTCGCACGATGGCAGCGGTATTCGCGCGACCCTGGCCGCCACGAACATCGCCGCCAACTCCCAGAAGACGATCGCCGAACTCGCTATCAACAACATCTCCGGCATCGCTGCCGTCGGCGACCGCGTGTACCTACTCGCCGACGTTCGCGGTAACGCACACGACCCGGTGCCGGTCCTCATCAGGCTGTCTGGCGTTGTTGCCGAAGGAAGCGAACCTCCGGTGAACCCACTTTCCACGTCGCAGGCGACAGAAACCGAGTCGGCCGACCCTTACCAGGCCGTGACAAGTGCCGCTAACGGACAACGGCGAGATTACAGCTTGGAGCGCCGGCCGATCGAACGTGGCGGCCAGGCTGAGGTTTTCGAAGCTACTCACAAACCCAGCGGAACCCGGGTCGCGTTCAAGAAGCTGATGGCACAGAACCAGGATGCGTTAGCACGAATGAAACGCGAAGTCGATGTCGCCCGACAGTTGGGGGGTCATCCGCATGTGATGCCGATTCTGGACTTCAGTGACAGCGGTGAGTGGTTCGTCATGCCGCTCGCGGATGGGACCGCCGAAACCCTGGTTTTCGATGAACTAGCGGAACCGACTCAAGTGCGAGCCATGATCAACGACATCTGTCGCGCGCTGAGGACCGCGCATAGCCATGGCTGGGTGCACCGGGATATCAAGCCAGCCAACGTACTCAAGCTCGACAGTCGGTGGGTAGTTGCGGACTGGGGTCTGGTCCGGCGGCCTCACGGGCAAACAACGAACCCCAACCGAACCCGAACCGGCATGCTCCTCGGGACCGAGGGCTTTGCAGCACCCGAGTTGTCCGTCGACGCTCACCAAGCCGGGCCGCCGGCCGACATCTACGGTATCGGCCAACTGGTCGGCTGGGCGTTGGTCGGCAAAATGCCCCAGGCGAACATTCCGCTACTGCCCGCCGACGAAGGCTGGCGCGCTCTGGTCCGAACCGCCACACAACAAGATCCTGCCCAACGCCCCCAGACGATCGACGACTTTTTGAGAGTGCTGGAACGTCACATCGACTAACTGGACGCTCGCGTCCGGCCGATCACCGACGATCGGCGCATCGCGTGTGTGACTGCACCGAACTGTTGTTCGGCCTGGCGTTGTCCCCGCGAACCGGTGACCGTGGTATGGCGACGGCTTGGCACTGTAACGCATCGAGTTCCTGATCGACTCCTGTGAGTGCGGGATGATCCGACTTGATCTAGCAGGACGGACGGGGGAGACGGTCTGACCACGGAAATGGGGACCGCACGGCCTGCGGCGACTCGGATGCAACACGCCGTTCGGCTGCTGGTCATTCTCAGAGCGTGCGGTGCACCCGTGACGGCTGGCGATCCGGTCGACACGGTGAAGGTCGTTCGGAGCGAACTGCGGTTGCAGGCGCTCGACTTCTGGCTGCGCAATCCCGACTACTTGGCGGATCAACTCGTGTCCAAGGTCGCGGCAGGCGACCTTCCCGAGAGCTACCTGGACGTCGCGGCGCAGCTGCTGGACGATCCGGAGCCGGACCTGCGGTGGTATCCGATGCCGCGGTGGCTCTTCGGGGCGTATGAGGCTATCGACGACGCCTTCGCAGTCCTGGAGGCCTACGGACTCGCGCTTCTCCGCCGCCTGGGCGGGGTCGTGAAGGCCGCTCGAAGCCAGTTCTTCCTCACGACTGCGGGTGAAGCCGCGGTCGTGAGACTGGAGGAGGAGCCACGGTTGAGCTGGTACACCAAGCAGGTCGGGCTGGTGGCGCTGGTCGCTGGTGACGATTCGGGCAGTGCGCTCAAGAGACGCCAGTACGAGCAAGCTGAGTACGCCAGAACCGAGCTCGGCGTGGACATCGCGCCGATTGACGAGGGCGTACGAGAACGGTTGAAGGAGCTTCGAGCCGCGTACGAGGGGGGTAGGCAGTGAGCACGCTTGGGGAGGCCGTTCACGACGGTTGCGTGCAGACGGGCTTCGACATCGAACTGGAAGAGGTTGAGCGGATTCTGGCTGACGCCGGCGTCTCGACCAGCGCGACTACGGGGGTCCCCGTTCGTTTGCGGGTCCGCAAGCTTCACGTGACCGGAACGAAGGTTCTCGAGGTCGACGATGCGGACCTCGAGGTCGGGGCGAAGCCAGCCGTTGCGGTGCCATTCGACCTCGGCTGGACTCCCGCGGACGGTGTTAATGGAGTTGGTAGTGAACGGAATTTTCGCGGGAAGTCGTCGGTGCTGCGGTTCCTGGAGTGGGCACTGACCGGCCGCTGCCCGTTGCAGCCGGATGTCCGGGCGTGGCTGGACCACGTCGAGGTCGAGTTCGGCATCGATGCAGTCTCTGTGATCGTGTCCTTCGCCGTTGCGGCTGGTGCCCCGAGCGGCACGGTCGTGCAGTTGACGACGACGGGAGTGACACAACGGCGGATTCCCCTGGGGGCCTTCGACGGGGATGTCGAGTTCGAGTCGCTCATGGGCGCGCTGATGCTCGAACGCCTCCGGCTCGAACCGATCGCGATGTGGACCAAGGACCAGGAGATATCGCACGCCTGGCCGACCTACGCGTCGGCGCTGGCCGTGTACGCGGACGTCCTCGACCCCGTCGTGGGAAATCAGGGTGTCCTCGGGACGCGCATGCTGCAGATGTTCATCGGCACTCGCTGGGCACCAGCGCGTGCCCAGGCCCAGACCGCGCTCAACGCCGTCAAGTACGCACGGGACCAAGCAGCGTCGAAGGCGAAGATCGCGAACGAATTGGCGCAGACGCCGCTGGCAGCCGCAGAGAGCCGAGTGGCCGCGGCACGAGAGCGCTTTGCGTCGTTCGATACGGCCGAACCCGACGTCGATGCGGTGCTGGCGGCAGCGGCTAAGGCAGCGGACGCCGCGAGGCTGGCGCAAGAGATCTCCCTCCGCTTGACCGCGGCGCGGTCGGCCGCGGTACAGGTCAACGATCAGGTGCGCGTTGAACGCGCGCGGCGCAACACGGCGGTGGAGGATGCCCTCGCTCGCCGGTTCTTCAACGCGATGACTCCCACCGTGTGCCCGCGATGTTCGTCCGCGGTGACCGAGCAGCGCCGCCAGGCGGAAGGCCACGACCACACGTGCTCTGTGTGCTCGGCCCACTTGGATCTGGACGCGTTCGCCGGCAACGTCGTGGTCGCCTCCGACATCGCCGACCACGCCCGTGAGGAACTGCTCGCGGCGACCGCACACGTCGAAAAGGGTGTCGACGACGAAGAACCCGACACGGACATCCTCGACGCTCTCCTGCGGGCCGCCAGCGAGGCCAACGCGGCGGTAGCGGCGATCGAAGCCGAGTTCGCGGAGGCAGAGCAAGTTCGTCGTGACGCCGAAGCCACGGCGCTGGCCGCTCAGGCAGGAGCGGAGCGAGCGCGCGAAAGGTTCCAGGTCGAGCTCGAACTTGCCCGCGCCGAGGGCGCGCTGGAAAGCATGCGGCAGCGGGCCCGCGCCAGCTCGCCGGAAAGGTCGGACGCGGCGCGGGTCGCCGTGTTGGAAGCCGCCGACCGGGTTACCGGAACCTGGCTCAAGCGCGACCAAGACCCGTTGCTCGTCAACGTGTCCAAGGAGATCACCCGCCTGGTCCGCAGCTTCGGCGCTGACAACATCACCAGCGTCTCCCTCAAGGGCAACGCGAACATGGACGTCCACAAGGGCGGGACCAAGAGCGGGTACAGCGCCTTGACCAACGGCGAGAAACTGCGTCTCAAGCTGGCCACGGCGATCGCCCTGATCGCACACGGCCACCGGGCCGGGGTCGGCCGACACCCCGGTCTCCTGTTTATCGATTCTCCCGCAGCGGAAGAAATCCCAGCCGACGACCTGCAAATCATCCTGGAGGCGATGCGCACTGCGGCCGAGGAAACGAGCATGCAGATCGTAGTCGCCACCACTCACAGTTCACTGCTGACGGCGTTGCTGCCTCCAGGCAACGCGCTGGTCGCCATGGGCGACGATTTCGTTTGGTAGCGGCCAGCGAGCGTCCCTCGTCCATCGGGGCGGCTGGCTGGCACGATGGGCGCCGCGGAAGGAAGGAACCGATGGCGACCAGTCTCAAACCTGAAGTGATCGAGCGGCGGCTGTCCGAGGCACTGACGGACGGAGAGCCGCCTGCGGACCTCCTTGAGCGGCTTGGCGGCTGGTCCGCGATCGCGATCGTCGCGCCACGGCTGACGGACAACCCGATACTGACCCCGGTCTTGAGCCTCACGAGCCGGGACATTGCGGCCGCCGACCGGGACACGGCCGAGGTTCGTGCCGCCGTGGCCGCACTGGTGGACGCGGTAACGGCGAGTACCGATCCACTGCAGTTCGGCCAGGGCCTCGACGAGTTCTGCCGCAACGAGCTCTTGCTCGCAATGAGTGGGCCCGCCCTGGCGGCACGGTGCCTTCCGCTCGCGACGCCGCCGCAGCCGACAGGGGGTCAAACCGCCCCTTCGCCCGCCCAGGTGTCGCGACATGCCGATGCACTGGAGACCTATGCGCGGCTTTCCCTGACTGGTCAGGCCTCGGAGTACAAGCTGTTTGGTCTGATTGAGGACATCGCAACCCCACAACCCCGCCGGTACGCGCAGGCGGTGCTCCGAGCTATCGGAGCTGCCTACGACCGCTGGACGGTCGATGACCGCGTTGTTGGCGTTGTCAGCGTCCTGAGCGGTGTGGCGCGTGCCGTTTACACTTCCCCGCCCGGTGACGCCGCTGCGGCCCGCGACCAGCAGTACGGAAAGGACATCGCGTCCGACGCCTGCTGGACCGCGGCGAATATCGAGTTGGTTCGGGCGTTTCGGGCGTCTGGCGCGCACGATGTCATTGCGCACCTCGGTGCCGCGCTCGAAGCGCTCAGCTTTGTGAAAGCCCAGGATGAACGCGATGACGTCGAGGCCCTCGACGGGGCACTGCGGCTGCTGCGGGCATTCATAGCGGACCTGGTCGAGCACGATGGGGCGGCGAGGTCTGCGGCAGAGTGGCAGCTCGACCTTTCCCAGGTCGAGGCCCTCACCAGGCGTGTCCGGGAGTTCGCGGTGGCCGGCTACGGGCTGAGTCACTGGAGCGGGGACCGCAAGCAGCTCGTGCTCGCCGGCTGGGCCAGGCTGAGCCAGGACCTGGCATGGCTGCGGGACAAGCTCGACCGCGACAGCCTGTATGACGCCGCGGTCGTCCTCGACGACCTGCTCCAGATCTACTCGGCGTCGCACACCTACGAGATCACCCACGACGTCGGAGGGATCGAGGCGGTGCGCGCCCTCGTGCGTCCCGCCATCGCCGACGGCTTCGCGGCGCGAGCCGGGCTCATGCGAAACCTCTGCGACCACATCGAATTCCTCCAGCAGCGCGTCGAAACCGCAAACGACGACACGAGACAGGATGAAGAACACCTGGCGGCAGCGTTGGTCCTCCAAAAGGCAGCCAAGACCGCCCTTCTCGCCGCCCCGGAGGCGCCGGGAAAAGACCCGGCGCAGGGCCCGGCCGCGCTGCCGCCCCTGCTCGCTGAGTTCCTTGAACCGCACCCCGGAGTCGTCGAGGCTCTCGCCGGAATCGACCCGGCCCTGCTCCGCGACCTGAACACTTCCCTCGCCGACATCCGCGACGCCAACGCGCTCGATCATGACGTCGTGGTCACCGAAGTACGTAACAATGTGCTCGACGCGCTCGCACCGTGCCCCGACTTCAAGGGGGACGTCGCGCAGTCGGTTCAGGTTGTGCTCGACCAGCTTATCCGGTTCGTCTCACGGCGCATGAACACCCAGGAGTCCTCAAAGGACTACCTGTTCAAGGATGACGCCGACGAACACGACCTGCACGCCGACCTGTACGACTGGCTGTGCCACGGGCCACTCAGCGGCAACACAAACGTGGAGGTCCAAGAGGTCGGCGCCGGCAGGGTCGACATCCAGGTGAGCTTCCCGGGGTTTCATCTGTACCTAGAGCTTAAGGCCGACGAGACGATGGTGCCGATCAGTGAGAAGCACAAGTACATCAAGCAGACGGTCACGTACCAGGCGACAGATGTGCGGATCGGGTTCCTCGTCGTGCTACGGCTCGCCCCACCCAAAGACAAGGGCCCGGCGCCACACCTGCGCGACTACGTCAACCACACCGCAATCGAGCAACCGGGCAGTAACGGCGAACGCCACGTCGTGATGCTCGAAATCCCGGGGCGGCAGACCAAGCCGTCTAGCGTACGGTGATTCCAGTGCAATTCGGCGAAGGCGGCCGTGTACTAGACCCTCGACGCCGAGTAACGCGTTTACCGCTAGGGCGTGTCTGACAAAGATCTTGGTTGTCGGCTGGGATGCTGCTGTCGTGTCGCGGTTTCGGTTGTTGTCGGATGAGCAGTGGGCGTTGATCGAGGATTTGTTGCCGGTGCGGACGGGTAGAC
>NZ_JAAXLS010000003.1 GCF_012328925.1 Amycolatopsis acididurans
GGAAACGCTGGACGATGCGGTGGAAACCCGCGCTGAACGCGTTCGAGATCGCCTTCGACGGCCGTCTGGCCGCCGGACGCAAGTAGTTCCCCTTCAACCCGAGTTACACCGCTCGTTTGACAGACCCTGGCCGCCGTCGTCTCGACCGACGGGAACAATTCGGGATTGACCTGGGAGAAGTGGACGAAGAGCTCCCAGCCCCCGAGGATGAGCACGAACGGCAGCACCGTGCGCCGCAACGCGTGCAGGACGCGGCCCGTGCGTTTCGGGGTGGGTAGCGCGAGATAGTCGGGAAGCTCGCTCCGCGATACGGCCTGGCTCATCGGTGGTCACCTACTGCCCGGACTCGGCCTTCTTCAGGAAGCTTGTGTCGATCGCCTTGCTCCAGTCCGGCTTGGCCGTGATGTTCCTGGCCTTGACCAGCGCGTCGGCTTGCTGGTTGAGGTAGGCCTGGGTGTCCGGTCCGAAGTCGGGCGTGACATGCAGGTTCGACAGCGCCTGCTGCAGCACGGCGGTGTCGATCGGGCTTCCCCTGCTGTCGAAGAAGCCCTTGACCTCGTTGAGGGCCCGTTGCGGATCCGAGTTGAACACCTTCGCTCCCGCGACCCAGCCGTTGACGACCTTCTGCACCTCATCGCGGTTCCGATCGATGTAGCTCTTGGTGAAACACAGGTAGAGCGGCGTCGGGTCGTACTTCGCGTAGGTCGTGAGAATCCGGCCCGTGCCCTTTTGCACGGCGAGCGTCACGGTCGGGTCGACTCCGGCGAACGCGTCGACCTGTCCGGTCTGCAGCGCCGAGTACATGTCCTGGAACTTCATGTTGACCAACTGGAAGTCGGACTTGCTCAGCCCCGCGGCCGGGGCGATCTGGTCGACGAACGTCTCGTTGGTGTCGGACCCCAGCTGGGACGCGATCTTCTTGCCGCGAAGATCGGCCACGCTGTGGATGGCGGAGTCCTTGCCGGTGACCACGGCCAGGGTGTCACCCGCGTAGGCGGCCACGGCCACGGCGACGACCTGGCCCTTGGCGGCACCGACGATGTAGGGAGTCACACCGAGGGATCCCGCGTCCAGCGAGCCGCCGAGGATCGCATCGCGCACCTCGGCACCCGAGGAGAGCGGCCGCGTCGTGACGTTGGCGCCGGCATCCTTCCAGCTGCCGGCACGGTCGGCGACGATCGCGGGCGCGCCCCACGTGGTGGCCTGAAAGCCGAGGCGGGTAGCGCCCGACGAGGGCCCTGACGGGCCTCCGCCACCGGCACCACATGCGGTCGCCAGCACGACTGCGAACACGAGAACGCCGCCGAGAACGGACCTTCGCAGGAGGCTGTGCATGAGTTCTCCTAGCTAGCGACAGGGGCGGCGCGCGAAGTACCCCCACCGGAGCGGGGTTCGTTGACTGCCGACTCCCGGTTGCCCAAGGCCACGAAGCCCGGGAGGCGCAACTCACGCTGGAGAACATCGTGACCGGCGTGCGGCGGGTCACCGGATCCTCGGGAAGGGCTTGTCCAGAAATATGGACTTATCCATGTATGTGGACGAACACTATAGTGGCTCTCGTCGGGTGTCAAGCGGGCAGGCACTGCTGGTGGCGGTATCTGTGGTATCTGGAGGGACCGAGTTGAGCGAGCCACGGCAAGGCGCGACCCAGGTCAAGTCTGCGGAGCGGGTGCTGCAGCTCCTGGAGGTTCTGGCGCGCGCGCGGCAGCCGGTGCCCCTGGGTCAACTGCAGCGCGAGCTGGCGATCCCGCGGAGCAGCCTGCACGCCCTGCTCAACACGATGGTGCGGGCGCAATGGGCGGCACAGCAGGATGGTGCGTACACACTGGGACCGGTCGCGCGGCTCCTCGGCTCGATCCACCTCGACGACACCGATCTCGTCGAGGTGGCCGTCGGCGTACTCGCGCGCTTGCGCGACGAACTCGGCGAGACCGTCCACCTTGCGACCCTCGACGGTACCGACACCCTCTACCTCGCATCGCGGTTCTCCCCGCACGCTCTCGGCGTTCGGTTCCAGCCGGGTCGCCGCCTCCCCGCGCAGATCACCGCGCTGGGAAAAGCGATGCTGGCGACCTGCCCGGCTGCCGAGCGCACCGCCCACCTGCCCGACGAATTCGCCACGCCGACGGCGAAGTCCGTCCGCTCACCCGCGGAGCTGGCCGCGCAGCTGGCGGAGACCGCGCAACGCGGATATGCCATCGACAACGAGGAAACGGCAGCGGGACTACGGTGTTTCGCCGTCGCCCTCAGCATTCCCTCGCTACCGCCACACGCGATCAGCTGCTCGGCCCCGGTCGCGCGGCTCGACCCGGACATCGAAGCCCGCATCCTCGCCGGACTGGAGCGCAGCCGAGACGAAATCCTCCGCCTCGTGGCCGCATCCGTTCACTAGTAGCGAGCGCCGCCGTGCACCGCTGTGCACCGCTGTGAGCTGACGGCGAAGCTGAACGAACACAGATCTCGGGTCCTGTCGTGGTGGTCGCGGTGTCCGATGTAGACGGTGGCGCAGCCGGGCGGCTCTTTCCGCCGCCGGGCTGGAAGAGGGTCAGCTGCGGTCAGGTCGAGCGCGAACCGCCAGGCGCCGCCGGTGTCGTGGCGGGCAGCCCCAGGTGCCGGGGCAGGTTCTCGTCGAGGAAGCGGGTGATCGCGCGGATGCGGTCACCTTCGAGGCCGAGCACGAGCATCCCGGCCCAGTGGGCGGCCGGCTGCCCGGCTTCGGCGAGATAGCAGGCGAACGCGGGCTGCGTGTTCGCTCGGACGGGCACCAGCCGCAGGGGGCGTGGCCCGCGCCAGGTGGTGCTGGCGTGGAGGAAGGCCGCGATCGCGGCGGGCCCGTGGTACTCGTGTGGCGCCGGCGGCATGGCCAGCCACGCGTCGTCGGTGAGCAGTGCGACGACGGTGTCGACGTCCCCGGCGGTGAAGGCGTCCGCGAAGCGCCGGGTGAGCTCGTGCTCCTCGCGGGGGCCGCGGGACACGGTTCGCGGGCGGTTCGCCTCCAGTGCCGCACGGGCACGTTGCAGCATCCCCTTGACCGCGGTCGCGGTGGTGCCCAGCATGTCGGCGACTTCCGCGACCGGGTAGCCGAGCACGTCCCGCAGCACGAGTGTGGCGGCCTGCCGCGGCGGCATCAGTTGCAGACCGGTGACGAAGGCGAGCTCGACCGCTTCCTTGGTGTGGTACCGGGCTTCGGGCCCGGGTGCCTCGTCCGCGATCTCCGCCAGCAGCCTGTCCGGGTAGGGCTGCAACCACCTCACCTCGCCGCGGACGGTGGGCTCGGGCGGGTCGAACGGGGCAACCGGCTCCGCGGGCCGGCGGCGGCCGGCGTCGCGCAGCGCGTTGAGGCACCGGTTGGTCGCGATGCGATACAGCCACGACCGCAGTGACGACCGGCCCTGGAAGCCGTCCAGACCCCGCCAGGCGGCGAGCAGCGTCTCCTGCGTCAGGTCCTCGGCATCGGCGACCGAACCGAGCAAGCGGTAGCAGTGCAGGTGCAGCTCGCCGCGAAACGGATCGGTGAGCTCGCGAAACGCCTGCTCGTCCCCCGCTCGGGCACGGTCCAGTACGGTCACGATTCGTATCCTGGCACAACCCACCGACACGAAATTCCGGCCGAGACCGTTCCCTCCGGCGCGTCCCCGGTGTCTGAACAGACAGCAGGACCACGACGAAAGGGAATCGCCATGACCGGCTCCGCAGTGGACATCGCCCTTGCCTACCACCGGGCCTGGACCGGCCACGACTTCGAGCGGGCGATGACCTACGTCGCCGAGGACATCGTCTGCGAGGCACCGGCCGGGCGACTCGAAGGCGCGGAGGCCTTCCGCGGCTTCATGGGCCCGTTCACGCGAATCCTCACCCGCTCGGACCTGATCGCCTCCTTCGGCGACGACCGGATCGCGCTGCTGATGTATGACACCGAAACACTTCCGGTCGCCAGCGCCCCCGCCGCCGAGTGCCTCACCGTGCAGAACGGGAAGATCACCCACCTCCGGATCATCTTCGACCGGGCCCCCTTCGACGCGGCGAGGACCGCGCCATGAGGTGGATGCAGCGCACAGCAGGAAATCCGCCGAGGCGTCGAGCCGGCCCGGCAGGTGTGCCCGTCCGGCGCGCGCTCTCCCTTGCGTCCGAACGATGAAACCCGCGACTTGCTCACCCGAAGACGGATCGCAACGGAGGCGCAGTGCATCAGAGCACTGCGCCTCCGCCACGCGAGGCTTACCTCAAATCCCAGGTCTTCAGGTGATGTCGTCGGTGCTCGTGGACTTGGTGACCGGGGTGGTCGGCTCGTCCTCGAGCGCCGTGCTCGGGGTGTAGTCGAACGGGGCCGCCTCGTCGTCGGAGAGGTTCGCCCACTCCGACTCGCGGCTCTGCCGTTCCTTGCGCTTGTCGTGCACGCGCGCGATCTGGATCGCGACCTCGAACAGGACCGTCAGCGCGCCGGCGAGGCCGATCATGGAGAACGGGTCCGAGCCCGGCGTCGCGAACGCCGCGAAGACGAACAACAGGAAGATGATCCCCCGCCGCCACTTCTTCAGCTGCGCGTATTTGACCACGCCGGCGAGGTTGAGCATGACCACGAGCAGCGGCAGCTCGAAGCTCACGCCGAAGATCACCAGCAGCGACAGTACGAACGAGATGTACTTGTCCGCGGTGAGCGCCGTGGTGAAGAACTCGCCACCGAAGTTCATCAGCACCGCGAACGCGTGCGGCACCAGCAGGTAGGCCAGCACCGCGCCGGCGGCGAACAGCACGCTCGCGAACCCGACGAACGTCAGCGCGTACTTGCGTTCCTTGGAGTAGAGGCCGGGCGCGATGAACGCCCACAGCTGATACAGCCAGAACGGCGAGGTCAGCACCGCGCCCGCGGCGACACCGACCTTCAGCTGGATCATGATGCCTTCGAACGGTGTGGTCTGCAGCAGCCTGCAGGTGCCGTCCGGCGCGATCGTGCCCGGCAGCAGGCGCTGCGACGGGATACCGCAGTAGGGCGCGTTCAGCAACTGCCCGAGCGACTCCACCGGCCCCAGCTTCGTCTGGAACCAGATGAAGCCGAAGATCCCGCCGCACACCAGGGCGATCAGCGCCCAGCCGAGGCGGCGGCGGAACTCGTAGATGTGCTCGATCAGCGTCATGGTGCCGTCGGGGTTGTGCCGACGGCTGCGCTTACGCCGCCGGTCCCGGCGGCTGGGGGCGGGGTCCGCCACGGTGTCCGAGTCCCGTCCGGTCAGCTGGCGTGCTTCTGGGCCTGGTCAGCGGCCGACTGCTGCTTCTTCAGCTCGTCCAGCTGCCGCTGCAGGTCGGCCACCTGCGCCTCAGTGCCCTTCGGCTCCGCGGTGGCCGAGGGAAGCTGACGCTTCTCGGGCTCCTCCGCAGGCTCGTCCTCGTCGTCCCGCATCGATTTGGTCTCGGCGCGGAAGATCTTCATGGACTTGCCCACGGACCGGGCGGCCTCAGGGAGCCGCTTGGCACCGAACAGCAGAACCAAAGCCACCAGGACGATGATCACATGCCACGGCTGCAACCCGTTCAGCATTTGTGGCCTCCTATCTGTTTCATGCCAATGCTACTGATTTTCCGGCACGCGGCGACGCTGAGCCAGCGCGACCCGCACACCGGCCACACGGGCTCGCAGGAGACCCGTCCGGTCGTTCGTACTAGTCATGACCATGCTCAGGGTCGACCGGAAGCGGCGCAAGCCCCCGGCGACACGAAACGCCAGCGCCGCGAGCAGCAGCAGCGCGACGACGGCGAGCAGGATGCTGGGCAGGTACGACACAGCGTCACCCTACTGGCCCAAGGTTGACGGAAGGTGACGAGCCCTGGCCAGTGCGTCGGCAGCCCGCCGGCGAACGGCGTCCGCCAGCTGCGCGGGCCGTTCCACCCGTGCGTCCCCGCCGAGACTGAGTACCAGCCTGGTCATCCACGACTCGTCGCTGTAGCGCATCCGCACCCGCAGCCGCCCGCCGTCGAGCTCGGTCTCGTCCTCGCACGGGTAGTACTCGGCCACCCAGCGCGCGTCCGGATCGAGTACCAGCTCGGCGACCTCCTGGTCGGGGGTCGGCGAGAAGACCCCGTCGGTGATGTCGGTGGGACGCGCTGTGGGCGGCGGTGCGGCCGGTTCGTCGAGCACCCGGACGTCGTCGATGCGGTCCAGCCGGAACAGCCGGACGCCCTCGGCACGCCGGCACCACGCCTCCAGATAGCCCACCGCCTGCACGATGAGCAGCCGCATCGGGTCCACGGTGCGCTCGGTGATCTCGTCCCGTGACGCGGTGTAGTAGCGAATGTGCAGCGCGCGACGGGCCTGCAGGGCCTGCTGCACGACGCTGCGGGTGCGTGCGGTCGCCGCACCCTCGCGGACGGGCAGCCCGACCACCACGCCGGACGGCTGGGCCTGCCCGGCCGCGGACTCGATCTTGGCGATGGCCCGCCGCACCGCGTCGGTGTCCAGGAGACCGGGTGTCTCGGCCAGCGCGCGCAGCGCCACCAGCAACGCCGTCGCCTCGCCACCGGTCAGCCGCAGCGGCCGGTTCATGCCGGCGTCGAACGTGACCGTGACCGTGTCGCCCTCGAAGGAGAGGTCGATCAGGTCACCGGGGCCGTAGCCGGGCAGGCCGCACATCCACAGCAGTTCCAGATCGCGCCGCAACTGCTTGGGGGTGACGTCGAAATCGCGGGCCGCCTCGTCGATCCTGATGCCGGGCCGCGCGAGCAGATACGGCACGAGGGCCAGCAGCCGCGGCATCCGGTCCGTGGAACTCACTTCCTCGCCTCCTGCCGAGCCACGGCGGTGAGGCGTTCGGCCACCGATTTCGCGAGCACCTCGGGCTCCAGCACGAGCGCGTCGGGACCGTGCCCGGCGATCCAGTCCGCCGCACTTTCCGGGTAGTACAGCTCGATCTCGGCCAGGTCACCCTCGACGCCGTCCACGGTCAGCCGTCCGGTCAGCCGTGCGCGGCGCCGGATACCGGCGGCACGGCCGTCAGCCAGCCACAGCCGCGCCGTGGCGACCGGCGAGTTCTCCGACTTGCTGCTGCCCGCCACGAATTCCAGCAGGTTCACGTTGTCCGGCCGCTCGACCTCGCCGGGGCGGCCCGCGGGCCGGACCTCGCCACTGATCCGCGACAGCCGGAAACAACGCGTCGCGCCACGGTCGCGGTCGTGACCGACGACGTACCAGCGGGCGCGCCAGGACACCACACCCCACGGCTCCAGGGTGCGGGTCAGCCGGTCCGCGGAACCCGCGCGGCGGTAGTCGAAACGGACGGGCCGGCGCGCCTGCACGGCGGCCAGCAGCGGCGAGAAGGCGGGCTCGGTGCGCACCCGCGACTCCACGACGGGTGCCGCGTTGTGGTCCACCTCGACCCCGGCGGCCCGCAGCTTCACCAGCGCGCCCTGCGCCTGCCCCGTCAGCTCCGGCGAGTCCCACAACCGCACCGCGAGCCCGACGGCCGCGGCCTCGTCCGGCGCCAGCTCGATCTCCCCCAGCTCGTAGTCGCGGCGCGCGATGCGGTAGCCATCGGCCGTGTCGAACACCGAGTTCCGGCCGATCTCCAGCGGAATACCCAGCTCCCGCAGCTCCGTTTTGTCGCGCTCGAACATGCGCGAGAACGCGTCGTCGCTGGACGCGTCGGCGTAGCCGGGCACTATCCCGCGAATCCGGTCAGCGGTCAGATACTGCCGGGTCGAAAGAAGTGCGAGCACCAGGTTGACCAGTCGCTCGGCGCGGGCGGTGGACACCCGACCACCCTAGCTCGCGACCCGCGCGTCGGTGCTCAGGTCCCGCTATTACACGCCGTAAATTTCGAACCCATGACCGATCGGGTACTACTTATTACCGGAGCATCGCGGGGACTCGGTGCCGCGACGGCTCGTCACGCCGCCGCCGAGGGCTACCGCCTCGCACTCGTCGGCCGTGATCCGGCCCGGCTCGCGCCGCTGGTGGACGAACTCGGCGGCGACGTCGCGAAGGCGTTCGGCGCGGACGTGGCGGACTGGAGCCGGATCTCCGCCGCCGCGCACCGGGCCGAGGCCCATTTCGGACGGCTCGACGCGGCATTCGCGAACGCGGGGCAGATGCTGGGCGTGTCGTTCTTCGGCAACGGCGGCACCGACCCCGCGCAGTGGCGCGACATGGTGCTCACCAACGTCTACGGCGCCGCGATCACGGCCCGCGCCGTGCTGCCCGCACTCGCCCGCACGCGCGGCCACCTGCTGCTGACCGGCTCCGTCGCCGGCCGCCACATCCGGCCGGCGCCGGCGGGCCTGTACTCGGCGACGAAATGGGCCGTGACCGCGATGGCGGGCTCGATCCGCGCCGAGGCCGTCGGCACCGGGGTGCGCGTCACCGTGATCCAGCCCGGAATCGTGGACACCGAGCTGATCACCGAGCAGCAGCGGGCCAAACCGAAGCTGGCGCCGGACGACATCGCCCGCGCCGTGCTCTATGCGCTCGGACAGCCGCCGTCGGTGGACGTCAACGAGATCGTCATCCGGCCGACGGGCCAGGATCCGGAGCGCTGAGGCCGGACCGCCGGATCATCTCCAGCAGGTCGGCACGCAGCTCACCGGTCAGCGGACTGCCGCCGAGCCCGACCGCGATGACCTCGAACGTGCGCTCGATGGCCTGCCGCTGGATCTCCGGGCCCGCATGGCGCATCGGCCCTTCGTTGAGCAGCATCGCGAGACCGTGCACCGAGGACCAGATCGCCAGCTCGGCCATCGGCCTGCGCTCGGCGGGCAGGTAACCGGCCTCGGCGAGCTCGTCCAGCACCGCGATGGCCCGCACGAACGGCTCCGAGGTCCACACGGGATGGACCGTGGAGCCGGCAGGCATACCGCCGACGAAGCAGGTGCGGAACAGGCCCGGCTCGGCGACGGCGAAGTTCAGGTAACCGAGCCCGACCGCGGCCAGGTGCCGCAGCCCCCTGCGCACCGGATCGCCCTGGTCCGGACTGCGCGCCAGCTCCGCGTCCATCACCGCCGCCATGCGCGCCATCGCCTGCTCCTTGGCGGCGTCGAGCAGCTCCTCGTGCCCGGCGAAATGCCGGTACGCGGCGGTCGGGGTGACGCCCACCGCGCGAGCCGCGGCGCGCACGGTGACCGCACCCGGGCCGCCCTCCCTGGCCAGGTCGGCGGCCGCGCGGCTGAGCGCGTTGCGGAGGTCGCCGTGGTGGTAACCGGATCGAACGGACACTGAGGAACCCACAGGTTGATGTTGACACCCGTACACATTGCGAGGCAAGTTAACACCCACCAAGTTAACAGTCGCCAACTTCGACAGGGGATCTCATGTTCGTTCGTATCGGGCGGTTCGCCGCCACCCACGCGCGAGCGGTCCTCACCGTCGCACTCGTGCTCATGATCGGCGCGGGCGCGCTCGGCATGACCGCCTTCGGCAAACTCCAGTCGCAAGGATTCACCGACCCCGGCGCCGAATCCAGCCAGGCACAAACCCTCATCGACCGGAACTTCGGCGGTTCACCCGACTTCCTGTTGCTCGTCAGGGCCGACCAGGGCACCGTGGACGATCCGGCCGTCCGCGCCGCCGCGACCGCGCTGAGCGCGCGCGTCGCCTCCGACCACGACCTCTCCCAGGTCGCGTCCTACTGGCAGACCGGCCTGCCCGCGCTCAAGGCCGACGACGGCCGCTCCGCGCTGATCGCCGCGCACGCCACCAGCCAGGACGCGGTCAAGAACCTCATCGACCGCTACCAGGGCGGGCAGGGCCCCATCACCGTCTCCCCCGGCGGCCGCGCCGTCGTCAACACCGACATCAACCACCAGGTCAGCGCCGATCTCATGCTGGCGGAGTCGATCGCGGTGCCGTTGATCGCGATCCTGCTGTTCGTCGTGTTCGGCAGCCTCGTGGCCGCGCTGCTGCCCCTCGTGGTCGGCGGCATCGCGGTGCTCGGCACGTTCGCGGAACTGTCGGTCCTCGGGTCGCTCACCGACGTGTCCGTGTTCGCCATCAACCTGACCACCGCGCTCGGCCTCGGGCTCGGCATCGACTACGCGCTGCTGACCGTCAACCGGTTCCGCGAGGAACTCGCCGCCGGCACCGGCACGAAGCAGGCGGTGATCCGCACGGTCGCCACGGCGGGCCGCACGATCGCGTTCAGCGCCGCCACGGTCGCCGTCGCGCTGGCCGCGCTGCTGATGTTCCCGCTCTACTTCCTGCGCTCGTTCGCCTACGCGGGCATCGGCGTCATCGTGATCGCCATGATCAGCGCGGTCGTCGTGCTGCCCGCACTGCTGATGGTCCTCGGCCCACGCGTCAACGCCGGACGCCGGCCGTGGCGCCGCGGCCTCACCACGGTCTCGCCGTTCTGGGCCCGCACCGCCCGCACCGTGCTGCGACGGCCCCTCGTGACGGCGCTGCCGGTACTCGCCGTGGTGGTGCTCGCCGCGGTTCCGCTGTTCAACGTCACGTTCGGCACCCCGGACGAACGTGTGCTGCCCACGACCGCGTCCAGCCGCGTCGTCGGCGACGAACTGCGGGCCCACTTCCCGCAGAACGACAGCCGCGCGATCCAGATCGTCGCGCCCGGACGGCCCGACATGACCGCGTACGCACAGCGCCTGTCCGAACTGCCCGGCGTCACGCGCGTGTCCACCACCGCCGCACCGGACGCGGTAGGCCTGACGGTGGTCACGGCCGCCGATTCCCGCTCGGCCGACGCGCAGAATCTCGTCCTGCGGATCCGCGCGCTGCCCGGCCCCTCCGATGTGAAGGTCGGCGGCGACGCCGCGACACTCGTGGACAGCAAGCACACCATCGCCGCCCGGCTGCCCTGGGCGGGCGGGATGATCGCCGTGACCACGTTCGTCCTGCTGTTCCTGTTCACCGGCAGTGTGCTGCAACCGGTGCGGGCCCTGCTGTTCAACCTGGTCAGCCTGTCCGCGACGCTCGGCGTGATGACCCTGGTCTTCCAGGACGGTTTCCTGTCCTCCGCACTGGGCTTCACCCCGCTGCCGCTGGACACGAGCATGCTGATGTTGTTGTTCTGCATCGCGTTCGGGCTGTCGATGGACTACGAGGTGTTCGTGATCAGCCGCGTCAAGGAGGCCCGCGACCGCGGCGCGACGCCGCGGGAGGCCGTGATCGACGGCCTGTCGCACTCCGGGCGCATCGTGTCGGCGGCCGCGGTGCTGCTCGCGATCAGCCTGTTCGCGTTCGGCACCAGCGGCGTCAGCTTCATCCAGATGTTCGGCCTCGGCACCGGACTCGCCGTGCTGATGGACGCCACTCTCGTGCGCGGCATTCTGCTCCCGGCCGGCATGCGCGCGCTGGGCCGGTACGCCTGGTGGTCGCCGGCGCCGCTGCGGCGCCTGCACGCGCGCTACGGAATCAGCGAAACGGCGGTGGAGACCACGGAGAAACTGCCCGTCTGAAGGCAGCCGAAGACCCCCTCGCGACTGTCGTCGTGAGGGGGTCTCGCCTGGTTACAAAGAGCTGATCAGCCGGTCCACCCGCTCGTCCACCGCGCGGAACGGGTCCTTGCACAGCACGGTGCGCTGCGCCTGGTCGTTCAGCTTCAGGTGCACCCAGTCGACCGTGAAGTCCCGGCCCGCCGCCTGCGCCGCGGCGATGAAGTCGCCACGCAGCTTGGCCCTGGTCGTCTGCGGCGGGGTGTCCTTCGCGGCCTCGATATCGCCGTCGTCGGTGATGCGCCTGATCAAACCCTTGCGCTGCAACAGATCGAACAAACCGCGCCCGCGCCGGATGTCGTGGTAGGCCAGATCCAGCTGCGCCACCCGCGGGCTGGACAGGTCCAGGTTGTGCCGCGAGCGGTACCGCTCCACGAGCCGGTGCTTGATCGCCCAGTCGATCTCGGTGTCGATCTTGCTGAAGTCCTGCTGCTCGACCGCGTCCAGCGCACGGCCCCACAGCTCGATCACCCGCTGCGCCGTCGGCCCCGAGTCGTTGGCCTTCACGTGCTGCACGGCGCGCCCGTAGTACTCGCGCTGGATGTCCAGTGCCGAGGCCTCGCGCCCGCCCGCGAGCCGCACCGGACGGCGGCCGGTCAGGTCGTGGCTGATCTCCCGGATCGCGCGGATCGGGTTGTCCAGGGTGAAGTCCCGGAACTGCACGCCCTGCTCGATCATCTCCAGCACCAGGTTCGCGGTGCCGACCTTGAGCAGCGTCGTCGGCTCCGCCATGTTCGAGTCGCCGACGATCACGTGCAGGCGCCGGTACCGCTCCGCGTCCGCGTGCGGCTCGTCGCGCGTGTTGATGATCGGGCGCGAGCGAGTTGTGGCGCTCGACACACCTTCCCAGATGTGCTCGGCGCGCTGCGACAGGCAGTACACCGCGCCGCGCGGCGTCTGCAGGACCTTGCCCGCGCCGCAGATCAGCTGGCGGGTCACCAGGAACGGCAGCAGCACATCGGCGATCCGCGAGAACTCACCCGCGCGGGTGACGAGGTAGTTCTCGTGGCAGCCATAGGAGTTGCCCGCCGAGTCGGTGTTGTTCTTGAACAGGAAGATGTCGCCGCCGATGCCCTCGTCGGCCAGTCTCCGCTCGGCGTCGACCAGCAGATCCTCGAGAATCCGCTCGCCGGCCTTGTCGTGCGTGACCAACTGGATCAGGTCGTCGCACTCCGCGGTCGCGTACTCGGGGTGAGAGCCCACGTCCAGGTACAACCTGGACCCGTTGGACAGGAACACGTTCGACGAGCGTCCCCACGACACCACCCGCCGGAACAGGTACCTGGCCACCTCATCGGGAGAAAGCCGGCGCTGCCCGTGAAACGTGCAGGTGACGCCGAACTCCGTCTCGATGCCAAAAATCCGCCGCTGCATCACTCAATGCTAGGCGCTTTTGGCCGCCGACATGTGCGCCGTTCGGGCGGCGACACGCCGCGATCTTGGTCCCGGTTCGGGAACGACACGGCAAAGGCCCGCCCCACCTGGCACTTTCCGCTGTCCAGGTAGGACGGGCCCTGACGTGAAGCCGGGAACTAGCTGTTGCCGTCGCTGCCCTCGGCGGACTCCTCCGTCGCGGCCGGCTCCTCGGCGGCGGGCAGCAATGCGTCCAGCGCCGTACCGGTGATCCGGCGGAAGGCACGCCGGGGACGCGTCCGGTCCAGCACCGCGACCTCGAGTTTCACCGGCTCGGAGTCGCCGTTGTTCGGCGACGTCGAGCGCAGCGCCTGCACGGCCATCGGCAGGGCGTGCTCGAGGTCGAAATCGTCCTCGAAACCCTCCTTGAGCTTGGTCACGATCGGCTCGGTCTGGCCACCCATCACCACGAACTGCGGCTCGTCGAAGATCGAGCCGTCGTAGGTGAGGCGGAACAGCTGGTCCTCGGCGGAGCTGGCGCCCACCTCGGCGACGCAGATCTCCACCTCGTACGGCTTGAGCTGTTCGGTGAAGATGCTGCCGAGGGTGGCCGCGTAGGCGTTGGCCAGCGCTCGCGCGCTGACGTCCCGCCGGTCGTACTGGTAGCCCTTGAGGTCGGCGTGCCGGATACCGGCCACCCGCAGGTTCTCGAACTCGCTGTACCGGCCCACCGCGGCGAAACCGATCCGGTCGTAGATCTCGGAGAACTTGTGCAGCGTGGTCGAGGGGTTCTCGGCGACGAACAGCACCCCGTTGCGGTACTTGAGCACGACCACACTGCGCCCGCGCGCGATGCCCTTGCGAGCGAGTTCCGAGCGCTCGCGCATCAACTGCTCGGGGGAGGCGTACAGCGGCATCGTCACGGTGTGGACTCCAAAAGTACTCGGTGAGACTTATCTGGTGGCAGAACTTCTCAGCTGCGGCCCTGTGCGGCCCGCTCGGCGCGGTCGCGCACGACCGCTTCGGCGACGGCCGCGGCCTGGTCGTCCGGCAGCCGCTCGGCACCGCGCTCGGCGGTGATCGTCGCGATGGACGGGAAGATCCGGCGGATCATGTCCGGCCCCGCCGACGCCGTGTCCTCGTCGGCCGCGTCGTAGATCGCCTCGACGGCCGCGCGGATCGCCGCTTCCTCGTCGGCGTCGGGATCGTAGGACTTCTTCAGCGAGGTCTTCGCGAACACCGAGCCCGACCCGATCGAGTGGTAGCCCGCGTTTTCCTCGTAGCGGCCGCCCGCCACGTCGAACGACACGATCCGCCCGGCGCGCTTCGGGTCCTCGGCCTCGGTGTCGTAGCCGACGAACAGCGGCAGCGCCACGAGCCCGGCCATCGCCGCCTCGAGGTTGCCCTTGACCATGTTGGCCAGCTTGTTCGTCTTGCCGTCCAGCGACAGCGCCACGCCCTCGATCTTCTCGTAGTGCGCCAGTTCGACCGAGTACAGCTTCGCCATCTCGACGCCGATACCCGCGGTACCGGCGATGCCGACCGCCGAGTACTCGTCGGCGACCATGATCTTGTCGATGTCGCGGGACGCGATCATGTTGCCCGAGGTGGCCCGCCGGTCACCGGCGATCAGGACGCCACCGGCGAAGGTGACGGCCACGATCGTGGTGCCGTGCGGGGCATCCACCTCGCGTGTGAAGGTCGCCTGCTGCCGGTGCCACGGGAGCAGGTCAGGCGCCTGCGCCTTCAGGAACTCGGTGAACGAGGACGACGTGCTCGAGAAGTAGGCCGCGGGCAGCGCAGAACCCGAGATGCCCGAAGTGTTTTCCATGCGTGCTCGTGATTCCCATCAACGCAGGTGGGTGGGGCTGGAACGGTGGTGCTGAAGCCTAGTGGCTCATGCGGTGCGCGCTACTCGCCACCCTTTTGCACGTAGGCACGCACGAAGTCCTCGGCGTTTTCCTCCAGCACGTCGTCGATCTCGTCCAGGATCGTGTCGACATCCTCGCCGAGCTTCTCCCGGCGTTCCTGACCTGCCGGCGCGCCGCCCTCGATTTCCTCGTCGGAGTCGCCGCCGCCGTGCTTTTCGATCTTTTCCTGAGCCATCTCGCCTCCCGGTGAGCTGTTGCTTCTAGCCTACCCAGTGACCACGACAATCGGGGGTATCACGCGGGATACGGTTAGTCGCTGCCGGTGAGCGCTTCGACGAGTTCCTCCGCCGTCGCCGACTCGTCCAGCAGCTTGCCGACGTGGGCCTGCGTGCCCCGCAACGGCTCCAACGTGGGAATACGCACCAGGGATTCCTTGCCGACGTCGAAAATCACCGAGTCCCACGACGCGGCCGCGATGGAGGTGGCGTACTTCTCCAGCGTGCGGCCACGGAAATAGGCCCTGGTGTCCAGCGGCGGGTTCGTGATCGCGTCCTGGACCTCCTCCTCGCTGACCAGGCGCTTCATCGAACCGCGCGTCACCAGCCGGTTGTACAGGCCCTTGTCCAGCCGGACATCGGAGTACTGCAGGTCGACAAGGTGCAGCCGGGGCGCCGCCCAGCCGAGGTTGTCGCGCTGGCGGTAGCCCTCCAGCAGCCGCAGCTTCGCGGGCCAGTCGAGCCGGTCGGCGCATTCGGCGGGGTCGCGGGCCAGCGCGTCCAGGATCTCGCCCCAGACGCGCAGCACCTCCTTGGACTGTTCGTCGCCGCCCTCGCGGTCGATGTGCGCGGACGCCAGTTCGTGATAAGCGAACTGCAGATCCAGCCCGGTGTAGGACTTGCCGCCGGCCACCCCGACCTTGGTCTTGAGCGTCGGGTCGTGGCTGATCTGGTGCACGGCACGGACCGGCTCGTCGAGCTTGAGGTGGTCGAACCGCTGACCGGCCTCGATCATGTCCAGCACCAGCGCGGTGGTGCCGAGCTTGAGGAACGTGGAGTACTCGGCGAGGTTCGCGTCGCCGATGATGACGTGCAGCCGCCGGTACTTGTCCGCGTCGGCGTGCGGTTCGTCGCGGGTGTTGATGATGCCGCGCTTGAGCGTGGTCTCCAGCCCGACCTCGACCTCGATGTAGTCCGAGCGCTGGGACAGCTGGAAACCGGCCTCCTCGCCCTGCGCGCCCAGGCCGACGCGGCCGGAGCCGGTCATGACCTGCCGCGACACGAAGAACGGGGTGAGCCCGCCGATCACCGACGTGAACGGGGTCGCGCGCGACATCAGGTAGTTCTCGTGCGTGCCGTAGCTGGCGCCCTTGCCGTCCACGTTGTTCTTGTACAGCTGCAACTGTGGCTGGCCGGGCACGGTGGCCGCCTTGAGCGCGGCCTGCTCCATGACCCGCTCCCCCGCCTTGTCCCAGATCACCGCGTCGCGCGCGTTGGTGACCTCGGGCGCGGAGTACTCGGGGTGGGCGTGGTCGACGTAGAGCCGGGCCCCGTTGGTGAGGATGACGTTGGCCGCGCCGAGGTCCTCGACGTCCGGGTCGTGCCCGGGCCCGCCGGGGCCTGCCAGGTCGAACCCGCGCGCGTCACGCAGCGGGGATTCCACCTCGTAGTCCCACCTCGCCCGGCGCGCCCGCGGAATGTCGGCCGCCGCCGCGTAGGCCAGCACCACCTGTGTCGAGGTCAGTACCGGGTTCGCCGTCGCGTCGCCCGGCACCGCGATGCCGTACTCGACCTCGGTTCCCATGATCCGCCGCATGTCCCAAGCCTACGGGTCGACGCGGGCGTCGTTCAGTGGCCCACGGGTTGCGAGCGGGTAAACCACCCAGCCGTCTTAGTCTGCGCCTATGCAGTCGAGCGCGGATGAACTCGTCGCCATCTACGACGCGGCCGGATCGGTCACGGCGAGTGCCACGCGGGCCACGATGCGTGCGCAGGGTCTGTGGCATGCCGCCGGGGTCGTGCTGGTGCGCTCGGTGGACGGTGAAAGCGCTTACCTGCACCGGCGCTCGCCGGACAAGGACGTGTTCCCCGGGCTGTACGACTGCTGGGCGGGCGGTGTCGTCGCGGCCGGGGAGACACCGGCCGAATGCGCCGCGCGCGAGCTCGGCGAGGAACTGGGCATCGAGTCCGCGCCGCTGACCCCGCTGTTCACGCACGTGTTCGACCGGCCCCCGATCCGCTGCCACAACTTCGCCTTCGAGGCCCGCTGGGACGGCCCGGTCCGGCATCAGCCGGAGGAGATCGTCGACGGCCGCTGGATGCCGCTGGCCGAGCTGCGCGAGTGGGCCGACGATCCGGACAGCCCGCTCATTCCGGACGGGCGGCTCGGTATCCAGAAGTGGTTTCGCCGGTTCGGGTGAGATTCATGGGCAGGCGGGCTAGCTGCTGGTGGCCGGAAGCTTCTTCGCGGCCAGCGGGACCAGGCTTTTCACGGCGTCCGCGGCGCGGGCGGTGCTGCTCGCCGTGACCTGCAGGCCCGAGAGCACGTGCCCACCCGCGAGCAGGACCGTGCACGTCGTCCCCTGGCACCAGCCTTGCGCGGCGTCCGCGGGGCTCGGCAGCGCGACGGCCAGCTTCTGCCCGTCGCAGCGCACCGCGCCGAGCACGTCGCTCGCCGGGCGGTCGAGGTAGCCCGTCACCTGCTGCATCAGCGACGAGCCGCTCGAGTAGGTCCAGCTCGCGCCACGCGGGTCGCCCGAGGGCACGGCGTTGAAACAGTCGCCGTTCTCCGCCGGTGTGTTCGCGGGCTTCACGCCTTCGCGCGCCAGATCGTCCTTCGTCAGCACCGCGGCGCTGACCTCGGCGGCGACGGCGTTCTGCGCGCTCGCCGCCGGGTTCACGCCGGTACCGGTGACGCCGGGCGCCGCGGCCGGCGGCGTGGTCGACGCGGGCGAGCCGACCGGCGGGTCGTAGTAGGTCTCCAGATCGTTGGGACGGTCGGCGCAACCGGCTAGTCCGGTCAGCAGAACCGCGGCCAGGACCAGTTCCCGCCCGTGACGCACCCTGTGGCTCCCCTTCGTGTTCCGGCAGTGGCCGCCGACACTAGCGGAAACGCTTACCGCCAATGCAGAGAGGATCGCCGACCCCAGTACTCACCCGGCGGCTGGGCCAAAGTCGCCAGCGCACGCAACTCGCCCTCGGCCAGGCTGATCTTCGTGGCGGCCAGGTTCGCGGCCAGCTGCGCGGTGCTCGAGGGACCCACGAGCACCGTGTCCGCCCACGGCCGCGCCAGCACCGCCGCCACCGCGACCGCGTCCGGACCGACGCCGTGCCGTTCGGCGATGCGGCCGAGCACCGCCGACGGCTCCGCCACGAGCCGGCCGTTGGCCAGGGTTTCCTTCACCAGCACCAGGTTTCCGGCCTCATGCGCCTCGGCCAGCGCCCGGCCCGCCGACGGTTCGAGCAGGTTCCACGTCGACTGCACCGCCGTGAACACCGGCCGCCCCGCGATCTCCAGGTCGAACGCGCGCCGGATCACCGCGCTCTGCCGTGGACCCGACGTGGAGAATCCGACGCGCACCCCGTCGTCGGTCAGCGCGGACAGAGCGCGCAGCAACGGCTCGTCGGTGAACAGCGGGCTGTCCATGGTCAGCGAGTGCACCTGGTAGAGATTGATCGACGAGCCCAGCAGTGCGCGGCTTTCCGACCACTGCCGGGAGAAACTGCTCGCCGAATGCTCCTTGACCTCGTGCATGGCCGCGTCCATCCGCCACGCGCCCACGTAGGTGTAGCCCCACTTGCTGGACACCGTCAGATCTGGGTGGCTGCGCTCGGCGAGCCAGCCCGCGAGGAACTCCTCCGCCCGGCCGTAGGAACGCGCGACGTCGATCCACCGGACCCCGGCGCGATACGCGGCGTCCAGCACCGCGTACGTCGCCCGGCGCATGGACTCGACGTCGCGGTCCGCCGGCAGTTCCTTCTCCCTGCCCAGATTGATGTAGGCGGGCCGCCCGAGCGCGGCCAGGCCGACTCCGATTCGCAGGGTTTCCCCCTCTCTCCGCGGTTCTCACCGCTGCCGAACGCGGAGACCCTATCCTGCCGCGCCGTGTAGGACGTTATACACCTGAATCGCGCTGGCGGAGGATCTCCAGCCACTGCGCGGAGTTCAGCGCCTGCCGGTGCAGCTTCTCCAGCCGCGCCGCGGGCGCCCGGACGTATCCCTTGCCGAAGACCGGCGCGATCTGCCGCAGGCTCGCTCCCTCTTCACGCGCGGCGAGCAGCGCCCAGTCGGAGGCGTCCGCGCACGCCGCCGAGGCGCGCCGCAGCTCCCCCAGCACGGCGATCAGATCGTCGGCGCTCACCGTTCCCGCCCGGACCGCGGCCGCGGTCTCCTCCAGCCAGGACAGCACGTCCCCGGCCGTGATGGGTGCACGCGGGCGCGCGTCTTCGGATTCGCTCACAGCCGTGGAGTATAGGGCGTTATACAGCTCGCAGGCATCCCGACACGCGGCGGGGCCGCCGACCCTGGCTTGGATCGGCGGCCCCGCTGGGAATCGCTGTTACAGGTACTGACCGGTATTGGTCGCCGTGTCGATGACCCGGCCGGAGTCCTGGTTCTTACCGGTGACGAGGGTCCGGATGTAGACGATCCGCTCCCCCTTCTTGCCGGAGATCCGGGCCCAGTCGTCCGGGTTCGTCGTGTTCGGCAGGTCCTCGTTCTCCGCGAACTCGTCGACGATCGCGTCCAGCAGGTGCTGCACGCGCAGGCCGGGCTGCTTGGTCTCCAGCACCGACTTGATCGCCGACTTCTTCGCCCGGTCCACGATGTTCTGGATCATGGCACCCGAGTTGAAGTCACGGAAGTAGAGGATCTCCTTGTCCCCGTTGGCGTAGGTGACCTCGAGGAACCGGTTCTCGTCGGTCTCCTCGTACATCCGCTCGACCGTGTGCTGGATCATCGCGTCGATCGTGGCCTGGGAGTCTCCGCCGAACTCGGCGAGGTCGTCGGCGTGGATCGGCAGACCCGAGGTCAGGTACTTCGAGAAGATGTCCTTGGCACCCTCGGCGTCCGGACGCTCGATCTTGATCTTCACGTCCAGCCGGCCCGGTCGCAGGATCGCCGGGTCGATCATGTCCTCGCGGTTGGAGGCGCCGATGACGATGACGTTCTCCAGCCCTTCGACACCGTCGATCTCCGACAGCAGCTGCGGCACGATCGTGGTCTCCACGTCCGAGGACACGCCGCTGCCACGCGTACGGAAGATCGACTCCATCTCGTCGAAGAACACGATCACGGGGGTGCCGTCGGAGGCCTTTTCCCGTGCCCGCTGGAAGATGAGCCGGATACTGCGCTCGGTCTCGCCGACGAACTTGTTCAGCAGCTCGGGGCCCTTGATGTTGAGGAAGTAGGACTTCGCCTCCGCGGCGGCGCCCTCACCACCCCTGGCCTCGGCGACCTTCTTCGCCAGCGAGTTGGCCACGGCCTTCGCGATCAGCGTCTTACCGCAACCGGGAGGACCGTAGAGCAGCACGCCCTTCGGCGGCCGGAGCTCGTACTCGCGGTAGAGGTCGGCGTGCAGGAACGGCAGCTCCACGGCGTCGCGGATCTGCTCGATCTGCCGGAAGAGGCCACCGATGTCCTCGTACCGCACGTCCGGGACCTCTTCCAGCACGAGGTCCTCGACCTCGGCCTTCGGGACCCGTTCGTAGGCGTAGCCGGCCTTGGAGTCGACCAGCAGCGAGTCACCCGCCTTCAGCGGCTGCTCGGCCAGCGGGTCGGACAGCCACACCACGCGTTCCTCGTCGGCGTGCCCGACGACGAGAGCGCGCGACGGCCCGCTCTCCACCTCGGGTGCGAGCACCTCGCGGAGCGCGCACACCTCACCGGTACGCTCGAAGTCGCCGCCCTCGACCACCGTGAGCGCTTCGTTGAGGCGCAACGCCTGGCCTCGGCGCAGGGTTTCGATTTCCACCGCCGGGGACACGGAGACCCGCATTTTGCGGCCCGCCGTGAACACGTCCACGGTGTTGTCCTCGTACGCCTGCACGAATACGCCGTACCCGCTGGGCGGCTGGGCGAGCCGGTCCACCTCTTCGCGAAGGGCGAGCAGCTGCCCGCGGGCCTCGCGCAAGGTCTCGACCAGTTTGCTGTTCCGCTCCGTGAGCTGGGCAACCCGTTCGGAAGCCTCGGCGAGGCGTTGCTCCAGCACCCGGTTCTGGCGTGGGGATTCGGTCAGCTTCCTCCGCAGCAGTGCTACTTCCTCCTCGAGGAAACGCATCTGCCGCGCTTGTTCGTCCGGCGTCGTTCCAGCTCCAGTCGTCTCTGAAGGGTCGGCTTCTTCATGCCGACCTCCGGGAAGGTCGTGTTGCATGTCGGCACCTCCTCGGAGTGCTTTTCATCCACGGTACCGGCGATCACCGACATGAAAAGGCCTATCCGCATCACAGGATCGGCGCGTCGCACCGGATGCATGAACAAACGCGTAACGCAAGCGCCCGTCACGGTGCTAGGTGGACCGGTGAGAAAACTACTCTCGGTAGAGCCTTGACCACTCTGTGCGGCCGCTCGGGCTGTGCACCCTTCACCCATGTCACGACCACCCAACCAAGGCTTTACAGGACGTTCATGTGAGGCTTCCCCTTCGGAACGTGTTCAAACCAGCGGAAAACGTGTCCAAGAAGAAGCTTTCCGTTGGCGTGGCAAGATCTCCGCCCACGAGGCGAACCGGAACCACCGCCGATGCGTCGAACCAGGCATTCGGATCTTTCACGACGAGAGGGCAGCCACTCATGACCTACCCGCCCTACGGGCAGCAGCCGGGCCAGCCCGGCCCCTACCCGCAACAGGGGTCCTTCGGCCAGCAGCCGCCCAGCGGGTTCCCGCACAGCGGCCCCCAGCCGCAGCCCGGCTACCCGGGGGCGCAGCAGCCCGATCCGTGGGCCCAGCAGCCCGGCTACCAGGGCGGGCAACCGGACCCCTGGGGTCAGCAGCCCGGTGCGTTCGCCCAGTTCCCGGGCGGTGAGGGCGCCGCGCCGCCCAAGAAAAAGAAGACCGGCCTGATCATCGGCATCGTCGTCGCGGTCGTGGTGCTCGTCGGTGGTGGCGTCACCGCGTTGCTGCTGCTCACCGGCGGTTCGGGCGGCGTGGCGGACAAGACCGCCGATCCGAAGTCGCTGGCACAGGCCGCCGTCGAGACGGTCAACAACCGCGACGCCAAGGGCTACGCCGCCCTCGTCTGCACCGTGCCCAAGCAGTCCGAAGTCGACGATCTGCAGAAGCAGTGGGCCGCCAACACCGACCAGAAGGCGAGCGTCACCGGCGACCCGCAGATCACCGGGACCACCGCGAAGGTGCCGGTCACCGTCACGATCAACGGGAAGACGCGCAGCAACGACATCCTGATGAAGCAGCAGAACGGCAAGTGGTGCGTCGAGGAATAGCCTGACCGGCCGGCCAGGCCGGGCGCTCAGCCCCGGCTCGGCCTGCGCTGCTGGCGCGGCGGCGTGACGCCGTCGGCCAGCCTGCGCGTGGTCAGCAGGAACGCCGTGTGCGCGACCATCCGGTGTTCCGGCCGCACCGCCAGGCCGACGACGTGCCACGGGCGCATCAGCGTCTCCCACGACTCGGGTTCGGTCCAGCACTTCTGCTCGCGCAGCGCCTCGGTGACGGTGGACAGCTGGGTCACCGTCGCCACGTAGATCACGAGCACCCCGCCGGGCACCAGGTTCTCGTGGACGGTGGGCAGCACCTCCCACGGCGCGAGCATGTCCAGCACGACGCGGTCCACCTCACCGGTGTGCGTGGCCAGGTTCGCGACGTTGAGGGTCCAGTTGGCGGGGCGCTCCTCGAAGAACCGCTCGACGTTGCGCACCGCGTGCTCGGCATGGTCCTCGCGCACCTCGTAGGAGGTCACGCTGCCCTGCGGCCCGACCGCGCGCAGCAGCGAGCAGGTCAGCGCGCCCGATCCGGCACCGGCCTCGAGCACCCGCGCGCCGGGGAAGATGTCGCCCCACATCACGATCTGCGCCGCGTCCTTGGGGTAGATGACCTGTGCGCCGCGCGGCATCGACAGCACGTAGTCCGCCAGCAGCGGCCGCATCGCCAGATACGACGTGCCGCCGGCGGAGGTGATCACCGACCCCTCGGGAACGCCGATGAGGTCGTCGTGGCGCAGCGCGCCGCGGTGCGTGTGGTACTCCTCCCCCTCGGCCAGCACCAGCGTGTAGTGCCGCCCCTTCGGATCGGTCAACCGCACCCTGTCCCCTGGGCGGAACGGCCCGCTCACCCGCACTGAACCTCCACGATCGTCGCCCTACGCGGCGATCGATACTCGCAGATCAGCCCCGGCGCGGACTCAGCGGGGACGCCGGTTGAGCGCGGCGCGCAGATCCTCGCGCCGCAGCACGCCCGCGGGCCTGCCCTCGTCGTCGACGACCAGGAACTGCCACGCCGCGGTCTCGCGCACCCGTTCGGCGATGTCCTCGCCCGGTTCCGAGGCCAGCAACACGGTGTCGGCGCGGATCGGTTCCGCGGCCAGTTCCGCCGGAGCGTGCGGCGACTCCGCCGCCAGCCGCTCGGCGTCGGTCTCGTCGAGCAGCCCCGCGGCGACCCCGTCGGCACGCACCAGCACCACGCCACGGCCCGCGGACGCGGCCAGCGCGTCCGACACCGGGCTCTCCGCGGGCAGTTGCAGCACCGGGCGGACGAGGTCGGTCACCGACAGCCCGTCGGGCCACGTCCTGTTGCTCTCGGCGGCCAGCTCGCCACCGGCGCCCATCACCACGAACCAGGCGGTCACCAGGCAGACCCCGAGCCGCAGCCAGCGGTCGGCGCTGCCGTCGATCATGCCGATCAGCGCCCACAGCAACAGCGCGACCGCGACGAGACCACCACCGAACACGGCGGCCTTCGTGCCGCGCGCCCGGGTGCCGGTCAGCGCCCACACCCCCGCGCGCAGCAGCCGCCCGCCATCCAGCGGCAGGCCCGGCAGCAGGTTGAACACGCCCACCGCGAGGTTCGCGACCGCGCATTCGGCGACGAGCAGCCACGCGGCCGAATCGCCCGGCACGGCGAGCAGCAGCACCCCGCAGAACGCCGCGAGCAGCACCGACACGATCGGTCCCGCCGCGGCGACGAGGCCTTCCTGCCTCGGCTGCTTGGGAGTTCTGGACACTTCGGACAGACCGCCGAGCAGGAACAGCCGCAGCCTGCGCACCGGGATGCCCAGCCGCAGCGCCACGACGGTGTGCCCGAGTTCGTGGGCCAGCACGGACAGGCCGAGCAGGACGGCGAACGCCGCCGCCAGTGTCCAGGACGTGGCCGGGCCCGCGCCCGGCAGCAGGCGGTCCACCATCGGCGCGTACAGCACGATCACGACCAGCGAGCCGATCCACCACGACGGCGCCAGCAGCACCGGCACCTCGCGCACCCGGAACAGCAGCAGCCCGCCGTCGGCGGTGGTGAGCACGCGCCGTGGGCTGCTCTGCTGCGGGTGATGGCTGGTCGCGGACATGCCCCAAAGCGTAGAACGACCCATGTAGGACTTCCGTCATGGCAACCCGTACAGGTGGCGATGACGGCGTGTGGCGTTCCCGGAAGTGTCGGAGTGCTCCCTTAGAGTGCGGGGCATGGCACAGATCGCGACGGAAGAGGCGCAGCCCGGCTCCCGCACGGCGGCGCGGCGCCCGGCGTTGTCGCCGTCGAGGGCGAGTGACTTCAAGCAGTGCCCGCTGCTCTACCGCTTCCGCGCGGTGGACCGCTTACCCGAAGTCCCCACGAAGGCCCAGCTGCGGGGCACGCTCGTGCACTCGGTGCTGGAGCGGCTGTTCGCGCTGCCCCAGCACGACCGCCTGCCCGGCCGCGCCAGGGAGCTGCTGGCACCGGCCTGGTCCGAGCTGACCGGCGAACGCCCGGAATGGGCCGAGCTGTTCGCCGGCGAGGACGACGCCCAGGTGGCGGAGTGGCTGTCCAGCGCGGAAAAGCTGCTGGACAGCTACTTCGCGCTGGAGGACCCGCGCCGGCTCGATCCGGAGGCGTGCGAGCTGCACGTCGAGATCGAGCTGGACTCCGGGGTGCGGCTGCGCGGCTACGTCGACCGGCTCGACGTCGCGCCGACCGGCGAGATTCGGGTGGTGGACTACAAGACCGGCACCGCGCCGAGGGAGATCGGCGAGGCCAAGGCCATGTTCCAGATGAAGTTCTACGCGGTGGTGCTGTGGCGGCTGCGCGGCATCGTGCCCCGCCAGCTCAAGCTCATGTACCTGACCGACGGGCAGTCGCTGGCCTACACGCCCGACGAGCCCGAGCTGCGCCGCTTCGAACGCACGCTGGAAGCGATCTGGCAGGCCATCCTGAAGGCGGGCAGGACCGGCGACTTCCGGCCCAGCCCGAGCCGCCTGTGCGACTGGTGCGCGCATCAGTCGCTGTGCCCGTCCTTCGGCGGCACACCGCCGGACTATCCCGGCTGGCCCGAACCGGACCCGGGCGAGGAGACCCCGTTGGACAGGGCGGACTGACCATGGCCGAGACCGCGCACGCAGCGGAGATGACGCGGGAATCTCCGCGCAGCAGAACCGGTGGGGTGCGGGAGCTCCCGCCCGCGTTCTACCTGCCGCTGGGTGAGGACAGGTTCCAGCCGACCGAGCACACCTCGGGCCCGTGGTCGCCGGAGGCGCAGCATTTCGGCCCGCCCTCGGCGCTGCTGGTCCGCGCGCTGGAGGCACTGCCGTCGTCGTGGCCGAACGTGCTGGCCAGGGTCACGATCGAGATCCTCGGGCCCGCGCCGCTGACGGAGCTGACCGTGCGCTCACGCGTCGAGCGGCCGGGGCGCTCGGTGGAGTTGCTGAGCGCCGAACTCGCCGCCGGGCCGCGCGCGGTCGCGCGGGCCTCGGCGTGGCGCATCACCACGACCGACACCCACGAGATCGCGAGCGCGGCCGCGCCGCCGTGGCCCGAGCCGGACGAGTGCCCGCCGTCGCGCTGGCCGGAGGGCTGGTTCGGCGGCTACCTCTCCGCGATGGAGTGGCGCACCGTCTCCGGCGACATCGTCGAGCCGGGGGCCGCGGGGGTGTGGGCGCGGCAGCGGGTGGCACTCGTCGACGGCGAGGAGCCCAGCGCGCTGCAGCGGCTGTTCACCGTCGCCGACTCCGGCAACGGCATCTCCAACTCGCTCGATCCCGGCCAGTGGTGGTTCATCAACAGCGAGCTCACGGTGCACGTGCACCGGCCGCCGGTGAGCGACTGGATCGGGCTCGACGCGGCCACGGTGATCGGCCCGCACGGGGTCGGCACGGCCACGAGTACGCTCCGCGACCTGGCGGGGCCGATGGGAACCGGCGCACAGGCACTGATGGTCCGGACACGCTAGCCAGGTCCCCCAGGTGCGCGCTGAGATCCACTAACCTGACCCGGAACGACCAACACCTGGGAGCGCTTGAGTGCAGATCACCTCGGTGGTCAACCAGAAGGGCGGCGTCGGCAAGACCGCGCTGAGCGTGGGCTCGGCGGCCGCGCTCGCGGAGCGCGGCCTGCGGGTCCTGCTGATCGACCTCGACCCGCAAGGCCACGCGACGACGGAGATGCTCGGGCTGCCCGAGGTCCCGCCGCAGTCCCCCAGCCTGGCCAAGGCGCTGACCAAGACGTGGAAGGGCCCCGTCGAGGACCTGGTGGTCACGCATCCGCGCAGCAATGTCGGCCCGGGCGGCACGCTGGACGTGATCCCGACGTCGCCGGGGATGTTCGACCTGATCCGCAGGCTGGACAACTTCCGGGTGCCGGGCTGGCAGCTGGCGCGGGTGATCCAGTTCGCCAACTACGACCACGTGATCATCGACTGCCCGCCCGCGCTGGACCTGCTCACCAACAATGCGCTCGCGGCCACCCATGGGATCCTGGTCCCGGTGCAGCCCGACCGCACCAGCATCCGGGCGCTGCGGCTGCTCAACGACCAGCTCGGCTACGTGCGGGAATCGGTCCAGCGCGAGCCGATCCCCTACTTCGGCGTGGTACCGGGCCTGTACAGGCGGCCGATGTCGACCTACGCGCAGGCGGCACTGGCCGAGCTGCAGGAGTTCGGCTACCCGCTGCTGTCGCACGTGCCGCTCGGCGTCGTGATGAACGAGGCCGCCGCCCACGGCACCCCGGTCACCACGTACGCGCCGGAGACCACGCAGGCGGTGGCGTTCCGGCAGATCGCCGAGATCCTGGAGGGCTACCGCACGCGCTACCCGGCCCCCGCGCCCGTACCGGACGCGGACGAGTTCGTGTTCGAGGACTTCATCACCGAGGTCGCCCAGACCCGCAACGACAACGACAACGGCGCACGCAAGAAGCTCTACGACCTGCTGCCGAAGAAGCCGCGCGGTTAGAGCAGCCCGACCACCCACACGATCAGCGACAGCGACACCATCGCGACCAGTGTGGAGACCAGCACGCAGTCGCGCACGAACCGGGAGTCCAGTTCGTACTGGCTGGTCGCGATGAACACGTTCTGCGCAATCGGCAGGGCCGCCGCCACCACGGTCGCGAGCAGCAGCGGGCGCGGCAGGCCCAGCAGCAGCCCGGCGGCGAGCGTGATCGCGGGCTGGGCGAACAGTTTGAGCCCCACGACCGACGCCAGTTCCCACCGCCGTCCGGCGCCGCCCGGCGCCATCGGCGTGCTGGGGTTGAGCGACATGCCCAGTGCCAGCAGCGCCACCCCCACGCCAGCGCCGGCGAGCAGGTGCACCGGCTGCATCACCAGTGCGGGCGGGCGCAGTCCGGTCGTGCCCGCCAGCACCCCCAGCATCGAGGCGGCGATCACCGGGGTCCGCACCGGCAGCAGCGCGAGGGTCTTCCACCGGGCGGTATCCGGGGCGCGGGCGTCGGTCTCCAGCAGCGCGAGCATCGAGGGCATCATGAACAGTGTCTGCGCGAGCAGCACCACCACGATGAACGTCGAATCACCGAGCACCTGCACCGCGACCGGGATCCCCAGGTTGCCCGCGTTGGCGTAGCACGAGGCCATCCCCGACACGGCCCATTCGGACAGCTTCCGCCGGAACACGAACCGCGAGATCGTGAACCCTGCCACCGCCGCGGCAAGCGTCCCCGCGGCGAACGAGATCACGCCCTTGTTGAGCAGCGCCGAGAACGGGGTGTTCAGCAGCGTCGAGAACAGCACCGCGGGCATGGCGACGTTGAACGTCAGCTTCGTGAGCACCTGGTCCGCGCCGGGCCCGAGCAGCCGGAACCTGCTCAGCAGGTACCCGAGCCCGGTCAGCGACCAGATCGGCACGAAGGCGGGCAGCACACCGCTCACGGCGCCGCCGCCGCGGTCACAGCCGGCAGGAGCGGATGTCCGAGGCCAGCACCGCCTTGGCGCCGACCTCCGCCAGCTCGTCCATGATCCGGTTGACTTCCTTGCGCGGCACCATCGCCCGCACCGCCACCCAGTCCGCGTCGGCCAGCGGGGCGACCGTGGGCGACTCCAGCCCCGGCGTGATCGCGACCGCCTTGTCGAGCAGCGTGCGGGGGCAGTCGTAGTCGAGCATCATGTACTGCTGCGCGAACACCACGCCCTGCAGCCGGGCGGTGAGCTGCGATTTCGGCTTCGAGGCCGGTGCGCCGGCGCGCTGCACGAGCACCGCCTCGGACACGCAGATCGGGTCACCGAAGGCCACCAGCCCGTGCTGCCGCAGCGACCGGCCGGTCTCCACCACGTCGGCGATGGCGTCGGCGACACCCAGCTGCACCGAGATCTCCACCGCGCCGTCGAGCCGGATCACCTCGGCCGTGACGCCGTGCGTGGCCAGATCGTCGCGGACCAGGTTCGGAAACGACGTGGCCACCCGCTTGCCCGCGAGGTCGGCGGGTTTCCACTCCTGGCCGACCGGCGCAGCGTAGCGGAACGTGGACGCGCCGAAGCCGAGCGCGAGGGTCTCCTCCACCTGCGCGCCGGAGTCGATCGCGAGGTCCCGGCCGGTGATGCCGAGGTCCAGTTCGCCGTTGCCGACGTAGATCGGGATGTCCTTGGGCCGCAGGAAGAAGAACTCGACCTCGTTGGCATGGTCGAGAACGGTCAGGTCACGGTCATGACGCCGGCGGTAGCCCGCCTCGCCGAGCATCTCCGACGCCGGCAACGCCAGCGCTCCCTTGTTCGGCACCGCAACCCGCAGCATGCCCCTACTCCTCATCCGTCACAGATAGCGGTAGACGTCCTCGGCCGTCAGACCACGTCCCAGCATGAGCACCTGCACCCGGTACAGCAGCTGCGAGATCTCCTCGGCCAGCCGCTCGTCGCTTTCGTGCTCGGCCGCGATCCAGACCTCGCCCGCCTCCTCGAGCACCTTCTTGCCCTGCGCGTGCACGCCCGCGTCGAGCGCGGTGACGGTGCCCGAGCCGGCCGGGCGGGTGCGTGCGCGCTCGGTCAGTTCGGCCCACAGCTCATCGAAGGTCTTCACGGTCTGTAGATCCTTCCATCCGCCTCCCGGGCGGAGCGATCCGGGCCGTGCGCAGTGGCGTGCCGGTCACACGGTGCGCCCCCGTGCGGGGAAAGGTTGACATCGGGAGCGAATTCCACTTGCCTTAAATTGCCACGCCCGGAACTGATGAGAATGGAAAGAAGTGAGATGGCCAACCAGGAGTCACGTGCCGGAAACGTTCGCGAAACTTCCCACACGCCGGGGAAGATCGAGATCAGACTCCCCAGGCCATCGGACCGGCTCGATCAGGACGCCGAGCACTGCTCCGTTCGCGTGAGCGGAGAATGGCAGGACATCCGCTTCCACGATTACGACCGGATTTACCGCATTCCCGGACTGTATGAGCAGCTCTTCCACGATATTCTCCAATGTTCCTCGCCGGATGTCATCGGCAAGCTGCTCAAGGAGCAGCTCCAGGAGCGCGGCTTCGAGCCGCAAAGCCTGCGGGTGCTCGATCTCGGCGCGGGCAACGGTCTGGTGGGCGAGCAGTTGCACAGGCTGGGCCCCGATCTTCTGGTCGGCGTAGACATCATCCCGGAGGCACGGGAGGCGGCGCTGCGCGACCGGCCGGGCACCTACGACAGCTATCACGTCGCGGACGTGACCGAGCTTTCCCCGGCACTGAAGGCAGAACTCACCGCGGCGCGGTTCAACACGCTGTGCTGCGTCGCCGCGCTCGGCTACGCCGACATCCCGCCCGCCGCGTTCCGGGCCGCGTTCAACCTGATCAGCGACAACGGCTGGATCGCGTTCAACATCAAGGACCGGTTCCTTTCCGAAGACGACACCTCCGGTTTCGCCGCGCTGATCCGCAGGCTGCGCGAGGCAAACGTACTGGAACTGCTCACCTCCGAGCGCTATCAGCATCGCCGGAATGTCAATGGCGAACCGTTGTACTACGTTGCTCTCGTCGGACGGAAACACCGCGACATTCCCGAGGAATTCGTCCGCTAGCGACAATTCCGGGAATTCATTGCCCGGCCGCGTGGATTTCCGCCAGCGCGATCGCGTCGACGCCCACGAGCGACGTGCGGAAAATCCGGCCCGGCCCGGGGGCGACCGGGACGTCGTTGGGCACGACGAGCACCAGGCAGCCCGCCGCCACGGCCGATTCGGTGCCGGGCCGGGAGTCCTCGACGGCCACGCAGCGTGCCGGCTCGACTCCCAGCAGCCGGGCCGCGCGCCGGTACGGCTCGGGATGCGGCTTGTTGCGCCCGTCCACCTCGTCGCCGCACACCGTGACGTCGAAGAACTCCCGCCCGATCGTGTTGAGCGCCAGTTCGGTCAGCGCGCGTTCGGTGGAGGTCACCAGCGCCGAGGGCAGGCCCGCGGAGCGCACGGCGGCCAGCGCTTCGCGGGCACCGGGCCGCCACGGCACGGCGTCGGCGAACAGGGTCGCCGTGCGGTCGCGGATCCAGGCACCCGTCGTGGCGACGGCGTCCGCGGTGGGCTCGTGCCCGGTGACCTCCAGCAGGTACCGGGCGGTCGCGTCCATGTTCGAGCCCACGAGGGTGAGGCGCTGCTCCTCGGTGAGCGTGCCGCCGAGCCATTCGGCGCTCTCGTAGAGCGCGACGTCCCACAGCTTCTCCGAGTCGACCAGCGTGCCGTCCATGTCCCAGAGCACGGCGGCCAGTCCATCCGCGGACGGCTCGGTCAAGGCGACCTCCTTCTCAGGTGTTGAAATACTTGGCTTCGGGGTGGTGGGCGACGATCGCGTCGGTGGACTGTTCGGGGTGCAACTGGAACTCCTCGGACAGCTTCACCCCGATCCGCTCCGGTTCGAGCAGCCCGGCGATCTTGGTGCGGTCCTCCAGGTCCGGGCAGGCGCCGTAGCCGAGGGAGAACCGGGCCCCGCGGTAGCCGAGCTTGAAGTACTCCTCGATCGCGGCGGGGTCCTCGTCGGCGACCGCGACGCCGGTACCGAACCGCAGTTCCTGCCGCACCCGGCGGTGCCAGTACTCGGCCAGCGCCTCGGTGAGCTGCACGCCCAGACCGTGCACCTCCAGGTAGTCGCGGTAGGCGTTGGACGCGAACAACTCGTTCGCGAACTCCGCGATGGGCTGGCCCATGGTGACCAGGGTCAGCGGCAGCACGTCGGTCTCCCCCGAGGAACGGGGCCGGAAGAAGTCGGCCAGGCACAGGAACCGGTCACGTTTCTGGCGGGGGAAGGTGAACCGGCACCGCTCCCCCGCGTCCACACGGGGTTCGTCGAGCACGACGAGGTCATCGCCCTCGGCCGCGCACGGGAAGTAGCCGTAGACCACCGCGGCGTGCTGCAGGATGCCCTCGGTGGCGAGCCGGTCCAGCCAGTACCGCAGCCGCGGCCTGCCCTCGGTCTCGACCAGTTCCTCGTAACTTGGGCCGTGCCCGCCCTTGGCGCCGCGCAGCCCCCACTGGCCCAGGAACGTGGCACGTTCGTCGAGGTAGGCGGAGTAGTCGGCGACCGGGATGCCCTTCACGACCCGCGTGCCCCAGAACGGGGGCGCGGGCACCGGCACGTCGGTCGCCACATCCGAGCGGGCGGGTATCTCGACGGGTTCCTCCCGGGCCTTGCGGGCCTCGGCGATCCGCAGCGACCGCTCCCGGCGGGCCTTGCGCTCGGCGCGTTTCGCCTCGGCCTCCGGGTCCACGGCCGGGGCCGCTCCCCTGCGCACGGCCATCACGTCGTCCATCAGGCGCAGGCCCTCGAACGCGTCCCGCGCGTAGTGCACCTGCCCCTGGTAGATGCCGGCGAGGTCGTTCTCGACGTAGGTGCGGGTCAGCGCCGCGCCGCCGAGCAGGACCGGCCAGCGGCCGGCGACCCCGCGGGAGTTCATCTCCTCCAGATTGTCCTTCATGATCACCGTGGACTTGACCAGCAGCCCGGACATCCCGATCGCGTCCGCGCGCTGTTCCTCCGCCGTCTCGAGAATCGCGGTGATCGGCTGCTTGATGCCGAGGTTGACCACCTCGTAGCCGTTGTTGGACAGGATGATGTCGACCAGGTTCTTGCCGATGTCGTGCACATCGCCCTTGACCGTGGCCAGCACGATCCGGCCCTTGTGCTGGCGACGTCCTTCACTCTGCTCTTCGATATGCGGTTCCAGATGCGCCACCGCGGCCTTCATGACCTCGGCCGACTGCAGGACGAACGGCAACTGCATCTGCCCCGACCCGAACAGCTCACCCACCGTCTTCATCCCCGACAGCAGGGTGTCGTTGATGATCTCCAGCGGAGGCCGCTGCTCCATGGCCGCGTCGAGGTCGGCCTCCAGGCCGTTGCGCTCCCCGTCGACGATCCGCCGTTCCAGCCGCTCGAACAGCGGCAGCCCGGCGAGTTCCTCGGCCCGGGAGGCGCGGTTCGACGCCGCGGACACGCCTTCGAACAGCTCCATCAGCCGCTGCAGCGGGTCGTAGCCCTCGCGGCGCCGGTCATAGACCAGATCGAGCGCGGCCTCGCGCTGCTCGTCGGGGATGCGGGCGATCGGCAGGATCTTCGAGGCGTGCACGATCGCCGTGCTCAGCCCGGCCTCGACACATTCGTGCAGGAACACCGAGTTGAGCACCTGGCGTGCCGCGGCGTTGAGCCCGAAGGAGACGTTCGAGACGCCGAGCGTGGTCTGCAGGCCCGGGTAGCGCCGGGTCAGCTCGCGGATCGCTTCGATGGTTTCCAGTGCGTCGCGCCGGGTCTCCTCCTGTCCGGTCGAGACCGGGAAGGTCAGGCAGTCGACGATGATGTCCTCGACACGCATCCCCCAGTTCGTGGTGAGGTCCTCGATCAGCCGGGTGGCCACCCGGACCTTCCACTCCGCGGTGCGGGCCTGGCCCTCCTCGTCGATACACAGCGCCACCACCGCCGCGCCGTGCTCGCGGACCAGGCGCATCACCTTCTGGAACCGGGAGTCCGGGCCGTCGCCGTCCTCGTAGTTCACCGAGTTGACCGCGCACCGGCCGCCGAGGTGTTCCAGTCCCGCGCGGATCACCTCGGGTTCGGTGGAGTCCAGCATGATCGGCAGGGTGGACGCGGTCGCCAGGCGCGAGGCCAGCTCCCGCATGTCCGCCGTGCCGTCGCGGCCGACGTAGTCCACGCACAGGTCGAGCAGGTGGGCACCGTCGCGGGTCTGCTCCCGCGCGATCTCCACGCAGTCGGAGTAGCGGCCCTCCAGCATGGCGTCGCGGAACTTCTTCGAGCCGTTGGCGTTGGTGCGCTCGCCGATCATCAGCACCGACGCGTCCTGCGCGAAGGGCACGGCCTGATACAGCGACGACACCCCGGGCTCCGGCCGCGGCTCACGCGGGCGGCGTTCCAGGTCGCGCACCGCCCCGGCGAGTTGCCGGATGTGCTCGCCGGTGGTGCCGCAGCAGCCGCCGACCAGCCCGGCGCCGAAATCCCGCACGAAGCCCGACAGCGCCTCGGCGAGCCCTTCCGGCGAGAGCGGGTACACCGCGCCGTCCGGGCCCAGCTCGGGCAGGCCGGCGTTGGGCATCACCGACAGTGGCACCCGCGCGGTCTTGGACAGGGTGCGCAGATGCTCGCTCATCTCCGCCGGGCCGGTGGCGCAGTTGAGCCCGATGACGTCGATACCCAGCGGTTCCAGCGCGGCCAGCGCGGCGGCGACCTCCGTGCCCAGCAGCATGGTTCCGGTGGTCTCGACGGTGATCGACGCGATCACCGGCACCCGCCGCCCCTCCGCGGCCATCGCGCGGTGCGCGGCGACGATCGAGGCCTTGGTCTGCAGGATGTCCTGGGTGGTCTCCACGATCACCGCGTCCACGCCGCCGGCCAGCAGCCCGCGCACCTCCTCGACGTAGGCGTCGCGCAGCGCGGCGTACGGGGCGTGGCCCAGCGTCGGCAGTTTGGTGCCGGGACCGACCGAGCCGAGCACGAACCGCCGCCCGAACTCGTCGGCGGTCTCCCGCGCCAGCCGGGCGCCCGCCTCGGCCAGCTCGAAGATCCGGTCGGCGATGCCGTACTCGCCCAGGTTCGGCAGGTTCGCGCCGAACGTGTTCGTCTCCACCGCGTCCGCCCCGGCCTCCAGGTAGCCGCGGTGAATTCCGCGCACCACGTCCGGGCGGGTGAGGTTGAGGATCTCGTTGCAGCCCTCCAGGCCCGCGAAGTCGTCCAGGGACAGATCGTGCGCCTGCAACGCGGTGCCCATGGCGCCGTCGGCCACGACCACACGCGCGGCGAGGGCTTCCAGCAGCGGTGACGACACGTGATCCGGCATGTCATCAAGGCTACGGTCTCGGATGGCTGCCGCGGGTCGTAGGCTGGTCGGGTGAGTGACCCAGCCGACGCCAACGACAAGCCCCGGAACCCCGCCGAACCGTCACGGCCCGTGATGGTCGTCGCTTTCGAGGGCTGGAACGACGCGGGCGACGCGGCCAGTACGGCTCTGGAACACCTCCAGTTGAGCTGGGACGCCAAGCCGCTGGCCGAGGTCAGCCCGGACGAGTACTACGACTTCCAGGTCAGCCGCCCCACCGTGCGGATGGTGGACGGGGTCACCCGGCGTGTCGAGTGGCCGACCACGCGTCTGTCCGTGTGCCGCCCGCCCGGTTACGACCGGGACGTGGTGCTGGTGCAGGGCCCGGAGCCGAACATGCGGTGGCGCGCGTTCTGCGCCGAGATACTGGAGCACATCGAGCAGCTCGACATCGAAACCGTCGTGACGCTCGGCGCGCTGCTGGCGGACACGCCGCACACGCGCCCCGTGCCGGTGACCGGCACCGCCTACGACGCCGAAGCCGCCACCCGCTTCGGCCTCGAGCGCAGCCGTTACCAGGGCCCCACCGGGATCACCGGCGTGCTGCAGGACTTCTGCGTGCAGGCGGGCATCCCGGCGATCTCGATCTGGGCCGCCGTCCCGCACTACGTCTCGCACCCGCCCTCACCCAAGGCCACGCTCGCGCTGCTGCACAAGCTGGAAGACGTGCTCGACGTGGAGGTCCCGCTCGGCGCGCTGCCCGAGCAGGCCGAGGAGTGGCAGCGCACGGTCAGTGAGATGGCCGAGGAGGACGAGGAGATCAGCGACTACGTCCGCTCGCTGGAGGAACGCGGCGACGCCGAGGTCGAGATGACCGTGGACGAGTCCAGCGGGGACAAGATCGCCGCCGAGTTCGAGCGCTACCTGCGGCGGCGCCGCCCCGGCCAGGAGGGTCCTGGCTCGACCGCCCGGTAAGGGCGTGTCCGGGATCAAGACGCGAAACGTGCGGGCGCCAAGTGCCGCGCTGTACGTGGGCGGCCTGCTCGGGCCGTTCGGTGCCGGCGTGGTGTCGTCGATGCTGCCGGAGCTGAGCGGGAGCTACGGCGTTTCGGCGGACACGGCGGCCTCGTCGCTCACCGCGTATCTGCTGCCGTTCGCGCTGGTCATGCTGTTCTCCGGAACGCTGGGTGAACGGTGGGGCCAGGTGCGCACGATCCGCGCCGCCTACGCGGGCTACGTACTGGTGGCGCTGCTGGCCGCGCTGGCGCCATGGTTCTGGCTGTTCCTGGCCGCCCGCGGCCTGCAGGGTGTGGCGAACGCGTTCACCACTCCGCTGCTGCTGAGCAAGCTCGCGCAGATCACCCCGGCGCACCGGCTCGGCCGCGCGCTGGGCACCTACGGCGCGATGCAGTCGATCGGCCAGACCTCGGCGCCGCTGGTCGGCGGGCTGGCGGCGGAGCGCTCGTGGCAGTGGGCGTTCCTCGGGATCGCGGCCGTGGCCGCGGTGCTCACGCTCATCCCGCTGCCGCCGGACGAGCGCGCGGCCGGAGGTGAGCCGGCCAGGCTGCGGGACGCGTGGCGGCCCGCGGTGCTGTGGAGCGGGCTGATCATCTTCCTGGCCTGGGCGTGCCTCGCGGGCCTGCCGTTCCTGGTCGCGTTCCGGCTGGACGACCTGTTCGCGCTCAGCCCGGCCGCGCGGGGCCTGGCGCTGACCGGGTTCGGCATCGCCGGGTTCCTGACGGCGCCGCTGGTCGGGGTGCTGGCGGACCGGTTCGGCGCGAAGGCGGCCGTCTGCGCGGGCCTGGCGCTGGGCGCGGTCGCGGTCGGCACGATCGGGCTGTCCGGGCCGCTGCCGGTGGTGGTCGTCGCGTGGGCGGTCGGCGGCGTGTGCGGGCAGCTGGTGCTGGTGGGCACCAACTCGCTGGTGCTGCGCGGCTCCGGCGGGCGCGGTGGCGCGATCTCGGTGGTCACCGCGCTGCGGTTCCTCGGGATGTCGGCCTCGCCCGCCGCGTTCACCTCGCTCTACCGGCACGACCCCGCGTTGGGCTTTCTCGTCCCGGCGGCGGTGCTGGTGCTGACCGCGCCGGTCGCCGTGCTGCGGCCCCGCTCACAGGATCTCGCGTAGCGGCACCGGGCCGCGGGCACGCTTGCGCCATTCGCGCGGGTAGCCCAGCGAGACCTCCTCGAAGCGGACGCCGTCGGCGTAGGTGGTGCGCGGGATGTGCAGGTGCCCGAACACCGCGACCTCGGCCCGGTAGCGCAGATGCCAGTCGGCGGTGCGCTCGGTGCCGCACCACATCGCGAACTCCGGCCAGTGCAGCGGCGCGGTCGGATGCCGGTGCAGCGGCCAGTGCGACATGAGGACGGTGCCGTGGTCCTCGGGGATCGCGGCGAGCCGCTCCTCGGTCAGCTTGAGCCGCTGCGCGCACCAGTCCTGCCTGCTCGGGTGCGGGTCGGGGTGCAGGTAGAACTCGTCGGTGCACACGACGGCGGCCTCGCGGGCCTGGTCGAGCGCCTCTTCCAGGGAGACGTCCTCGGCCTGCGGGGTGCGCCAGCTGTAGTCGTAGAGCAGGAACATCGGCGCGATCGTGAGCGGTTTCGGCCCGTGCTCCCACACCGGATACTCGTCCTCGGGGGTGAGCACGTCCAGTTCGCGGCACCGGTCGACCAGATGCCGGTAGCGGGCCTCGCCGCGCAGCTGTACCTCGTCGCGGGTGGTGGTCCACAGTTCGTGGTTGCCCGGCACCCACACCACCTTCGCGAACCGCTCCCGCAGCGTGGCCAGGGAGTCGGCGATCGCCCCGACGCGCTCGGCCACGTCTCCGGCCACGAGCAGCCAGTCGTCGGGTGAGCGGGGCACCACCTCGTCCAGCAGCGGGCCGTTGCCCTTGTGTGTCACGTGCAGGTCGCTCGTCGCGTAGAGGGTCGGCACGCCTCAACCGTAGCCCGACGCCAGGTGCGGCCCGGCCTGCACGTCAAGGCCGCTGCGGACAGCGCACACTCGCGCTCGCGACGTCGCGCTACAGCTCGATGCCGAGCAGGGCGTCCACCGCGGTCCGCGCCTCCGCCGGGGCGGCGGAGTCCGTGCCGGCGCCACGCAGGGCCTCGGCCACCCACCCGTCGACGGCGGCCAGTGCCTTCGGCGTGTTCAGATCGTCGGCCAGGTGGTCGCGCAGCCGCGCGATCACCTCGGCCGCCGGCGGGGCGGCGTCGAGCGTGACGGCCGAGCGCCAGCGCTCCAGCCGCGCCTCGGCGTCGGCGAGCAGGTCCGCGGTCCACGTGCGGTCCTCGCGGTAGTGCCCGGCGAACAACGCGAGCCGGATCGCGCCGGCGTCCACGCCGTCGGCCCGCAGACGTGAGACGAACACCAGGTTTCCCCGCGACTTCGACATCTTCTCGCCGTCAAGGCCGATCATCCCGGCATGCACGTAGTGCCGGGCGAACGGGTGCTCACCCAGGAGCGCCTCGGCGTGCGCGGCGCTGTACTCGTGGTGCGGGAAGATCAGGTCCGACCCGCCGCCCTGCACGTCGAAGCCCATCCCGAGCCGGTTGACCGCGATCGCACTGCACTCGATGTGCCAGCCGGGGCGGCCCGCCCCGAGTTCGGACTCCCATGACGGCTCGCCGGGCCGCGCGCAGCGCCACAGCAGCGCGTCGAGCGGATCGCGCTTGCCGGGACGGTCCGGATCGCCGCCGCGCTCGGCGAAGAACTTGGCCATCGTCCGGGCGTCGTAGCGGGACTCGTAGCCGAAGCGGCCGGTGGCGTTGTGATCGAAGTAGACGTCGGGGTACTCGGCGTCCTCGGCGCGGTAGGCCGAGCCGTCGGCCAGCAGCTTCCCGATCACCTCGATGATCTCCGGGATGCTTTCCACCGCGCCGACGAACTGGCGCGGGGGCAGCACCCGCAGCGCCTCCATGTCCTCACGGAACAACGCCGTCTCGCGCAGCCCGAGCACGATCCAGTCGTCCTGGTCGCGCTCGGCGCGCTCCAGCAGCGGCTCATCGATATCGGTCACGTTCTGCACGTAGTGCACGTCGCGCCCGTTGTCCCGCCACACCCGGTTCACCAGGTCGAACGCGAGGTAGGTCGCGGCGTGCCCGAGGTGCGTCGCGTCGTAGGGCGTGATGCCGCAGACGTACATGCGTGCCGTCTCGCCGGGCGCGGTGGGGCGGATCTGCCCGGCGGCCGTGTCGTACAGCCGCAGGGGGCGCGGCGTTCCCGGCACGCGGGGCAGGGTGACCGATGACCAAGTCTGCATACCCTCCACCCTAAGTGCCGGTTCCACCACCTCGTCCGACCGGTGGGACGATCCAGGTCAGCCCGCGGTCAGCGCGCGCAACCGGGCGATTCCGCCGAAGAAGGAGTCCTGGTTGCCCGGCAGCGGACCGGTGACGCCCGACTGCCAGAATCCCGCGGGCCAGCCACCGGGAAGCTCCCCCATGGTCGTGTTGTAGCGCGCGAGCCACAGCACGTGGTCACGGGAGAACGCGGGGCTGTCGCCGGTACACGCCCGCCACCACCTCGTCGAGGTGTAGATGATCGGCGTGTGCCCGCTGCGCCGGGCCATCTCGGCGCTGAAGTCCTTGATCCAGGCCACCATGTCCGCGGGCGCGAGGCCGTAACAGGGCGGGACGTTGTCGGTGTCCTCCATGTCCAGGGTCGGCGGCAGCGTCATACCGTCGGAGAACCACTTGCCGTCGTGGTCGTGGAAGTACGCGGCCTGCTGCGCGCCGGTCGACTTGTCCGGCCGCGCGTAGTGGTAGGCACCGCGCAGCAGGCCCGCGGCCTTGGCGCCGCGGAACTGCGCGAGGAAGTTGGGGTTCTGATAGCCCACGCCCGCGGTGTCCTTGACGAACGCAAACGTCGCACCGGCCGCCTTCGCCGCGGCGAAGTCCGGCATGCCCTGCCAGGAACTGATGTCGAAGCCTGCCAGTGGCGCCGGGTCGGCGTGTGCCGTCGTCGCGGGCAGCAGTGTCGCGGCACAGGCCAGCGCCGCGGCGGCAGCGGCGCGCTTGAGAATGCGGGTCAGCACGGACGCAGACGCTAGATCAACTGCGCTCGTCCGGCCTGCCGGCGGCGCGAGAACCGACCGGTCGGGTGATCAAAAGTTGAACGTGCGCGCCCTCGGAACAGCGCGGTCACACCCAGCGGGGCCTCGAGGAACGAGATCGCCGGCACCATGCCCGGCCACCGGAACGTGACTGCGCCGGCGAGGCCGGATGCGGTCGTGCTCAGGCCTCGACGGTACAACCCGATCGTGCCGTGCCAGCACCGCAAGGACTCGCCACCGCATCTGGCATCCTGTGCTCGCAAGCACTACCGGGGAGGCCCATGTCCACGCCGTCCGATCCGCAGCCGACGCCGCACGATCCGGTGCCGCCGGGCTCCGGCGACCCGTTCGCGCCACCGGAGCCGCCGCAGCAGGGCAGCTACCCCGCTCCCCCGGCCCAGCCCTACGGCTACGGCCAGATGCCGCCGCAACCGCAGATGTACCCGCCTCCGCCGGGCTACCCGCCGTACTACATGCCCCGGGCCACCAACGGCTTCGCCATCGCGTCCCTGGTGCTGGGCATCCTGTGGATCTACTGGCTCGGCAGCATCCTCGCCCTGATCTTCGGCTACGTCGCCCGGAAGCAGATCAAGGAGCGCAACGAAAGCGGCGGCGGCATGGCCATCGCCGGGATCGTGCTCGGCTGGATCGGTGTGGGGACGGCCGCTCTCGTGCTCGCACTGCTCGTGATCGGCCTGCTCGCGCACGGCACGCACCGTTGACCGGGTAAACCCGGTCAACGGCGGCGCGTGCGCAGGTAATCACCCACCACCGCGGCACCGAGACCGTCCAGATCCGGGGCCACCACCCGGCCGCCCGACCGACGGGCGAGCAGGTCCACGAACGCCTCCAGCCGTGGATCGTCGCCCAGCCGGAACACCGTGACCGACGCGCCCAGCTTGGCCAGCCTGTCCACTTCGGACACCGTCTTGTACAGCGTCTCCGGCGCGGGCGGGTAGTCGAACCAGGCCTCCCCGTCGGCTTCCAGATGCGCCGTCGGCTCCCCGTCTGTGACCATCAGCACGACCGGCTGCGCGTCGGGATGCCTGCGCAGGTGCCTGCCCGCCAGCAGCAGCGCGTGGTGGGCGTTGGTGCCCTGCTCCCACACGCCGTCCAGGCCGACCAGCTCCTCCAGCTCGACGGTCTGCGCGTAGCGGCCGAACGTGATCAGCTGCAGCGCGTCGTTGCGGAACCGCGTGGTGATCAGCTGGTGCAACGCGAGCGCGGTGCGCTTCATCGGCAGCCAGCGGCCTTCGGCCACCATCGACCACGACGTGTCCACCAGCAGCGCGACCGCGGCGCGGGAACGGTGCTCGGTCTCCACGACCTCCACATCGGACACGTCGAGCGCGACCCGGCCACCGCCGACGGAAGCCGTGCGCAGCACCGCGTTGCGGACCGTGCGCGAGGTGTCCCACGGCTGCATGTCACCGAACCGCCACGGCCTGCTGGCACCGGTCGGCTCGCCCGCCGCTCCGGCCGACTCCTGCTCCCGCTGCCCGGTCTTGCCGCGCAGCGCGTGCACCACGTCGGCGAGCGCGGTCTGCCCGAGCCGCCGCAATGCCTTGGGAGACAACCGGAGTGACCCGTCCGGCGCGCGTTCGAACAGACCCTGCCGGCGCAGTTCCCGCTCCAGTTCGGCCAGCCGCCGGGCATCCACGCCGGAATCCTTGCCGAGCTGCCGTTCCAGTGCCTCGACGTCGATGTCCTCCAGGCGCGCGCCCGGATAGGACTGCGCCAGCTGCTCGGCGAGCGCGTCGAGTTCGGCCAGATCCTGCATCGCCTGCGCACCCTCGCCGAGCCCGAGCGGGTCCTGGCCGCGGAACCGCGCCGAGGACGTCCAGTCCTCCCCCGGCCGCAGCGACCGCAACTGAGCATCCAAATTGGACAGTTGCTGGGCGAGGCGGGGATCGCCGAACGCCTGCTGCGCGAGGCTCATCAGCTCGTTGCGCTGTTCCTCGCTCATCGAGTTCATCATGCGCTGCGCCGCGGCGGCACGGGCGGCCAGCGCGTCGATCAGCTCGTCCACGTTCTGCGGGTTCTCCAGGAAGAACTCCCCGTGCCGCCGCATGAACTCGGCGAACCGCTCGTCGACGTCGTCCAGGCCACGCGCGTGCGCGTCGAGCAGCGCGTTGAGGTCGGAGAGCATCTGGTTGACCCGCTCGACGTCCTCGAGCGTGGTGCCCTGCAGGGCCTGCTTCATGCCTTCGAACCGCGATTCGAGCATCTCGCGGCCGAGCAGATCGCGGATCTGCTCGTAGTTCTGCCGCCCTTGCTCGGAGCGCCACTGGTAGTCGGTCAGCTCGCGCACCGCAGCGGCGGTGCCCGGCGGCAGGGCGTCCAGCTCGGCCTCGGCCAGCCGCGCGTCGTCGGAGGGGTCCGGGAACAGCGCGCGCCGCTCGGCGTCCAGCGCCTCGTTCAGCAGCCGCTGCACCTCTTGCAGCGTGCCGTCGAGGTTGTTGCGGCGCTGGATCTCCGAGCGGCGCTGCCACACGCGGCGGGTCAGCTCGTCCAGTCCCGCCGTGTTCCGGGTGCCGCGCCGCAGCATCTCCTCCAGCGCCGAGCGGGGCGAGGACCCACCCATGACGTCCTGCCCGATCTCGTCCAGCGCGTCCCGCAGGTCGATCGGCGGGGCGAGCGGGTCCGGCCCCTCGTGGTAGGGCCCGTACGAGTAGCCCTCGGGCACGCTCACGGCCCGTACACCGTGGTCGCGTCGTCGGAGTCCTTCGCGAGCTGGCGCGCCAGGTAGAGCGACTCCAGTGCCAGTTCGACCGCGGCGGCGATCCGGCCCGGCGGATCGTCCGCGGACACGCCGGCCCGCGCGGCGACCTCGTGCAGCACCGGCAGTTCGGGCAGCGCCGCCAGCAGGTCCGCGCCGGGCACCTTCTCGCCGGTCGCGACGAGATGCCCGTCGGCGACGGCCTCGACCAGCGGCCGCAGGTTCAGCCCGCCGAAGCGGTCCCGTGCGGTCTCGGCGACCGCGCGCCGCAGCAGGTGCACGAGGTGCTCGTTCTCGCGGCCCTCCTCACCGGGCTCGAACTCGACCTTGCCGCGCAGGACGGCCGGTACCGCGTCGAGATCGACCGGGCGCGCCACGGCGGGCTGTTCCCCGGTCAGCGCCGAACGCCGCAGCGCCGCCGCGGCGACGGTCTCGGCGGCGGCGACCGCGAACCGGGCCGAAACGCCGGAACGCTGGTCGATCACGGTGGACTCGCGCAGGTTGCGCACGAACCGGGCCAGCACCTCCAGCAGCGGCTCACCGACCTCCGCGACCAGGTTCGCCTCCTGGCGCACGACGTCGACCTCGGCGGCCACGTCCAGCGGGTAGTGGGTGCGGATCTCGGCGCCGAAGCGGTCCTTGAGCGGGGTGATGATGCGGCCGCGGTTGGTGTAGTCCTCGGGGTTGGCGGTGGCCACCATGAGCACGTCCAGCGGCAGCCGCAGCGTGTAGCCGCGCACCTGGATGTCGCGCTCCTCCATCACGTTCAGCAGCGCGACCTGAATGCGTTCGGCCAGGTCGGGCAGCTCGTTGATCGCGACGATGCCCCGGTGAGCCCGGGGCACCAGTCCGAAGTGGATGGTTTCGGGGTCGCCGAGGCTGCGCCCCTCCGCGACCTTGACCGGGTCGACGTCGCCGATCAGGTCACCGACGCTGGTGTCCGGGGTGGCCAGCTTCTCGGTGTAGCGCTCGTCGCGGTGCAGCCACGTCACGGGCAGCTCGTCGCCCAGTTCGGCGGCCCGGCGGATCGAGGCCGGGGTGATCGGGTCCAGCGGGTGCTCGGCCAGCTCGGCGCCCTCGATGACCGGCGTCCACTCGTCGAGCAGCCCGGCGATCGTGCGCAGCAGGCGGGTCTTGCCCTGGCCACGTTCGCCGAGCAGCACCACGTCGTGGCCCGCCAGCAGGGCCCGTTCGAACTGGGGCAGCACGGTCCGCGAGAACCCGACGATGCCGGGCCACGGGTTCCGGCCCTCGCGAAGCGCGGCGAGCAGGTTGTCGTGGATCTCGGTCTTGATACCGCGCGGCCGGTACCCTGCCGCGCGCAGCTCCCCCGCGGTGCGGGGCAGGTTCTCGGGTGGGTTCACCTCTCCGACGCTAACCCCGGATCGACCATGGCGTCCACGTGGAGCAGCTCCAGCCACGCCGCCGGACACCGTTCACGGCTGCCGGTATTCTGGATCGCCGTGTGCTGTCCCAGTGCGACCCTGACCGTGTGGACTTCGGCCTGGCTGGCCGGTTCCGCGGCTTCGGACGATGTGCTCGACGCCCTGCTCGCCTGGGGCGAGGCCCATGAGGTGGTGGCCGCCGACGCCGAGTCCGCCGTGGGTCTGGATCTTCCCCTCGCCGGTGACTTCCCCGCCTCGCCGGTGCGGCTGCTGGCCGCGCTGCGCGCCAAGGACGCGGGCGGCGCCCGGCTCGTGCTGCCGGTTCCTGGCGACGTGCGCGGCCTGGGTGGCGGCGGTCAGTTCGCCGAGGCCGCGCTCAAGGCCGGCGAGGCGATGCTGCTGCCCGCCCTCGGTTTCGGCCTCGTGCCGGACCCGATCGCCGAGGGCCTGGTGCGCTGGTCGGTGTACAAAGTGGACGTCGCGGCCGCACAGGAGCACGTCGGCATCGCCGACGCAGAACACGGCCTCACCGACGCGATTCGCGACTCCGCCGGTGCGCTGCAGGCGCTCGACGTCGCCAAGGACCGGCCGGGCGTGCGGGCCGAGCTGTCCGCGTGGCTGCGGGCGCGCCCGAACCTGCAGTGGCCCTCGGGCACGCCGGGCCGGTCGCTGCGCGTGCTCCAGCGCGCCGAGGAGATCGGCGCGATCCTGGCACTGGCGCACTCCGACGAGCCCGGCGGCGCGCTGTCCTCGTCCGCGGCGGTGCTGCGTGCCGACGCGCTGCGCCCGCTGGGCAACGCCGTGCGGATCGCCCGCTACGCCGCGGTCAACGAGGCGGTGCGGCTGCTCACCGAGCAGGCCGACCGGCCCCAGTAGCAGGCCGTTTGGCGGGCTCACAGCAGCCGACGGCGCAGGGCGCGCCGTTGACGGTGCAGCCCGCGGCCGGGAACGCCGACAGCTTCCGCGCGGGCGCACCGGCGATGTGCTCGCGGATCAGCTCGACCACCAGTTCCGCGAAGCGCGGATCCCCGTTGGGCGTGGCCGCCCGCGCGAAACCCATGCCCAGCTCCCCGGCCCGCTCGGCGGCCTCGTTGTCCAGGTCCCAGACGACCTCGAGGTGGTCGGACACGAAACCCACCGGGCACACCACGACCGCCTTCACCCCGTCGGCGTGCAGCGCCTCGATGTGGTCGACGATGTCCGGCTCCAGCCACGGGATCCGCGGCGGGCCGGAGCGCGACTGCCACACCACGTCGTACTCGCCGACGCCGGCTTCCGCCGCGACCAGCCGTGCCGCTTCACCGATCTGCCGGGAGTAGCGCCGCCCGCCTTCCTCCGGCGGCCCGGCGGCCTTGTCGGCGCTTTCCGGGATCGAGTGCGCGGTGAACACGGTGCGCGCGTTCTCCAGGCCCGCGTGCGCGGCGCGCAGCGCGTCGGCGAAGGCGCCGACGAAGAGCGGGTGGTCGAAGAACTGGCGCAGCTTCACCAGTTCCGGCGCGTCGTCCCCCACCGCGGCGCGGGCCCGCTCGATGTCCTCGTCGTACTGGCGGCACGCCGAGTAGCCGCCGTAGGCGCTGGTCGGGAACACCAGCGCGCGCCGCACGCCGTCGGCGGCCATCCGCGCGAGCGTGTCCTCGGCCATCGGCTGCCAGTTGCGGTTGCCGAAGTACACCGGCAGATCCAGGCCCTGCGCCGCCAGTTCCTTCTCGACCGCGGCGATGGCCTCGCGGTTGAGCCGGTTGATCGGCGACACGCCACCGAAATGCTGGTAGTGCCCGGCGACCTCGGCCAGCCGCTCGGGTGGCACGCCGCGCCCCCGTGTCACGTTCTCCAGGAACGGCATGACCTCGTCCGGTCCTTCGGGACCGCCGAAGGACAACCACAGCAGCGCGTCGTAACTCACGGTGCCCATCTTGCCGTCAGGGCCGCGCCTGCGCGCGGCCGGGCCGGTTCCGCGAAAGACAAGCCGGGCGGACCACAGGCGTCCGCCCGGCTTGCGCTACCGCACTCACAAGCCCAGCGCGTGCACCCCGCCGTCGACCCAGATCATGGAGCCCGTCGTGGCGGGCAGCCAGTCCGAGAGCACCGCGCAGATGCTCTTCGCGACCGGCGTGGCGTCCTCGGCGTCCCAGCCCAGCGGTGCGCGGTCGCCCCAGCCGCCTTCCAGCTCACCGAAGCCCGGGATCGACTTGGCCGCCATCGTCTTCACCGGCCCGGCCGCCACCAGGTTCACCCGGATACCGTGCGGGCCGAGATCGCGCGCCAGGTAGCGGTTCACCGACTCCAGCGCGGCTTTCGCGACACCCATCCAGTTGTAGGCGGGCCACGCGACGCGCGCGTCGAAGTCCAGGCCCACGACCGAGGAGCCGCGGGAGAGCAGCGGCAGGCAGGCCACCGCCAGCGATTTGAACGAGTATGCCGAGACCTGGACCGCGACGGACACGTCGTCCTTCGGGGCGTCCAGGAACGGCGCGCCGAGGCAGGTCTGCGGCGCGAACGCGATCGCGTGCAGCACCCCGTCCAGGCCGTCGACGTGCTCACGCACGCGGTCGGCGAGGGTGTCCAGGTGCTCCTGGTTCTGCACGTCCAGTTCGATGACCGGGGCGGGCTCGGGCAGCCGCTTGGCGATGCGCTCGACCAGTGACATCCGGCCGAAGCCGGTCAGCACCACCTTCGCGCCCTGCTCCTGCGCCACCTTCGCGGCGTGGAAGGCCATCGAGGCGTCGGTGATGACGCCGGTGATCAGCAGCCGCTTACCTTCGAGCAGTCCGGGCAAAAGCCTTGTCCTTTCTGGGGTGGGTGTGTCGGAAACTAGTGGCCCATGCCGAGACCACCGTCGACCGGCAGCACGGCACCATTGACGTAGCCCGCCTCGTCGGACGCCAGGAAACGCACGGCCGCGGCGATCTCGGGCGCCTCGCCGTAACGGCCCGCGGGAATCTGCGCCAGCGCCGCGGCGCGCTGGTCGTCGGTGAGCGCATCGGTCATGTCGGTGACGATGAAGCCGGGCGCGACCACGTTCGCGGTGATGTTGCGCGAGCCCAGTTCCCGCGTCAGCGACCGGGCCAGGCCGACGAGCCCGGCCTTGCTGGCCGCGTAGTTGACCTGCCCCGCCCCGCCCGAGAGGCCCACCACCGACGAGATGAAGATGAACCGCCCGAACTTGGCGCGCAGCATCCCGCGGGAGGCCCGCTTGGCGACACGGTAGGCGCCGGTGAGGTTCGCGTCGACGACCTTGGTGAACTGCTCCTCGCTCATCCGCATGAGCAGCGTGTCGTCGTTCATGCCGGCGTTGGACACCAGCACCTCGACCGGACCCTGGTGCTCCTCGACCTGCTTGAACGCCGCGTCGATCTGCTCGGAGTCGGTGACGTCGGCCCGCACGCCGAACAACCCCTCCGGCGCGCCGGACCCGCGGTGCGTCACGGCCACGCTGTGTCCCTGCTCGGCCAGGTCACGGGCGATCGCCAGACCTATGCCGCGGTTGCCCCCGGTGACCAGAACGGACCGTCCCACGTAGCACTCCTCGCGCGTCGTCTTTCGCATTCGTTTCGCGCTGAGGTTATCCGTTTGCCGGGGCACCGGCCGCACCCAACCCCACTACCCCGCAGTAGCCCTAAGGTGCGGGTATGGGTGACCCGATCGTCCGGATGCCGCTTCGCGTCCGCTTCCACGAATGCGATCCGCAGGGCATCGTGTTCAACGCGCACTACCTCGCCTACTTCGACATGGCGTCGTTCGATTTCTTCACCGAGATCTTCGGCTCCTACGACAATCTTCTCGCCCGCGGCGTCGACACGGTGGTCGCCGAGTCGAACGTGCGCTACCTCGCCGCGAGCCGCTTCGAGGACGAACTCGTCGTCGGGGTGTCGATCGAGCACCTCGGCACCACGTCGCTCATCCTGGCGTTCACCATCACGCGCGGCGCCGAAACCGTCGTCGCCGGCACCAACCGCTACGTCTTCGTCGACCGGGAAACGCTGGCCAAGACCGCTCCCCCGGACGACGTCCGGGAGAAGCTGGCCGCCCGCCTTTAGCGTTCCCGCACGCCCGGTTGCCGGTCCTCCACGACGAACGAGGCCCGGGTGCTGACCGGCGCGCCAGGCTTCGTCACATACGGCACCACACGGAAATCGCCGCGCCACCGTTCGCGGTCGACGTTGACCCGCACGTAGCCGCGCTGCGAGTTGAAGAACTTCATGTGCGGATTGGCCGCGAGGAATCGCGCTCCCTCGTCGGTCATGTCGGCGCCGTCGGCGCCACTGGTGATCGACGTGCCGACGAACTCGCTGCCGACCGTGGGCGAGTCCGGGTCGGCGTAGTCGCGTTTGAGGTCCCACGCGTAGTTCTGATGCCGGTCGCCGGTGATCACGACGAGGTTGCGCACCCCGCGGTCCTGCGCCGCGGCCAGCACCGCGTTGCGCTCGGCGACGTAGCCGTCCCACGGGTCGAGGAACACGTCCACGGCCGGGCCCGGATCCCGGTCGGTCTGCCCCATCGGCGCCTGGTTGCCCAGGATCTGCCACCGTGCCCGGGACTGGGCGAACCCGTCGACCAGCCACTTCTTCTGGGCGCTGCCCAGGATCGTGCGGCCGGGCTCCAGCCGGTCGGTGCACGTCGCGGAACCGCCGTCACCGCAGGGCTGGTCGTCGCGGTACTGGCGGGTGTCGAGGATCGTGAAGTCGGCCAGGGTGCCGTAGGGCAGCCGCCGGAACAGGCGCACGTCCGGGCCGGAGGGCAGCTGCGTGTGCCGATAGGGCAGGTGCTCGTAGTTGGCCTGGAACGCCTGCGCGCGCCGTTGCCGGAACACGGCCGGGTCCTGGTCGGGTTCGTTGTCCGCCTGCGAGATGTCGCCGGCCCAGTTGTTCTCCACCTCGTGGTCGTCGATCGTGTGGATCCACGGGAAGCGGGCGTGCGCGGCCTGCAGCGGGGCTTCGGCCTTGTACAGCGCGTACTGCAGGCGGTACCGGGCCAAATCGAAGGTCTCGGTGGTGAACTCCGGGTCCACGGTGACGCCGCGCTTGTTCGTGCCGACGCCCGATTCGTAGAGGTAGTCGCCGAGGTGCACGACCAGGTCGAGGTCCTCCTCGGCCATGTGCTCGTACGCGGTGTAGTAGCCGTCCTGCCAGGCCTGGCAGGAGGCGAACGCGAAGTTCAGCTCGCGCGGGTTCGACCACGGCACGGGCGCGGTGCGGGTGCGGCCCGTCATCGAGATCTCGCCGCCGGTGCGGAAACGGTAGAAGTACTCGCGGTCCGGTGCCAGGCCCTGGATCTCCGGGTGCACCGAGTGGCCCAGTTCCGGCGTCGCGATCGCCGAGCCGCGTCTGACGACCGCACCGAACCGCTCGTCGGCGGCCACCTCGTACTCGACGCGCACCGGTCGCGCGGGCATTCCGCCGGCGCCGTCCGCGGCGAAGGGGTCCGGCGCGAGCCGCGTCCACAGCACCACGCCGTCGTGCGCCGGGTCGCCGGAGGCGACGCCGAGGGTGAAGGGGTTCCCGCCCTTGACGGGGGCGGCGTAGGCGCTCGCGGCGTCCCAGGCCCCGGTTCCCAGCAACACGGCGGCGGCACCGGCGGAGCTGAAACCGAGGAAACGGCGGCGGGAGACACTGTTCGGGGGCGCGACCATGGGGAGGTCCTCCTGTGGTGGGATGAGCGGGGACCGGCTGATCGTCAGTCGGCGGAATGACCGGTTTGCCGCTTCCGGCCGAATTCCGGGTGAAAGGAAAACGATCTTCGGGATGTTTCGGATGCTCTTCTTCCACCCGGAAATTCCGCCCAACACCGGTAACGCGATCCGGCTGGCGGCCAACACCGGCGCGGAGCTGCACCTGGTCGAGCCGCTGGGTTTCGCGTTCGAGGACAAGCACGTCAAACGCGCGGGCCTGGACTACCACGACCTGGCGCACGTGCGGGTGCACCCGGATCTGGACGCGGCGTGGGAGGCACTGCTGCCGGCGAACGTCTACGCCTTCAGCGCGAGCGCGACCCGCTGGTACACCGACATCGCCTACCAGCCCGGCGACGTGCTGCTGTTCGGCCCGGAGTCGGTCGGCCTCCCACCCGAGGTGCAGCACGCCCCGCAGGTCACCGACCGCCTGAAGCTGCCGATGCGCCCAGGTTCCCGCTCACTGAACCTCGCCAACACCGCCTCCATCGTGCTCTACGAGGCCTGGCGTCAGCACGACTTCACGTTCGGCGGTTAGGTCGGCAGGCGCTGGCCGATGAACAGCGAACTGCCGGCGCAGACGATGAGTGCCAGGGTGCCGAGCACGATCCACGGGCGGCTGGCATCGGCGTCCTTGATCTCGTACCCGATCTGCTCACCGAGGTCGGCGTAGACCGCCTTGAGCTGCTCGGCCGATCCCGCCTGGTAGAACTCGCCGCCGGACAGGCGCGCGACCTCCTGGAGCGAACCGTCGTCCACGTCGACCGGCACCTCGCGCCCGTCGATCTCGACCGTGCCGTGGTCGGTGCCGAAGGAGATCGTCGAGATCGGCACCTGTTCCTTCTTGGCCTCCTGCGCCGCGGTGAACGCGCCGCGCGGGGCGTAGAGGTCCTCGGGCACGGTCTGCTTGCCGTCGCTCATCAGCACGATGCGCGCGGGCGGCGGGCCCTCCGCGCCGCCGACGACCGCGGAAAACCCTTGCACCGCCTGCAAAGCCGCGTAGATGCCCTCACCGGTGGCGGTCGACTGGGCCAGCTTGAGGTTGTCGATCGCGGTGACCACGCTCTGCCGTTCGGTCGTCGGCGCGACGAGCACGGTCGCGGTGCCCGCGAAGGACACCAGGCCGAGGTTGATGCCGGGCGTGAGCCCCTGCGCGAACTGGGTGGCCGCGTCCTGCGCCGCCTTGATGCGGGTCGGCTTGACGTCGGTGGCCTCCATCGACAGCGACACGTCGATCACCAGCATCACGGTCGCGCGGTTGCGCGGCACCTTCTGCTCGGCGGTCGGGCCCGCGAGCCCGACGGTCAGCAGCAGCAGCGACACGATCAGCAGCGCGGCCGGGATGTGCCGTGGCCAGCCCTGCGTTTTCGGCGCCACCTTCTCCAGCAGCGCCAGGTTCGAAAACCGCATCGTGCGCTTGCGCCGCGCCCGCTGCGCGAGCAGGTAGCCGATCACCACGGCGGCGACGACGATCAGCAGCAGGAACCACCACGGCGTGGTGAATCCGGTCAGGCTCATGCCGCACCCCCGGACCACCGGCGTTTCCTGGCCACGACGAACCGCACCGTGTCGGCGATCCAGTCAGAGTCGGTGCGCAGCACCAGATGCGCCGCGCCGGCCTGCCGCAGCGCGCGGGCCACCTGGTCGCGGTGCGCCTGCGCCGCGGCCGCGAACTCGCGCCGCAGCAACGCCGAGGCGTGCACCTCACGCTGCCGCCCCGTCTCCGGATCGGCCAGCACGATCGTGCCGACCTCCGGCAGGTCCACGTCCCGCGGGTCGATCACCTCGACCGCCATCAGTTCGTGCCGCGCGGACAGCGCACGCAACGGGCGCTGCCATTCGAAGCCGCCGAGGAAATCGGAGACGACGACGGCGAGCCCACGCCGCCGCGGCGGCCTGCGCAGCTGTTCGATCAGCGCCGCCAGATCGCCGCGCGTGCCCTCGGCGGCGCGCGGCAGCTCGGCGATCTTGCGCAGCAGTCCCCTGGCGTGGGCGCGCCCGCCGCGCGCCGGGATCCGCACCGAATCGGCGCCGTTGGACATCACCGCGCCGAGCCGGTTGCCGCCCCCGCCGGTGAGATAGGCGATCGCGGCGACCGCGCACAACGCCAGATCCCGCTTCTCCGACAACGCGGTGCCGAAGTCCAGGCTCGCGGACAGGTCCGCGGCCACCCACGTCTCCAGCTCACGGTCGGCGACGGTCTCGCGAATGTGCGGCACGGTGGTGCGGGCCGTGACGGCCCAGTCCATCCGGCGCACGTCGTCACCGGGCTGATAGGGCCGCGCCTCCCCCGGTTCGGAACCGGGGCCCGGCACCAGGCCGAGATGATTTCCCTGCAGCAGCCCGTCCAGCCGGCGCCGCACCTCCAGCTCCAGCGTGCGCAGCCCCGCTTCGAGCCGGTCGCCCCGCAGGATCGGCGGCGCCCACGACGGCCTGTTTCCCTCGCTGACCACTACCGCCCCGGCGCGCCCATCTGGACCGGCTGGCCCGGCCCGGCCTGTGGCCGCGCGGAGACCTGGGGCAGCGGCACGGTCTGCAGGACCCGGTTGATGATGTGATCCAGCGGAACGGCGTCGGCGAGCGCGTCGTAGGAGAGCACGAGGCGGTGCCGCAGCACGTCCGGCACCACGTCCACGACGTCCTGCGGAAGCACGTAGTCACGCCCGCGCACCAGCGCCAGCGCCCGCGAGGCCGCGATGATGCCGAGGCTCGCGCGCGGCGAGGCACCGTAGGAGACCCAGCCCGCGACGTCGGTGAGCCCGTGCTCGGCCGGGGTGCGGGTGGTGAGCACCAGCCGCACCACGTAGTCGACGAGAGCGTGGTGCACGAACACCTTCGACGCCACGCCCTGCAGCCGCACCAGCTCCGCGGGGCTGAGCACCTCGTGCGGCTCCGGCGGGGTCACGCCCATCCGGTAGATGATCTCCCGTTCCTCCTCGGCCGTCGGGTAGTCCACGACGATCTTGAACAGGAACCGGTCGCGCTGCGCCTCCGGCAGCGGGTAGACGCCCTCGTTCTCGATGGGGTTCTGCGTGGCGAGCACCAGGAACGGGTCGGGCATCGCGAAGGTCTTGCCGCCGATGGAGACGTGCCGTTCGGCCATCACCTCGAGCATCGCCGACTGCACCTTCGCCGGCGCGCGGTTGATCTCGTCGGCGAGGACGAAGTTCGCCACGACCGGGCCGAGCTCGACGTCGAAGCGCTCGCTGCCCTGCCGGTAGATCCGGGTGCCGAGGATGTCGGCCGGGACCAGGTCGGGAGTGAACTGGACGCGGGAGAACGTGCCGCCGACCACCCGCGCGAAGGTTTCCACCGCGAGCGTCTTGGCCACGCCCGGCACGCCTTCCAGCAGCAGGTGCCCCTTGGCCAGCAGCCCCACCAGCAGCCGCTCGACCAGCCGGTCCTGCCCGACGATCACCCGCTTGACCTCGAACACGGTGCGTTCGAGCAGCTGGCTGTCCCGCGCCGGGGTGGTCCCCTGCTGCCCGTTGGTGCCCTCGGCGTAACCGGGCTCGGTCACGGTTGCCCTCCTCCTACGTTCGCGTCCGCTCCTGCGACCGTAGCGGTAGTCAACATCACGGTCGGTGTGAGGGCTGTGAGCTGTGGGTGTAGCGGGCCAGGTCCGCCGGCGTGTCGAGGTCTTCGCCTTCTCCCGCGGTCGCCGGCACGCCGACGATGTCCAGTCCGGCGAGCATCCCGCGCAGCGACGCGCCACCGGCGGCCGCGGGCAGCGCGGCCCGCAGGTTTTCCGTGCGCCACACGCCGATCAGCCATTGCCGGTGCCCCTCACCGTCGACCAGCACCGCACCGTCGTGCCCGCCCAGCGCGGCACGCAGCTTGTCCACAGTGGACGGACTTACGCGCACGAGGTCCCCGGCGAGCACGGCCACCTCGGGTGCGTCGGCCAGCGCCAGGCCCGCGGCGAGCGCCGCGACCGGTCCCCCGCCCGGCGGGTCCTCGCGGGTCCACACCACCCGCGGCAGACCGGGTCGCCGCGGGCCGACCACGATCACCGGATCCGCGGCGGCGAGTGCGTCGATCGCGGTGCGCAGCAACGGCTTCCCGCCGACCTCCAGCATGGGTTTGTCCACACCGGACAGACGGCGCGCGGCACCGCCGGCGAGCACGATCCCGGCGATGCCTCCCATTTGCCCAGGTTACTCTGCCGGCCGTACCGATCCGACCGCGGTCGCAACTGTCCGGGGAGCCGGAAATCAGTCCACGACGGGCTGCTCAGCCGACCAGGCGCGCCGCGTACGGCATGATGCCGCCGTAGCGGACGGCGGCGACGCGGACGGTCAAGCCGGACTCCGGCGCCTCGATCATCATGCCGTTGCCGAGGTAGAGCGCGACGTGGTGAATGCCTTCGCTGGCGTCGCCCCAGAACAGCATGTCGCCCCGCCGCATCTGCGACAACGGCACCTGGCGGCCCGCCGTGTACTGGTAGCCGCTGTAGTGCGGCAGCGACGCCACCCCGGCGAAGGCGTAGATCATCAGGCCGGAGCAGTCGAAACCGATCTTGCGGTAGTCACCGTAGGAGTCGGCCACACCGCCGTCGCGGATGCCGCGCGTCGGCCCGCTCGCGTTGCCACCGCCCCAGGCATACGGCAGGCCCAGCTGCGCCATGGCCCGCGCGATGATCCGCTCGACGATGGCGCTGCTGGAGCCGGTGACCGGTGGCGCCGAGGCGCCGCCACCGGTCTTGCCGCTGCCGCCGCCGTTGTTCTTGGCCGCGGCCAGCGCCGCCTGCCGCGCCTGCTCCTCTTCCTCGCGCTGCTTCTGCGCGAGCCAGTCGTCGTAGCGCTGGCGCTGGCCCTGAAGCCCGGCGACGCGTTGCTGCGCCTCGTAAAGCGCCTGTTCGACCTTGTTCTTGTCGGCTTCCAGCTGCGCGTTCTGCGCCGCCTGGCCCTGCTGCGCCTGGACCGCGGCGGTCTGCGCGGTGTCCGCGGAGCGCTTGGCCTCCTGCGCGGCGGCCTGCTTCTCCTGGGCCACCTTCAGTGCGGCGCGGGCGGCGCTGTCCTTGTTCGACTTGTCGGCCTGAGCCTGCTCCATCAGCTCGAGGCCGTTGAGCTGACTGCCGCTGACCGAGGACAGCAGCTGCGCGCGGGCCAGCAGATCCTTGGGGCTGGTGGAGCCCAGATAGGCCGAGATCGACCCCATCGTGCTGCCCTGCTGGTAGCTGCCGGCGATGAAGCCGTCGAGCTGTTTGCGCGCGCCGTCGATCTGCTGCTGGGCCGCGTCGGACTCCCGCCGCGCCGCGTCGGCGTCGGCCTGGGCCTGGGTGGCGGCGTCCTCGGCGGTCTGCTGGTCGACCAGCGCCTTGTTCGCCTGCTCCATCTTCAGCTCGACGTTGGCCTGGAGCTGCGACAACCGTGATTCGGCGGCGGCGAGCTGGTTGGCGAGCTGGCCGACCTCGCCCGCCTTGGCGTTGGCGTCGGCCTGGCCCGCGCTGATCTCGCCGTCGCTGGGGTTGGGCGGCGGCGGTGGCACGGCCGAGGCGACGCCGGTGGTCGCGATCGAGGCGGCGACGGCCAGCGCCGTGACCGCCACCCAGCGGGCCATCCCTTCGCGCCGTCTCACGAGCACACCCCTCCAGCCCTCCGATTCGGACACAAGCCACTCGTCCGTCACACATGTACCAGAAGCATCACGTGACACTTGCATCACGTGCGGAACATTTCCCCGATCGGGGGACCCTGGTGGCCCGATTTCGCGCCGAGCCGACGGGGCCGAGGTCACAGCCCGCCGGAGGCGTGTCACGCTTGAACTCAAAAAAGGACAAGCGTACTGTTTGGCGCGTAGGGAGCCTGCGCCGTCCCCGCGTCTGCGGACGCCGCGAGCGTGCGCAAGACTCGCTTCGGTAGAACCGAACTGACACCCGGGACCCACCCCGCGACCGCGGGGCCGAGTCCGAATCCATGGAGTTAGACGTGACCGCATCTGCCAGCAAGGACAGCTTCGGCGCCCGCGACACCCTCAAGGTGGGTGACGCCTCCTACGAGGTGTTCCGCCTCGACAAGGTGCAAGGGTCCGCGCGCCTGCCCTACAGCCTGAAGATCCTGCTCGAGAACCTGCTGCGCACCGAGGACGGCGCGAACATCACCGCCGAGCACATCCGCGCGCTCGGCAACTGGGACGCCGGTGCCGACCCCTCGATCGAGATCCAGTTCACCCCCGCCCGCGTCGTGATGCAGGACTTCACCGGCGTGCCGTGCGTGGTGGACCTGGCGACCATGCGCGAGGCCGTCACCGACCTGGGCGGCGACCCCGACAAGGTCAACCCGCTCGCCCCCGCCGAGCTGGTCATCGACCACTCGGTGATCATCGACGTGTTCGGCCGCGCGGACGCCTTCGAGCGCAACGTCGAGATCGAATACGAGCGCAACCGCGAGCGCTACCAGTTCCTGCGCTGGGGCCAGGGCGCCTTCGACGAGTTCAAGGTCGTCCCCCCGGGCACCGGCATCGTGCACCAGGTCAACATCGAGTACCTGGCCCGCACGATCATGTCCCGCAACGGCCAGGCCTACCCGGACACCGTCGTGGGCACCGACTCGCACACCACGATGGTCAACGGCCTCGGCGTGCTGGGCTGGGGCGTCGGCGGCATCGAGGCCGAGGCCGCGATGCTCGGCCAGCCGGTGTCGATGCTCATCCCGCGCGTCGTCGGCTTCAAGCTCACCGGTGAGATCCCGGCCGGCGTGACCGCCACCGACGTCGTGCTGACGATCACCGAGATGCTGCGCCGCCACGGCGTCGTCGGCAAGTTCGTCGAGTTCTACGGCGAGAGCGTCGGCGCGGTGCCGCTGGCCAACCGCGCCACGATCGGCAACATGAGCCCCGAGTTCGGCTCCACCGCGGCGATCTTCCCGATCGACGAGGAGACCCTGCGCTACCTGAAGCTGACCGGCCGCTCGGCCGAGCAGCTCGCGCTGGTCGAGGCGTACGCCAAGGAGCAGGGCCTGTGGCACGACCCGGCGCACGAGCCGGTGTACTCCGAGTACCTGGAGCTGGACCTGTCGACGGTGGTCCCGTCGATCGCCGGCCCGAAGCGCCCGCAGGACCGCATCGAGCTCTCCGACGCGAAGTCCTCGTTCCGCAAGTCGGTGCACGACTACGTCGAGGAGCAGTACCCGGCGCCGCACACCAAGGTCGACGAGAAGGTCGAGGAGAGCTTCCCGGCCAGCGACGCGCCCGCCCTGTCGTTCGCCGAAGAGGACGCGGTCGCGCTGCCCTCGGCCGCGAACGGTGCCTCGGGCCGCCCGACCAAGCCGGTCACCGTGCGCTCGCAGGAGCGCGGCGAGTTCGTGCTCGACCACGGCGCCGTGGTGATCGCCTCGATCACCTCGTGCACCAACACCTCGAACCCGTCGGTGATGCTGGGTGCCGCGCTGCTCGCGCGTAACGCCGTCGAGAAGGGCCTGTCGGTCAAGCCGTGGGTCAAGACCTCGATGGCGCCGGGCTCTCAGGTCGTCACCGACTACTACGAGAAGGCCGGCCTGTGGCCGTACCTGGAGAAGCTGGGCTACCACCTGGTCGGCTACGGCTGCACCACCTGCATCGGTAACTCCGGCCCGCTGCCCGAGGAGATCTCGGCCGCGGTGCAGGAGAACGACCTCACCGTCGTGTCGGTGCTGTCGGGCAACCGGAACTTCGAGGGCCGGATCAACCCCGACGTGAAGATGAACTACCTGGCCTCACCGCCGCTGGTCATCGCGTACGCGCTCGCGGGCACGATGGACTTCGACTTCAACGAGCAGCCGCTGGGCCAGGACACCGACGGCAACGACGTGTTCCTCAAGGACATCTGGCCGCCGGCGCAGGAGATCCAGCAGACCATCGACTCGGCGATCACGCAGGAGATGTTCTCCAAGGACTACGCCGACGTGTTCGATGGTGGCGAGCGCTGGAAGTCGCTGCCCACGCCGGAGGGCAAGACCTTCTCGTGGGACGCGGAGTCCACCTACGTCCGCAAGCCTCCCTACTTCGAGGGCATGCAGGCCGAGCCCGCTGCGGTCGAGGACATCTCGGGCGCGCGGGTGCTGGCGAAGCTGGGCGACTCGGTCACCACCGACCACATCTCCCCCGCCGGTGCCATCAAGGCCGACACCCCGGCCGGCAAGTACCTGTCCGAGCACGGTGTGGACCGCAAGGACTTCAACTCCTATGGTTCCCGCCGCGGCAACCACGAGGTGATGATCCGCGGCACGTTCGCCAACATCCGGCTGCGCAACCAGCTGCTGGACGACGTGCAGGGCGGCTACACCCGTGACTTCACCGTCGAGGGCGGCCCGCAGGCCTTCATCTACGACGCGGCGCAGAACTACGCGGCCGCGGGCGTCCCGCTGGTCGTGCTGGGCGGCAAGGAGTACGGCTCGGGTTCCTCGCGTGACTGGGCGGCCAAGGGCACGCGCCTGCTGGGCGTGCGCGCGGTGATCGCCGAGTCGTTCGAGCGGATCCACCGGTCGAACCTGATCGGCATGGGCGTCATCCCGCTGCAGTTCCCGGAGGGCGAGTCGGCGTCGTCGCTGAAGCTGGACGGCACCGAGACCTTCGACATCTCGGGCATCACCACGCTGAACAAGGGCGAGACCCCGCGGACGGTGCACGTCACCGCCACGAAGGCGGACGGCTCGAAGGTGGAGTTCGACGCGGTCGTGCGCATCGACACCCCCGGTGAGGCGGACTACTACCGCAACGGCGGCATCCTGCAGTACGTGCTGCGCAAGATGACGCGCGCCTGATCCTCAGGCCCGGAAAGCGCCGCGAACCCGGCCGGGTTCGCGGCGCTTTTTTCTCCGCGAGTCCAGCCTTCCGCGCGCCCGAGTCGAGGGTTCCGTGCGGCCGAGTCCAGGGTTCGGTGTTCGCGAGTCCGGCCTTCCCTGCGGCCGAGTCCAGGCTTCGGTGTTCGCGAGTCCGGCCTTCCCTGCGGCCGAGTCCAGGGTTCCGCGCGACTGAGTCTGGGCTTCCGCGCGAGCGAGTCGGCGGTTTCGGTCGGCCGCGCTACCGATCCGCGCCGTATAGGTCGTTATACGCGATGCCTGCGCCGCCGGACCCTTCTGATCAGCAGCACGGCGGCGACCATGGCCAGCGTGGCGGTCGGCGAGACGATGGGCAGGCCGATGATCTCCACCCCGCACACGGCGATCAGGCCCGCCGGGACCATCAGGAACTCGGTGTCGAGCCGCAACAGCACCCCCGTGTACCAGTACCGGATCGCCCCCAGAACACGGTTCACAAGATCCACTGAACCAGAACTGGCCGAAAAAACCGAGGGACGCCGTCGAGCGGCGCCCCTCGGCTGTGACCGGAAATCAGCGCACGACGGCGCCGGTCTTCGGGTCGAGTTGCACGGCGGGCGCCGGACGGCCGTGGAAGTCGAGCATGTTCGACAGTCCCCCGGCACGAGCGTCGAACGACGCGTCGCCGACGCGGCCCGTGGCCCAGTTGTCCTCGACGAACTGCAGGATCGAGGTCTGGTCGGTGCGGGTGTGGTCGACGAAGTTCGTCTTCGCGAACGGCGAGATCACCATCAGCGGCAGGCGGGGGCCGTAGCCGCAGCGGTCGGCGTAGCCGCCCAGCGTGGTCTTGGCCGAGCTGCACATCGCGGTGTCCTGCGACGCGTCCTGCGAACCGTTGACGATCTTCGAGGCGACGTGGTCGTACCAGCCGTCCGAGTCGTCGTAGGCGAGCACGACCGCGGTGGAGTCCCAGTCCTTCGAGTGCTGGATCTTGTTGATCTCGTTCACCACGAACTGCTGCTCGTCCAGCGGATCCGAGTAGCCCGCGTGCCCGTCGGCGTACTCGGGCGCCTTGAGGAAGCTCACCGCAGGCATGTTCCCGGCGTTGAGCGCGGAGTCGAAGTCGCTGATGTCGTACTGGTGGTTGGCCTGGTCGGTCTGCCCGATCGCGGCGACCGAACTCGGCGGCAGGTGCTTTTCGTTCGCCGTGGACTTGTAGTACTGGAACGGCTCGTGGTGCGGGCTGTAGTCCACCACGGAGTTGCCGCCGACGTTGGTGTGCTTCTGCCCGCACACGGCGTAGCCGTTCGCGGTGCCGGTCGGCCGGAAGCCGCCCTGGAACCAGCCCCAGGTGACGCCCTTGTCGTTGAGCAGGTCACCGATGTTGTGGCCCTGCATCGCGCCGAGGTTGTCGGTCGCGGTGTGGTTCTTGTCCGAGCAGTCGTCGTAGGCCGGGTCCGGGTCGTTGATCACGGTGCCGACACCCTTGGCGTCCGGCGAGGCCACCACGTAGGAGTCGTTGACCGGCTCGTGCGTCTTCGGGTCCACGGCCCGCATACCGTGGGTCTGGCCGGAAATCAGGTTGATCGCGCCGGGCGTGGAAGGCCCGAACACGGTGTTGAACGAGTTGTCGCTCATCGCGTAGTGCTGGGCGTAGTTCCACATGCCCGTGACGGTGTTGCCGTCGTAGTAGTCCATCACCAAGCCCGGCTCACCGAAGAGGATCGGCTGCCCGGTGCACTTGTCCGTCTCGGTGTTCTCGACGAACTTGTCCATCTTGCCGCCGTCGAACGCCTTCTGCTCCGCGCCGTAATTGTGGTTCTGGTCGCAGGTCAGCGCCTGGCTCGGGGACAGCCGCTTCGGGTTGTAGGCGTTGGGGTTGTTCTTCAGCAGCGCCGGCGTCAGCCCGTCCACGTGCGGGGTGCCCTTGGCCGCGGTGAACGGTGTGCCGTCGGTGTTGGCGGCGTTGGGGTAGGTGCCGAAGTAGTGATCGAAGGAGATGTTCTCCCCGAAGATCACCACCACGTGCTTGACCGGCGTCGCGGTGTGCAGCCCGTCCGCACGTACCGCGTTCACCGGCTGCGCTTCGGCGCCGCCGACGGCGGTGCTCACCGCGACGCCGACGCCGGCCGCGGTCAGCAGCGCACCGGCGCCGAGCAGAATCCGCTTGCGGCGCTTGCCGAAAGCTCTGTCCACTGTGTCCTCCTGCGTTGGTGGGAGCTCCCTCCGGCTCAGGCGAGCATCGCCCGGCCGAAGTGGTCATCGGGCCCGGTGACTCCGGGCAGTGCGAAGAAGTAGCCGCCGCCGAACGGCGAGATGTAGTCGGTCAGCGGTTCGTCGTTCAGCCGGGTCTGCACGGCCTCGAACTGGCGCGCGATGTCCTGCTGGTAGCAGGTGAAGACCAGGCCCATGTCGAGGTTGCCGTTGCTGTCCACGCCACGGTCGTAGTTGCACGCGCGGCGCAGGATGCGGCTGGAATCCGTGGCGGCGGTGCGGGGGTTGGCCAGCCGGATGTGGCTGGTGAGCGGGATGACCGTGCCGACCGGGTCCTGCGCGTACTGCGGCACGTCGGTCTCCCGCGCTCCGTCCAGCGGCGCGCCGCTGTCCCGGCGCCTGCCGAACATGTTCTCCTGTTCCGACAGTGACACCCGGTCCCAGAACTCGACCAGCATCCGGATCAGCCGGATCACCTGGTAGCTGCCGCCGGTGGTCCAGGACGGCTCGCCGCCGCCGGAGACCCAGACGAGCCGGTCGAACTCGTCCGCCGACGGGTTGGCGATGCCGTCCTTGAAGCCCATCAGGTTGCGGGGCGTGCCCTCGGGCCGCGGCGGCGAACTGAACCCGTTGATCTTCCACCGCGGCTGCATCGCTCCACGCGTGGCGCGCGAGATGTCGCGCAGGGCGTGCAGCACGGTGTCGGTGTCGTCGGCGGCAAGGGTGAGGCTCAGGTCCCCGTGGCATTGCGCCGGGTCGAGTGTGTCGTTGGGGAACGTCCGCATCTCGGTCAGCCGCAACGGTTTCCGGTCCGCGAGGCCGTAGCGGTCGTCGAACAGTGTGGCCCCGGCGCCGAGCGTGACGGTGAGGTTCCCGGCCGGAACGGACGGACCGAGCACACCCGAATCGGCGGGCGGCGCGGTGATGCCCACGGAGGTGGGTGTGCCGCCGGCGGTGAGGAACCGGGCCCGGTCGGTGATCGTACGGAACAGGTCGGTCAGCTCGGCGCGGTCGGCCGCGATCACATCGAACGCGGCCACAATGGACTGTCGCGCGGACCGCCGGGCGATACCGGCCTGATGCGCGCCGTGGAACGGCAGCTCTTCGGCGGCCACGGCGCTGCCGTGCTCGGAGGTCGCGGCGGCCGCGGCACCCGCGCCCACGGCCGTCACACCGGCGCCGAGCACTGCGCCGCGCAGGAACGACCGGCGGCCGACGTGCCCGGTCACGAGACCCGCCTCGGTTCGGTGATCGCGGCGACCGGCGCGAGCAGTTCGGTCAGTTCGCCCACCGCGCCGTTGATCCGCTCCCGCTGCGCCCGCGCCAGCTGGGCCACGGGCGTCCACGTGCCGTCGGGCCGCTGGGCCGTCCGCAGCGCGGCGTCCGTCCTGCCGATCCAATTGTCCACTTCGGATAGATCCGGGAAGCGCGGGACGAGCAGCGGCCGCAGTACGGTCAGCACCTCGCGGGTGCCGTCGAGATTGGCCAGTGCGGTGGCCAGGTTGGTGCCGCTGCCGTAGTCGGTGCGGCCGGTGAGTTCGAACTGCAGGGTGTTCTCCATGATCTCGTGTGCGCGCAGGCCCAGGTCGTTCGGATCGATCTGCAGGTCGGCGAAGGAGTCACGCAGCTTGCGCACGTCCGCGTCGAGCCGGTCCGCGACGGCGGCAAGCGCGGCCATGTCCTGCCCGTGCCACAGGCCTTGTTCCAGCCGGTGGAAGCCGGTGAAACCCTCGTCGGTGACGCCCGCGGGCAGCCCGTCGGCCGTGCCGTTGATCGCGCCGTTGGAGTCGCCGAACGCGTCGTAGGCGGCGCCGAGCCGTTCGTAGGCCAGGTGCGCGGTGAGCCACGCCGCCTCGCTCGCGCCCCGGTCGCCCGAACGCACGGCCGCCGACAGCGCTCCGGTCTGTCCGGACAATGTGGACAGTCCGGTGCCGGCGTAGTCCTTATAGGTGCGCAGCGCGGCGAGCAGATCGTTGCGGGTCACCGGAACGACGGCCGGGCCGGAGCGCTCCTGGCCACCGCCGACCGTCGCGGTCGGACCGACGATCGGGTCGGTTTCCTCGGGGACACACCGGAAGGCGTAGGCACCGTTGCCGAGCGTCACCCGCATCGACCGGGTCGTTCCGGCGCCGAGGCCGTCGACCTCGCCGAAAACCGTGCCGGTGCCGGGATCGATGAGCTCGACCTCGGCGGTGACCGAACCGGTGTTGTGCACCTGGAAGCTCTGCGGTCCCGGCCTCGGGTCGGTCCAGCCCTGTCCGCACGCGGACCGCGAAACGGAGATGACCGGATCACCGCCGGCCTCCGCCGACGTGCTCCGCCAGATCACGACGCCCGCCCCGGCCACGATCACCACCAGTGCGAGCACCACGCCCACAACCCGCCGCGACACCCTGCCCCTATCGCTCGAAATGATGACGACTGCGAGCGGAGCGTAAGCGGCAGAGGTGAACTTCTCTCCGTTTTCAGCCCTTACGGCGCAAGGTTCAGGGAGAGTTCACGCACGATTTCCGCCGATACCGTCCAAATCGGATATTCCCACCGAACAGGCCGGAACGGGTTAGCCGCGACGGGTAAGCACGAAGATCGGCAGCTCGCGGCCGGCCTCGGCCCGCTCCATCGCATAGCCCGGCCAGAACCGGAGCAGCCGGCGCCACAGGTCGTCGTACTGCTCACCCTTCGCCGGTGCCGCGGTGACCGGGATGGCCCGGCCCCGCACCTCCACCACGGCGTCGGGACAGTCGCGCAGGTTGTAGGTCCAGCCGGGATCGCGGGTGCGCCCCCAGTTGGAGCCGACGAGGACGAAGCCGTTCTCGTACGGGAAGTACAGCAGGTTGGTGCTGCGGGGCTGCCCGCTCTTGCGGCCCACCGTGGTGAGCCGCAGAGACGGCAGCCCCGCGATGGCCACGAGGCTGACCTTGCCGCGGAAAACCCGGTACAGCCGCTTGTCCACCCAGATGATCGCGGTCGCGAGTCGCATCAGCCACGGTCTGGTGCCCAGTGCGCGGGCGAGTGCGGAAAGCGGGTTCACCGCCCTATTTGACCACTTCGTCAGCTGACGGTCCGGGCCAGGGACACCCCGAACCGGTTCTGTTCGTCGGTCCACCACCGTTCGACGGCGAACCCGTTCTCGGTCAGCTCGGCCGCGATCCCGTTCGGCCGGAACTTCGCCGAGATCTCGGTGCGGATGTACTCGCCTTCGGCGAAGGAGACCTCCATGCCCGCGCCGGGAATACGCACCGTCAGATCCCGGCGCGCCCGCAGCCGCATCTCGATCCACTCGTTGCGCGCGTCCCAGTACGACTCGTGCGCGAAATCGTCCAGGTCGAAGTCCGCGCCCAGCGTCCGGTTCACCACCCGCAGCACGTTGAGGTTGAACTGCGCGGTGACCCCGGCGGCGTCGTCGTAGGCGCGGACCAGGACGTCCGGGTTCTTGACCAGGTCCGTGCCCAGCAGCAGCCACTCCCCCTCGGTCAGCACGTCCCGCACCGAGCGCAGGAACTTGCCCCGGTCGGCGGGCAGGAAGTTACCGATCGTGCCGCCGAGGAAGGCCACCAGGCGCGGCGCGTCACCGGGCAGCAGGCCGAGGTGCTCGGTGAAGTCGCCGACCACGCCCCGCACGTCCAGCCCCGGATAGTCGCCGCGGATCGCCTCCACGGCCTCGGCGAGCGCGGATTCGGACACGTCCAGCGGAACGAACGTGCGCAGCGTCCCGTGCTCGCGCATCCCGTCCAGCAGCAGCCGCGTCTTCTCGCTCGACCCTGAACCCAGCTCGACGAGCGTGCGAGCACCGGTGACCCGCGCGATCTCGCCGGCCTGGCGTTCGAGCACCTCGCGTTCGGCCCGCGTCGGGTAGTACTCGGGAAGGCGCGTGATGTCCTCGAACAGCTCGCTGCCGCGCGCGTCGTAGAACCACTTGGCGGGCAGCCACTTCTGCGTGGCCGACAACCCCGACCGCACGTCCACGCGCAGCGCTTCGGCGATACCGTCCGGGTCGCGGTGCACGTCCAGTTCGAGCTCGCTCATGAATCCTGACTCCGTTCAGCGTCGATGGGCATGAGATCCACCGCACCGCGGCGCGCGATCACGGCGTGCCCGTGCGGAACCGGGGCCCAGCCCGGTCCGCCGTCGGTGGGTTCCGAGGCGACCACCACGGCGCCGCCGGTTTCGCGGACCGACAGCGCGTGCGTCCAGGCCGTGGCCACTAGGACGTCGCCGTCGGTCAGCAGGAAGTTCAGCCGCGAACCGGGCGCGGCGCGCTCGGTCCCGGCGACGAGATCGGCGACCGCCCGCGCGGGGTCCTCGCCGGCGTGCAGCCGCTCCCGCAGCAACGCCCACAGCAGCGCCGAATCCGTCGGCGCGTCCAGCGTCAGCAGGTCGGTGACCGGCAGCTTCCCGGCGAGCGCCGCCATCGAGTCCGGCCATGCGGTGATCAGCCCGTTGTGGCTGAACAGCCAGCGCCCGTCGGTGAAGGGGGCGCAGGCCGCCTCCATCACCGGCATTCCGGCCGTGCCGTTGCGCACGGCCGCCACGAACGCCCCGGACCGCACCGAACGGGCGAGCCGGGGCACGTCGTGGTCGGACCAGATCGGGTTCGCCCGCCGGTAGCGCACCGGCGCGCCTTCGCCGTCGTACCAGGCCAGCCCGAAACCGTCGGCGTTGACGGTGCCGCCGCCGCGCATGTCGTTCGGGGCGTAGGACTGGTGCAGCAGCGCATGCGGCGCGTCGAACACCAGCTCCGCGGGCGAGACGGCCGGGCCGAGATAGGCGAGGTGCCTACACATGACCCGCGTCCCGGGCGCAGCGGAAGCCCGCGAAGATCTGCCTGCGGATCGGGTAGTCCCAGTTGCGGAACGTGCCGCGGATGGCGGCCGCGTCGGTGCCGAACGAACCGCCGCGCAGCACCTTGTACTCCGGGCCGAAGAAGACCTCCGAGTACTCGCGGTAGGGAAACGCCACGAATCCCGGGTAGCCGTGGAAGTCGGTGCTCGTCCACTCCCAGACGTCCCCGATCAGCTGGTGCGCCCCGAGCGCGGACACGCCCGCCGGGTAGGCGCCCGCTTCGGCCGGGCTCAGGTGCCGCTGCCCGAGGTTGGCGTGCTCGGCCGTGGGCTCGTCGTTGCCCCAGGGATAACGGCGCGACTCGCCGGTGGCCGGATCGAACCGGGCGGCCTTCTCCCACTCCGCCTCGGTGGGCAGCCGCTTGCCCGCCCACGCGGCGTACGCCTCTGCCTCGTAGTAGGACACGTGCACGACGGGCTGCCGCGGCGGCACCGGCTCGTCCACCCCGAACCGGGTGCGCCGCCAGCCGTCGTGCTCGCGGCGCCAGAACCGCGGTGCGGTGATGTCGTGCGCGGTGCGGTAGGCCCAGCCCTGCTCGCTCCACCACCGTGGCTGGTCGTAGCCGCCGGCCTCCAGGAACTCGATGTAGGCGGCGTTGGTGACCGGGGTGGTGTCGAGGAAGTACGCGTCCACCGCGACCTCGTGGGCCGGGCGCTCGTTGTCCAGCGCCCACGGTTCGACGCTGGTGCCCATCACGAACGATCCGGCCGGGATGTGCACCTCGCCGGGCAGTGGCCCGCCCCGGCGCGAAGGCGGCGCGGGCGCGTGCAGCACCGGTTCACCCTCGCGCAGCTGGTGGGTGGCCAGCATCGTCTCGTCGTGCTGCTGTTCGTGCTGGGTGATCATGCCGAACGCGAACGCCGCGTCGGTGAGCCTGCGTCCCTCCAGCGGCGCGCGTTCCAGCACCTCGAACGCCTTGGCGCGGACCTCGCCGACGTAGGCGCGGGCCTCGGCCGGGCCGAGCAGCGGCAGCGCGGGCCGGTCGGCACGCGGATGCTGGAAGGCGTCGTAGAGGTCGTCGATGTCGGGACGCAACGGCTCACGGCCGCCGACGTCCCGCACCAGCCACAGTTCCTCCTGGCTGCCGATATGCGCCAGATCCCACACCAGCGGCGACATCAGCTTCGAATGCTGGCGCACCAGATCCTCGTCGTCCACGGCATCGGTCAGCGCCGTGCTGCGCTCGCGCGCACGGGTGAGCGCCCGCGCCGCGTGGTCCCGCAGATCCTCCTTGCGCATTTCGCGCAGAATGCTGGGCGCTTCGTGCAAAGTCTCGGACACAACTACTCCCCTCCCGCGCGCACGAGCCCCTGCGCGCTCTCGCTGATCTCGGCGACGGTGCCGGCAGGCAGCCCCATATGGGCCAGCTCGGCGCATCCGAGATCGACGACTTTCCTTGCGGCTGAAGCAATCGACGCATCGGCCAGTCCGGCTCTGGCCGCGCGCTCCCACTTCCCTTCGACGGGTTCGCAGATCTCCAGAATTTTGTCCACGGTGGACGGACGGTTCAGCAGCGCGGCGAGCAGCGCCACCGGGTGCAGCCAGCGGGCGCGCGGCTGCGCGTCGAGGTAGCGCACCTCGAGGTATCCGTGCGGCCGCACCGGGGTGAACATCGTGGTGAGGTGGTAGTCGAGGTCCTCGGTGGTGGGCGGGCCCGGCAGGCCGGCCGCGCGACCGTCGCTGACCCACTGGCCGAAGGTGAACCCTTCCGGCGCGTCCCATGGCCCGTCGGGCCGGCGCACCGCCATCAACGGGGTGTCCATGATCCGGCTCGCCCACGTGGCGGCCGGATCCGGCGACGGTGTGGTGGCGAACGTACGCGCCCGTTCGGTTTCCATCACCGCCAGCCAGCGCGCCGACGGCGTGCCCGTGTCGTGTCCGGCGTGGACCCGCGAATTGGCGAACGTGGCCAGCAACGGGGGCCCGAGCGCGTGCACCGCGGCCCACCGGGCGGCGAGCCCGTCCCGTTCCCCGCTGTCGACACAGATCTGCAGCCCCGCGGTGCTGCACATCATCGTCACGCCGCCCGTGCCCATCGGGGCGAAGCGGCGTTCCATCGTGGCGTAACGCGGTGTGTCGAGCACCCGCGCGGGCGGGCGGAAGGGATCGATGCCCGTTTCACCGAGGGCGAACCCGGCTCGGGCGAGCAGATCGGTCAGATGGGAAAGATCGGCGGAAACCACATCCGACAACTCCCGCAGCGAGGCCTGCGGTAGTGCGGAGATCTCCACCTGGCCACCGGGCTCCACCGTGAGCGGTGAGCCTGCGGGCAATGGCTGGACGGGACTGTCCGGGTCGAGGGTGCGCGGGGCGTGGGCCCCCAGCGCGCGGGCGAGGTCTTGCGGGTCGAGCGGTCTTCGCGGGTCGTCGGCGTAGTGCACGGTGTACTCGAGTTCCACCCCGAGCAGGCGGGGTGGCCCGTGTTTGAAGCACACCGACGCGACATAGGCCTCACCGGCGGCACGGTCGGAGATCACTCTCGCCGAGAGTTCGGCGACCCCTCCCGCAACTCCGGTGCATCCCGGCACGTGGCGAACAGCTGTCATGTCACACCTGTCCAATCGGTGGGAGCACTTGGTTTCGGACGCTACACGGGCCCTACGACAATTTCAGGCTTCGCCGCCCTCAGCAGTACGTACGTACGGATTGCGTAATAACTACCGGTGGTGACAGGATCGGGGAATGCCACGGGTCAGCCAGGATCATCTCGATGCGCGAAGGCGCCAGATCCTCGACGGTTCACGCGTGTGCTTCGCCCGCTACGGCTACGAGGGTGCCACGGTCCGGCGGCTGGAGGAAGCCACCGGGCTCTCCCGTGGCGCGATCTTCCACCACTTCCGTGACAAGGAGTCGCTCTTCCTGGCGCTGGCCGAGGAGGACGCGGCACGGATGGCCGACGTCGTCGCCGCGCAGGGCCTGGTGCAGGTCATGCGCGAGCTGCTGTCCGGGGACAGCGAGCATCCGGCGGACTGGCTGGGCACGCGGCTGGAGGTGTCCCGGCGGCTGCGCACCGATCCCGAGTTTCGCGCGCGCTGGGCCGAACGCTCGCAGCAGCTGACCCTGGCGACCCGGCAGCGGCTGCTGCGCCAGCGCGAGGTGGGCAACCTCCGCGACGACGTCGACGTCGACGTGCTCACCTCGTATCTGGAACTGGTGCTGGAGGGGCTGGTCTCCCACCTGGCGATGGGGCTGCCCGCCGACGATCTCGGGCCGGTCCTGGACCTGGTCGAGGAAAGCGTGCGGCGGCACCGCGTTCGGGCATCATTGGAGTCATGAACCTGCTCGACGCGCACGGCATCGCGCTGCGCGAGTTCGACCGCTGCGTGCATCTGGTGAAGGACGACCAGTGGGACGCGCCCACCGCCTGCGCGGACTGGAGTGTGCGGGAACTGCTGAACCACCTCGTCTCGGAGCAACTGTGGGTGCCGCATCTGCTGCACGGCGCGACATTGGCCGAGGTCGGTGACCGCTACGACGGCGACGTGCTCGGCGCGGATCCCGTGGCGGCCTGGGAAACCTCGTCGCGGTCGGCACGCCAGGCGTGGACCGAACCAGGGGCCACGCAGCGCCGCGTGCACCTGTCGTTCGGCGAGTCCGACGCCGAGGAGTACGGCTGGCAGATGGTCACCGACCTCGCCGTGCACGGCTGGGATCTGGCCGTCGGAATCGGTGCGCCACAACCGATCCCGGCCGAACTGGCCGATACCGTGCTCCGGGTGATCGGGCCCCAGGTGCCCTCGTGGCAGGGCACCGGCATGTTCGCCCCGCCGGTCCCGGTCCCCGACGACGCGCCGGCGGCCGACCACCTGGTCGCCCTGCTCGGCCGCGATCCGGCACTCGCCCACTGAGCCACCGCGTCACGGCCGCGCCCGCAGCCGGTCGACGAGCATGGCCAGCCGCAGTTCCTGGTTGCCCTCGCTCAGCCGCCCGGCGCGCTCGAGCGTGATCAGCCCGTGCAGCGCGCTCCAGCCCACCTCGGTCAGCGTCGCCGCGTCGCCGTCACCGGCCGGTTCCGTGAACACCGCGAGCAGTTCCCCGAAGGCCTCGCGCAGCGGTGCCGGCGAGTCGGGTTTCGCGAACGGGAGGTCGGTGGCCCGCGCGAACATCGCGTCGTAGAGCACGGGGTTGGCGGCGGCGAAGCCGGCGTAGGCCCGCAGCACGGCGACCAGCGCGTCGTCGGTGCCGGAGCGTGCCTCGCGCAGCCGTTCGGCGAGTTCGGCGAAACCCTCCAGCGCCACGGCCTCGACGATGGCGTCCTTGCTCTTGAAGTGGCTGTAGAGCACCGGCTGGCTGTACTCGATGCGCTCGGCGAGCCGCCGCGTGGTCACCGCGTCCCAGCCCTCCGCTTCGGCGAGCTGGCGCGCCGCGTCGATGATCAGCTGATGCCGCTGGGCACGTTCCCGCTCCCGCCGTTCCTGAACCGACATATGCTGATTCTAGCATTGCTAGCAATCTGAGCCGTGTTCTCATCACTGCTCACGCGAGCGCCCGGTACCATGTATGGCACCGCACCCGACATTTCCGAGGAGTGACACCTTTCGTGCGCGACGCGCCGTCACCTGGTGACAGTACTGAGCCGGGTGACGAACCCGGCTTACCCGCTCATCATCCCGGCTTTCCCGCCCACGGTGGTGAAAGCTGATGGACGTGCTGCTCTCGGTTCTCGGGGTGCTGCTGTTCTTTCTGCTGACGATCGGCACGGGGCTCGCCGTCGCGGCGGAATTCTCCCTCACCGCGCTGGAACGCAGCACCGTCGAGGCCAACGTCCGGCAGGTCGGTGACCGTCGTTCGAGGACGGTCCGCAAGGCCCACGCCACCCTGTCGTTCCAGCTCTCCGGCGCGCAGGTCGCCATCACGCTGACCACGCTGGTCACCGGTTATCTCGCCGAGCCGCTGATCGGCAACCTGGTCCGCCCGGTGCTGGTCGCGGCCGGGCTGTCGGCGCCGGTCGCCGAGGGCACGTCGGTGATCCTCGCGCTGCTGCTGGCCACGACGCTGTCGATGGTGCTCGGCGAGATGGTGCCGAAGAACCTCGCCGTCGCACGGCCGTTGCGCACCGCGCGCGCGGTCATGGGCTACCACTCGCGGTTCTCGGCGCTGTTCCGCTGGCTGATCACGCTGATGAACAACAGCGCGAACTTCGTGGTCCGCAAGTTCGGTGTGGAGCCGCAGGAAGAGCTGCGCTCGGCGCGTTCGCCGCAGGAACTCGGCTCGATCGTGCGCACCAGCGCCGAAAGCGGCACCCTCGACACCTCCACCGCCGAGCTGCTGGACAAGTCGCTGCGCTTCGGCGGGCGCACCGCCGACGAGCTGATGACCCCGCGCGTGCAGATCGAATCGCTCACCGTGGACGACACGATCAACGACCTGATCGAGCTCTCCCGCCGCACCGGCCTGTCCCGGTTCCCCGTCTCCCGCGAGGACCTGGACGACGTGCAGGGCGCGGTGCACGTCAAGCAGGCGTTCGTGGTGCCCTCGGGTGAGCGCGCGAACGTCAAGGTCGGGTCGGTGATGCGCCCGGTGCCCACCGTGCCCGAGTCGCTGCCCGGCGACGCGCTGTTGTCCCGGTTGCGCGATTCGCGGTTCCAGATCGCGATGGTCGTCGACGAGTACGGCGGTACCGCCGGGCTGGTCACACTCGAGGACGTGGTCGAGGAGATCATCGGCGACGTGCGCGACGAGCACGACGAGGGCGAAGCTCCCGCGTCGCGCAGGCTGGACACCGACACCTGGATGGTCTCCGGTCAGCTGCGCGCCGACGAGATCAGCGAACTGACCGGGTTCCGGATGCCCGAGGGCGACTACGAAACCATCGCCGGGCTCATCCTCGAACGCCTGGGCCGCATTCCCGGACCCGGTGACCGCGTGGACGTCGACGGGTGGCAGCTGACGGTCGTGACGATGGACCGGCACCGCATCGCGGAGCTGAGCGTGCGGCGCCTGCAACGGCAGGCCGAGCCCGCCGGGGAGGCGGCCCGATGAACGACTGGCTCGCGATCCTGCTCGTCGTTTTCCTGTTGCTGGCCAACGCTTTCTTCGTCGGCGCGGAGTTCACCCTGATCTCGTCGCGGCGCGACCGCCTGGAGGCACTGCTCGAAGAAGGCAAGACCAGGGCCAGGATCGTGATCAACGCGAGCAAGCACGTCTCGCTCATGCTCGCGGGGGCGCAGCTGGGCATCACGATCTGCTCACTGATCCTGGGCCGCCTCGGCGAGCCGGCGATCGCGCACCGGCTGGCCGCGGTGTTCCACCTGCTGCACATTCCGGACGTGCTCGCGCACGCCATCTCCTTCGCGATCGCGCTGGCCCTCATCACCGTCCTGCACGTGCTGATCGGCGAGATGGTGCCGAAGAACCTCGCGATCGCCGAACCGGAACGGCTCGCGCTGTGGCTGGTGCCCGTGCACGTCGGCTGGGTCAAGCTCGCCAACCCGTTCATCTGGCTGCTGAACTTCGTGGCGAACTCGTTGCTGCGCCTGGTGAAGGTCCAGCCCAAGGACGAGCTGGAGACCGCGTACACCTCCGCCGAGCTGGCCGAGCTGCTGTCCGAGTCCCGCCGCGAGGGCCTGCTGGAGCAGTCCGAGCACGAACGGCTCAGCCAGACGCTGTCCTCGGTGGCGAAGACGGTCGGCGACGTGCTGGTGCCGCTGGGTGAGCTCACCACGCTGCCGGCCACGCCGACCGTCGGCGACGTCGAGCGCGCGGTGTCCTCCACCGGGTTCTCGCGGTACCCGCTGTGCTCGGAAGCCGGCGAGCTCATCGGCTACCTGCACGTGAAGGACGTGCTCGACCAGATCGGCGACGATCCGGCCACCACGATCGCGTCCTCGAAGACGCGTGCGCTGACGGACCTGAACGTGCGGGCGCGGCTGGACGAGGCGCTGTCGGCGATGCGCAAGGAGGGTACGCACCTGGCGCGCGCCCTCGACGCGAACGGCGACGCGATCGGCGTGGTCGCGCTGGAGGACCTGGTCGAGGAGTACGTCGGCACCGTGCGCGACGGGACGCATGTCGCCGCGTAACTTGGTGGCCGTGCCGGTACTGGAACAGGACGAGTGGCTGGCGCGCGAGCGCGCGCACTCCGAGCGGATGCGCCACTGGACCGTCCCGTACCAGCGGCGTCGCGCACGGCACGAGAAGCATCCCGTGCACGATTTCCTGTTCCAGTACTACTCGTACCGCCCCGCGCATCTGCAGCGGTGGCAGCCGGGGCCCGGGGTGATGCTGGAGGGTGCGCAGGCGCGCCGGTTCCTGGAGCGGCCGGGGTACCACGAGACCACCGAGGGTGTCACGCTCGACGTCGCGGCGTTCACCGAGAAGCGCGCCGGCACGACGCGATACCTGTTGCGGCTGCTGGAAAACACCGCGTCCCGGCAGCCCCGGCTGAACTGCTTCGGACTGCACGAGTGGGCCATGGTGTACCGCCAGCGCCCGGATGAGGTGCGGCACAACCAACTGCCGCTACGGCTGGGGCCGGACAGGACGGACACGGTCGTCGAGTCACTCGATATCCGCTGCGGGCACTACGACGCGTTCCGGTTCTTCACCGCCCCGGCCCGGCCACGCAACGCGCTGCGGCCGACGAGGGCGGCGCAGCCGGACCTCGAACAGCCGGGTTGCCTGCACGCCAATATGGATCTTTACAAGATCGGTTACAAACTCGATCCGTTCGTCCCGTCGGAACTGGTCGCCGACTGTTTCGAACTCGCCGCGCGGATTCGCGAACTGGATATGCGGGCCAGCCCGTACGACCTTTCGGAGTACGGATACTCGCCCGTTCGCATCGAAACCCCGTCCGGACGGGCGGACTACGCCCGCGCCCAGGCCGACTTCGCACGCCAGGCCGCTCCCCTGCGCGACCGGTTGATTTCGCAATGCCATTATCTGCTGACGCTCAAGATCAGAAACTGAAACGACGCGGTAACACTGCGTTCCGGCGTGTCGGCTACGATCACATTTTCCTAACGACGCACACCTGTTAGGGTGAACCGCGTTTTGACCGCGCACACGAAGAGTTGAGAGGACAGCGATGGGGCGTCATGCCCGCGACGAGGAATCCGCTCCCCGCCGCCCTGACACACCCACCGAGTCGCGCAGGCCGGCCATGAGCGGTCCCGCGAGGCCGCCACACCCTTCCCGCGTGATGCCTCCGAGGCCGACTTCGCGCCCGTCGCCGGAAGCCATGCCGCCGCGACAGGCCCCGCGCCCTTCCGCCGACGCTCCCCGCCCGGCCTCGGCGCCGCTGCCGCCGCGGCAGATGCAGCGCCCGCCCGTCCAGAACGACTCCGGTTTCACGGCTTTCACGAACGGTGGCAACGGTCAGCCCGCCCGCCCGGGCGAGGTCTCGCAGCAGCGGACCGGCCTCCCACCGCGGCGCGTGGCAGACAACGGAGGACGCACCGCCTTCCGCGAGCCCGCGGCCGGCGGTCGCTTCACCGAGACACCGCAGGAACGCTCGGACACCACCAGGTTCATCCAGGACACCCCGCAGGAACGCACTGGCGGCACGCGCCGGGCCGGGGACGGCACCGGAAGCGGCCGTCCCGTTCGCGAACCGGCGTCCGAGGGCACCGGTGGCCACCGCACCCAGGCCGGATCCGCCGCCGAGACCACGGGCGGGTTCCGCAGCCGAGCCGGCAACACCGGCTTCCGCGCGCCTGCCGAGGGCCGCGCCGAAACGACCGGCAGCCATCGCACCAGGGCCGAGCCGCCGACCGGGACCACCCGCCGCGCCGGCGAGACGACCGGCAGCCACCGACGGGTCCGCGACCCCGTCGAAACCACCGGCACCGGCCGCCGCCTCCGCGATACCGGCGACGCCGGTGAGACCGGCACGGGCGAAACCACCATGCTGTGGTCGCGGTTCAGCTCCGGGCAGACCGCGACCGGACACCACCGCGCCATCGGGAAAGCGGCCGGGCGCCGCCGGATCGCCAAGTGGCCCATCGCCGTCGGCGTCGCGGTCCTGGTGCTCGTCGTCGGGCTGCTCGGCTGGGGCTGGGCCAACAACGTGCTCAACAGCCGCGCCGAGGCACAGGCCGCGGGATGCGCCGAGGGCGACGCGACGATGAAGGTCCTCGTCGCCCCCGCGGTCCAAGCACCGGTCACGGCGGCCGCGAACCGCTGGAACCAGGCCAAGACCGTCGTGCACTCGCACTGTGTCACGGTCGAGGTGCACTCGATGGCCTCCGACCGGGCGCTGGACGGGCTCACCGGCCGCAACAACCTCGACTCCATCGGTGGGCTGCCCGCCGCCTGGATCTCCGACAACCGGGCCGCGATCGATCAGCTCCAGGCGGCGAAGCCGGGGATGATCGCGTCGACGGCCGAGACGATCGCGACCGGCCCGTCGGCCACGTACTCCTTCGTCGGGCTCACCAGCGAGAACCTCGACGAGACCCAGGCCCGCGCGGCGCAGGTGTTCCGTGACTACCTGCACCAGCCCGCGCAGCGCGCCGACTTCGCCGCGGCGGGCCTGGCTCAGGGCTAGCGGCTCAGCCGAACGTGTCCGGGTCGGGCCCGGTGCGCGTACCGTTGTCCAGCTCGCCGATCGAGGTCATGTCGTCCTGCGACAGTTCGAAGTCGAACACCTCGAAGTTCTCCCGAACACGCGAGGGCGTGACCGACTTCGGGATCACCACGTTGCCCAGCTGCACGTGCCACCGCAGCACGATCTGCGCCGGGGTCTTGCCGTACTTCGACGCCAGGCTGGTGATCGTGTCGTCGGACAGCAGCGTGCCCTTCGCCAGCGGGCTCCAGGCCTCGGTGATGATGCCGTGCGCGGCGTGGAACTCGCGCAGCTCGGCCTGCACCAGGTTCGGGTGCAGTTCGATCTGGTTGACCGCGGGCACGATCTCGGTCTCGTCGAACAGCCTGCGCAGGTGCGCGACCTGGAAGTTCGACACGCCGATCGCGCGGATCCGGCCGTCGGCGTAGAGCTTCTCGAACGCCTTCCACGTCTCGACGTAGGCGTCGCGCGCGGGCACCGGCCAGTGGATCAGGTAGAGGTCGAGGTAGTCCAGCCCCAGGTTCGCCATGCTGGTGTCGAACGCCCGCAGCGTCGAGTCGTACCCCTGGTCGGAGTTCACCAGTTTGGTGGTGATGAACAGTTCCTCGCGCGGCAGCCCGGAACCGCGGACGGCCTCCCCGACGCCTTCCTCGTTCCCGTAGGCGGTCGCGGTGTCGATGCTGCGGTACCCGGTTTCCAGCGCTGTCCGCACCGCCTTCGCGGTCTCCTCCGGCGGGACCTGGAACACGCCGAAGCCGAGTTGCGGGATCGACACGCCGTTGTTGAGCGAAAGGTCGGGAACAGTTGTCATGTAAGACGTTCCTTACGTCGTTGCGGTTGTGGTCGCTCCGTCCCCGATCCTGCCACCAGCGCTCGCCAGGCGCCGAAGATATTCACCGGTGACCGCGTCGGCCGGATAGAACGATTCGATCGCCAGTTCCGACACGGTCACGTCCAGCGGCGCGCCGAACGTGGCGATGGTGGAGAAGAACGACAGTTCGGTATCGCCGTGCCGCAGCCGCAACGGCACGAAAATCCCGCTGCCATGGGCATTTCCGGTCTCGGCCGGCGGACTCGGGTAGTCGCGCACCTCCGCCAGCAGCTCCGCCAGTTCCGGATCGGCAGTGGTCTCGACCTGTCGCCGCAGCCGCCCCAGCAGCTCCGCGCGCCACTCCCCCGGATTCAGCACGCGCCCCGCGACCCCGTCCGGGCGCAGCGCCAAGCGCAGCACGTTCACCGGCGGCTCCAGTAGATCCGGCGCGGCGCCCTCGGTCAGCAGCGCCACGCCCGAGTTCGCGTCGACCAGGTTCCAGCACCGGTCCACCACGAGCGCCGGATACGGTTCGTGCCCGGCGAGCACCTGCCGCACCGCGTCCCGCACCACCGCGAGTTCCGGTTCGCCGAGCGCACTCTCGCGGAAGGCCGGCGCGTAGCCGGCCGCCAGCAGCAGCCGGTTCTGTTCCCGCAACGGCACATCGAGGTGTTCGGCCAGCCGCAGCACCATGTCCTGGCTGGGCCGCGCGCGGCCGGTTTCGACGAAACTCAGGTGCCGCGTGGAGATCTCGGCCGTGATCGCCAGGTCGAGCTGACTGATCCGCCGTCGTTCGCGCCACTGCCGCAGCATCGGTCCCACTGTGCTCATGACTGAAGGCTACTGACCTGCGCCATTACCTCCGAGGTAATCGACACACCGCGCCGCGCCGGGCGATTGTTGCGGCGTCGGAACGAAACACCTAGGAGGCAACGAGATGACTGACTTCACCGGAATCGCGCAGCGCTACGTCGAAGCGTGGAACGAGACGGAGGCGGCCAAGCGCCTGGCCCGTATCGAGGAACTGTTCACCGCGGACGCGACCTACACCGACCCGCTGGGCGCGGTGACCGGTGCCGCCGGGATCGACGGGTTCATCGCCGCCGCTCAGCAGCAGTTCGCGGGCCTGCGGTTCAGCCTGCCCGGCACGGTCGACGGGCACCACGACATCGCGCGATTCCAGTGGCACCTCGGCCCGGACGGCGCGCCCGAACCGCTCGCGATCGGCTTCGACGTGATCCAGATCGAGGACGGCAAGATCAAGCGCGTGCTCGGGTTCCTGGACAAGATGCCCGGCTGAGCAAGAAAAAGGTGGCCCGGACACGGTTCGCGTGTCCGGGTCCTCCCCACTCTGTCCATACCCGCTCGCGGGTGCCTGAGAGGTTCACCCGTGGTTGGTACGGGTTTGCACCGTCGGCGGGGTCACCGGGTTGTGGCCTGGACCCACTTTCCAGAGGCGTCTCTTCCGCACGGTCCGTGGTGCCTGAGAGGTTCCGGGGAGGACTTGCTCCTTCGGCGCCGGACCCGGGTGGGGGTTCGGACTCTCCCGTGCGGCTTCGGCGACTGCGTTGATCAGCTTACCCGGCGGTACGATCAGCCGATGCGGCGGGCATTGCGCCGCTGGCTCAGCTCGTCCGGGACGACGGCCTCGATCTCCCCGCCATCGGCGCGCTCGGCCGGGAACTCGTGAATGGTGCCGCTGATCTCCTGCATCGGGACCTTGACCGCGATGCCGAACACGCCCTGCCCACCCTGCAGCAGATCGACGATCTCCTCGGGTGAGGTGCATTCGTAGACCGTGGTGCCGTCGGAGACCAGTGTGACCTTGGCCAGATCGGCGACGCCGCGTTCCCGGAGGTGCTCGATGGCGACGCGGATGTTCTGCAGCGACACCCCGGTGTCCAGCAGGCGCTTCACGATCTTGAGCGCGAGGATGTCCTTGAACGAGTACAGCCGCTGGGAACCCGAGCCGTGCGCGGTGCGGATGCTCGGCGCGACGAGCTTCGTGCGCGCCCAGTAGTCGAGCTGACGGTAGGTGATCCCGGCGATCTGGCAGGCCGCGGGCCCCCGGTAACCGACCAGTTCATCAGGCAGGGACGAGTCGGGGAACAACTCACCCTGTTCCCCGTCGACCGCCTTGATCGGCCTTTCGTCGACCACGCAAGCCTCCCAGTTGGCCGAATCACACCTTAGCGATTTACCGCCTTCGACGGTAAGCGCGGCGGCCCCGCTGGTCAACGCGACGCGCGGCGGCCTCAAGCAGTTCTTGAGGCTTGTCGTGATTTACACGGCCATGTAATTTATTACTCATGCAAGTAACAGCTGAGATGCAGGCCGACACCGGGCAGAGCGTCACCGAGGCCGCGCGCCGCGCGCAGATCCTCACCGCGACCATCGACGCGCTCGCCGAGCTGGGCTACGCGCGCACGTCGTTCGAGCGGCTCCGTGAGCGGGCGGCGCTGAGCAGCACGCGGATCATCACGTATCACTTCGGGACCAGGGCCGATCTGATGAAGGCCGTGCTCGGCACCATCGTCTACGTCAAGGACCAGTTCACGGCGGCGCGCGCCGCGGACAGCACCGACCGCGCGGTGCTACTGCGGGCCTATATCGAAGCGGATGTGGCCTTCCTGAAGCAACATCCGGAGGCGGTGCGTGCGCTGGAGGAGGTGCGGCGCCACGGCGAGCACGACGCGGTCACGGAGGCGCTGATGACCGATCTGCGCTACGGGCGCCTGGAACGTCAGCTACGCCAGGGTCAGGCCGAAGGAGCGTTCGGGGTGTTCGACCCGGCGGTGATGGCGAGGACGGTCGCGCACGCCCTGGACGGCGCGGAGGCTGCGCTGGCCGCGGACCCGGCACTCGACCTGGAGGCCTATGCCCGCGAACTGGCCGACCTGTTCACCAAGGCGACGCGGCCGTGAGGGAAGCGGGAAGATCACTTGCCGACGCAACCACAGCGGGGGTCCAGGGGGCTCGCCCCCGGCGGGGGTTTGGGGTTCGACCCCCAAAAGACACCGGTAACGCGCGCCAGGCCCGCGCTTTCCGCGGGCACACGTCCGCGGATGAGCGCGCGTTACGTGTCCGCTCCGCGGAAGTCTTCCGGGGACACGGAGTCGAGGAACTCGCGGAACTTCTCGACCTCGTCCTCCTGCTCGTCCGGGATGATCAGCCCGGCTTCCTCGAGCACGGACTCCACCGCGTGGATCGGCACCCCGACGCGCAGCGCCAGCGCCACCGAGTCGCTCGGCCGCGCGGAGACCCGGACGTTGCCGTCGAACACCAGCTCCGCGAAGAACGTGCCCTCGCGCAGATCGGTGATCACGACCTGTTCGAGTTCGCGACCCAGCGCGCCGATCACTTCCTTGAGCAGGTCGTGCGTGAGCGGCCGGGCCGGCCGCACACCCTGTTGCTCCAGTGCGATCGCGGTGGCCTCGACGGATCCGATCCAGATCGGGAGGTAACGCTCACCCTCCGTCTCCCGCAGCAACAAGATCGGCTGATTCGCGGGCAGCTCGACCCGCACGCCGACGACGCGCATCTCGCTCATCGGACTTCGCCTCCCTCACCTGTGCGCGGGCCGCAGCGCTGTTTCGAGGATCTCGCATCGACACTGTCGACGCTACCCGTCATCCGCACGCTGTGCTCGCTTCTTCGACTGTGCTCGGTCCGCACCTTCGATGTCGGCAACCCATCACCAACGGTACGGCATCGCAGCCGTTTGGAAGAGTCATGAAACTGTGTCATTAGGTACCCGCCCCGGGAACGGGGCGGATCTTCACCGTGTTCAACCGCCGGTCACACCGCGGATGCCCGCCTTGACCAGCAACGTATGCAACGTGACCGACAGCGCCGCCAGTTCACGCACCATCTCGTCGGCGCGGGCCTGCGCGTCGCTGTCACGCTGCCGGAACACCGGCGTCACGATCTGCTCCAGCAGTCCGACCTCGCGATCCGCCGACGCGCGGAACGCCCGCAGGTGCCTGGGCTCGATGCCGAACTCCGTCATCGCCTTGACGGTTCGCGCCACCAGAACCGCGTCCGGGTCGTAGAAGCCGGCCGCGCCGGACCGGATCAGCCCGTACTGTTCGAGCTCGGCGAGGCTCCCGGAGTCGATTCCCGCCTGATCGAGCAGCTCTTCCTTGGTGAGCCGCACTTCCCTGCCCTGCGCGAAGTCCTCCGCGCCCGGCAGGCCGTCGCCCGCCGACAGCGAGACGAGCTTGCGCGGCAGGCGCGTCGTGCCCGTCTGGTGCCCGTCGCCGCGGTCGGCGGCGTCCAGTTGCTCCTTGATCACCTTCAGGGGCAGGTAGTGATCCCGCTGGGCGGCCAGCACGAAACGCAGGCGCTCGACGTCCGCGGCCGAGAACTGCCGGTAGCCGGACGGCGTCCGGCCGGGCCGCACCAGGCCCTCGGACTCGAGGAACCTGATCTTGGAGATGGTCACATCGGGGAACTCGCCGCGCAGTTGCGCCAGCACGGCCCCGATGCTCAACCCATCGCGCTGTGGCCGCCCGGCAGCCGTCACTGTGCCCCCTGGCCCCCGTGTCCTGGGCCGGTCAGGAAGACCAGGCGGAACTTGCCGATCTGCACCTCGTCGCCACCGGCGAGCACGGCCTGGTCCACCGGCTCGCGGTTGACGTAGGTGCCGTTGAGGCTGCCCACGTCGATCACCACGAACTCGCCGCCCTCACGCCGGAACTCCGCGTGGCGCCGGGACACCGTGACGTCGTCGAGGAAGATGTCGCTGTCCGGGTGCCGGCCCGCGCTGGTGGTGTCCCGGTCGAGCAGGAACCGGGAACCCGCGTTCGGGCCACGCTTGACGACCAGCAGCGCGGATCCGGCCGGCAGCGCGTCGACGCCGGCGACCGAGGGCTCCCGCTCTGCCGGCTCCTGGCCCTCCGACTCCGCCAGGAAGTCGGCCCGGAAGATCGAGGTCCGTTCCGGAGACCGCTCCGGGGGAACGCCGGGCCCGTCGTTCGTGCTCACCTGAGCTCTCCTCACCACTGAAGTGTGTGCCTAGCCTGGAACATGTGCTGCCAACGTACCGTGCCTGATCGGTTCGAGCCCCTGGGGCTCCCCCCAACGGCCGCCGTTATCCGGCCGTGAGCGACTGGTAGGCCTCGGCGTCGAGCAGCGCCTCCACGGCGGCCGCGTCGTCGATCTTGATCTCGATGAGCCAGCCCTCGCCGTAGGGGTCGCTGTTGATCAGCTCGGGCGACTCGGCGACGGCGTCGTTGACCGCCACGACCTCCCCGTCGACCGGTGCGAACAGCTCCGACACGCTCTTGGTCGACTCGACCTCGCCGAAGACGTCACCGGAGGAGAGCTGCTTGCCCACCTCGGGCAGCTCGACGAACACCACGTCCCCGAGCTGGTCCTGCGCGTACTCGGTGATCCCCACCCGCACCGAGTCCGAGCCGGTCGTGACCCACTCGTGTTCTTCGGTGTAGCGCAGCTCTTCTGGAGCGGACAACTCCGGTCCCCTTTCGTCCCAGTCCCCACGACATGTCGGCGAGAGTCTTACATCCGTGGGCCCCGCGCGGCACCCCGGACCGCCCAGATCGTCTGCATGACATACAGCGCCCCCGACCACAGGTACAGCACGCCACCCCAGGTCATGAACGCGTAGGCGACCGGGCGGGCGAACGCGGCCACGGCCGAGCCGCCCTGTGTGAGCAGCAGGAACGGGAACGCGTACATCAGGACGAAGGTCGCGCCCTTGCCGATGTAGGTCACCTCGGGCGGGGCGAACCCGGCGCGGCGCAGCACGAGGATGCACACACCCACGATCAGCTCGCGCAGCACGAGCGGGGCGACCACCCACCACGGCACGATGCCGCGGATCAGGAACGCCGCCAGCGTGGCGACGATGTAGAGCCGGTCGGCGGCCGGGTCGAGCAACTGGCCCAGCTTGCTCATCTGGTCGAGCCAGCGGGCCAGCTTGCCGTCGAGCCAGTCGGTGAGCGCGCTGAAGACCAGCACCGCGAGCGCCCACCCGTCCGCCCTCGGCCCCAGCAGCAGCCACAGGAACAGCGGCACGCCCGCCAGCCGCAGCAGCGACAGGATGTTCGGCACGGTCAGCGCCTGCCGGAGCAGGGAGGGAGGTTCCGCTTCGGTCACCCCTCGCGGGCTGGGCTCGATCACGTGTTCACCCTATGCCCGGCCGGCGCCGTGACGCGGCACGACCTGCGGGTTCGGACAGGGGCGGGGCTCAGCCCGCGCGGCGGTAGCTCCAGCCACGGCGGCGGAGGTCGGCGCTGGTGAGTGCGAGCGGGCGGCCACGGTAGTCGGTGCCCATCCAGCGCGGCTTGCCGCGGCCGGCTTCCAGCACGTAGGGGCGGCCTTGGCTCCACACCACGGTGCACGGGATGGCGGGCGGTTCGGCGGTACGGGTGTCCGGGGACGGTGACTGTGACGCGGTATAGCCGTCGGTATCGGTGCTCATCACTCTCTGGCCTGGTCGGTCTGGTGCCTGCACCGGTCTTGTCGTCCGCACCGCGCGATCCGTTAGCAGAACCACCGGAATTCACCCTGCCGTGCGGAAAACCCACCGTGCGTGTTCGTCCATTGTGGACCTCTGGCGTGTCGCCGGGCGGCGGGGGCCACCCGGGGGTAACCTGCCTGCCGGACCACGCGAGGGAGGCAAGGCGATGCGCACGGCGTTGTTGCTCGGCGGAGCGGGCCTCGCGGCGCTCGCGGTCGCGGCGGGATGCGCGGACGGCCGGACCGCCGCGGCCCCGTCACCCTCCCCCGCCGCCTCGTCGTCGTCCTCCGCCGAGCCTTCGCCTTCGCCTTCGTCGTCGGTGACGCCGTCACCCTCGCCGACTCCGGCGCCACACACCACGAAGGTGCCTGCGACGACGAGCGAGGCCGCGCCGACCGGCGGCGACTGCGGCACGGTTCCCGCCGCGAGCGGACTGACGCTGCGCGTGCTGGACAGCTCGGCGATGGGCATCTCCTGCGCCGACGCGAAAAGCCTGGTGGCCAAGTTCCAGCAGCAGATCACCGGAAAGCAGCCTCCCGGTTCCAGCCAGCCGGTGAGCGCGTCGGTGGACGGCTGGCTGTGCGTGTCCGGCCCGCCCTCCGGAGGCGGCGGTACGAGCTGCAGCCGCGGCGAGCAGACCGTCTTCGCCGAGGCCGCCGCCGAATAAAACCCTCTCCCCGCAAGGAAAACTGAATGAGAACACTGGTCATCCCCCTGGCGGCCTGCGCGTTCGCGCTGGCCGCGTGCGGCACGGACCTCACCACCGCGTCGACGCCGGCCGTGGCCCAGGACCAGACCGAGGCGGCGCGGGAGGTGCCGTGTGGCACCGTCCCCGCGGCCGCCGGCGCACGCGCGAACGTGGTGGTGCGCCGGGGAAACGTGGACTGCGCCCAGGCGACCGCGGTGGTCACCCGGTACTTCGCCCGGCTCTCCCCCAGCGACGCGGCCAGGCCCGATGGCGCGGGCCCGGTCGCGCTCGAGGAGTGGACGTGCGGCAGCGACCCGGGCGTCGCGCTGAACGCCACCTGCTCCACTGAGGACGACCGCGAGATCGACACGACCTCGGCCTGACGGCCGTGCGGGACCTCCGCGACGTCGCGGGGGCCCGCACGGCATGCGGTCAGGACTTCAGGCCGGGGAAGTCCTCCTCGCGGAACTCGCCCGCCGGGCGGTCGCCGGAGCCCTCCTCCTTGCCGCGCAGTTCGACGCGCCGGATCTTGCCCGAGATCGTCTTCGGCAGGTCGGCGAACTGGAGCCTGCGGATTCGCTTGTACGGAGCCAGGTGCTCGCGGCAGAACGCCAGGATGCTCTCCGCCGTCGCCGCGTCGGGCTCGTGCCCGGAGGCCAGCACGACGTAGGCCTTGGGCACCGCGAGCCGGATCGGGTCCGGCGCGGGCACCACGGCCGCTTCGGCGACCGCGTCGTGCTCCAGCAGCACGCTTTCCAGCTCGAACGGCGAGATGCGGTAGTCCGAGGCCTTGAACACGTCATCGGTGCGCCCGACGTAGGTGATGTAGCCGTCCTCGTCGATCGAGCCGACGTCACCGGTGTGGTAGAAGCCGCCGGCGAACGCGCGGCCGGTGCGCTCGTCGTCGTCGGCGTAGCCGACCATCAGCCCCACCGGCCGGTGCGCCATGTCGAGACAGATCTCGCCCTCGGTAGCGCGCTCCCCGGTGACCGGGTCGACCAGCGCGACGGTGAAGCCGGGCAGCGGCCGTCCCATCGAGCCGGACTTGACCTCCTGGCCGGGCGTGTTCGCGATCTGCACGCTGCTCTCGGTCTGCCCGAACCCGTCGCGGATGGTCACACCCCAGGCCTTGCGCACCTGGTCGATCACCTCGGGGTTGAGCGGCTCGCCCGCGCCGACCACCTTGCGCGGCGGCGTCTTCAGCGCCGAGAGGTCCGCCTGGATCAGCATCCGCCACACCGTCGGCGGCGCGCAGAAGCTCGTGATGCCGCACCGGTCCATTTGCGACATCAGTGCGACCGCGTCGAACCTGGTGTAGTTGTACAGGAACACCGTCGCCTCGGCGTTCCACGGCGCGAACACGTTGCTCCACGCGTGTTTGGCCCAGCCCGGCGAGGAGATGTTCAAGTGGACATCGCCCGGTTCGAGCCCGATCCAGTACATTGTGGACAGATGCCCCACCGGGTACGAAACGTGCGTGTGCTGCACGAGTTTGGGCTTGGCGGTGGTACCCGAGGTGAAGTAGAGCAGCAGCGGGTCGGTGGCCGAGGTCGTGCCCTCGGCCGCGAACTCCGCCGGCGCGGTGTAGGCGTCCGAGAAGGACAGCCAGCCCGGCGTGGGCTCGCCCACCGCGACGCGCGTGTAGTCGCCGGGCACATCGGCGAACTTGGGCGCGTCCACCGACCGCACCACGACGTGCTTCGCCGCACCCCGGTCGACCCGGTCGCGCAGGTCCTCGGCGCCCAGCAGGGTCGACGCCGGGATGATCACGGCGCCGAGCTTGATGGCGGCCAGGATCGTCTCCCACAGTTCGACCTGGTTGCCCAGCATGAGGATCAGCCGGTCGCCGCGCCGCACGCCGTGCCCGCGCAGCCAGTTCGCCACCTGGTTCGACCGCCGCGCCATCTCCGGGAAGGTCCAGCGCCCCTCGGAGCCGTCCTCCTCGACGATCCACAGCGCGTAGCGTTCGGCGTTGGCCGGATCGGCGGCGATCACGTCGAACCAGTCGAGCGCCCAGTTGAACTCGGTCAGCTCCGGCCAGGCGAAACCCTGGTACGCGGTGTCGTAGTCCTCGCGGTGTGCCAGCAGGTAGTCCCTTGCCTGGCGGAAGGCGTCGCTCACCTTATTCTCCCTTGAAGTCCGGCTTCCTGCGTTCCATGAAGGCCTGCACCGCTTCGGTCAGGTCCTTGCTGGGCAGGAACGCGGCGTTCCACGTCGAGACGTACCGTAACCCGTCGGCGACCTGACGGTCGGTGTTGAGGGAGAGCACGTCCTTGATGCCCTGCAGCACCAGCGGCGGGTTGGCGGCCATTTCCCCGGCCAGTTCGCGGGCCGCGGCCAGCGCCGCCTCCTGGTCGGCGTGCACGTCGTTGACCAGGCCGATCTTCTCCGCGCGGGCGGCGTCGATGTCCTTGCCGGTCAGCGCCAGCTCCCGCAGGTGACCTTCGCCGATGATCCCGGCCAGCCGTTGCAGGCTGCCGAGGTCGGCCACGATCGCGACCTTGGCCTCGCGGACGCTGAACTTGGCGTCCGCGCTGGCCACCCGCACGTCGGCGGCGGCGATCACGTCGACCCCGCCGCCGATGCACCAGCCGGAGACGGCGGCGACGACGGGCGTGCGGCAGTTGGCGACCGCGTTCACGCTGTCCTGCAGCCTGCGGATCTCCTTCATGAACGTGGTGCGCGGGCCGGCCAGCGCGTCCGCGGCGAGCAACGGCGCCCAGTCGCCCATCATGGCGGGCAGGTCGAGGCCGTAGGAGAAATTGCCCCCGCTGCCGGTGAGCACGATCGCTCGGACTTCCGGGTCGGCGTCCAGCTCTGCGAACACCAGCGGCAGCTCACGCCAGAAGTCAGGGCCCATCGCGTTGCCCTTGGACGGGCCGAGCAGCGTCACCTCGGCGATCCGCCCCGTGCGTTCGACTTTGAGGGCCACGAGGCCGGTGGTATCAGTCATGCCTGCCATCTTGACAATCGCGTGCGGGGGTGCCGCACCCGACCGGTCCTCCTCCGCGGAGTTCCCGCGTCACTCCCGCTTCGTGCGGTCCTGATGACGAACGTGGTTTGCTAGAGACATGGCCACGCGAGTTCTCGAGCTGGCTGGATCCTTCACCTTCGAGGGGCACCGGCTGGCCTACACCGAGTACGGCACGGGTGACAAGGCCGTGGTGCTCACCCACGGCATCATGTTCACCCGCCGCATGCATGCTCCGCTGGCCCGGAAGATCGCCGCCGAAGGGTTCCGGGTCGTCACGCTCGATCTGCTCGGGCACGGCGAGTCCGACCGGCCCACCGAGTCGTGGCGCTACTCGATCCCCGCGTTCGCGGTGCAGGTCGTGGCGTTGCTCGATCACCTGGGCATCGAACGCGCGGTCATCGGCGGGACGTCGCTGGGCGCGAACGTGGCGCTGGAGGTCGCCGCGGCGGCACCCGAGCGCATGCACGGCATGATCGTGGAGATGCCGGTGCTGGACAACGCGATCGTGGCCGGGCTGCTGACGTTCGCGCCGCTGCTGTTCGCCGCCCGGTTCCTGCCCTTCACCGTGCAGGGCGTGGCGCACACGGCGGGCCTGGTGCCGCACGGCAGCCAGTGGGTCGACGTCATCACCGACACGCTCGAGCAGCGCCCGGCGTCGATGGCCGCGCTGCTGCACGGCTGCTTCTTCGGGCGCATCGCGCCGCCGAAGGCCGTGCGCAAGCAGCTCAAGGTGCCCGCACTCGTGATCGGTCACCAGCGGGACCCGATCCACCCGTTCGGCGACGCCGACACGCTGGCCGCCGATCTGCCGGAGGCCGAGTTCATCGAGGCACGCAGCCCCGTGGAGCTCCGGATCGATCCGCGGCGGCTGACCGAGGCGATCCTGGACTTCGTGCGGCGCCGTTACCCGGACTGAGCGATTCCGGCGACCGGGCCGAACACCGTCACCGCGGGCGGGCGCACCCCGGCTTCCTTCGCGTCGGCGGCCACCTTGTCCAAAGTGGAGCGCAGCACGCGCTGGGTGGGCATGGTGCCGTCCTCGACGATCGCGACCGGGGTGTCCGCGGGCCGCCCGGCGGCCAGCAGCGCGTCGGCGAACTGACCGAGCCGCTCCACACCCATCATCAGCACGATCGTGCCCTTCAGCTTCCCGAGCGCGTGCCAGTCCACAAGGGAGGCCTTGTGCCCGGGCGGCACGTGCCCGGAGACGACCACGACCTCGTGCGCGACGCCGCGATGGGTGACCGGCACGTCGGCGACCGCGGGGACGGCGAAGGCGCTGGTGATGCCGGGAACCATCGTGACGGGCACGCCGGCCTCGGCGCAGGCGAGCACCTCCTCGAACCCGCGGCCGAACAGATACGGGTCGCCCCCCTTGAGCCGGACCACGAACTTGCCCGCCTTGGCGTTCTCGACCAGCGCCGAGTTGATCACGTCCTGGCTCGCGGCCCGGCCGTACGGGATCTTCGCCGCGTCCACGATCTCGACCTCGGCGGGCAGCTCGTCCAGCAGCTCGCGCGGCGCGAGCCGGTCCACCACGACGACGTCGGCGCGGGCCAGCAGCCTGCGGCCCTTGACGGTGATCAGCTCGGGGTCGCCGGGGCCGCCGCCGACCAGCGCGACGCCGGGCAGCTCGCCGATCTCGGCGGTGGGCGCGCCGTCGGCGACGAGGCCGGTGTGCAGCGCCTCGATGAGGTTGTCCCGGACCGCCGCGGAGCGCAGCGGGTCCCCGCCGGAGAGCACCCCGACGACCAGCCCCTCGTGCCGGCCGACCGCGGCGGTGACGGCGGTGCCCTCGATGCCGGCGTCGGCCCGCACGCAGAACACGCGGCGGCGCTCGGCCTCGGCGCAGATCTCGGCGTTGACCTCGGGATCGTCCGTACAGGCCAGCGCGTACCAGGCGCCGTCGAGGTCACCCTCGGTGTAGCGGCGCTGATGCCAGACCAGCTCCCCGGCATCGACCATGGCGCTGACGGCGGGCGTGGTGTGCGGGGAGATCAACTCGACGGCGGCACCGGTGCTGATCAGGCGCGGGAGGCGCCGTTGCGCGACGGTGCCACCCCCGACCAGGACGACGCGGCGGCCACGGAGGTCGAGACCGACGAGGTAGTGGTGGTCTTCGGGCATGCCGTTAAGCATGACTGTTCGTGCCCACCGATGTGTACCTGGGCCACAGGAGTGTGAGCAACTCCGTATTGCCGCGGCCGGCCCGCCGCCCGCGAGGGGCCGGCCGGCCTCAGCCTAGGTGTAGCCGGTGCCGGCTGGTGGAGCGCAGCTTGCGCGAGGAGACGCGACCCGACGAGGCGCAGGACGGTCAACTGGTTGGCTGGTAGAGCCCGCCCAGGAACTCCAGCAACAGGCGTTCGCGCAGTGCGGGGCGGGCTTGTGCCAGCAGGGTGTTGATCTCGGCCATCCTCGCCGGAAGCGCGCCGCCACCGGACAGGCCCGCAGCGGCCAGCAGGCCCGCGAATTGTTCGCTGGTAAGGGTGTCCGGGTCGAGTGTGGCGACGAATGCCGCGACGTCCGGATCGACCTCGACGGGGCCGCGTTCGCGTGCGGCATCGACCGAGGTGGCGAGATCGGCCAGGAACTGTGCCTCGCTCCCCCGGTTCGCGGCCGTCACGGTCAGGTGCAGGTTCATCGGCGAGGTTTCGAACGCGAACTGCGGCTGCACGTACCAGCCCCGCTCACGCATCTCGTCGGCGACGGTGAACAGGTCGAACCCGTCATCGGTTGCGGCGACGGCGAGCAGCGTCGATTCCGGCTCGCCCAGCACGCGCAAGCCGTTGATCCGCGCGATCCCCTCACGCAGCCGGCGCACGGCGTCCAGGGTGTGCTCCGCGAGCCGCAGGTAGCCCTCGTCCCCGATGTGCCGCAGCACCGCCCACGCCGCGGCCGGCGGCCCGCCCGAGCGCGTGGACTGGATCGTCGTGTTCAGCATCGTGTAGCCGGGCCAGCGTGCGCTCGCGAAGTAGTGTCCGCGCCGCAGGCCGGCGTCGGCATGCAGCAGCACCGACACGCCCTTCGGGCAGTACGCGTACTTGTGCAGGTCGACCGAGATGCTGGTGACGCCCTCGACACCGAAACCGAACTCCGGCACCGGCCGCCCGAGCCGCCGGAAGTACGGCAGCACCCAGCCGCCGATACACGCGTCCACGTGCATCCGCACCCCGCGCCGGGCCGCGGCCGCGGCGACGGGCGCGATCGGGTCGATCACGCCATGGGCGTAGGACGGCGCACTGGCCACGACGAGCACGGTCGAATCGTCGATCGCCGCGGCCATCGCGCCCGGGTCGGCGCGGAAGGTCACCGGGTCCACCGGCACCGCGACCGCCCGCACCCGGAACAGGTGCGCCGCCTTGTGAAAGGCCGCGTGCGCGGTCGAGGGCAGCACGATCGACGGCTCGGCGATGTCCGGCCGGGCTTCGCGCGCGGCCAGCACCGCCAGCAGGCACGACTCCGTACCGCCCGAGGTCACCGAGCCCACTCCCCCGCCCAGCAGCCGGGCGGCGGCCGCCACGAGATCGTTCTCCATCCGCAGCAGGCTCGGAAACGCCGTCGGGTCCAGCCCGTTCGCCGAGGACGCGAGCGCGTACGCCGCGGCGGCGAGTTCGTCCAGCCCGTCGAGCCCGCTGTCGTAGACGTAGGCCAGGGTGTGCCCGCCGTGCGTGGGCAGGTCCCCGGCCCGCAGCGCCCGCAGTTCGCCGAGGATGTCGCTCATCCCAGCACCGAACGCCGCAGCAACGGAATGCCGAGCACCACGAGGATTCCGGGCACGAGCGAGAAACCGAGCAGGATCGCGGTCACCGCGCTGTCCGGCTGCGGCGCGAGGCCGTCGGAGGAAGGCACGTAGGAGCCGATCGTCAGCAGCAGCCCGAACAGGCCCGGGCCCAGCGCCAGCCCGAGCGTCTCCGAGGCCGTCCACACCCCGGCGGCGATCCCGGCCCGGGTCTGGCCGGTGCGCTCCTCTTCGGCGCTGATCAAATCGGGCAGGATCGCCAGCGGGAACACCTGGATACCCGCGTAGCCGACACCGGCCAGCGCCACGAACACGAACGACACCCCGACCGGGAGCAGCAGCGCCAGGCACAGCCCCAGCGCGCCGATCCCGAAGGCGATGCACGCGAAGCGGAAGCCCCACAGCTTGCCCCACCGCGCCCCGAGCCGCGGCCACAGCGGCATCGTGATCAGCGCCGGGCCGACGAACCCGACGAACAGCGCGGTCTGCAGGCTCGCGTCGCCGAACACGTGCCGCGCCGCGTAGTTCACCCCGGCCAGCAGCGTGCCGAGGCCGAGTGCCTGCACGAAGTACACGCCCAGCAGCCAGCGGAACGGCCGCCACGCGCGCATCGTGGCGATCAGCTCACCGAAACTGACGGCGTTCGGCCGCAGCGACCCGACCGGCGCCGTCCTCGTGCCCAGCAGGACGCCGATCGTGCCGACGATCATCACCAGCCCGATCGCGATGCCCATGGCGCGGTAACCGGAAACCCCGCCGATCGCCTCGGTGATCGCGGGCGCCCCGCCGCCGGAGATCAGGATCGCGACGGCGAGCAGCCCTATCCGCCAGCTGGTCAGTTTCGTGCGCTCGTGGTAGGAGTCGGTCAGCTCCGCGGGCAGTGCGTTGTAGGGCACCTGGAAGAAGGCGTAAGCCGTGGCGGCGAGCAGGAACGCGAGAACCACATACGTCGCGTCGGCCGCGGTGTTGCCGAACCCCGGATGCGCGAAGATCACGGCGAACAGGATCGCGACACCGATCCCGCCGAAGAGCAGGAACCGGCGGCGACTGCCGTGCCGGGCCAGGCTCGCGTCCGACAGCCGCCCGGCGATCGGGTTGAACACCACGTCCCACGCCTTGGGCACGAGCACGATCACACCGGCGACCGCGCCCGGCACCGCCATCGTGTCGGTCAGGTAGGGCAACAGCAACAGGCCGGGCACCGTGCCGAACGCGCCCGTGGTGAACGAGCCGAGCGAGTAGCCGAACCTCGTCGAAGCCGGGAGCGTGGCCATGGCCCTCCTTGTGCGACACGGTAACCGGGACGAATCGTGTCACCGCGCTTCGGCAGGCCAGTGACCGGGGCCACCGAACCAGCGGGCCCCGTCGGTCACGACACCACGAACGCCCGCGAGGTCCCGCGGAACGGCGTGATCGTGCCGCCCGGCGCCTTCGAGTCGCCACTGTGGACGATGCGGTAGCTGCCGAACGGGGTGCCGTCCGGGATGTCCCACGTGATCGTCGCCTTGGACTGGGCGAGAAAGGTGCGGGTCCAGCGGTATTTCGTGGCCCAGTCGCCGTCGTCGGCGTGCCGCGTCCAGGCGCCGCCGACGAGCCGCTGGATCTCCAGGAACGTCCCGTTGCGGTGCAGGTCGTTCTTGGGGTGCCCGGTCACGAACTCGGCCACGACCTGCTCGCCGCGCCGGTAGGCGCGCTTCGGTTCGGTCAGCACGTCGCCGAACTTCTTCAGCGGCGGCGCACTGTCGAGCACCACGCCGGGCTGGAAGTTGAGCTGGTCGCCGGACAGGTCGCGCGGCGCCGGCCCGTGCGGCACCGCGGCGCCCGTGCGCATCGCGGACGCGAGCTTCGCGAACTCCTGCTGGTACGCGGGCAGGGTGTAGCGGCCGAACAGCGTCGAGGCACCCTCGTACTGCTGACTGTCGTACTCCTCGGGTGTGGTGACGTACTGGCTGTAGGCGTTGGCGTAGCCCTGCATCAGCACGTTCTCCAGCGGCACGCCGAGTTCGGCGGCGACGGTGCGCCGGATGCGCAGCCCGGCGACGATCGTGTACTCGGCGGGCCCGCCGACGAGGTAGAGCTGGCCGAGCCGGACGATCTGCAGCGGAAGCATTTCCGGCGCCCACGGATAGGGCTTCATCAGCCCGAACGGCACCGCGACGAGCTTGGGCGCCTGCTCGCCGGCCAACGCCCGCGGGATCGGCGCGTCCGCTCCCCCGAGCGCCTCGATGAACGGGTTGCGCACCCCCTCCGGCAGCGGCAGGCCGGGACCGTCCTCGGTACTGCCCGCCAGCATCGACACCCCGATCGCGGCCGGCGCGGTCCGGTGCGTGCGGCCGTCCGGGGTGTACTTCCCGTCGACGGTCACTCCAGACATGTCCACATAGGACAATCGGGAGCCGAGGGCCCCGCCGATGGGCTCCGCGGCCGCGTCGAAGGCACGTTTCGCGGCGTCGAACTGGCGCTGACCGATGATCCTGGTGTTCTCGAACTCGTCGTCGGTCGGTCCGGAGCCGGGCTTGAGGTTGAGGTTCGGGGACATGTCGCCGGAGTTGGTCTGCGGGAAACACGCCACGAACCCCGGCGGGCCGTCGAGGTAGCGCACACCGGCGTGGTCGTGCTCCCATGCGTAGGCCGCGTATCCCTTGTTGTCGCCGCTGATCAGCTTGTTGCCGTTGGTCATCGAGGTGCCGTGCGTGGCGAACCAGCAGATCGCGCCGATGTCCTGTCCCGACCGCGAGAACCGCAGCACGGTGACCGCGGGATCGATCGAGAGGGGGAAATGGTCCTTGTCCGGCTGCGGGTTGAGCTCGAAGGCGACCCGGGAACGGTTGACGCTCGCGTCCGTCAGCTCGCTGCGGCCGAGGGTGATCTCCCCTGGCTGAAGATCGGCGTGCGCGCGCTGGATCGCCTCGAAGATCCCGTCCACCTGCGCGTCGTAGGTCTGCCGCTGGAAACCGAGGATGGAGAGGTTGTACGCGACGTACCAGGAGGAACCGCCGCAGCCGGCGTGCGTGTGCGTCGCGTTGAGCAGCACGTTGCGTTCGGTATAGAGATCGCCGTGGGCCGCGGCGAGCTTCGCCATCACGCCCTGGTGGACGGACTGGAACAGCGCGCCGAGGTCGGCGTTGACGTAGCAGATCCGGGTGCCCGCGCCGTCCACCACGATGTACGCGCGGGCGCGGGTGCGCAGGTGAATGCCCGCGGTCTGCTGCTGTGGCATCGAGTAGCCCATCATGCCGCATTCGGCCGCGGGGCCGGTCACGTCAGCGATGCCGACGCCGACGAGGTACCCCTCACCTTGCGCCGCAACGGCTTCCGCCGGGCCGGGCACGCCCGCGGCGAGCGGCGCCACGGCCGCTCCCGCCAGTACCGTCCGCCTGCTGACCTCCACGACGCCTCCCGTCAACATGAAGCTCATTCACGTTAACCGGGGACCCTACGGCAAAGGCGCCGCGGAGGCTACTGGTGAGTTCAGGACAACGCGTCGGCCACCGAGCGCAGCGTCGCCGCGTTCCCGCGCAGCAGGATCGTGCTGACGACCGTCTCCTCCCACGCCGCCAGCTCCTCGCGGATCTTGGCCGCGGGCCCGATCAGCGAGGTGTCTTCGATCAGGCTGGTGGGGATCGCGGCCGTCGCCTCCTTCTTGTGCCCGGCCAGATAGAGGTCCTGCACCTTGTCGGCGACGTCGGCATAGCCCATGCGCGCGAACACGTCGTGGTGGAAATTGACCGATTTCGCCCCCATCCCGCCGATGTAGAGCGCGAGCGAGGGCCGGATGAGGTCCGCCGCTGCTTCGACGTCGTCGTGCACGATCACCGGCACCGACGCGGCCACTTCGAAGTCCGAAAAGGACCGCCGGGCGCCGGGTCGCGCGAAGCCCTCTTCCAGGGCGGCGCGGTAGAACCCGTCGCTCTTGGGCGAGAAGAACAACGGCAGCCATCCGTCACAGATCTCGGCCGAGAGCGCCACGTTCTTCGGCCCCTCCGCGGCGAGGTAGATCGGGATCTCCTCGCGCAGCGGGTGCACGGTCGGCTTGAGCGCCTTACCCAGCCCGGTGCCGCCCTGTAACGGCAACTGGAAGAAGTCACCGTCGCAGGTCACCGGCTCCTTGCGTGCGACCACCTGCCGCACGATGTCGATGTACTCACGCGTGCGCGCCAGCGGCCGCGGGTACGGCTGCCCGTACCAGCCCTCCACCACCTGCGGCCCGGACGCACCCAGGCCGAGCACGAACCGCCCACCGGAGAGATGATCCAGGGTCATCGCGCTCATCCCGACCGCCGTCGGCGTACGCGCCGACATCTGCACGATGTTGGTACCGAGCTTGATCCGCGTCGTGGCCGAACCCCACCACGCGAGCGGGGTCAGCGCATCGGAGCCGTAGCCCTCGGCGGTCCACAGCGAGTCGAAGCCGAGGTCTTCGGCCGTCTTGATCGTCTCCAGTGCACCCTCCGGCGGGCCGGAGGACCAGTAACCGATGTGAAAACCGAGCTTCACGAAGCCTCCTGGGGCACGTAGTGGGTGGGACTGTCGCGTTCGGACAGCGGCGGGAGGTTGCGGGCCGGGGTCTCGACCAGCGGCGCGTGCTCGCCGCGGGCCCGGCGCCAGCCGGCGCGGGCGCGAGGATGGTAGCGCCGGTCGTGCGGCACGAGCTTGAACGCCAGGCCGATCGCGCGGCCGAGCAGCCGGTGCAGCCGGTCTTCGCGCGCCGACCACGTGTACCCGAGCCGTGCGCGTACCGCCGGGTGGTAGAGCCCGACGGTCCACCACACGAAGCCGCGCGCGACGACCACGCGGGCCGGGGCCCACAGCAGGTCCGGCAGCCACGACAGCGTCGGCGGCTTCGCGATGTCGTGCAGGTCGAGCACGTCGCGGGTGGCCTTGTTGTCCTCCAGCACCTCGGCGCACATGTGGTCCCAGTACCGCTGGAACTCCTCCCAGGAACCCGGCACCGGGCGCATGCTCATGCCGTAGAGCGCGTACCACTGGACGTGCTCGTCGAACAGCCGCCGCTTGTCCGCCTCGGACAGCCCGCCGCACATCCGCTCCGCCGCGACCACGGTCAGCATGAAGAACGTCGAATGCGCCCAGTAGAAGGTGTCCGGGTTCAGCGCGTGGTAGCGGCGACCGCGGGAGTCGACACCCTTGATCGTGTCGTGGTAGCCGCGCACCGTCCGCGCCGTCTCGGCCGCGCGCGGGCCGTCGTAGACCACGCCGCCGATCGGGTACAGCGAACGGAAGAGGCGCTGCCAGCGTTCGGCGAAGAACCGCGAGTGCTCCTCCACGCCCGCCCCGAGTTCCGGGTGCATGTTCTGCAGCGAGCCGGCCCACAACGCCATCAGCAGCGTCCGCCAGTCGCCGAAGTACTTCCAGGTCAACGTATCCGCGCCAAGGGGCTGCACTGCCATGACGATCACGGTACGATGTGACAACACCCGTAGTCAATTGAGAGGACGGAATGAGCCGAACCTGGGCCGGCACCACGCTGGACGACCGCAAGGCCGCCCGCCGCGAGAAGCTGCTGGCCGCCGGCCTGGACCTACTGGGCACCGAAGGCTCCTCCGCGGTGAGCGTCCGCGCCGTGTGCCGGCACGCCAAGCTCACCGAGCGCTACTTCTACGAGAACTTCGCCGACCGCGAGGAACTCGTGCTCGCGGTGTACGAACACGTCGCGGGCGAGGCGCGCCAGGCGCTGATCGACGCGGTCCCCGACACCCGCGCCGATCCCGCCGCGCGTGCCGAAGCCGCGGTGACGGCGTTCGTGGAGCTGATGGTCGACGATCCGCGCAAGGGCAGGGTGCTGCTGCTCGCGCCGATCACCGATCCGGCGCTGTCCGCGCGCGGCGTGGCACTGCTGCCCGCGTTCGCCGCGCTGGTCCGCGAGCAGCTTCCGGACCGGCTCGACGAGTCCGACCGCGAACTGACCGCGGTCGGACTCGTCGGCGCCCTGACCAACCTGTTCACCAGCTACCTCGGGGGTGGCCTCAAGGTCTCCCGTGACCGGCTGATCTCGCATTGCGTCGCCCTGCTCGCCCGCGCCGGTTAGGCTTTTTCCTTCTCCGCCACCAGTTGCAGGGCGATGTCGATGATCATGTCCTCCTGGCCGCCGACGTAGCGCTTCTCCCCCACCCGGTAGAGGATCTCGTGCGCCGGCACGCCGTAGCGCTCGGCCGCACGCTCGGCGTGCAGCAGGAAGCTCGAGTACACCCCGGCGAAGCCCTGCACGATCGAGGACCGGTCCATCACCGGCAGCCGCGTGATGTAGGGCTTCACGACGTTCTCGGCCGCGTCCATCAGCACGTCCTTGTCGACGCCGGTCTTCACGCCGAGCCGCTCGAACACCGCGGCCAGCACCTCGGTCGGCGAGTTGCCCGCGCCCGCGCCGAGGGCGACCAGCGAACCGTCGATCTGCCGCGCGCCGGCCCGGTAGGCCAGCACCGAGTTGGCCACACCGAAGCTCATGTTCTGGTGCCCGTGGTAGCCGACCTGCGCCTGCCCGCCGAACTCGGCGACCAGCGCCTCGACCCGCTCGCTCGCGTCCTCGAGTATCAGCGCGCCTGCGGAGTCCACAATGTACACACACTGGCAGCCGGCGTCGACCATGATCCGCCCCTGCTTGGCCAGCGCCTCCGGGGTGGACATGTGCGACAGCATCAGAAAGCCCACGGTCTCCAGGCCGAGCTTGCGGGCCTCGGTGAAGTGCTGGATCGACACGTCCGCCTCGGTGCAGTGGGTCGCGATGCGCACCGCGCCCGCGCCGAGATCGGCGGCGGCCTTCATGTCGGTGACCGTGCCCAGGCCCGGCAGCAACAGCACCGCGATCTTGGCCCGCTTCGCCTCGTCGACCGCGGCGGCGATCAGCTTGCGTTCGTCCACAAGGGAGAATCCGTAGTTGAACGTGGAGCCACCGAGCCCGTCGCCGTGGGTCACCTCGATCAGCGACACCCCGGCCGAGTCCAGCGCCCGCACCGTGTCACGCACGTTCTCCTCGGTGAACTGGTGCGCCATGGCGTGGCTGCCGTCGCGCAGGCTCGTGTCGACGATCCGGACTTCCCGGTCATTGTCGTTATCCCACATCAGACAGCCACTCCGTTCTTGCGGGACACCCGCACCCGGGCTTTCGCGATCCGCTCGCCGAGGAGTTCGCCGACGCGGGCCGCGGCGGCGGTCATGATGTCCAGGTTTCCCGCGTAGGCGGGCAGATAGTCGCCGTTGCCCGCCACTTCGAGGAACACCGCGACGCGGGCCTGGCCGTTCCACCCGGGGCGCGGGTCGTCGAACTGCGGCGCCGCCTTGAGCGTGTAACCGGGCACGTACACCTGCACGTCGGCGATCATGCGCTCGATCGAATCGGTGATCGCGTCGCGGTCGGCGCCGGGATCGATCGCGCAGAACACGGTGTCGCGCATGATCATCGGCGGTTCCACCGGGTTGATGATGATGATCGCCTTGCCCTTGGCCGCACCGCCGACCACTTCGATCGCGTGCGCCGTGGTCTCGGTGAACTCGTCGATGTTCGCACGCGTGCCGGGACCGGCCGAACGGGACGAGACGGACGCGACGATTTCGGCGTAGGGCACGGGGGTCACGCGCGAGACCGCGTGCACGATCGGGATCGTGGCCTGCCCGCCGCAGGTGATCATGTTGACGTTCGGGGCGTCGAGCTGGTCCGGCAGGTTCACCGCCGGGCAGGTGAACGGGCCGATGGCGGCCGGGGTGAGGTCGATGGCCTGGATCCCGGCCTCGGCGTAGCGCGGCGCGTTGGCCAGGTGCGCCTTCGCCGACGTCGCCTCGAACACCAGGTCCGGGCGCTCGTCGCGGGCGAGCAGCCAGTCCACCCCTTCGGCGGAGGTCTCCAGGCCCAGCTCGGCGGCGCGCTTGAGGCCGTCGGAGGCCGGATCGACGCCGATCATGTAGCGCACGTCGACGAACTCACTGCGGCGGAGCTTCGCGAGCAGGTCCGTGCCGATGTTCCCGGGCCCGACTATCGCTGCGGTCGCTTTCTGCATGCCCTTACGGTGCGCCGCGCCGTAGGGCACACTCAACCCATGTGTGCCGCTCAGCGGGACGAGGCCGGGCTGACCGCCAGCCGGCTCGCCGCGATCCTCACCGCCTTCCGCCCCGGCGACGACGTGCTCGGGGTGTCCGAGCTGGCGCGCCGTACCGGGATGCCGAAATCCTCGGCGCACCGGCTCATCGGGCACCTGGCCGAGCAGGGACTGCTCGAGCGCGACGAGGGCGCGGTGCGGCTGGGCTTCAAGCTGTTCGAGATCGGGCAGCTGGCCATCCGCCAGCGCGGCCTGGTCGACGCGGCCCGCCCGTACCTCGCCGACCTGCGCGAAGCCACCCGCAACACGGTGCACCTCGCGGTACTCGAGGGCACCGAGGTGGTCTACCTCGACATCATGCGCGGGCCCGACGCGCCCGACCTGCCTTCGCGTATCGGCGGGCGCTTTCCCGCCCACGCAACGGCGGTGGGCAAAGCGATGCTCGCGCACTCTCCCGGTGAGGTGCTCGAGACGGTAATCTCTGCGGGACTGCGCAGGGTCGGGCCGCGCACACTGACCGCGCCGGGCCTGCTGCGCAGGCAGCTGACCAAGATCCACGACGAAGGGATCGCCTACGAGAGAGAGGAATCAGGGGCGGGTGTCCTCTGTGTCGCCAGCCCGCTGTTCGATCATTCGGGACGTGCCCGCGCGGCGATTTCGATCTCCGGCTGGTGCAACCGGGTACGGGCGGAGCGGGTGGCTCCGGCGGTTCGGACCACTGCCCTTACCCTGTCCCGCACGCTCCCTTAACACCAGTGCCCGCATCATTGGCGCGGCCTGCGCAAGGCGAAACGGAGGATTCCCGTGATCGGCCAGACCACCCAGGTCGACGACCTCAGACTGGTGGCGGCACCCAGCGCCGTGAACTGCGCCGAGATGTTCGTGCGCTTCACTCTGGCGGAATGGTCGCTGCGCCCACTGGTCGGCGAGGCCACGCGGATCACGCGGCATCTGGTCAGCTCCTCCATCGCGGGCGCGAGCAAGTCCTCGCCCCGGTTCCTCACCATCCGGCTGCGCCTGCACGGCGACGCGCTGGTGATCGAACTCGACGACGACCGCCCCGGGGAACCGCCGGAGCTGGCCGGGGCGCAGATCAACGCCGTGACGCTGCCCGGCGGCAGCCGCAACGTCTGGTCCGAGCTGCCGCTACCGACCGGGATGTCCGCGACGGCAGTCCCGCTGCCGCAGCGCGGCAACCGGTCCGTGGCGCGGGTGCCGGCCCGCCAGGTGGAGCAGACGTCCGAGCAACCGCGGGTCGACGCCGATTCCCAGATACTGCAACGGGTTCTGCAAGGGCTCAATCGCGCCGACCGCCGCGGCTGAGGATCAGGCCAGTCCCCTGATCGCCCCGGCGGGCGGCCTGCTGCCCTCGATCGCCGAGACCATTTCCAGCACCCGCCGGGTCTGGCGCACCTCGTGCACCCGGAACGCCTGTGCCCCGTCCCGCGCCGCGAGTGCCGTCGCCGCCAGGGTTCCGTCCAGCCGCTCCTCCAGCGCGGCGCCGAGCGTCTCCCCGATGAAGTCCTTATTGGACAGAGCCATCAGCACCGGCCACCCGGTGGCCGTCAGCTCACGGGCATGCCGCAGCAAAGACAGGCTCTGCCAGGTGTTCTTGCCGAAGTCGTGCGTCGGATCGATCAAGATCCCGCCCTGGGGCACACCGAGCGCCACCAGTTCTTCGGCACGCCGCGTGACTTCGTCGATTACTTCGCGTACCAATTCCTCGTAGCGCACCCGAAAAGGCCGGGTGCGCGGGATCGCGCCACCGGTGTGCGAGCACACGTATCCGGCACCGAACTCGGCGGCCACCTCCGCGAGCTTGGAGTCCGCGCCCGCCCATGTGTCGTTGAGGAGGTCGGCACCGGCCTCGCAGGCCAGCCGCCCGACCTCGTGCCGCCACGTGTCCACGCTGATCACCAGTGCGGGATGACGCCGGCGGATCTCCTCGACGAACGGCACCACGCGGCGGATTTCCTCGGCCACGTCGACGTCGTTGCCCGGCCCGGCCTTCACGCCGCCGATGTCGACGATGTCCGCCCCGTCGGCGACGACACGATCGACCGTGGCCAGGGCCTTGTCGTCCTCGAAGGTGGCACCGCGGTCGTAGAACGAATCGGGGGTGCGGTTGACGATGGCCATCACGAGGGCCCGGTCCCGGACCACCCGCCGTCCACGGAACTCGAGCTGCACAACTGTCACAAGTCCATCATGCCTGTCGCGCCGCGCACGCCATAACGGCCGTTATAGCCTAAGTTCCTCGTCAGGAGTTTCCGAAGGGGGTCCGCGGATGGCTACCCGACACGGCCACACCGGCCCTGCCGACACGCACAGCAGGGAACGCTTCCTCCAAGCTGCCCTGAACGTACTGGTGGATCAGGGTGTCGCGGGCTTGACGGTGCGCGGCCTGGCCGGGGCGGCGGGCACCTCGACCATCGGCGTGTACACCCGCTTCGGCGGCCGGACGGGCGTGCTCGACGCGTTGTACGAGCGCACGTTCGAACTCCTGCATGACGAACTGTCCCGGCTGCCGCACACGTCGGGCAACGTCGTCACCGATGTGCTCGCCTACGCCCACACCTACCGCGGTTTCGCGCTGGAGAGCCCGGCTCGCTACGCGTTCATGTTCGAGCGGGCCGTGCCCGGCTACGACCCGGATCCCGACCTGCGCAAGCTCGCCCGCCGCAGCAGCTACGACCTGCTCGCCGACCGGGTCGCGCAGGGTGTGCCCGCCGACGCGGATGCCGATACCACGGGATATCTCGTGTGGTCCACGATGCACGGCCTGGTCAGCATGGAGCTGACGCACCGCGCGCGTACCCCGCCGCCGGGCTGGTTCCTCAAGCCGGACGACTGCTCCTACGACCGCATCTACCACGAAGGCATCACGGCGATTCTGGTCGGCGTGGGTTCCTAGGTTTCGCAAGCTCACCGAGCGGGCCGGCTCCGGACGGAAAGCGGCCCCCGGCTCCAGAGGAACCGGGGGCCGCTTCGTGTCAGCTCAGGCTGAGCGGATCACGCACCGCCGGAGAGCTTCTCGCGCAGAGCCGCGAGCTGCTCGTCGCTGGCGAGGGTGCCGCCGCTGCTCTTCTGGCCGGCGTCGGACGGCGCCGAGCTGTAGCTCTGCTCGCCACCCTCGATGCCGGTCGCGGCGTCGGCCGCGGCCGCGGCGTCGGCCTCGGCGGCCTTGGCCACCTGCCGCATGTGGGCCTCGTAGCGGGCGTGCGCCTCGGCGTACTGGCGCTCCCACTCCTCACGCTGCTTGTCGTAGCCTTCCTGCCACTCCTGCGTGTCGGGGTCGAAGCCCTCGGGGTAGATGTAGTTGCCCTGCTCGTCGTACTCGGCAGCCATGCCGTACTGGGTCGGGTCGAACTCGGTGTCCGTCGTGACACCCTCGTTCGCCTGCTTCAGCGACAGCGAGATGCGACGGCGCTCCAGGTCGATGTCGATGACCTTGACCATGACCTCGCCGCCGACCTGGACGACCTGCTCCGGGATCTCGACGTGGCGCTCGGCCAGCTCCGAGATGTGCACCAGGCCCTCGATGCCCTCCTCGACGCGGACGAACGCGCCGAACGGGACGAGCTTGGTGACCTTGCCCGGCACGATCTGGCCGATGGCGTGGGTGCGGGCGAACTGGCGCCACGGGTCTTCCTGGGTGGCCTTCAGCGACAGGGACACGCGCTCGCGGTCCATGTCCACGTCGAGCACCTCGACGGTGACCTCCTGGCCGACCTCGACGACCTCGGACGGGTGGTCGATGTGCTTCCAGGACAGCTCCGAGACGTGCACCAGGCCGTCGACGCCGCCGAGGTCCACGAACGCACCGAAGTTAACGATCGAGGAGACGACACCCTTGCGGACCTGGCCCTTGGCGAGCGCGTTGAGGAACTCGCTGCGCACCTCGGACTGGGTCTGCTCCAGGTAGGCCCGGCGGGACAGGACCACGTTGTTGCGGTTCTTGTCCAGCTCGATGATCTTGGCCTCGAGCTCGCGGCCCACGTAGGGCTGCAGGTCGCGCACGCGGCGCATCTCGACGAGGGAGGCGGGCAGGAAGCCGCGCAGGCCGATGTCGAGGATCAGGCCGCCCTTGACGACCTCGATGACGGTGCCCTTGACGGGCTCGTCCTTCTCCTTGAGCTCCTCGATCGTGCCCCAGGCGCGCTCGTACTGGGCGCGCTTCTTGGACAGGATCAGCCGGCCCTCCTTGTCCTCCTTCTGGAGAACGAGGGCCTCGACCTCGTCACCGACGCTGACAACCTCGCCGGGATCGACATCGTGCTTGATGGAGAGCTCGCGCGAGGGGATGACACCCTCGGTCTTGTACCCGATGTCGAGCAGCACCTCATCGCGATCGACCTTGACGATGGTGCCTTCAACGATATCGCCGTCGTTGAAGTACTTGATCGTCTTGTCGATCGCGGCGAGGAAGTCTTCCTCCGACCCGATGTCGTTGACTGCGACCTGCTGGGCCTGAGCGCTGGCCGTCGGGACGGTGGTGGTGTCGGTGGTCATTAGGTGGGTTGCTCCGGTACGGCTTGGAATTAGTAGGTGTGCACTGTGCTCATGCGCGGCGGGACTCACGACGGCAAACCACTGCAATCGTTCCAAGAACGGCCGCGAGCCTCACCGCCGACAGTGCGCGACCCGGAACCCGGCGCGATCTCCACCGAGCGGAAGGTAGCGCGAACCCACTGCGCTAACGGTATCGTACGCGGCCGCCGGTACCCGGCACAAACAGGGTCGCCCATGCCAAACCCGGCATCGCCGTGGGAAACAATACGGCCATGACCGCGCAGGACAGGCACCTTCGCGCCGAGGAACGACTCGGCACCGTCGGCGTGGCCCACCGCCCGGTCGGCAAGCGGGAGGCGACCAGGGCGAACCTCGCCTGGTGGGACGCCGACGCCGACGACTACCAGGCCACTCACGGCGACTTCCTCGGCGACGCCGAGTTCGTCTGGTGCCCCGAGGGCCTGCGGGAATCCGAGATCGGCCTGCTCGGCGACGTGCGCGGGGCGCGGATCGCCGAGATCGGCTGCGGCCAGGCGGCGTGCTCGCGCTGGCTGGCCAGTGCGGGCGCGTACCCGGTCGGACTGGATCTCTCGGGTGGGATGCTGAGACATGCGTCGAATGCCAACGCGCGTACCGGCGTCGATATTCCGCTGATCCAGGCCAGTGCCGAGGATCTTCCGCTGGCGGCAGGCAGCGTGGACGCGGCCTGCTCGGCGTTCGGCGCGATCCCGTTCGTCAGCTCGCTGGAGACGGTGTTCGGCGAGGTGCGCCGGGTGCTGCGCCCGGGCGGGGCCTGGATCTTCGCGGTGACTCATCCGATGCGGTGGATCTTTTCCGACGATCCCGGCCCGAACGGCCTCACCGCGATCCAGCCCTACTTCGATCGCACGCCCTACGTCGAGATCGACGCCTCGGGCGAGGCCACCTACGTCGAGTACCACCGCACGCTCGGCGACTACGTCCGCGCCTTCGCCGCCACCGGGCTGGTGCTCGACGACCTGATCGAACCGGAGTGGCCCGAGGGGCACACGCGGGTGTGGGGGCAGTGGAGCCCGTTGCGTGGCAAGCTCTTCCCTGGCACCGCGATCTTCGTGACGCACCGGGAGAAATGATGATCGCCGACGACGGACCACTGGCCACGCAGAAGGCCCGGTTCGCCGCCGCCGATCCACTCGTGCCCGCACCGGTGGCACTGCCCGACGGGGAGACGCTCACCGCCGCCACCCCGGCGGGCGAGCGCGTCACGGCCGTCGTGCAGATCCGGCATCACGAACCCGGCGCGATGGACCTGCTGTGGTCGGCGGAGCGGGTGTGGCAGCTCTTCCCGTTCCCCGGACAGACCGGCACCGAGGGCATGGACGCGCTGCTGCGCGCGTGGCGGCATCGCATGGACGGCGAGAGTCCCGGTCCGGACTCGGCGTGCGCGGTCACCTGGCCGAGCCGGGACGCGCCCGCGATCCGTGCGTTCCTCTCGCACGGGATGGTGCCGATCTCGGTGCTGGCCGTGCGCACGGCCCCTCCCCCGCCGCCGCCGGGAGCGCGGCGCGGGCTGACGATCCGGCGCGCCCGGCCGGAGGATTTCGAGGAGGCGCTGGAGCTGACCGGCGAGACGTTCGCCTACTCGGCGATGGTCGCCTACCACGGCCGCGACAACGCGAAGGAGCTCGTGGCGCCGCAGCTCAAGCGCAATCTCGGCGCCGGGGCACCGATCTGGCTCGCCGAAAGCGACGGGGTCGCGGTCGCGCTGGCCGACTGCGGCTGGATCGACTCCGTGCCCGGCAGCTGGGCGGCCGAACTGCTGCCGCCGGGCCGCTGGGGTTATGTCAACAGCGTGGCCACGCGGCCGGGCTCGCGCGGCCGCGGGATCGGGCAGGCGCTGATGGCGGCGGTGCACCGGGACTTCCATGTGCACGGCGCGACCGGCACCTACCTCTACTACAACCCGCCGAACCCGCTTTCCTCGGTGTTCTGGCCCCGGCAGGGCTATCGTCCACTATGGACCTTCTGGGAGGTTCAGCCGGCCTCGGCGTTGCGCTGACCACACCATCGGGTACCTGAGTTGCCGGCCGTACCGGCGCGACGTAGCGTTTGTACTGACCAGTCAGTACAAAGGAGATGTCCAGGTGGAGCTACACGCGGACCGGGTCTCGGTGACAGGGCCGCACGGCACCGTGCTGCCGCCGACGTCGCTGACCGTCGCCGGCGGCGAGCTGTGTTTCGTGCACGGCGAACCGGGCGCCGGGGTCACCGCGTTCGGTCTCGCGCTGACCGGGCGGCTGCGCCCGAGCACCGGCGTCGTGACCGTCGACGGGACCACCGACCTCGCGACATTGCGCGGGGTCACCGCCGTCGTGGACGCGCCGGGCGTCAGCGAGCCCGACGGCGCGCTACCGCTGCGCGTCGTGGCCGGAGAGGAGCTGGCGCTGGGCGGAAATCCCGCGGGCAAGGACGCCGTGACGCGCTGGCTGGCCGAGCACGAGGCCGCCGCGTTCGCCGGGACACGCTTCGAGAACCTCGAACCGGCGACCCGCACCCGGCTGCTCACCACGCTCGCGGCCGCCCGGCGCGGCGTGCGGATGCTGGTGCTCGACACTCCCGACCGGCACACCAGCGACGTCGCATCCTGGGCGAAGCTCGCCCGCGAGCACGCCGACGCCGGGCTGGCCGTCGTCGTGCTCGCCGCGACGACGCCGCTGGAAGCACTGCCCGAACCCCCGGTACGGATCGGAGTCCTCCCGTGACCAGCTTCCGGATCGCCGCGGGCGAGCTGCGCAGGCTCACCGCGGGCACACTGCCCAAGCTCGCGGTCGCCGCGCTCGTGCTGGTGCCGTTGCTGTACGCGTCGTTCTACCTCTACGCCAACTACGACCCCTACGGCAGGCTGAGCAAGCTGCCGGCCGCGATCGTCAACGCCGACACCGGATCCGGCGAGCGCAACGTGGGCCGCGAGGTCACCGGCGAGGTCGTCAAGTCCGGCACCTTCGACTGGCACGAGGCCTCCGCGGCCGACGCGCAGAAGGGCGTCGAGAACGGCACCTACTCGTTCGTCATCACGATCCCGGCGAACTTCTCCGCCGCGCTGCTCTCCAGCGGCACCTTCACGCCGGAGCAGGCCACCATCCGGCTGACCACCAACGACGCCAACAACTACCTGTCACACACGATCGCCAACCAGGTCGCCGAGCAGATCCGCGGCACGATCGCCGCCAAGGTCGGCGCCGAGGCGGCCAACCGCTTCCTCATCGGCTTCGCCACCATCTACGACAAGGTCGCCGAAGCCTCCGACGGCGCGACCGAGCTCGCCGACGGAGCGGGACGGCTGCTCACCGGGCAGCGGCAACTCGCCGACGGCGCGGCCCAGCTCGCGACCGGCAGCGGCCAGCTCGCGGGCGGGCTGAGCACGCTCAAGACCAGCACCGCGAACCTGCCGTCGGACACCAAGAAGCTCGCCGATGGCGCCGCCCAGGTCTCGGCCGGTGACGCGCAGGTCGCCGCCGCCGGCCGGTTGCTGGCGAACGGTTCCACCGACCTGCAGAACAGCCTCGACAACCTCAACGGCCAGCTGGCGCAGCGCCTGCGCGCGGCGGGGCTGAGCGACGCGCAGGTGCAGCAGGTACTCGGCGTGCTCGGCGAGCTGCGCTCCCCCGTCGACCAGGCCAACAGCAAGATCCAGAGCACCTCGGCGCAGCTCGACCAGCTCGCCGACGGCGCACGGCAGGTCGCCGCGGGAGCGGCCACGCTGGCCGCCTCCGCACCCGCACTGACCACCGGCATCGCGCAGGCCTCCGACGGCGCCGACGCCGTGTCCTCGGGTGCGGCGAAACTCACCGACGGGGAAAAGACCGCGCTGTCGGGCACCACCGACCTGTCCGCCGGCGCGACACAACTGCGCGACGGCCTCGACGCCGGGCTCCGGCAGATCCCGAACCCCAACGATCCGACCCGCACCGCGACCGCCAACACGATCGCCGACCCGGTGACCGTGGACAACGCGGGCATCGCCTCCGCCGGCACCTACGGCGCCGGGCTCGCCCCGTTCTTCATCGCGCTCGCCACCTGGATCGGCGCGTTCGTGCTGTTCCTGCTGCTGCGCCCGCTGTCCACGCGGGCGATGGCCGCCGGGGTCCGGCCTATCCGGGTCGCGCTCGGCGGCTGGTTCGCCGCGGCCCTGCTCGGCGTCGCGCAGGTGCTGGTGCTCTTCGGCGCGGTGACGTGGCTGGTCGGCATCCACGTCGCGCAGCCGCTCGCGGCGATCGGGTTCACCGTGCTCGCATCCCTGACGTTCACCGCGATCGTGCACGCGCTCAACGCGATGTTCGGCGCCGTCGGGAAGTTCCTCGGCCTGGTGCTGCTGGTGCTGCAGCTGGTGAGCGCGGGCGGCACGTTCCCGTGGCAGACCCTGCCCGACGCGCTCTACCCGCTGCACCTCGTGCTACCGATGGGGTATGTCGTCGACGGGCTGCGGCACCTGCTCTACACGGGCGCGTCGTTGCGCAGCCTGCTCGACGTCGGCGTGCTGTGCGCGTATCTCGCCGGCTCGGTCCTGGTATCCGCGCTGGCGGCCCGCAAGCAGCGGGTGTGGACGATGTCGAAACTCCAGCCGGAGCTGAGCCTGTGAGCGAATCGACCAAACAGCGCCTGTTCGAGGCGACCCTGGAACTGGCCACCAGCCGTGGCCTCGCCGGGCTGACCGTGGACGAGATCGCGGCGGCGGCCGGGGTCGCCAAGGGCACGGTGTACTACAACTTCGGCAGCAAGGACGGGCTGATCGACGCGCTGCTGCGCTACGGCGTCGGTCAGCTCGCCGACCGGCTGCGGGCCGCACGCGACGACCGCGAACCAGTCGAGGGCCTGGAGTCCCTTGTGGACACCGGGCTGGAGTTCATCGCCGGGCACCGGGGCTTCTCGCAGATCCTGGTCAGCGAGATGTGGCGCACGCCGGGTCAGTGGCAGGACACCCTGTCGCTGCTGCGCGAGGAGATCCTCTCGATCGTGCGCGAGCAGTTGCGGCGGGTCGCCGACGCCGGACGGCTGCCCGACGACGTCGAGATCTCCACCGCCGCGGCCGGGCTGTTCGGCACCTTGCTCGTCGTCGCGCTGGACTGGCAGGCGTTCCAGCCACAGCGCAGTCGCGCGGACGTCCGCGAGTCGATCATGGTGCTGCTGCGTGGCCTGACACGCTGAACACCGAGCTCAGCGCACGAGGGGGCGTGACTGCCCGACCTGGTGCAGCGACGGCGCGCGTCCCTCGATCGCGCGGTGCACCGCCTCCAGCACGCCCTCGGTGATCTCGGCGTGCGCCAGCGGCCGGTTCCCGCCGAGGTCGGACACCGAGCCCACCATGACCAGCTGCGTCGGATGCGCCGCGAGCAGCGGCTCCGGTTCGACGGGCGGACCGCCGACGCCGCGCACCTCGACCACCGGGGCGCGCGGCATCAGCAACCGCTCGACGGCACCCATCACGGCCCGCCGGTACTGCTCGTGCACCCACGCGACGAGCAGATCGGCCGGGCCCTCCAGCGCGGCCTCGGCCTTGGCGGCCAGTTCGCGCGGCCGGTCCCAGCCGGCCTCGACCCAGATCGCCCGGCCCGGCCGGGCCTGGCCGTTGCCTGTGGTGGGCAGATGCCCGCGGGGGCGCAGCGCCCGCAGCGCGGCGAGCCCCTGCTTCTGCTCCGGCACCGCGATCGGGTGGTACCTGCGGCTCGGCAGCACCACGTGCCAGCCACCGCGGACAAGGTCCTCCGCGACCCCGGCAAGCAACCCCGTACCAGCAAGAATGAGTGCCCGCCTGCCCGTCATGGGGCCACGCTACCGCCGGGTCAGGCCCGTGGCAGGACGCCGATCGGGCCTTTTTACGGCGGAAACAAGGTCTTCAACACCGCGAAACACGGTGAGACAGTTTCCTAACCCCAGTCCTTGCTCAGATCCAGCGCGTAGGGCTGGGTGAGGCTGAACCAGTTGCCCGAGTCGTCCCGGAACATCGCCTCCACGCCGTAGGGACGCTCGGCGGGCTCGCTCAGGAACGTCACGCCGCGGCCGGACATCTCCTCGTAGGTCTTGCGGCAGTCGTCGGTCGCCAGCACCCCGATGCCGAAGGTGCCCTTCGCGATCAGCTCCCGCAGCTGCTTCTCGGTCTCGGGGTCGTGGTTCGGCCCGCCGAGCGGCATCAGGACGAACTGCAGATCGGGCTGATCCGGCGGGCCCACGGTGAGCCACCGGAAGTCCCCGACCCGCATGTCCTGGCGGACCTCGAAGCCGAGCTTTCCGGTGTAGAAGTCCTTCGCGGAGTCCTGGTCCAGCACGTAGACGGTGGCGTGCGACAGTCTCTTGATCATCGGCTGCTCCCCTGTTCGGTGTGCGACCACGCTAACCGGGCGAGCGCGCGTGCGGCTTATCCGAAATTGCTGGGTCTGGTCCACATCATCAGGTAGCAGCCGGGAATCGGCGGTGGCGGATGCTTCGCGCGGTACTCGCTCGGCGAGACGCCCACCAGCTCGCGGAAGCGGCGGCTGAACGTGCCCAGGCTGGTGAACCCCACGGCCAGGCACACCTCCGTGACCGTGAGGTTCGCGGCGCGCAGCAGGTCCTGCGCGCGCTCGATCCGCCGCCGCGTCAGGTACGCCATCGGCGTTTCCCCGTACGCGGCGGCGAAGGAGCGGATGAAGTGGTATCGCGACCAGCCCGCGACGGCGGCCAGCCGCTCGACGTCGAGCGGCTCCGCGTAGTGCGCGTCCATCCAGTCCCTGGCGCGCCGCAGATGCGCCACCGCCTGCATGGGCTAGTGCGCCGCCTCGTTCCAGGAGCGGCCGAAGCCCACCGAGACCTCCAGCGGCACGGCCAGCTCGTAGGCGGCACCCATTTCCTTGCGTACCAGGGCTTCCACGGTCTCGTGCTCGCCGTCGGCGACCTCCAGCACGAGTTCGTCGTGCACCTGCAGCAGCAGCCTGCTGCGCAGCGTCTCCCGCTTCAGCGCCCGCTGCACGCCCAGCATCGCGACCTTGATGATGTCCGCGGCGCTGCCCTGGATCGGCGCGTTGAGCGCCATCCGCTCGGCCATCTCGCGGCGCTGCCGGTTGTCGCTGGTGAGGTCCGGCAGGTAGCGGCGGCGGCCGAAGATCGTCTCGGTGTAGCCGATCTTGGCGGCCGCGGCCACGATGTTCTGCAGGTAGTCGCGCACCCCGCCGAACCGCTCGAAGTAGTCGTCCATCAGCCCGCGCGCCTCCTCGGTGGAGATGCGCAGCTGGTTGGACAGCCCGTACGCCGACAGCCCGTAGGCCAGGCCGTAGTTCATCGCCTTGATCTTCGCCCGCTGCGCGCCGGTGACCTCGGAGGGCTCGCACGCGAACACCTTCGCCGCGGTGGCGGCGTGGAAGTCGAAACCCGACTGGAACGCCTCGATCAGCGCCGCGTCCTCGGACAGGTGCGCCATGATCCGCATCTCGATCTGGCTGTAGTCCGCGGTCATCAGCTCCGCGTATCCGGGGCCGACGACGAACGCGTCCCGGATGCGCCGCCCCTCCTCGGTGCGGATCGGGATGTTCTGCAGGTTCGGGTCCACAGAGGACAGCCGGCCGGTGGCGGCGATGGTCTGGTGCAACGTGGTGTGGATGCGCCCGTCGCCGGCGATGGACTTGATCAGGCCCTCGACGGTGACCCGCAGCCGGGTGGCGTCGCGGTGCTCCAGCAGGTGCGCCAGGAACGGATGCTCGGTCTTCTCGAACAACGTCTGTAGCGCGTCCGCGTCCGTGGTGTACCCGGTCTTGGTGCGCTTGGTCTTGGGCATCTGCAGCTCGTCGAACAGCACGACCTGCAGCTGCTTGGGCGAGCCGAGGTTGATCTGCTTGCCGATCACGTCGAACGCGGACTGCTCGGCCTGCCGCACCCGGCTCGCGTAGTGCGCCTCCAGCGCGGTGAGCTGCTCGATGTCCACCGCGACACCGGCGGCCTCCAGCTCCGTGATGACCTCCAGCAGCGGCAGCTCGATCTCCTCGAGCAGCCGCGTGCCGCCGATCTTGCCGATCTCCTCGCCGAGCGCGACGGCCAGTTCGGCCACCGCCCGCGCACGCACCAGCTCGGCCTCGGCCAGCTTCCGATCGCCGTCGCCGGCGTCGAGCAGGGACAGCTGCCCGTCGCCCTCGTCACCGTCGGCGCGCAGCTGCCGGCGCAGGTAGCGCAGCACCAGATCGTCCAGTTCGAACGAGCGCTGGCCCGGTCGCACGAGGTAGGCGGCCAGCGCGGTGTCCATGTGCAGCCCGGCGACCGTCCAGCCGCGCGCGAGCATCGCGTGCAACGCCACCTTCAGCGAATGCCCCGCCTTGGGCATCTTCGGGTCGGCCAGCCACGCACCGAACGCCTTCTCGTCCTCGGCGTCCATAGTGGACAGATCGAGGTAGGCACCCTGGCCGTCGGCAGTGGCCAGCGCGACCGACTGCGCGTCGGAGGCCACCGAGGAACCGGTGGTGCGGAAGGAAAGGCCCAGCACCTTGCCCGCCTCGGCGTGCTCGGCCAGCCAGGCCGCCACCCCACCGGTCGGCACCGCGCCACCGGTGACCTCGAAGCCCTCGTCGGCCTCCGGCTCCGCGCTGGACAGCGTGGCGAACAGCCGGTCCCGCAGCACCCGGAACTCCAGCTCGTCGAACAGCCGGTGCACGGCGTCGCGGTCCCACGGGCGCAGCGCCAGATCGCCGGGCACCGCCTCCAGCGGAACGTCCCGCACCAGCTCGGTGAGCTGGCGGTTGAGCATCACCGACTGCAGGTGCGCCCGCAGCGCGTCACCGACCTTGCCCTTGACCTCGTCCACCCGGTCGATCAGGTCGTTCAGCGAGCCGAACTGCTGGATCCACTTGGTGGCGGTCTTCTCCCCCACCCCCGGGATGCCGGGCAGGTTGTCGGAGGGGTCGCCGCGCAGCGCCGCGAAGTCCGGGTACTGGGCGGGGCTGAGCCCGTACTTGTCCGAGACCGCGGCCGGGTCGAAGCGCGTCAGTTCCGAGACGCCCTTGCGCGGGTAGAGCACCGTCACCGCGTCGCTGACCAGCTGCAGCGCGTCCCGGTCGCCGGTACAGATCAGCACCTCGAAGCCCTGCCCCGTGGCCTGCGTGGTGAGCGTGGCGATGATGTCGTCGGCCTCGTAGTTCTCCTTCGACAGCACCGGGATGCCCAGCACGCCCAGCACTTCCTGAACGAGGTTGACCTGCCCCTTGAACTCGTCCGGCGTGCTGGAGCGGGTGGCCTTGTACTCGGCGAAGGTCTCCGAGCGGAAGGTCTTGCGCGACACGTCGAACGCCACGGCGAGGTGCGTGGGCTGCTCGTCGCGCAGCAGGTTGATCAGCATCGAGGTGAAGCCGAAGACCGCGTTGGTGACCTGCCCGGTCGAGGTCCGGAAGTTGTCCGCCGGGATGGCGAAGAAGGCGCGGTAGGCCATCGAGTGGCCGTCGATCAGCAACAGCTTGGGCCGCTCCTCGATGGCCGTGGCTGTGGCGTTCGCTACTGATTGGTTCTCGCTGGGGGTCACGGGAGCGAGTCTAGGGTGAGGGTGTGACAGCCTTGCCTGTCGTATCGAAATAGGAGCTTTGCGTGACCGAAAACCTGTCAGAGGACTCGCTCGCCCGGTACGCGGGCATCGATCCTGCCGTCGCTGACCAGCAGCTCAACGACAAGGTCGGGCTCGTTTTGACCGACGTGAGCGCCGAACGGGTGGTCGGCACCATGCCCGTCGACGGCAACCGCCAGCCCTACGGCCTGCTGCACGGCGGCGCCAACGCGGTGCTGGCCGAGGCGCTGGGCTCGACGGTCGCCGCGCTCAACGCGGGGCCGGACAAGATCACGCTGGGGTTCGAGCTGTCCTGCACGCACCATCGCGGCGTGCGCGAGGGCATCGTGACCGGTACCGCCGTGCCGGTGCACGTCGGGCGCGGCACCATCACCGTGGAGATCGTGCTGACCGATGAGCGGGGACGCCGCACCTGCACCTCGCGGCTGAGCTGCATCGTCCGGGACCGCCCGAAAGCGTGACGCCGGGTGAGGGACCCCGCGTGCGAGTCCCTCACCGCACTCACGCCACGCCGAGGTAGGCCTCCTTGATGGAGTCGTCGGCCAGCAGTTCCGGCCCGGGGCCCGACCGGGTGATCCGGCCGGTTTCGAGCACGTAGGCGCGGTCGGCCCTGGACAGCGCCTGCTGCGCGTTCTGCTCCACCAGCAGCACCGTGGTGCCCTGCTGGTTGATCTCGGTGATGATCCGGAAGATCTGCGCGATGAACTGGGGCGCCAGGCCCATCGACGGCTCGTCGAGCAGCAGCAGCTTCGGCTTGGCCATGAGTGCCCGGCCGATCGCGAGCATCTGCTGCTCGCCGCCCGACAGCGTGCCACCGGCCTGGCCGCGCCGCTCCCGCAGCCGCGGGAACAGCTCGTACACGCGGTCGAGGTCGGGCTGCAGGTTCCTGCGGTCCTTGCGCGCGTAGGCACCCATGTCCAGGTTCTCGGCGACCGTCATGCCGGGAAACACCCCGCGGCCTTCGGGCACCTGCGAGATACCGCGGACCACGCGCAGATCCGCACGCAGCTTGCTGATGTCCTCGCCCGCGAACGTGATCTTGCCCGCCGACAGCGGCCGGATGCCCGAGACGGCCCGCATCGTGGTGGACTTGCCCGCGCCGTTGGCGCCGATGAGCGCGACGACCTCACCCTCGTTGACGGTGATCGAGAGGTCCGACACCGCCTGGATCCGCCCATAGTGGACGGACACAGTGGACAGCTCAAGCAACGTCATCGTCCGGCACCCCCAGATAGGCCGCGATCACCGCGGGATTCGCGCGGATGTCGGCCGGCAGTCCCTCGGCGATCTTCTTGCCGAATTCCAGGACCACGATCCGGTCGGTCACGCCCATCACCAGTTTCATGTCGTGCTCGATGAGCAGGACCGTGTAGCCGTCGGAGCGGATCTTGCGGATCAGCTCCATCAACTGTTCCTTCTCCGCCGGGTTGAAGCCGGCTGCCGGCTCGTCGAGACACAGCAGCTTCGGCTCGGTGGCCATCGCCCGCGCGATCTCCAGCCGGCGCTGGTAGCCGTAGGGCAGGTTCTTCGCCTTGTCCGCGGCCCGGTCGGCGATACCGACGAACTCCAGCAACGCCATCGCGCGCTCGATGCCCGACTTCTCCTCGCGCTGGTGCCGCGGCAGCCGCAGCAGTGACCCGACGACGCTCGTCTTGTGCCGCGCATCGGTGCCGACCACGACATTCTCCAGCGCCGTCATCTCGCCGAAGAGACGGATGTTCTGGAAGGTGCGCGCGATGCCGAGCCGGGTGATGCGGTGCTTCGAGATGCGTCGCAGCGGCTTGTCCTCCAGCAGCACCCGGCCGGAGGTGGGCCGGTACACGCCGGTCATCGCGTTGAAGCAGGTGGTCTTGCCGGCGCCGTTCGGCCCGATCAGGCCGAGGATCTCGCCGCGCCGGATGCCGAAGGACACGGTGTCCAGCGCGGTCAGCCCGCCGAAACGCACGGTGAGCTCGCGCACCTCCAGCAGGGTCTCGCCCACCTCGACGGCCACGTCGCGATCCGCCGCGACCGCCTCTTCGACCTGGGCGAAGTGCTCGGCCCGCTCTTCCTCCGACATCTGCGCCACCTCGGCGACGATGCCGCCTTCGGGCACGTTCTGCGGTTCGCTCGTCATACGGGCCTCCCCTCCTCCGCGGTCGAGGCCACCGAACTCTCGCTGCTGATCTGCTCGCCCTTGCCGATGAGCCGCTGGTAGGCCTTGCGCCCGCGCGCCAGCAACCGCTGCCGGGCACCGAGCAGGCCCTGCGGACGGAAGATCATCAGCACCACCAGGAACAGGCCGAAGATCAGGTACTTGCGGTCGCTCAAGTTGGTGAACCGGTCGGGAATGTAGGACACGATGAAGGCGCCGACCAGCACGCCGACCTTGTTGCCCGACCCACCGAGGATCACCGCGGCGAGATACAGCACCGAGAACGCGACCGAGAAGTTCTGGTTGTTCATGAATCCGGTCTGCCCGGCCACCAGCGCCCCCGACAGACCGCCGATCGCCGCGCCGATCGCGAATGCCCAGAGTTTGAACTTGAACGTGGGTACGCCCATCAGTTCCGCGGCGTCCTCGTCCTCCCGGATCGCCACCCAGGCCCGGCCGACGCGGCTGCGTTCCAGGTTCCCGACGAACAGCAGCAGGACGATGATCAACGTGACCACCAGCCAGTACCACGGCGTGCCGTTGTTCGCGGCGAAAATGGGGCTGCCGTCGGCCTCTGTGCCCGGTGGGTGCCCGACGCCCTGGAAACCGACCTGGCCCTTGAGCCCCGGCACGATCGTGGCCAGCAGCCGGACGATCTCGCCGAAACCGAGCGTGACGATCGCCAGGTAGTCGCCGCGCAGGCGCAGCGTGGGCAATCCGAGAATCACTCCGGCGATCATGGTGACCGCCATCGCCAGCGGCAGCGTCGCCAGGTAGGGCAGTTTGTGCAGCATCGAGTCCTTGCTGGTGAACAGCGCGGCGACGTAGGCACCGATCGCGAAGAACCCGACATAGCCGAGGTCGAGCAGCCCGGCCTGTCCGACCACCACGTTCAGCCCGATCGCGACCATCGCGAGTTCGGCGGCGTGCACCATCGCGATCGGGAAGTTGGTGTAGGGCTCGGTCGTCAGCAGCGGCGGGTTGAGCACCGGCAGGAAGTAGATCAGCACGACCACCGGGACCAGCACCGCCCATTGCTGGGGGCGGGCGAGATTGCTCCACCACTCGCCGATTCCGCGGGTGCGGCCGGCTGGGCGCGGTCGCGTGGCTTGAGACGCCGTCATGCCCTGGCCTTTCCAAGAGACTCGCCCAGTATCCCGGTGGGCCGGAACATCAGCACGACAACCAGCACCACGAACGCGATCACGTCGGACCACTGCGCGTTGCCCAGCAGGGTCTGACCGTAGTTGCCGACCAGCCCGATGATCAACCCGCCGAGCACGGCGCCGCGGATGTTGCCGATACCGCCGAGCACGGCCGCGGCGAATGCCTTGATGCCGAGCACGAACCCGCCGTTGAACACCACGCCCGAGGGCACCCGCATCACGTAGAACAAGGCCGCGGCGCCCGCGAGCAGCCCGCCGACGAGGAACGTCAGCATGATGACGCGTTCCTTGTTGACGCCCATCAGCGTCGCGGTGTCGGGATCCTGCGCCACCGCTCGCATTCCACGACCGAAGCGGGTCCGGTTGACGAACATGTCGGTAAGGACCATCAGCACGATCGCGGCGATGAAGATGACCAGCTGCTGGTCACTGATCGTGGCGCCGAATATCTCGAACACCGGCGACGGGACGAACATGATCACCGCGGGCTCGGCGCTCGCGCCGCGCCAGATGAAGAACAGGTACTGGATGGTGAACGACATCCCGATCGCCGTGATCAGGAAGGCCAGCCGAGGCGCGCCCCGCCGGCGCAGCGGGCGATACGCCACCCGCTCCAGCACCACCGCGACCACGCCGGACGCCGCCATCGCGGCGATCATGGCCACGACGAGGTCGGCGACCAGCGCTCCGGCACCCAGACCCGGCGGGGAACCGCTGAAACCCAGTCCCGTCAAGGTGAACACCAGCGCGTAGGCACCGGTGATGAACACCTCGGAGTGAGCGAAGTTGATGAGCTGCAGCACGCCGTAGACCAGCGTGTAGCCGATGGCGATCAGCGCGTAGATCGCGCCGAAGGTCAGCCCGTTGAAGGTGTTGTCCCAGAACTGCTGGCGGAAACTGTCGACGTCGAAGGTGATCCACGAGCTGTCCGCGAGAAAAGCGAGTTGATGCACGCCTTACGTCCTGCATTCGTTGTCAGGACCGGGCACGCCGCTTGTGGCGGCGTGCCCGGTCATCGGTCGGCTGGTCCCGCTCGGGATCAGGAAATGGTGCCGATGTAGACGATCTTGCCGTTCTGCACCTTGTAGCCGTACACCGTGGACGTCTTCAGCTCGCCGGTGCCGTCCCACTGGAAGCGCTTGGACAGACCGTCGGCGTTGTAGTTCTTGACGTAGTTCACCATCGACGCGCGATCCTTGATGCCGGAGTCGATGGCCCGCAGCATGATCGTCGCCGAGTCATAGCCTTCCAGCGAGTAGGTGCCCGGTGCCGACCCCGCCAGGGCCTGGTAGGCCTGCGCGAACTGCGGCACCAGCTCACCCGGCACGCACGGGCAGGTGAACACGGCGTTGCTCGACGCGGAGCCGGCCTGCTGGATGAACTTGTCGTCCTTCACGCCGTCCGGGCCGACGAACGTGCCCTTGAAGCCGGCATTGAGCAGCTGCTGGTCCAGCGGGGCACCCTCGGCGTAGTAGCCGGAGTAGAACACCGCGTCCGGCTTGGCGTTGTTGATCTTGGTGACGGTGGCCGAGAAGTCACGCTGGCCGGTGGTCACCTTGTCCTGGCACCCCGATGCCTTGTCGCCGAGCACGCCATTGATCGCGTTGGCCAGCCCGATGCCGTAGTCCGAGTCGTCCTGGACCACGCACACCTTGTTCGCGTGCAGCTGGTTGGTGATGAACTTGGCCGCGGCCGGGCCCTGCACTGCGTCGTTGCCCAGCGCACGGAAGAAGGTGGTCCAGCCGTTCTGCGTCAGAGTCGGGTTGGTCGCCGACGGGGTGATGTGCACCAGTCCCGCGGTCTGGAAGATGCCGCCGGTCGCTTTGGACTCCCCGGAGAACGGAAGGCCGACGACGCCGAGGATGTCGGCCTCGTTGGTCACCTGCGTGACGATGCCGGTGGCCTTGGTCGGGTCACCTTCGGTGTCGAACTTCTTCAGCGTGACCTGGCAGTTGGGATTGGCCTGGTTGTGCTGGTTGACCGCCAGCTGAACGCCGTTGACGATGTTCAGCCCGAGCTGGGCGTTCGCACCGGTCTCCGCGCCGGCGTAGGCGATGGTCGCGCCGCTGCAGCTCGCCTTGCCGTCACCCGCGGGCAGGACGGCGTCGGCCGGTACCGGCACCTGTGAGACGACTGGCAAATCCGCCGCGTTGGTGGTCCCGCCCGACGAGGATGAGTTGTTCTTAGCGGCGCACCCACCGATCACCAGCGACGCGATCGCCACCGCTGTGATCACGCGCGCAACACGCACTGCCGACACCCGTACCTCCCATGACGGAGTGGCGAGCGCTCCGCCCACCACTGAGTTTGTGTAGGCGAGCAACTTAACGGGCTGTGAGCAGAACGGATAGTCACGCGCGACGGTTCGTATCCACATCGTGACGCTGGTCACCGTGTTTCACGAACGGTTAACACCCGATTGTCCGAATGCAACAACCGGGTGTTAACAGAACGTAGACCCCGCTCATCCGAGCGGGTTACCTCATGCGCGCTGGCCGATGCTGTCCACGACGGCCTGCGCCACGGCCTTCATCGTCGTGCGCCGGTCCATCGCCGTACGCTGGATCCAGCGGAACGCGTCCGGCTCGGTGAGACCCTGGTTGGTCATCAGCAGGCCCTTGGCCCGGTCGATGACCTTGCGGGTCTCGAGGCGGTCGGTCAGGCCGGCCACCTCGGCTTCCAGCGCCTGCAGCTCCGAGAACCGGCTGATCGCCAGTTCGATGGCCGGAACCAGGTCGCGCTTGGCGAACGGCTTGACGAGATAGGCCATGGTGCCCGCGTCGCGGGCGCGTTCGACCAGTTCGCGCTGGCTGAACGCGGTGAGGATCACAACGGGTGCGATCCGGTCGCCAGTGATCTTCGACGCCGCCTCGATGCCGTCCAGCTTGGGCATCTTGACGTCGAGGATCACCAGGTCGGGCTTGAGCTCGGCAGCCAGCTTGATGGCTTCTTCGCCGTCGCCTGCCTCGCCCACCACCTGGTATCCCTCTTCGCGCAACATCTCGACGAGGTCAAGCCGGATCAGTGCTTCGTCTTCGGCGACGAGCACCCGACGCTGTGGCTCGGTGGCGACACCGTTGGCCTCGGTAGCCCCTTCGGTCACCGGGGTCCTCCTGCGTGCTCGACGGAATGGGAAATCGCGGCGGTGCCGCTCACCCGAGCCTACCGGGAACGATCCAGAGCGTGAGATGGTGTTCACCACGTGGTGTAAAGGGCCGGTAGCGTGTACGCGACGGTCACGCAGGGCTACCCCCGCTCCTCGGCGCGGGGTGCGTGCGCGTAAAGTCTCGCGCAGCCGGCCCCCGTAGCCCAACTGGCAGAGGCAACGGATTCAAAACCCGTCCAGTGTGAGTTCGAATCTCACCGGGGGCACTCTCTCTGACCTCCTCGAATCGGCCCCTCACCTGCGAGAACACGGTGAGGGGCCGATCTTGTGTCACCCGGCGGGCTCCGGCACCGCCCGGTCAAACCCGGCCGTTCGTCCCCTATTTCTCCCCACGCGCCCCCTATTCGTCCCCAAGTTCGAGGGGCTACGGGTCCACGCCGAGGGCCCGCTCGATCCGTGCGTAAGCCGCCGACTCCAGGCCGGCGATCACCTTCGCGTAGATCTGATGGAGCACCGCCACGGAGTGACCGGCCCACTCGGCGCACTGTGTGGAGGGGACGCAGGCAGCCAGCCAGGATTCGGCAAGGTCTCCCCCGGTCAGGTTCCGAAACAGCCGGCCGTCGCCCGCTGTGCCGAACTTGACGAGGTGATCGTGCAGCAGCACCGTGAGTGGCGGCGGGCACGGCACCGTGCGAACCTCACCGCGGCCGCGCTGTTTGAGCTGCCGTCTATCGCGTCGCGCCCCGCTGTCCGTCCAGGCCGCGCCGGTGACCCGCGCACCGCGCTACACCTGGTCGACAACCACCGTCGCGACTCCCGAGGCACGAGCCTTCTGGGCGGCCGTCGGCGACGCTCTGGTCGCAGCCCCGTGCGCAGGGCCAGGTACACGGCCAGCTATCGGAGGCGAGTGGTCGCCAACCGGTGATCTAACACGTCATACCGGGCACGACGTGTCACAAACCGTAGCGTGCTCGCGATGTTCTCTCCGTGACAATGGACGGTCCGCCGTTCAATGAGCATCGAGAGCCGGACCGGAAGTTCCATGGAATCCCAGCCGCTCACATGCTGACGGTTTGAACCTCCACACGAGTGAGGCGTACGTTCTGGTCGTAGAGCGGTCCGGCGTGACCGCGCCGGACCGGACCTTCGGACTTGATCGGAGGCCGGGAATGACGTTTCGCGAGGACTATCTGCATCCTCCCGGCCGCGGTGCGGTGTTCATCGAGCATGAGCACGGGCATCCGCGGGTCGACGAGTCCGCCTACATCGCACCGAACGCGGTGTTGTGCGGCGACGTGACCGTAGGTTCCCACAGCCGAGTGCTCTTCGGCGCCGTACTCACGGCGGAGGGAGGCCCGGTCGAGGTCGGCACGAATTGCGTGATCATGGAGCACGCGGTGCTGCGGGGATCTCGGCGGCACCCCGTGCGTCTCGGCGATCATGTCCTCGTCGGCCCCAATGCACACCTCAGCGGGTGCGTGATCGACGGCGAGGCTCGGATCGCGACCGGAGCAATGATCTTCAACGGTGCACGCCTCGGCATCGGGGCGGTCGTCGAGTTCGGCGCGCTGGTGTATGTGAACGCGGTGGTACCGCCAGGGATGACGGTGCCGATGGGCTGGTTCGCCGGTGGCGACCCGGTTGAACTGATCCCGCCCGCGGAGAGGGAACGCATCGCCGCGGTGATGGGCCCGTTGGACTTCGCGGGCACAGTCTTCGGTGTCGCTGGCGAGCGCGGGGAGTCGGTGACATCACGGATCGCCGAACGGTACGCTCGTTCGCTCGCGCTGCACCGTTACGACAACGAGGTGGCTCTGGAACGGATCGCCTGGCCACGGGAGCAGGTCACCCCTGGGCCGGGGTGAGGAGCGCGAGCGGGAGCCGGCCAGGTGTTACGAATCGGCGCACACACCGTCACCGGAGCACCAGCGGTCATTGCGAGCCCCGATTTGTTTTCCGCTTCGGTCAGGGCCTTCGCCCGCGCCCGATCCCATACGCGCGACACCGTCGATTCGGCCAAATCGCCCCCGTGCGGCTCCGGAAAAGCCGACCGTCCGCAGCGGTACCGAACCGATCCAAATGCTCCTTGTGCATCGCGGTCAGTTGCCGCGGCGACGGCACAGCGCGCACCTCCCCCCTTCGGTAGGCAATGCCAGATCCTCCTTGCTCGGCAAGGCCGCCTCTTCGGGACGCAGCGCCGCGTAATCAGGTCCGTCCGCGCGTCCCATCTAGCGCCCAGACGGGTCTGTCCCCGACTCATATCACCCGTTCCGGGGGAGGGTGGCGACGCTGGCTCGGGGCGATGCTGGCCGGAGAAAGGGCCGGTCGTTCGTTGTTTCCGTGGACGGCTCGACCGACGGGTGCGAGGGGAGCGTTGTGGTGGGTAACGACATCTCCGCGGCGCTGCCCGCCTTGACCTACATGGGTGGCACCACGGCGATGACCACGACGCCCGTGGCGGGGACACCAGCCCAGCCCTACCCCGACATCTACGTCCCGAGCAGGGAGCCGATGCGGGCCGGCGAGATACGGGTGACGGTGCTCGGCAGCGGTAACCCGCCGCCGACCCGCGCCCAGGCCTCGGGCAGCGTTCTCGTCGAGGTCGGCAACCCCGAACGCGACATGTTCATTTTCGACGTGGGCAGCGGATGCCTGGCGAACTTCATGTGTCTGGGACTTCCGATCAACTCGTTGGACAAGGTGTTCCTCAGCCACCTGCACGCCGACCACACGGCCGACCTCATCACCCTGTTCGGCAGCTTCCGCAAGGCGGGGCGTCAGGGACCGCTGCATGTGTGGGGCGGCAACGGTTCCGAACCCAGGTACGGGTCGAAGGTCGCGATCGACGCCATCGCCGCGGCCTGTGCCTGGGACACCGAGTCGACGCGTGGCTACACCTCCAACGAGGCCGCCGAAATGCGCGGGACGGAGTTCGACGCGTCGATCACCTCCGTCGTCTACGAGGCGAACGGCGTGACGATCACCGCGTTCCCGGTCATCCACAACCTCCACGGCGCCGTTGGCTATCGGGTCGACTTCGCGGGCCTGAGCATGGTGTTCTCCGGTGACACGCACCCGTGCTGGCCACTCGTGCGGGCCGCGGAGGGCACCGACCTCCTGATCCACGAGTGTTTCCCCTCCGCGGACCTGCTCGCGGCGCTCACCGGCGATCGGATCGAGCGCTTCGAGACCATCACCGCGACGCACACGGTGCCCAAGACCGCCGGGAAGGTGTTCTCGCTCGCCAAGCCCAGAATGGCCGGCCTGTGGCACACGTTCCTGGTACCGCCGGTGGTCGCGCCGATCCTGGAGCAGGTGGGCACCGCTTTCGACGGACCCGTGGTTCAGACCCAGGACCTCACGGTATTCAACATCACGAAGGAAGCCGTCGTCGCTCGCCAGGCAGAGGCGGTCCCGCAGGCGATGGCCATTCCGGGCGAACCGACGTTCGAGCCGACATACGACCAGCGGCCGGCCCCGCCGAGCTGGTGGGCGGAAGCGCTCATCCCCGATGAGGCAACGTTCTCCAGGACGGTGGGCGCGAGGTCACCGCGGCGTTGAAAGCCGCGGCATCCAGGAGGTCCTGGCCACCTGCACGAAGCCGCGGACGAGCGGGCTCCACCCGGATTTCGGCCATGCCACGACGAGTTCGCTCGGTTTCCGGTCGCGGAACGGGATCGCGACGAGGCCGGCGGGCAGCGGCTGGTCCACCGGGGCCAGCGCCAGCGTCCTGTCCCACAGCGCCGCTTGCAGGCACTCCTGGATCGTGCGCACGACCGGGGCGCTGTCCTCCGCGGCGCCGCCGGTCCAGTACGCGGTCCACAGTGGATCCGTGCCGGCGGGTAGCCGCACCCACCGGCGGCCGGACAGCTCGGCCTGCGACACCGAAGCCCGGCCCGCCAGCGGATCGTCCTCGCGCAGCACGACGCCGACCGGCACCGAGCGCAGCACGTGCGTGCCGATGCCGGTGGTGTCGAACGGGGTCCGCGTCAGCGCCACGTCGACGCGGCCCGAGCGAAGGCCGGCTGCCGGGTCGCTCAGATCCGATTCGTGAATGCTGACGGCGACGTGTGGATGACGCGCCCGGAACAGCGGCACCAACCGGGCACCCACCTGCTCGGCCGCGTCGGCGAGCGTTCCCACCGCGAGGACGGCCGATCCCGCCGCGGCGGCCACCCGGCCGCGGATCCGGTCGGCATGCGCGAGCAGCGCGCCCGCTTCCTCGTACAGCACCGTTCCGGCCGCGGTCAGGGTCACGCCCTTCGGGGTGCGTTCGAACAGCGCGGCGCCCAGTTCGTCCTCGAGTTGCCGGATCGCCCGGCTCAGCGGCGGCTGCGTCATGTGCAGCCGCTTCGCCGCCCGGCCGACGTGGCGCTCCTCGGCGACGGCGATGAAGTAACGCAGCGTGCGGAGGTCCACCACGAAACGATAGCGGCGCGGCCTGCTCTCAGCGTCCTCACAGCGATCGAGATGGACATTCGCGATGCCCGCGGGAGAGGACGAGATGACGGCCGAGCACGACACGCAGCGTGAGTCAGGCGCGGAGCCGGCTCACCTGGACCGGTTGCGCGCGGTGCGCGCCGAACTGCTTCACCTGGAGGAACTGCTCTGCCAGGGCGGGCACCCGGTCTCACACGCCGTGAGCGGCACCGCCGAGCGGGTGCCGGCCTGGCTGCGGGTGACCAAGGGCGAACAGCGCTGGGCGGTGACGGCGGCCATCGCGCTGGCCGTGACGCTGCAGCTCGTGCTGCCCGACCGGCTGGCGTTCCGGCCGCACTGGCTGCTGCCCGCGCTCGAACTCGGCCTGGTGGCCGTGCTCATCGGCCTCAACCCGGTCCGCATCTCGCGCAGGCATCCGTGGCTGCGGCCGCTGTCCACCGCCCTGATCGCGTTGATCAGCCTCGCCAACGGCTGGTCCGCGGCACTGCTGGTGCTGGACCTGCTCACCGCCCGCGCCGGTGAGGAACCCGCGCCCCTGCTGGGCAGCGGTGGCGCGATCTGGCTGACCAACGTCATCGCGTTCGCGTTGTGGTACTGGGAATGGGACCGCGGCGGACCGGTTTCCCGCTCCCGCGGCGACCGGGTGCGACCGGACTTCCGCTTCCCGCAGATGGAAGACCCCGACGGGCATCCCGACTGGGAACCGCACTTCCTGGACTATTTCTACCTGTCCTTCACCAACGCCACCGCGTTCAGCCCCACCGACGTCATGCCGATGTCGCGCTGGGCGAAGATGCTGATGCTCAGCCAGTCCGCGATCTCGCTGGTGACCTTGGCGGTCGTCATCTCCCGCGCGGTCAGCCTGTTCAAGTGACGTCCGGGCCCTGCGGGAGCCTGCCCACCAGGACGGTGGCCGCCTCCGCGAGCGGCGCCGGTGCGGCTGCGCGCGTGCGGTGGTCCACCGCGGCGCCCGCGTCGGAGACGCGGAGCAGCAGCGCCAGCGCGAGATAGTTGGTCAGCAGCGACGAACCGCCGTAGGACAGCCACGGCAGTGTCATGCCCGCCAGCGGGATGAGGGCGGTGACCCCGCCGACGACCACGAACACCTGCAGCGCCAGGGAAAACGACAGCCCGCCGGCGAGCAGCTTGCCGAAGTTGTCGCGCGCCGCCAGCGCCGCCCGCAGGCCGCGGGTGGTGAGCAGCAGGTACAGCACCACGATCGCGGCGAGCCCGGTGAACCCGAGTTCCTCGCCGAACGCGCCGCTGATGAAGTCGGTACCCGCGAACGGCACGAGGTCGGGCCTGCCCTGGCCGAGCCCCGTTCCGGTCAGCCCGCCGGTGCCGAGCCCGAACAACGACTGCGACACCTGGTATCCGCCGCCGGGCTGGTCGTAGGTGCCCACCGGATCCAGCCAGGTGGAAACCCGCTGCTGGATATGGGTGAACATCGTGTACGCGGCGACGCAGCCGACCACGAACAGGCACAACCCGGCCAGCACCCACGACACGCGCTCGGTCGCGATGTAGATCATCGCCAGGGCCACGCCGAAGAACAGCAGCGCCGCGCCGAGTTCCTTCTCGAAGGTCACCACGCACACCGAGGCCAGCCACATCACCAGCAGCGGGCCCAGATCGCGGGCACGGGGCAGCTCCATGCCCAGCACCTGTTTGCCCGCGCTGGTGAACAGGTGCCGTTTCGCGACAAGGAATCCGGCGGCGAACACGATGACGAGGATCTTCGACAGCTCCACCGGCTGGATCGACAACGGCCCCAGCCGCAGCCACAGCTTGGCCCCGTTCACCTCCGACAGGCTTGCCGGCAGCAACCCGGGAAGCACCAGCAGCACAAGCCCGAGCAGCCCGGCCAGGTAGGTGTAGCGCGAGAGCTTGCGATGGTCGTGCACAAGGGCCACCACCGCGGCGAACAGCGCCACCGACACCGCCGTCCACAGCAGCTGCCGCGGCGCGTCCGGTGCGGGCGCGGGCGAGCCCTCCTGCTGCGCCGCGAGGGCGTAGGCGAAATCGAGGCGATGGATCATCGTCAGCCCGAGCCCGTTGAGCACCGCCACCCCCGGCAGCAGCACCGGATCCGCCAGTGGCGCCCAGCGGCGGATGGCGACGTGGGCAGCGCCACACAGCGACGCGAACACGAGGGCGAGAGTCCAGCCGTGCCACACCGGCAGCGAAGGCTGGCTGAGATCCACGAGCACCATCGCGGCCAGCACGAGCAGCAGGGCGAAAGCCAGTAACCGCAGCTCAACCGTGCGCCGGTGGCGCGCCGTCCCGGATATGTCCACAATGGTCTTTCTGTCCGCCTGAAACCCGCCGGCCCGGCGTACATACCTTCCGCGCGCCATGCTGAGCGCACGCTGAGAGCACCGGTGCCGCGACCGCACCGCCGCCACACCACGACTGGGTACCGTCACCGCTATGCGTGAACCCCGCAGCCCGGTCGAGCGCCGGGCCTTCTTCGGACTGCTGGCTCTGGGCGCGGCCAGCGTCCTCACCGCGTGCTCGGGTGACACCGCCGTGACCGGGACTCCCACGACGGGCAGCGCGCAGCCCGGGCCGCCGGGCGGGACCGACCCCGACGTCCCCTCCGAGACCGCGCCGGCAGGGCCGACCAAGGTGTTGAGCAAGGGCCCGGCCACCGGCAACAAGATCGTGCTGACGGTGGACGACGGCTACAGCAACGAGGTCGTCGCGGGCTACGTCGCCTTCGCCCAGCGGACCGGCATTCACCTGACGTTCAGCCCGAACGGCCTCTACGCGCACGCGTGGGCCCCGCACGCCGCGACCGTCAAGCCGCTGATCGAGGCGGGGCAGATACAGATCATCAACCACACCTTCAGCCATCACGACCTGCGCCCGATGACCGACGCGCAGATCCGCGCGGAACTCAACCGCAACGACGACTGGGTCAACGCCACCTTCGGCACCCGCACGACGCCGTACTACCGGCCGCCGTTCGGATTCCACAACACGCACATCGACGGCGTCGCCGGGGAACTGGGATACCGGAACACGGTGATGTGGAACGGATCCTACGGCGACTCCAAGCTCCTCACCCCCGACTACCTGATGTCACAGGCGCGCAAATACCTGCGGCCGGGGGCGATCGTGCTCGGCCACGCCAACCATCCCACGATTCTCGGGTTGTTCGACCAGATCGCCGACCTCATCAAGCAGCGCGGTCTCACTCCGGTGACGCTCAAGGAGATGTTCCCGGACACCGCGCGCTGACCACGCTAGGGCTCGGCGTCGTGCTCGCGGCTCTCGACCGGTTCGGCGCCGACTCTGCCCCACAACTCGACAAGCCGGGGACCCCAGCACAGCCCCGCGACGACGCCGCACGACAGCATTGCGACCAGAACCCAGACCGCACTCATGGCATCGGCCTCCCACGACGTTGTCTGGCCAGACCGTAGGCAAGCGACCTTGAGAGGACGCTGAGTTCGCACCCGCGGCCGGATCGCCGGAAGCCGGCGCACGGCACATTCGGGATGAACAGGAATTCCTCACCCGGAAAAGGCGACTATTAATGCCCGCGTAACCGCCGCTTCTCCCGTCGAGGCCGAGGTCGTCACCCCTGCGGCGCACGGTTTCCCCGGATTCCCGCGACATGAGGAGGCCTTGGGTGCGGAAACGATGGATACGGGCGGCCGCTGCCGGAGCCGGACTGCTCGGCTGCACGGCGGCGCTGGCGCCCGCCGCGCAAGCACAGCCGAAAAGCGCGCATGTCCTGCTGCTCAGCGTGGACGGCCTGCACCAGGCCGATCTCGACTGGTATGTGGCGAAACATCCCCAATCCGCGCTGGCGTCACTGGTGCGCCAGGGCACCGACTACGACCACGCGAGCACGCCGGTGCCCTCGGACTCGTTCCCGGGCATGGTCGCGCAGGTGACCGGCGGGAACCCGGCCACGACGGGCGTGTACTACGACGACACCTACGACACCGCGCTGCTGCCCGCCGGGACCACCACCTGCGCCGGGGCCAAGCCCGGTGCCGAGGTCGACTACACCGAGGACCTCGACCGCGACAAGACCGCCATCGACGCCGGACAGGGCCTGCCCGGGCTGCCCGCCGGGGTGCTCGGCATGACCGGCATGCCACGGAGCCTGCTCAACCCGGCGGCGCTGCCGGTGGATCCGAAGACCTGCAAGCCGGTGTATCCCTACCAGGACCTCAAGGTCAACACGGTCTTCGAGGTCGCGCACGCGGCCGGACTGCGCACCGCGTGGTCGGACAAGCACCCCGCCTACGACATCCTCAACGGCCCGTCCGGCACCGGCATCGACGACCTGTTCACCCCGGAGATCAACAGCAACGCGCCCGCCGGCGGTGACTGGAGCACCGACAACGCCTCCACCCGCACCTACGACGGGTACAAGGTCAAGGCCGTGCTCAACGAGATCGACGGCCTCGACCACAGCGGCACCCGGCAGGCCGGGACCCCGGCGGTGTTCGGCATGAACTTCCAGTCCGTGTCCACAGCCCAGAAACTTCCCGCCTCGGACGGGAAACAGGGCGGCTACCTCGCCGACGGCACACCGGGACCGCTGCTGACCGACACCCTGGGCTGGCTCGACCAGCAGGTCGGCGCGATGACCGCGGAACTGCGCACACGGCATCTCGCGGACGACACGACGATCGTCCTTTCCGCCAAGCACGGCCAGTCCCCCACCCGGCCCTCGGCCCTGACCCGCATCGACGACGGTCCGTTGCTGGACGGGCTCAACTCCGCCTGGCGCGCCGCGCATCCCGGCTCGGGCGACCTCGTGGCGCACGCGGTCGACGACGACGCGATGCTGCTGTGGCTGACCGACCGCTCGCCCGCCGCGACCGAGTTCGCGAAGACCTATCTGCTCGCCCGGTCCGGCACCGGCAACGACATCAACGGCGCCCCCAAGCCGTTCGTCCATTCCGGACTGACGACGGTGTACGCCGGGCCGGACGCGGCACGCTACTTCCGGGTCGCGCCCGGGGACTCCCGGGTGCCCGACATCATGGGCGTGGCCCAGTACGGCATCGTCTACACCGGCGGGCAGAAGAAGATCGCCGAGCACGGCGGCGCCGCGGCCGACGACCGCGCGGTGCCGATCGTCGTCGACGGTCCCGGCGTCCACCACGGCACGGTCACCACGTCCGTGGAGACCACCCAGATCGCGCCGACGATCCTCGCGGCGCTCGGCCTGGACCCCACCGCACTGCGCGCGGTCCAGCTCGAGCACACGGCGGTGCTGCCCTGAGCCATCCAGGGCTTCTTACCGTCCGCTAACCCTCGGCTGACCTGATTCACACGCCCCGCGGCGTACCAAGGAGGTCATGACCACCGGAACCACCCCGCGCCAGGCCACGGCGGGCGCGGTGCGCTGCTCGGACACCGAACGGGAGCAGACCGCCACATCGCTGCAGAACGCGGCGGCCGAGGGGCGGCTGACGCTCGAAGAAGTGGAAGAACGGCTCACCAGCACCTACGCGGCCCGGTATCGCCACGAACTCGACGACCTCACCGCCGACCTGCCTGCCGCGCCGGCACGCACGGGCTGGCCCGTGGTGCTGGCTCTCGCGGCCCAGCAGGCCCGCGCCGACATCGCGGGCCTGCTGGGCCGCGAGGGCACGAAGTTCAGCCGCGGCCAGCGGCTCGCCGCACTGGCCGCCACGCTGATCGTGCTCGGCATGCTGGCCTCGGCCGTGTTGCTGTTCCTGCACGGTGTCGCCGGCGGGTACGAGCATCACGCCTTCGGCCGCCCGCGGGGCCCGTTCAGCGGGTGATGCCGGTGTGCCCGATCGAGTAGCGGCCGGGCTGGGGCCACACGCACAGGCCGTGCGGTTCGTTGCCGACCGGGATCTTCCTGATCAGTGAGCCGTCCTTTGTGGACACCACGTAGACGGCCCGGTCGTAGCGGCCGGACAGCCACAGCTGGCTGCCGTCCGCGGTCACGTTGCCCATGTCCGGGCTGCCGCCGCCGGGCAGCCGCCACGTGGTGACCGGGGCGCCGGTGTAGGCGTCGAGGACGCTGATGGTGCCCTCGTGGCGGTTGGTGACGTACAGCTGCCGCGCGTCGCGGGAGAGGTAGAGGCCGTGCGCGCCCATCCCGGTCGGGATGAACCGCAGCACCTTCGTGGCCGCGCCGTCGAGCACCCACAGGCCGTTCGCGTCGGAGTCGGCGATGTAGTACACCGAGCCGTCCGGGGCGAGCTTGATGTCCTGCGGCCCCATGTGGGTGTGCCGCTGCGGCATCGCGACGGTGCGCAGCACCTTATGGGTCGCGACGTCGACCACGGCGATCTCGCCGGCGAACTCACAGGTGAACACGACGGTGCGGCCGTCGGCGGAGAAGTCCGCGTGGTCGATGCCGGCACAGGCGGGCACCGGCGTCACGTCGCGCTGAGCCCAGGTGTGCGGGTCGTACCAGACCAGTTCGCGCCGGGCCTCGGCGACGGAGATCGCGTAGGCACCGTCAGGCGTGAAGTACATGTTGTACGGATCGGTGACCGGGATCGGCTTGCCGGGCAGGCCGGTGCGCGGGTCGAAGGGCAGCAGGTGATCGCCCTTGTCGTCGGTGGCGTAGAGCGTGTTCATGTCGTAGGCCGGTACGACGTGCTGGATTTCCTTGCCCGCCGGGTACTTCCCGATCACCGCGAACGTGGCGGGGTCGATCACCCAGACGTCGCCGGAGCGGGCGTGCGGCACGTAGATCAGGGGCCGCGCGGCCCTGGCGGCCTCCGACAGCAGGTTCGCGCCCGCGTCGGCGTCGATGTTGTGCGGGTCGGGCACCGGGGGCATTCCGGGCAGGCCCTCGGCGGCCGCCGCGGAGGCCTGGGTCGACGGCGCCGCGGGCGTCGGAGACGGCGTGACCGGGGCGGGCGCGGACGTGCATCCGGCGAGGAGCAGGCCCGCCAGCGACAGCGAGAGCAGAGCACGACGTCTCACCGAGTACTCCTTCACGCGAACAGCCTGCCGGCCGTGACCGGGGTGAGCCCGCGGCCGGCGAGGTCGGAGAGCACGCCGGGCAGCGCCGCCACGGTGGCGGCGTGCCCGAGGTGCATGCTCACGACGCTGCCCGCGCGCGCGGCCGCCACCGCGCGCCGGATCCGGTCCGGTGCCGGATCCGTCCAGTCCAGCGAGTCGACGTCGTAGGACAGCACGCGGCCGTAGCCCGCCTTACCCGCCTCGGCGAGTTCGGTGGCGGTCGCGTACTGGCCCTGGGATTGGCGGAAGAACGTGCCGGGCCCGCCGGTGAGCCTGGCCAGCTCGTCGCGGCAGCGCTCGATCTCGGTGAGCATCGGGTTCGGTTCCATGTGCGCGAGATCGCCGTGGCTCCACGTGTGGTTACCGATCTCGTGACCGCCGTCGCGGACCATCCGGATGCCGTCGGGCGAGGACGCCAGCCACGTACCCACCGCGAGCACGGTGGCCTGCGCCCCGTGCTGGGCGAGCAGGTCCAGCACCCGCCGCGTGAGCGACAGCTCACCGGCGCCGTGGAAGGTGAGCGCGATTTCCGGGCGGCCCGATTCCGAGCGGATGAGCTGGCGGGCCGGCCCGGCGGGCGCGGGCGGCGTGGTCGTGGGCGGCGTGGTGGCCGGGGGGCTGCTCGGTGGCGCACTGGGCGCGGCGGGCGGCGGCGTGGTTCCGCAGCCCGCCACCGCCATGCCGAGTCCGATGCCGAGTATTCCCCGCCGCCCGATTTCCCGTCGCACGATCCACTCCATCGCCGTCCGCGGCCGGGATCCCATCGGTTCCCGTCGAGCCGCTCGCGGTATCAGATCGTGCCACTGCCCCCCGGCGCGCGCTGCGCCGCTCCCCCGCTGCGGGCGCGCGCCGCCGGCGAGTCCACAGTGGAGCTAGGGGATGCGCACCTCGCGGTCGGTGCGCGCCGCCCCGAGCCGGTGGGCGGTTTCCCTCGGCGGCACCCGGCCGGCGTCCCACTCGCCCAGCAGCCGCACCATCTTCGCGATCATTTCGGTGCGCAGCCTGCGGAACGAGTCCTCCGGGTCCGCACCGACCTCGCCGAGCAGCAGCCACCAGGCCCACGCGACGGCACCGGCGTTGGCGACGAAATCCGGGATCACCGGGATGCCGCGGGCGGCCAGCATCGCCTCGGCCGCCGGGGTGGTGGCCGCGTTCGCCGCCTCCACGACCACCTTCGCCGCCACGTCGGTGCTGTTGTCCGGCGTGATGGCGTAGGAGATGGCCGCGGGCACGAGGATGTCCGCGGTGATGCCGGTGATCTCCGAACGCGGCAGCCGGCGCACGTCGGCGGGCACCTTCTCGCGGTCGATCTCGCCGTAGGCGTCGCGGGTGTCCAGCAGCGCGGGGATGTCCAGGCCGTCCGGGTGGTACAGCGTTCCGGCCGCGTCGGCGACCGCCACCACGCGCATTCCCGCCTCGTGCAGGTACCAGGCGGCGCCGCCACCCATCGTGCCGACCCCCTGGATCGCCACGGTGGTCTCGGCCGGGCGCCAGCCCCACACCCCCGCCGTCGCGAGGCATGCCTGCGCGACGCCGTATCCGCCGATCACGTCGCCGAGCAGCCCGCCGCCCGCGGGCGCGTCCAGGCCCGCGCGGACGCGGCGCAGCGTCCGGTCCGGATCCGGGGCCCGCCGGATCGCGGCGTGGTAGGACTGCCGCAGCCCCAGCCGCGCGAACACCTCGTCGATCAAATGCTGTGGCACGCCAAGGTCTTCCGCGGTCACCCAGTGCGCGTCCAGCCACGGGCGCATCGCCTCGCAGAAGCGCTCCAGCACGCCGGTCGCGGCCGGGTCCTTCGGGTCGAAGTCGATGCCGCCCTTGGCGCCGCCGACCGGAAGGTCGAACGTCGCCGTCTTCGCCGCCATACCGCGCGCCAGGTCCTCGACCTCGGTCATCGTGCAGCCCGCGCGCATCCGGGTGCCGCCCGTGGCCAGCCCGGACACGAGCGTGTGCACCACGAGGTAGCCGCGGGCGCCGGTGACCGGGTCGGTCCAGGTCAGGCGGAGCAGCGGCTCCGGCTCGCGGGCAACGGCCGGCACGACCTCGGCCAGCGCCGCACGCGCGTCGCCGTGGCCCATCTGCTCGATCGGCTCCTGCATCGTGGTCACCTGGTGTGCCTCCCCTTCTGGCTGACGTCGTTTCCAGGGCATGGCGAAGCGCCGGCGCCGAAGGCCCTGAGGTGGAAGTTCGCGATGTGCCTGTACGTCCAGCTTGCTGCTGACCTGCGCGGACGTCCAGTTAAAGATCTCGCGGCGCACCGTTAAGGATTCCTGCACGATCCGCGCGGATGCCCATACGCTGGAGACCATGGAGCTTTCGTTGCACCGGTTGCGGATGCTGCGCGAGTTGCACCGGCGTGGCACGGTCACCGCGGCCGCCGCCGCGCTGAACTACACCGCCTCGGCCGTGTCTCAACAACTGGCGCAGCTGGAACGAGACGTCGGCTCGAAGCTGTTCGAACGGCTCGGCCGCCGGGTCCAGCTCACCGAGGCCGGCGAGGTGCTCACCGAGCACGCCGAGGAGATCCTGCGGTCGGTCGAGCGGGCCGCGAACGCGCTGGAGAACACCAAGGGCGGCGTCGTCGCCCGGCTCACCGCCGGGGTGTGGGCGTCGGTGGCGTCCGGCCTGCTGCCGCGCGCGCTGACCACGCTGGCGACCGACCATCCCGGCGTCGAGGTGCGCACCCGGGAGCTCGCCCCGGAGGACACCGCGGGCGCGGTGCGCGACGGCGCGCTCGATTTCTCTTTCGTCATCGAGTATTCCGACTATCCGATGCCGTGGGACCCGGCGCTGACGAAGGTCGTGATCGCGGTCGAACGGCTGCACGCGGCGGTGCCCACCGGCGCGCTGCCGGGCGCTCCGGTGTCGCTGGCCGATCTGGCCGACCAGCGCTGGATCCTGGCCGGGCCGCGCTCGCACTTCGGCCGCGCGGTGCGCCTGGCCTGCCAGCGCAGCGGATTCGAGCCGAAGATCAGCCACGAGGTCGGCGAGCAGGCGACGGCGCTGGCGATGGTGGCCGCCGGGCTCGGCGTGACGCTGGTGTCCGACCTCGGCCTGTCGCTGCGCCCGGACGGCGTGGAGGTGGTCCCGCTGACCGAACCGGTGATGCGCACCGTGTCGATCGCCTACCGCACCAGCAGCGCCACCCGGCCCTCACTGCATCTGGTGATCGACGCCGTGCGCGCCGCCGCCGCGGAGCAGGGGCTGGGTGCCGCCTCCCCACTCCCCTGAGGTGACGCCCCGGGTGAACCAGTCGCCCTCGGCCGGGCACGGGCCGTCTCCGCCCGGGAAGTCGCGGCGGACCTGGTCGCGCAGGAACGCCAGGAATCGTTCGTCGCCGTGCAATGCCTGCAGGTCGGGATCGCGGCCGATCCATTCCGACGCGCGCGGATTGGACGGCGAGTCGGCGGCCAGCCGCAGCAGGCCCAGCACCAGCCGCAGGTCCCCGGGTCGCATCGCCAGGATGCACGCGAGGTTGTACGCGTACTGCCACTGCCGGCCCGGCCCGGCCGGTGCCAGCAACAGCTCCGCCTCACGCCGCGCCTGTTCCAGTGCCACCGAGCCGTCCAGCCGGTCGTCGAGCTGATCGCGCCGCGCCCGGCACAGCAGCAGCGCCGAGTCGGCGACGGCGATCGTCTGCCGTCGCATCGCCGCCGATTTCAGATACGGCAGCGCCGACCCGCGTTCGGAGCGCCGCCGCAGGCTGGTGCGGGCCAGGTCGCCGAACCGCAGCGCCCGCCGGTACTCCCGCAGCTGTGCCTGTCCCAGATCGAGCAGGGCGCGCCGGAAATCGTCCACCTGCCCGGCGGACTCCGGCAGGGCGATCGTCATGCCCGCGCGGCGCAGGTACACCACGATGTCGTCGTGCTCGCCGGTCCGGTGCTCGGGCAGCCAGCGCCACCGCACCGCCTCTCCCGCGGCCATCACCAGTGACATGCCCAGCCGGTACTGACCGCGGCGGAACCGCGGGTTCTCGGCGACCGTGCGGGCGTGCAGCCGCAGCGCGGCGAGCGGGTGCCCGCACAGATCTTCCAGCATCGCCAGCTCGTACCGCACGATCCCGGCGGCGGCGCCATCTCTGGCCACAATGGACAGTCGCGCCATCCGGTCGGCGCGATCGGGGAGGATCGCGGCATAGGCGGCGCCCACGGCGGGTTCCGGTGGCCCGAGCAGGTATTTCGCCAGGTCCTCGGCGCGTTCCCGCACCGGCAGCAGCCACCGTGGGGTGGCCGGGTCCCCGTGCAGCACCGTGGCGGCGACGAACGCGGCCGCGTGCTCGGCGGCGTCGCTGAGCCTGGTCCGGTCGAAGGTGGTCACGGCGATGCTGGCGTTGCCGCGTTGATCGCGGACGTCGACGGTCATCCACAACCACGGATTGGCGGTCGTGCTCGTGGCGCTGGCGTAGTCGCAGCGTTCGGCACGCACCCGCACCACATAGCGGCGTGGCAACGGGATCAGCATGCCGGCGAGCCGGATCAGGGCCGCCGCGAGCGCGCCGCCACGCACCTCGCTGGCCTGCACGATCGTGGCCACCTGATCGCCGCTGGTGCCGCCGGGCACCGCGGCGGGCCGGTGCAGCGACACCGCGGGCAGCCGGAAGCCGAGTTCGGTGAGCAGGTCCTTGGTCTGGTCGTTGTCGCGGTCGAGCGGAACCGCGACGTCGACTCCCGGTGGTTCCCGGTGCGCGGCGAAGGTCTCGCTGACGTAGTAGCCCAGCACCAGCGCCGCGGCGAACACCGGCCACGCGGGCGGCGGCGCGAGCAGCCGGAAGTACCACACGAGCGCGCCCGCCAGCAGCACGATCGCCGCGACCGCGCGCAGGGTGCGGCGCGTGAAGTTCCGGCCGACCACGGCCAGTGCGAGCAGCAGCACCGCCGTGGCCGGCACGAACACCGCCAACGGCCACGTCATCACGTGCCGAAGTCTTCGGCACGCGCACGGGATGCCCCCAGAGTCCTAGGGCCCCGGCTTTGCCGGCAACGGCATCAGTTGACACCGGTTCTGTTCCTGGACAGAATCCCTACTCGCCAGTAGGTCCGTTCATCGCCGCACGGGGGAAAGCCATGGCTCGCCGTTTCGCCGCGTTCGCCGCCACCGTCGTATTCGGCCTCGCCGTGGGAATTCCCGCCGCGCAGGCCACGGATTCGCCGAAATACGTCGCGCTCGGCGACTCCTACAGCGCCGCTTCCGGCGTGCTGCCACCGGACCCGTCCGCGTCGCCGTTGTGCGCCCGCTCCACCCTCAACTACCCGCACGTCATCGCCGCGCGGACCGGCGCGGCCCTCACCGACGTGACGTGCGGCGGCGCGCAGACGAAGGACTTCACAACCTCCCAGTACCCCGGCGTCGCCCCGCAGCTGGACGCGGTGGGCGCCCGCACCGATCTCGTGACGATGACGATCGGCGGCAACGACAGCAACGTGTTCATCACCGCGATCGTGGCGTGCGGCGCCGCGGGGCTGTCCACCGGCGGGCAGGGCAGCCCGTGCGCCGACCGGTACGGCTCCAGCTTCGAGGACACGGTGCGCACCAAGACGTATCCGGCGCTGGTCGGGGCGCTGGCCGCGGTGCGGGCCAAGGCACCGAAGGCCCAGGTCGGGATCCTGGGCTACCCGTGGATCCTGCCCGCCACAGGTGGCTGCTTCGACAAGATGCCCGTCGCGTCCGGCGACGTGCCCTACCTTCGTTCGCTGCAGGCCACGCTCAACGACGCCGTCCGGCGGGCGGCCGCGGCGACCGGCGCGGCCTACGTCGACATGAACACGGTCTCCGAAGGTCACGACGCGTGCCAGCCACTGGGTGTGCGCTGGATCGAACCGGTGCTGCAGGGCACCAACCCCGTGATCGTGCACCCGAACGCGCTCGGCGAGGCGAACATGGCGGCGCAGGCCATCGAGACGTTGCACCTGCGCTGAGCGCACAATGGTGCCAGCACGAGGAGAGGGGACGTCCATGCCCGACGACATCACGCCCGCGCCCGAAGGCGACTACAACGACACCGGGGTACCTAGCTTCGACTACGTCCGCGACCGCATCGAGGGCCGGTACGCGACGGCGCTCGGATCCACCGAACTCGCCGGTGAGACACCCGAGGCGGCCGCGCTGGAGAAGAAACTCGCCGAACGCGACAAGGCCGCCAAGAGCAGGCTCGAAGAGATCCGCCGCTCCCTGCGTGACGGCTGACTACCCGGGCTGGCGCTGCAGGTCGAAGTCCACAGTGAACTGATCGGCACCGGTCAGCGCGACTTCCCGCACCACGGGCTGGTAGTGCGCGGTGGTGAGCGTATACGCGCCGGGCAGCAGACCGTCCACTGTGTACTCGCCGGACGCGCCCGTGGTCGTGCTGGCGACCGCGACGCCGCCGGCATCGGTGAGGGTCACCGTCGCGTGCGGCAGGCCCCGGCCGTCCGGATCGGTCACCGTTCCGCTCAACCGCCCGGCCAGGCGCAGCGACAGCTCGATGCTCGCGGGCTCGTCACCGACCAGAACCGTGGCCGCCGCGGGCTCGCGCCCCGGCAGCGTCGCGACGACCGTGATCTGGCCGGCGGGCAGGCCCGCGAGCCGGAACGTGCCGTCCTCCCCCGCCACCGTCGTGCCGATGACCTCTCCCTCGCGGGTGGTGGCCGTGACCGTCGCCCCGGCCTCGACCGCGCCGGTCAGCAGGCCGCGGCCGGTGAGCGCGACGTCGTGCACGGCACCGACGCCGTTGATCGACACCGTCGCGGCATCCGGCTGGAACCCGGTGGCGGTCACGATCACCGTGTAGGTCCCCGACCCCAGTCCCGCGACGCGGTAACCGCCGGTCTCGTCGGCGTGCACGCGCTCGATCTGGTGCCCGTCGGGACCGGTCACCGTCACCACGGCGCCGGGCACGCTTCCGCCTCCGGCCGAGCGCAGCCAACCCGCGATCTCGCCCGCGCGGACCGGCTCCGGTGCGGGCTCCGGGACGGTGGCGGCCGCGGGTGCGGCCGCGGAAGCCCGGCGCTGCTTGGGCAGGAACCCCGCGACGATGAAGGCCAGGATCGCCGCACCGGAGGCGATCGCCAGCACCACGCGGAACCCGCTCTGCGCGGGCACCGTCGCCGGCCCGAGCGAGACCGTCATCTGGGCCAGGACGACACCGGCCACAGCACTGGAGACCGAGGTGCCGATGGAGCGCATGAGCATGTTGAGGCTGTTGGCCGCGGCGGTCTCGGTGACCGGCACCGCGCCCATGATCAACGCCGGCAGCGACCCGTAGGACAGCCCGATGCCGACACCGATCAGGCAGGAGATGATCACGACCTGCCAGACCGCGCCCATCAGCACGATGCCCAGCGCGTAGGCGATCCCGACGATCAGCGCGCCGATCATCAGCGTCACCTTGGGCCCGTAGGCCCGCGACACGCGCGCCGACACCGGCGACACGATCATCATCACCAGCCCGGAGGGCGCCATGACCAGGCCCGCGACGAGCATCGTCTGACCGAGCCCGTAACCGGTGGCCGCGGGCAGTTGCAGCAACTGCGGCAGCACCAGTGACATGGCGAACATCGCGAAGCCGAACACCGCGGACGCGATGTTGGTCAGCAGCACCTGCCTGCGCGCGGTGGTGCGCAGGTCGACGAGTGGCTGCTTCGTGCGCAGTTCGTACCAGCCCCACAGCAGCAGCACGACGATCGCGCCACCGAACAGGCCCAGCGTCAGCCCGCTGCCCCAGCCCCAGCTCGCACCCTTGGAGATCGCGAGCAGCAGGGCGACCAGCGCGGCGGACAGCCCGGCGGCACCGGCGAAGTCGAACCGCGCGGCGGCGGCCTTGGGTGAACCGGGGACGAGCGTGATGGTCAGCACGAGCGCCGCGACACCGAGCGCGGCCGAGACCCAGAACAGCATGTGCCAGTCCAAGTTCTCGGCCAGCAGCGCGGCGGCGGGCAGGCCCAGCGCGCCGCCGACACCGAGCGATGCGCTCATCAGCGCCGTCGCGCCACCGAGCCGCTCCGGCGGCAGCACGTCTCGCATGATGCTGATGCCCAGCGGGATCACCGGCGAGGCCAGCCCCTGCAGGGCGCGGCCGATGACGATCGGCGTCAGGCTGTCGCTCAGCCCGGCCGTGGCCGAACCGGCGATCAGCAGCACCAGGCACAGCAGCAGCATCCGCCGCTTGCCGTACATGTCGCCGAGCCGCCCGAGGACCGGCGTGGACACCGCGCCCGCGAGCAGGGTCGCGGTGATCGCCCACGCGGTGTCCGAGGACGAGGCGTGCAGCAGCTTCGGCAGTTCGGGCACCAGCGGGATGACCAGCGTCTGCATGAGCGCCACGACGATCCCGGAGAAGGCCAGAACGCCGACGACCGCGCCTGGCGCGGCCGCTCCGGCTCGTTCGGCTGGTTTGTGCATGCTGGACCTCGTTTCGGCGCCATTGTGGATTCCCGGGCGTTAGCTTAAGTCAGTCAGTTGACTTACGTCTAGGCGGGGGTTACCGTTGGGGTGAGGACAAATCGGACAGCCCCGGAGGTCAGCGTGGATCAGCACGGGCTCACGTCTTCCCGGCCCGCGAGTTTTCGCGGCGCGCCCGGCGCCGGACGGATTGTTCTCACCCCGCGCAGTACGGTGCGATGGTGACCATGACCGACAAGACGACGGTACGGACGGAACGGGTCACGGCCACCCGGGAGGCGATCCTCACCGCCGCCGAGCGGCTGTTCGCCGAGTACGGCGTGTTCGCGGTGTCCAACCGGCAGGTCAGCGAGGCCGCGGGCCAGGGCAACAACGCGGCCGTGGGCTATCACTTCGGCACCAAGGCCGATCTGGTGCGGGCGATCATCCGCAAGCACACCGAACGGGTCGAGCGGCTGCGGGCGCGGATGGTCGCGCGGACCGGCGAGTCGACCGACGTGCGCGACTGGGTGGCGTGCCTGATCCGCCCGCAGACCGAGCATCTGGCCGCGCTCGGCAGCCCCACCTGGTTCGGCCGCTTCGCCGCGCAGGTGATGACCGATCCGGTGCTCCGGCAGGTCATGGCCGAGGAGTCGCTCGGGCAGCCCGCGCTCATGCGCACGATCGAGGGTTTCCAGCGCAGCCTGCCGAATCTGCCGCCGGAAGTCCGGGCCGAACGCGGCGACATGGCGCGCCAGCTGATGGTGCACATGGTCGCCGAACGCGAGCGTGCACTCGCCGAGGACACCCCCACCCCGCGCGCGACGTGGCACGACGCGGCGACAGGGCTGATCGACGCGCTGACCGGGCTGTGGCTCGCGCCCGTGACCGGGGGCCCGGCTTCCGCGCAGTAGGCTTCCCGCCGACAGCGAGGGGGGATCATGCAGGCCTGGATTGACGCCTCGGCCGGGATCGCGGGCGACATGATGCTCGGCGCGCTCGTGGACGCGGGCGCGCCGCTGCCCGTGCTGCAGGCGGCGGTCGACGCCGTGGTGCCCGGGTCGATCCTGCTCACCGAGTCCGAGGTGACACGCGCCGGGACGCGGGCCCGCAAGGTCGACCCGGTCTCACTTGTGGACAGTCCGCCGCACCGGCACTGGGCCGCGATCCGGCGGATGCTCACCGAAGCGGCACTTCCCGGGCCGGTGGCCGACGACGCGCTGCGCGTGTTCGGGCGGCTCGCCGAGGCGGAGGCCCGCGTGCACGGCACCACCGCCGAGGAGGTGCATTTCCACGAGGTGGGCGCGCTGGACGCGATCGCCGACGTGGTCGGCACCTGTGCGGCGCTGCACGAGCTGGGCGTGGACCGGCTGACGGTGAGCGCGATCGCCGTCGGGTCCGGCACCGTGCGGGCCGCGCACGGCACGCTGGCGGTCCCGGTGCCCGCCGTGGTGGAGATGACCCGGGGCTGGCGGATCCACGCCGGCGGGGAAGGCGAACTGGCCACGCCGACCGGTGTCGCGCTCGTGACTGCGCTCGCCACCGACAGCGGTCCGCTGCCGGAGATGCGGCTTCGCGTGGCGGGCACCGGCGCGGGCAGCAAGGACTTTCCCGGGCGCGCCAACGTGGTGCGGGTCCTCATCGCGGCGCCCGAGGACACCGGCGAGGCGTTCGTGCTGGAGACCAATGTGGACGATCTTGATCCGAGGGTCTGGCCGGGCGTGCTCGACAAGCTGCTCGCGGCGGGCGCCTCGGACGCGTGGCTCACCCCGATCCTGATGAAGAAGGGCCGCCCCGCGCACACCCTGCACGCGCTCGTTCCCGCCGGGCTGGCCGACACCGTGGCCGACGTCGTCGTCGCCGAGACCAGCACCTTCGGCCTGCGGCGGTTCGCGGTGCGGAAGACCGCGCTCGACCGCCGCTGGTTCGACGTCGCGCTCGACGGCGGCGTGGTGCGGATCAAGGTGGCCCACCGCGACGGCCGGATCGTGCAGGCCACGCCCGAGTTCGAGGACGCGGCGGCGCTGTCCCGCGCCACCGGGCGTCCCCTCAACGCCGTCCTTCACGAGGCGAACGCCGCCGCCACGGCACGCGGGCTCGCGGCGGGCGCTCCCCTGCGGGATTAGGCGGGATTAGGCGGGCGCCGGGAAGTTAAGGGTCTTGGTCGGTTGTCAAGTCGGTTGAGATGGTGACCGTGATTGCCTGATTCGCGGTGATCTCGGCGTCGATCAGGTCAGCGACGGCGAAGTTGCAGGGACTCCGTTGCCCGCCGCACAGGGTTGACCTACAACCCCAACGCCTAACTTCCCGGCATTGGGATTAGGCGGGCGCCGCGATCTGGGCGGCGATGTGCCCCGCGCCGTAGCCGTTGTCGATGTTGACCACCGACACGCCTGGCGCGCACGAGTTCAGCATCGTCAGCAGCGGCGCGATCCCGCCGAACGCGGCGCCGTAACCGACCGAGGTCGGCACCGCGATCACCGGCGCGCTGATCAGGCCCGCGACCACACTGGGCAGCGCGCCGTCCATCCCCGCGACGACGACCACCACCCGCGCGGCCCGCAGCAGGTCCAGGTGGCCGAGCACCCGGTGCAGGCCCGCCACCCCGACGTCGGCGACGAGTGCGCAGTCCCGCCCGAGATAGCGCGCGGTGAGGCAGGCTTCGCGCGCGACCGGCAGATCCGAGGTTCCCGCGCACAGCACCACCACCCGGCCCCCGGCGGGCTCGGGCGGCTCCCCCGGCCAGGCCACCAGACGCGCGTCGGCGTGATAGCGCGCGCCGGGCAGCTCGCGGCTGACGGCCTCGGCGTGGTCCTCGCCGGCGCGGGTGAACAGGGTGACCTCGCGGCGGTCGCGCACGGCGGCGGCGAGTGCGGCGGTCTGCTCGACGGTCTTGCCCGCGCAGTAGATCGCCTCGGGATAGCCGCGCCGGCCGGCGCGATCGTGGTCCAGCCGCGCGAAGACCTCCGGCGGGCTCCAGTCAGCCACGGACGTCCACCAGCGGCAGGGTGAGCGCACCGGATTGCAGGCCGCCCAGATCCACCGCCACGAAGCGGAAACCCGCGTCCAGCACGGCCGAGCGGACCCGGTCGCGAAGGGGCGCGGCCGCCGCGCGCACGAGGTCTTCGGCGAGCAGTTCGACACGCGCCACGTCGCCGTGGTGACGCACCCGCAGATCGCGGAAACCCAGTTCCCGCAGGGCGTTCTCGGCCTTTTCCACCTGCGCCAGCTTCGCCGGGGTCACCTCGGAGAAGTGCGGGATGCGGGAGGCCAGGCACGGCGCGGCGGGCTTGTCGGCGTTGGGCAGGCCCAGCGCGCGGGCCAGCGCCCGCACCGTCGCCTTGCCGATCCCGGCGTCGGCGAGCGGGCGCAGCACCCCGAACTCGCGCGCCGCGCGCCCGCCGGGTCGGTCGGCCCGGCGGATGTCGTCGGCGTTCTCGCCGTAGGCCAGCGCCGCGAGTCCCTCCCGTGCCGGCAGTTCACTCCAGATCCGGTCGAACAGCTCGTGTTTGCAGTGGTAGCAGCGGTCCGGCCCGTTCGCGCGGTACGCGGCACGCTCGCCTTCCCGCGTCGGCAGTTCCACCACCGGCGCCCCGACGAGCGCGGCGATCTCCCGCGCGTCGAGCCGTTCCCGCTCGGGCAGGCTCGGCGAGACCGCGACGATCGCACGCACACCGTCCGCGCCCAGCGTGCGGACAGCGAGCGCGAGCAGCACCGACGAGTCCACGCCGCCGGAGAACGCGACACCCAGCGGTGCCCGGCCGCGCAGCAGCGCCGCGACCCGTTCTTCGGCCGCCGCGAGTTCCGCGGGCAACGCTTCGGTCATGCCTCGATGACACCGGCACGGCCGCGTTTTGGCAAGCGATTGTCACGAGTTGCCGCCGATTGATGGCAATCGGTTGCCGCTCGCCTAGGATCGGTCCCGATGAGCGAAACGACGCGGCCGCCCACGATCTACGACGTCGCGAAGGCGGCGGGCGTCGCGCCGTCCACGGTCTCCCGCGCGTTCTCCCGGCCGGGCCGGGTCAGCGCCGCGACGGCGGCCCGCGTGCACGCCGTGGCCGCCGAACTCGGCTACCGCGTCAACCCGATCGCCCGTGCCCTGCAGAACGGGCGCACCGCGACGGTCGCACTCGTCGTGTCCGATGTGACCAATCCGGTCTACTTCGGCATCATCCGGGGCGTCGAGGCGGCCGCGGCCGACGCGGGCTACACGATGCTGCTCGCCGACGCGCAGGAGTCCGAGGAGCTGGAGCGCACGGCACTGGAGCGGGCGCTGTCCACTGTGGAAGGTGTCGTGCTGGCGGGGTCGCGGATGTCGGACCGCGCCATCCGCGCCGTCGCCGAGCGGCGCCCAGTGGTCGTGCTCAACCGGATCGTGCCCGGTTCCCGTTGCGTCGTGCCCGACACCGCCGCCGGGGTCGCCGCCGCGCTGGACCACCTGTGGGACCGGGGCCATCGCACGGTGACCTACCTCGCCGGTCCGGCCGCGTCGTGGGCGGATGGCAAGCGGTGGCGTTCGGTGCTCGATTCCGGCCCGAAGCTCGGGCTCAAGGTCAACCGCATCGGCCCGTGCGTGCCCACGATGGCCGGCGGAGTCGCGGCCGCGCGCGAGGTCCTGCGGCAGGGGCCGACGGCGGTGCTGGCCTACAACGACCTGCTCGCCATCGGGCTCATGCGCGGTCTCGCCGAGGGCGGCTGCCGCGTACCGGAGCAGGTGAGCGTGGTCGGTTTCGACAACGTGTTCGGCGCGGACTGGTGCACGCCTCCGCTGACCACCGTCGCCACTCCCTTGCGCGCCATGGGCACCGAGGCGTTCCGGGAACTGCACCGGCAGATCCGGGGCGAGAAGATGCGCTCGCGGGCCGTCGTGTCGCTGGCGGCTCAGCTCGTGGTGCGGGAGTCGACGGGTTTCCGCAGCCGGAAGAGGACCTCCCCGGCGTCGGGCACGACGAGGGTAGCGGGATCGGCGCGCCAGGCCTCGGGGTCCACTTCGGACGGATCGAGGTAGTCCAGATTGGCCGCGCGCACGCGGTCTTCCGGGATGCCGGTGGCCAGCGTGACGGTGACCCGGCAGTGCTCGCCCGATTCCGCGTCGTAGGTGCCCGCGCCACGCAGGTGGGTCGAATGCGCGAGCACGCCCCAGTGCAGGTGCTTGAACCTGTCCCACTGCCGCACGAAATAGTCCCGCGTGTGGTAGCCGATCCGCTCGATTTCCGGGTGCATCCGCGAGATCGAGGTGATGTGCGGCGCGTAGAGCACCACCTGGCCGCCGTCGGCGGTGACCGGTTCGACCTTGTAGAAACCCTTCGCCGCGGTCCACATGTCCTCGTACTTCGCGGGCATGATCGACAGCACCCGGCGTACCGGCTCGTCGAGGTAGCGGATGTGCACCCGCGACGAGACCTCCGCGGCGGCACGCCAGGCGCCGCCGGGGCTGCCGAACGAGGCGCTGTGCAGGTCCCCGGTGCCCGAGCCGACCACGACGCACAGCGCGTGCCGTTGCCCCGGCACGAGCGAGGCGGCCTCGTCGATCAGCGCCCGCACCGCGGTGATGCCGGAGGTGCCGATGATGTCGCGGCTGGTGATCAGCGCGCCGAGCCAGTGGGAGACGTCGATGACCTCGGGCCCGGACAGGCCCGGGAACAGGTACTTGTTACCGCCGGAGAACCCGACGACCTCGTGCGGGAACACCGGGCCGACGATGATCGTCACGTCGTGCTCGACCACCGCACGGTTGATCCGCACGTCCACGCCCTCGTGCAGCAGCCCGCCGGAGAGCTCGGCGATCGTCTCGGCGGAGATGTGGCCCGCGGTGAAGAACGTGGCCGGGTTCCACCATTCGTGGTTGCGCACCTCGAGCCCGGGATGGGCGCCGATCCACGAGGCGAGCCGGTCCTCGCTCATCGCCGCGTGCGTGCCGAGCGCGACCACCGCCGTCATCCGGCTCACCCGGCCGGACAGCTCCGCGTGCAGCGCGCCCATCAGCATCGGCAGCGGGCAGCTGCGGGTGGCGTCGGGCACGACGAGGCACACGCTGCGGCCGTCGAGGTCGAGCTCGGCCAGCTGCCCGGCGAGGAACTCCCGCACCTGCTCGTCGGTCAGCGGGGTGCCGGAGATCGTGGTCGCGTCGGGCATGAGCCCACCCTGCTCGCCCGCACGGCCCGGGCGCAACCCGCGGCGGCAACTCGTGGCAACCGATTGTCACCTTTGCCCGGGCCGGGTGAGATGGGCGGCATGGCTCGTACACTGGCGCCGCATCCCGACCGGTTGTTCCCGGCCGATCCGGGTGTCCGTGAGCTCGCCCGCCGCATCTACCAGGAGATCCGCGAGGCGCCGATCATCTCGCCACACGGGCATGTCGACGTCGCCACGCTCGCCGACGACGAGCCGTTCACCGACCCCGCGACGCTGTTCATCACTCCCGACCACTACGTCACGCGGCTCCTGCACGCGGGCGGTGTGCCGCTGGACAAGCTGGGTGTCGGCCGCGCTGCACTGTCCGAAGAGGACTCCCGTGGGGTGTGGCGGATCCTGTGCGAGCGCTGGGCGCTCTTCCGCGGGACACCGGTGCGGTACTGGCTTGAGTCCGAGCTGGCGGAGATCTTCGGCGTGACCGAGCAGCCGGACGCGGCGAACGCGGACGCGATCTACGACACGATCGCCGGCTGCCTGCGCCGCCCGGAGTTCCGGCCTCGCGCGCTGTTCCGGCGGTTCGGGATCGACGTGCTCGCCACCACCGACGATCCCTGCGACGACCTGGCGGCCCACCGGCGGCTGGCCGGCGATCCGTCGTGGCAGGGCCGCGTCGTGCCGACCTTCCGCCCGGATCGCTACCTCGAGCCGGGCCGGGCGGGCTGGCGCGCGGCGGTCGACCGGCTCGGCGAGGTCACCGGCATCGACACGGGTGACTACGCGGGCTATGTTCGCGCGCTGGAGGAGCGGCGCCGGTATTTCCACGAGCACGGCGCGGTGTCCGCCGACCACAGCCACCCCGACGTGCGCACCGATCCGCTCGACCCGGCGCAGGCGGCACGCGTCTACGCCGCCGCCCGTGCCGGGACGGCGACCGAGGCCGAGGCGACCGCGTTCCGGCGGCACATGCTGCTGGAGATGGCCCGGATGTCCACCGAGGACGGCCTGGTGATGACGCTGCATCCCGGCATCCGGCGCGGCCACCACACGCCGACCTCGGCGGCGTACGGTCCCGACACCGGGCACGACATCCCGCTGCGTATGGAGTTCACCGACGCGCTCCGCCCGTTGCTGGAGCGGTTCGGCACGCATCCGAACCTCACCCTCGTCCTGTTCACCGTGGACGAGACCACCTACTCCCGCGAGATCGCGCCGCTCGCGGGGTTCTACCCGGCGGTGTTCATCGGCGCGCCGTGGTGGTTCCTCGACGCGCCCGACGCGATCCGCCGGTTCCGCGGCGCGGTCACCGAAACGGCCGGCTACGGCAAGCTCGCCGGGTTCGTCGACGACACGCGCGCGTTCTGCTCGATCCCCGCACGACACGACATGGCCCGGCGGCTCGACGCGCGGGTGCTGGCCGAACTGGTCGCCGAGCACCGCCTGGACGAGGACGAGGCGATCGAGACCGCGCGGGACCTGGTGGGCGCGCAGCCGATGCGGGTGTTCCGCCTGTGAGGCTGTCCCGCACCACCGCCGCCGCGCCGGTCCGTATCGTCCACCTTGGACTCGGCAACTTCTTCCGTGCGCACCAGGCCTGGTACACCGCGCACGCGCCGGACGCGCAGGACTGGGGCATCGCCGCGTTCACCGGCCGTAGCGCGAAACTCGCCGACACACTGTCCGCACAGGACGGTGTGTACACCCTGATCACGCGCGAGGCGAAGGACGAGTTCGAGGTCGTCTCGTCGATCAGCCGGGCGCACGGCGCGGGCAAGCACGACGCCTGGCTGCGCTACCTCGCTTCACCGGACACGCGCGTCGTCACGTTGACCGTGACCGAGGCGGGCTACACGCGCGACCGCGACGGCGGGCTCGACACCACCGACCCCGCGGTCGCCGCGGATCTGACCGCGCTCCGCCGGGGTGCTCCCGTCAGGACGGCGGTGGCGCGGCTGGTGGCGGGACTGGCCGCGCGACGCGACGCCGGCGCCGGGCCGATCGCGGTCGTGCCGTGCGACAACCTGCCCGGCAACGGCGAGGTGCTCGCGCGGCTCACCGCGGAGTGCGCCGATCTCGTGGCGCCGGGCTGTGCGGAGGTGGCCTCGTTCGTCACGACGATGGTCGACCGCATCACGCCCGCGACGACCGGCGCCGATCTCGCTACCGCCGAGGCGGCGACCGGATACCGCGACGAGGCGCCGGTCGTCACCGAACCGTTCTCGGAATGGGTGCTCAGCGGCGAGTTCCCCGGCGGCCGTCCACAATGGAGCGCGACCTTCACCGACGACGTGATGCCCTACGAGCGAAGGAAACTCTGGCTGCTCAACGGCGCCCACTCGCTGCTCGCCTACACCGCCGCCCTGCGCGGGCACCGTACCGTCGGCGAGGCCGTCGCCGACGAGGTCTGCCGCAGCTGGCTCGCCGAGTGGTGGCAGGAGGCCGTGCCACATCTGGATCTTCCGGCCGCGGACCTGGACGCCTACTGCCGCGCGCTGCTGACGCGCTTCGCCAATCCCGGTGTGCGCCACCAGCTCGCCCAGATCGCCATGGACGGATCCCAGAAGCTGCCCGCGCGGATCCTTCCGGTGCTGCGGGAAGAACGCGACGCTGGACGGTTGCCGCGAGGCGCGGTGCGCTTGCTGGCGGGCTGGGTCTGCCATCTCACCGGAGCCGGCGTGCCCGTCTCCGATCCCGGCGCCGCGGGAGTGCGCGACGAACGCGACGCGCTGGCCCTGCTGGATCTGGCCGGGGACGAGGAACTGCGCGCCGCCGTCGCCGCCGAGGCGAACCGGTTGCGCGGCTGAGCTCCGGCCCGCACGCCACTGCCTGGCCCCACCAGGTCTCGCCGGGCCTCCGCCACCGCCCCGCCAGGTCTTGCCACCACTCACCGGGCCTCGCCACCGCCCCACCAGGCATCGCCCCGGATCACTCCCGCACGCTCTCGTTCGCCCGACCGGCCCCTCCTTAAATCAATCGCTTGACTTAAGGTGCCTTGTCCGGTTGGCTATTTCCCAACCGGTGCACGTCTTGCGAAGGAGGCCGTCGTGGGTGCAGGTGAGCCCGAAGAGGTGCTGGACTACCCGATCCCCAGTCCCGCCGCTTTGGAGCCGCCGCCGGAGTGGGCCCGGCTGCGGGACCGGTGCCCGGTCGCGCGCGTCACGCTGCCCAGCGGCGACGAGGCTTCCCTGCTCACCCGCTACGCCGACGTCAAGCAGGCGCTCTCCGACCCGCGGTTTTCCCGCCGGCTCACGGCCAAAGGCGCCGCCCGCATCGCCGACAGCGAGTCCGGCGGCGTGTTCAGCAGCGACACGACCGACGCGCTCCCCCAGTCCGGGCAGGGGCACCTCAAGTGGCGGCGCATGGTCGGCCGATGGTTCACCGCCAAGCGGATGGCGGCGCTGCGGCCGGGCATCGAGGAGATCGCGCACCGGCTCCTCGACGACATGGTCAAGAGCGGGCCGCCCGCCGACCTCAAGGCGGGCCTCGGGTTCCCGCTTCCGGTGTGGGTGATCTGCACGCTGCTCGGGGTGCCCGACAGCGACCGCGACCGCTTCGCCTACTGGTCGGACACGATGCTGAACCTGACCCGCTACGGCGATGACGAGATCAGCCAGGCCCAGGCGGCGTTCGCCGCCTACCTCGGGAGCCACATCGAGGCGAAGCGGTCGGCGCCGGGGGACGACCTGCTCAGCGAGCTGATCACGGCGACCGACTCCGATGGCGAGCGCCTGTCCGACGCGACGCTCGTGGCCACCGGCAAGGCACTGCTCGTCGCCGGGCACGAGACCACCGCCACCATGATCGGCGAGATGGTCGCGATGCTGCTGTCCGACCGGCGTCGCTGGAAGCGGCTGCTCGCGGACCGGTCGCTGGTGCGCACCGCCGTCGAGGAGGCGCTGCGGTTCGATGCGAACCCCGGCATCGGCCTGCCGCGCTACATCAGCGAGGACACCGAGATCGGCGAGCACAGTCTGGCGGCGGGCACCACGGTGATGTGCAGCATGGCGGCCGCCAACCGGGACGTCGCGGTGTTCGCCAACGCCGCGGACATGGACCTCGGCCGCAGCCCCAATACGCACCTGGCCTTCGGTTCGGGCGCGCACTCCTGCCTCGGCCAGGCGCTGGCCCGCACCGAACTGCAGGCCGTGCTCACCGTCCTGTTGGACCGGCTGCCCAGCCTGGAGCTGGCCGTCGACGTGGCGGAGCTGCGCCGGGTCGAGGGCCTGCCGGTCGGCGGGCTGCGTGAAGTCCCGGTCCGATGGTGACGACCGAGGACAAGGCGGCGCGCGCGAACGCGACGCGGGAGGCCGCCACGCGCCGGGCCACCTGGGAGGCCGCCGGCACCTCCCTGATCGACGTGCTCACCGGGCTGTATCCGGCGCCGGTCACGAGATGACAAGGAGGACGAGGCGATGAAGGTGACCGTGGACGAGGCCACATGCTGCGGCGCCGGGCAATGCGTGCTGCTCGCGCCCGAGGTGTTCGACCAGCGCGAGGACGACGGCATCGTCGTCCTGCTCGACGCCGAACCCGACGGGGACCTGCACCCGGCGGTGCGCGAGGCCGCTCACGTGTGCCCGGCCGAAGCGATCTCGCTGACCGAAGTGAACCGCCGCTGACCACCACGAAGGGAGACCGCATGACCAGCACACTCGACCCCGCCGCCCTACCGGAATACCCGATGGCGCGGGCACCGGGCTGCCCGTTCGATCCGCCGCCGGGCCTGCGGGCCACACAGGAGGAAGGGCCGCTCACCCGGGTCCGGCTGTGGGACGGCAGCACACCGTGGCTGGTGACGCGCTACGCCGACCAGCGCACGCTGCTGGCCGATCCGCGCATCAGCGCCGACATCTCCAAACCGGGCTATCCCGCGCAGACTCAGGTCACGGGCGAGCGCTCGAAGATCAGCTTCATCCTGATGGACGATCCCGAGCACGCCCGCCTGCGGCGCATGGTGACCGCGCCGTTCACCATCAAGCGCATCGAGCGGATGCGGCCGGGCGTGCAGAAGATCGTGGACGAGCTCATCGACGAGATGCTGGCCGGGCCGAAACCGGCAGACCTGGTGGAGGCGTTCGCGTTGCCCGTGCCGTCGCTGGTGATCTGCCAGTTGCTCGGCGTGCCCTACTCCGACCACGATTTGTTTCAGGACAACAGCAAGGTCATCATCCGGCGCACCGCGACGCCCGAGGAACGCGACGCCGCGATGAACAACCTGGTGTCCTATCTGGACGAGCTGGTCGGAGCGAAGCTCGCCGAGCCCGCCGAGGACTTGTTGTCCGGGCTCGCCGAGCGGGTCAAGGCCGGTGAGCTCACCCGCGCCGAGGCCGCGCAGACGGGCGTGCTGCTGCTCATCGCCGGGCACGAGACCACCGCGAACATGATCGCGCTCGGCACACTGGCGCTGCTCGAACATCCGGCGCAGCTCAAGCTCCTGCGGGAGACCGAGGACCCGGGACTGATCTCCTCGGCGGTCGAGGAACTGTTGCGGTATCTGCACATCACGCACAACGGGCGCCGCCGGGTCGCACTCGCCGACATCGCGATCGCCGGGCACGTCATCCGCGCGGGCGAAGGCGTGATCTTCCCGAACGACATCGGCAACCGCGATCCGGAGGTCTTCGCCGAGCCCGACCGGCTCGACATCGAACGGGACGCGCGCAAGCACGTGGCGTTCGGGTTCGGCGTGCACCAGTGCCTCGGCCAGCCGCTGGCGCGCATGGAACTCCAGGTCGTCTCCGGCACGCTCTACAAGCGCGTGCCCACCCTCGCGCTGGCCACCGACCTCGGCGAGGTCGCGTTCAAACACGACGGTTCGGTCTACGGCGTCTACGAGCTGCCGGTGACCTGGTGAAGGGATCGACGATGAAGGTGCTCATCGACCAGGACAAGTGTGTCGCGTCTGGACAGTGCGTCGTCGCCGCGGGCGAGGTCTTCGACCAGCGCGACGAGGACGGCGTCGTCGTGCTGCTCGACCCCGAGCCATCCGCGGCGCTGGCGCAGGACGTGAGGCACGCCGCCCAGGTGTGCCCGGCGCTGGCGATCACCGTCGAGGACTGAGCGCAGCGTCCGGTGCCGCCGGCGCGGGCGGCACCGGACTAGCTCGCGGCGAACGGCCCGTCCGTGGCGAACGCCAGCTCGGCGAAGCGCTCCCCCATCCGCCGGTGCGTCGCCCCGTCGGGATGCAGCCCGTCCGGCAACGGCGCATCGCCCTCGCCGTGGAGTGCCCGTCCGTCCAGATAGGACATGTTCGGGTCGCACCGGCCGGCCACGATGCCGGCGAGCACCTCCCGGATCACGGCGAGCGTGAGCTTGCCGCTCGCCCGCTCCGCCGGGTCACCCGTGGCATGGAACTTCATCTGTCCACGGGCCAGCGCGTCGGGGTCGAAGGCACCCGGGCCGGGCGTGTCCTCGTGGATCGGGCAGTGGATCGGTGAGAGGACCAGCAGCGGCGTGTCCGGATGCCCGTCGCGGATGGTGTCCAGGAAACCGTGCACGGCGGGACCGAAGACCCGCAGCCGCATCGCGTCCGCGTTGACCAGGTTGATGCCGATCTTCACGCTGATCAGGCCCGCGGGTGTGTCCCGCATGGCGCGCGCGGTGAACGGATCGAGCAGGGCGCTGCCGCCGAACCCCAGGTTGATCAGCTCCACCCCGCCGAGCGACGCGGCGAGCGCGGGCCAGCTGGTGGCCGGGCTCGCGGCGTTGGAGCCCTGGCTGATGGAACTGCCGTGGTGCAGCCAGACCCGGCGGCCGGAGTCGGGCACCGGGCCGGCCGGCGCGTCGGCGCGCAACGCCACCAGTTCGCTGATCTCGTTGTGCGGCAACCAGATCTCGACGTCCTTGAGCCGCTCCGGCAGCCCGGCGAACCGCATGGTGCCCACCGGGCCGGGGACGTGCTCGACCGCGCCGGTGGCCGGGTCGATGATCGTCGTGTCCCCACCGGAGGCCGTGGCCCGCGCGGTGAGCTCGCCGTCGACGAGCAGGTCGTAGACGCCGCCCGGGCGGGGCGGCAAGCCGGCGTAGACCCGCCTGGTGCGCCGCGCGTCGAGTTCGATGACGGTGGCCCGGGTGCGCAGCGCGAGACGCACCCCGGACGGCTCGGACTCCGCCGTCAGAAGCTGACCGTCGGTGCACTGGGCACGGGCCCGCGCGGGCAGGCGGTGCGGCAGCAGGCCGCGCGCGGTGTCTTCCAGATCGAGCGCGCCGCGCAGCAGGTCCGCGGTGATCGGGGTCGGGTGCACAGGACTTCCGCCTTCAGGTGGTGGGCCAGTTCCGCAGGAGGGCGTCGAGGGCGTCGACGATCCGCGGCCAGCTCACCTCGGGGCCGGGTGCGCTGTGGCTGAAGCCGCCGCCCAGCTCCAGGCTCACGTACCCGTGGAAGACGCTGCCGAGCAGCCGGACGGCATGCGTCTGCTCCGGCTCGCTCAGCTCGTAGCCACGCAGGATCGCCCGCGTCATCTCCGCGTGCCGCGGCCCCGCACTGGCGGCCGCCGTCTCCGGGTCGAGCCGGAGCTGGGCCGCGGCGTAGCGGCCCGGATGCTGCCTGGCGTAATCGCGGTAGACGTTCGCGAACGCGGTCAGCGCGTCCTTGCCCGCCCGGCCGGCCAGCGCGGCCGCACCACGGTCGGCGAGTTCGGCCAGCGCCAGCAGCGCGATCCGCGTCTTGAGGTCCTGCGAGCTCTTCACGTGCGAGTACAGACTCGCGACCTGGACGCCGAAACGCCGGGCCAGCGCCGAAACGGTGACCTGGTCGAAACCGGCCTCGTCGGCCAGCTCCGCTCCGGCCACCGTCAGGCGCTCGGCGGTCAGCCCCACCCGTGCCATCACCCCTCCTTGCTAAACCATTTAAGCATCTTCCTAAAAGATTTAGCAAAGCGGGAGGGTCACACGTCGTAAAGCCAGTCCAGGTACTTGTCGTCGGCGAGGTCGCGCTGCCGGAACAGCTCGTTGCGCAGTACCCGCGCCACGCCGTCCACGTACCAGATGTCGCCCCACATCCGGGCGGTGGTCTGCCTGCGCGCGGTCCGCGCGGCCACGGTGTTGAAGATCTCCCCGCGCCGCAAGGCCTACTGCACGAGATGGCAGCCCGGCCCGAGGTAGACGACGACGTCGTTCTTCGCGTCCGGATCCAGTTCCCGGCCCAGCTGCTCCACCGGGAACGCGCCCGCGCGGGGATGTCGAGCAGATCGCTGCGGTGGATCACCACGGACGGCGCGCGATAGCGCTGCGCGAACTCGTCCCGCAGATCCCGATGCGTCAGCTCGGTTCCGTCGACGGCGTCACGGAAGACCAGCCGGTTGGGCAGCACGCCGGCGCCGATGACCTCAGCCCGCCTTCGCCGTGTTCTCCAGCCGGCCGATGCCGGCGATCTCGGTGACGACCGTGTCGCCCTCGGCGAGGTACCGGGGAGGTTTGCGCGCGTGGCCGACACCGCCGGGCGTGCCGGTGGCGATGATGTCGCCGGGGCGCAGCGTGATGATCGTGGACGCGTAGCGGACCAGGTCTACGGGGCCGAACACCAGATCGGAGGTGTCCGCCTTCTGCACGATCTCACCGTTGACCGCACAGGTCATCGACAGCGAGGGCCGCAGCCCGCCCGGCAGTTCATCGGGCGTGACGAGCACCGGCCCGAGCGGTGTGGTGCCCTCGAACGTCTTGCCCTGCAACCATTCCTTGGTGCGGAACTGCCAGTCGCGCATCGTCACGTCGTTCATCACGGTGAAGCCCGCGATGGCCTGCTCTGCCTCCTGCTCGCTCGCACGGCGCACGGTCTTGCCCACCACGACGGTCAGTTCGGCCTCCCAGTCCACGGCGGAGGATTCGGGGGCGAGCGCGATGTCGTCCCGCGGGCCGATCAGCGCGTCGGCGAACTTCGCGAACAGCGTCGGATACTCGGGCAGGTCACGGCCCATCTCCAGAATGTGGTTGCGGTAGTTGAGACCGACGCACAGCACCTTGCCCGGGTGCGGCACGACCGGCGCGAGCGCGGTCCCGCGCAGCGGATGCACCGCTCCCCCGGCCGCCGTTGCCGGGTCGCCTGCGGCCAGCAGCGCGCCGACGTCGGGGAAGTCCAGCTCGGCATAGCCGTCGTCGGTCAGCCGCGCGGCGCGGGTGCCCTCGGGAGTGCGGATGGTCGCGAGTTTCACTTCGGGTCCTCCTGGACGCGGTGCTGGTCGAGTCGTTCGAAGATCGGGGTGTCGGAGAAGCGGAACAGGTCGAGCCCGTGCTCGGTGGACAGGTGCAGCGGCTGCCACGAGGGCACCACGAACAGGTCGCCGCGCTCCACCGTCCAGCTCACGTCGCCGACGCTCACCTGCCCGGAACCCTCGAAGACCTGGTACACCGACGAGCCGACCTCGCGGACCGCGGCGGTTTCGGTGTCGCGCGCGAGGCGGTGGAACTCGGTGCGGATGGTCGGCATGACATCGCCGCCGGTGGTCGGGTTCGTGTAGCGCACGGCGGCGTGTCCCGGTCCGGCGGTGGCGGGATACCCCTCGGCCTCGAGCGCGAGCTGGTCGCTGAGCGCGCGGTCGGTGTACTCCCAGCGGTAGGCCAGCAGCGGCGTCGCGGGCGCGGGCGTGAGGTGTGTGAGCGGCCGCAGGCCCGGATGCGCCCACAGGCGTTCCGAGCGGGACTTCTCCGGCGCCTCGCGGGTCTCCACCTCGTCCGGCCCGAACTCGAAGAACGTGCTCTCGCCGAAGTACTGGAACGGGATGTCGAGCCCGTCGATCCAGGCCATCGGCCGGTCGGTGTTGTTGTGGTGGCCGTGCCAGTTCCACCCCGCCTGCGGCAGGAAATCCCCGCGCCGCATCGCGACCGGGTCGCCGTTGACGACGGTCCACACGCCCTCGCCCTCGACGACGAACCGGAACGCGTTCTGGGTGTGCCGGTGCACGGGCGCGTCCTCGCCGGGATTGAGGTACTGGATCGCGGCCCACAGCGTCGGCGTGGCGAACGGCCTGCCGGCCAGGCCCGGATTGGCGAGCGCGATGGCGCGGCGCTCGCCGCCCCGGCCGACCGGCACCAGCTCGCCGGCCCGCTCGGCCATCGGCAGCAGCGTGTTCCAGCGCCACAGATGGGCGCTCGCCTTGGACCGTGGCGCGGGCGGCATGAGATCGCCGATCTCCGTCCACAGTGGAATCAGCAGCTCCGACTCGAAGCCGCGGTAGAGCGCTTCCAGCTCCGGCGTGCGCTCCGGCTGGTTCTCGGCGTCGCTCGCGGTGATCGTCACCGGCGACTCGCTGGCGGTGGTCATGCTTCCAGCGTGGGTGAAGTTCTGCGCACAGGGATAGAGTTTTCTGCTATGAGGAATAAGCCGCAGTACTCGATCGCCTCGGTGGACCACGCCCTGCAGCTGGCCGCACTGCTGCAGCAGGAGGGCACGCTGCGGGTGACCGACGCGGCGGACCGGCTCGGCGTGTCGGCGTCCACGGCTCACCGGCTGCTGTCGATGCTGGTGTACCGGGACTTCGCCGAACAGGGCCCGGACCGCCGCTACGGCCCCGGCAAGGTACTGCGGCCCGCGGCGGCATCGGAGGCGCCGGTGCCGTTGCTGCGGCGGGCTTCCGGGCCGCACCTGCGCAAGCTGGTGGACACCACGAGGGAGACGGCGAACCTGATGGTGCTCGCCGGCATCGAAGTGCGGTTCGTGACGACGGTCGAGTGCGACCAGGTCCTGCGGGTCGGCGACCGGGTCGGGCGGTCGCTGCCCGCGCATCTGTCCTCGGGCGGGAAGGCGATGCTGGCCGCGCTCACCCCGGCCGCGGTGGACGCGCTCTACGCGGACGCGGACCTCGACCTGCCGCGGCTGCACCGGGAACTGCGGCTCGTGCGCAAGCGTGGGTTCGCGATCAACGACCAGCGCACGGAAACGGGGCTGACCGCGGTGGGCGTCGCGGTGCGGGACGCGTCGGGCACGCCCGTGGCGGCCGTCTCCAGCGCCCTGCCCACGGCGCGGTTCGCCCGTGAGAAGCTGTCCGCCCTGGTCAGCGCCGTGTCCGAGGCGGTCGGCGGGATCGAGATCGAGCTCGTCGCCGGTTAACCCGAGTGGTGCGCCACCAGCTCGTGCGCGGCCTCGGCGCGGGCGGCGGGTTCGGTGTGCACCACGGCCGCGGCCAGCCGGGGCATCTCGTGCAGCAGGCGATGCTCGACGTCGTGCGCGATGCGATGTGCCTGCTCGACCGTGAGCGCGGGATCGAGCGCGACCGACAGCTCGGCCCGCAGGCTGTGCCCGATCCACCGCATCCGGACCGCACCGGCACCGCGTACCCCAGGCGCCGCCGCGGCCACCCGCTCCGCGAGCTCCACCATCGCCGGATCGACCGCGTCGAGCAGCCGCCGGAACACCTCCCGCGCCGCGTCCCGCAGCACGAACACGATCAGCACCGTGATCACCAGCCCGATGACCGGGTCCGCGAGCGGCAGGCCGAGCGCGACCCCGGCCGCGCCCAGCACCACCGCGAGCGAGGTGAACCCGTCGGTGCGGGCGTGCAGCCCGTCGGCGACCAGCGCGGCCGAGCCGATGCGCCGCCCGACCTTGATCCGCCAGCGGGCGACCAGCTCGTTGCCCGCGAATCCGCACAGGCCCGCGACCGCCAGCACCCACAGGTGCTCCACCGGCCGCGGTTCGATCAGCCGCAGCACCGCCTCGTAACCGGCGAAGGCGGCGGACGCGGCGATGATCAGCACGACCACGACGCCCGCCAGATCCTCGGCGCGGCCGAGGCCGTAGGTGTAGCGTCGCGTGGCCACCCGCCTGCCCAGCACGAACGCGATGCCGAGCGGGACCGCGGTCAGCGCGTCGGCGAAGTTGTGCACCGTGTCGCCCAGCAGCGCGACCGATCCGGTTACCGCCACGAGCGCGAGCTGGATCAGCGCGGTCGCGAACAGCGCCACGAAGGACCACACCAGCGTGCGGACGCCGGCCCGGCTCGCCTCCAGCGCGGAGTCGACGCGGTCGGCGCTGTCGTGCCCGTGCGGGGTGAGCACGTGCCGCACCCGCGACCACAACGTCCGCCGGTGCCCGTGTCCGTGCCCGTGTCCATGTCCGTGTGAATGCGCCATAGTGCTTGCCAGAATGCCCTGCTCAGGGTCAATATGCAAGGATGCGCGCGCATGAGAACGTCTCCGATGGCCAGCTCACCGTGGCGGCCGGGGTGCTCGCCCATCTCGCCGATCCGACCCGGCTGCACCTGCTGCGCCTGCTGACCACCGAACAGGACGTGAACACCCTGACCGCGCAGGTCGCCGCCTCACGGTCGTCGGTGTCACAGCATCTGGGCCGGCTGCGGCTGGCGGGGCTGGTGCGGGCGCGGCGCGAGGGCAGGCGGATGCTGTACCGCATCACCAGCGACCACCTGTCCAAACTGGTCGGCGAGGCGCTCGACTACGCCGATCACGCGGTGCGCGGCATCCCGCACCACCAGCACGAGCAGGTGCTCAGTCCTTGAGCGAGCGGTGCCGCAGCAGGTCGAGCCCCCGCTGGTATTCCTGCTCGTCGATCTCGCCGCGCGCGAACCGCTCCGCGAGCAGGTCCTCCGGCGACTGCCGGGTCGAGGCGCGCTCACGGTTGAAGTAGCGGAACAGCGCGATCCCGCCGAAGATGAGCAGCACCCAGAACACGATCCCGCTGATGCTCATCAGCGCGTAGCCCCAGCCGTTCATGCCGTTGCCGTACCAGTACATCATCGCCGGCTCCTTTCCGTGTCTCCCACGATGCGCCGCGCCTGCCGAGCGGGGCGACGGCCGAACGTCACCGTCCCGGACGCCCAAGGTCCCGTGTAACACGTGCTACATTCCTCGATGTGACGAAGCGGACGGGCTGGCTCGTGCTCGTGGTGCGGATACCGGCCGAGCCCTCACGGCACCGGGTGGCGGTGTGGCGCGAGCTGCGCCGCGCGGGCGCGCTCTCGCTCGGGCAGGGCACGTGGGCCGTACCGGACGTCCCCGCCTTCGCCGACGGGGTCGCCCGCACCACCGAACTCGCGCGCCGCGGTGACGGCGAGGTGATCGCGCTGGAGGCGGCGGGCCGTACCGACGAGGACGCCGCGCGGCTGGAGGCCATGTTCACCGCCGAGCGCACCGAGGAGTGGGCCGAGTTCCTCGCCGACTGCGCCAAGTTCGACGCCGAGATCGACAAGGAAATCGGCAACGGCAAGTTCACCATGGCCGAGCTCGAAGAAGAGGAGCACAGCCTCGAACGGCTGCGGCGCTGGCACCGCGACCTCAAAGCACGCGACCTCTTCGGCGCGCCCGCCGCGGCCGAGGCGGACCGGCAGCTCGAGCACTGCGCCACCCGGCTCGCCGAGTACACCGACCGTGTTTTCCAAGCCCTGCACCAGATGTGAGGTATCCACAATGGACCGTCCGCTGGGGCCGCTGTACGCCGCCGGCTTCGTCACCGCGTTCGGCGCGCACAGCATCGCGGCCAGTCTCGGCGGCTACACCGAAGGTGAGCACGCCTCGCTGCTGACACTGGGCATCCTGCTCGCGCTCTACGACGGCGCCGAGGTCGTGCTGAAGCCGGTCTTCGGCGCGCTCGCCGACCGGATCGGTCCCCGGCCGGTGCTCTTCGGCGGTCTGGTGGCCTTCGCGGCGGCGTCGGGAGCGTTCGTGCTCGCGGGCGATCCGGCGCTGGTCGGCGTGGTCCGGCTCGGGCAGGGCGCGGCGGCCGCCGCCTTCTCCCCCGCCGCGGGCGCGCTCGTCGCACGAGTCTCGCCGCAGCGGCGTCACGGCCGGGCCTTCGGCGGCTACGGCGCGTGGAAGGGGCTCGGTTACACGCTGGGTCCCGTGCTCGGCGGCGCGCTGATCACGCTCGGTGGCTACTCGCTGCTGTTCACCACGCTGGCGGTGCTCGCGCTGCTGGTGGTGGCCTGGGCGGCGCTGGCCGTCCCGTCGGTGCCGCCGCTGCCGCGTGCCCGGCAGACCGTGCTGGATCTCGCGCGGCGCCTGACACAGGCCGGTTTCCTGCGCCCGGTCGCCGTGCTCGCGGGCACCACCGCCGCGCTGGCGGTGGGCGTGGGCTTCCTGCCGGTGGTCGGCGCGAACGCCGGTCTCGGGCCGCTGGCCACCGGTGCGGCGGTGTCGCTGCTGGCCGCGTGCGCCGCGCTCGTGCAGCCGTTCGCGGGGCGCGCGCGGGACGCGGAACGGCTGCCGGAGCGCACCGGCATGGCGGGCGGCTTGCTGCTGGCGGCCGCGGGCATGGCGCTCGCGACGGTCCTGCCCGGCCTCGCCGCGATACTCGTCGCCGCCGTCGCGATCGGCGTCGGCACCGGTGTGGCCACCCCGCTCGCGTTCGCGCAACTGTCGGCGTCGGCGCCGCCGGAACGCCTCGGGCAGACCATGGGCGCGGCGGAGGTGGGCCGGGAACTCGGCGACGCCGGTGGCCCGCTGCTCGTCGGCGCGATCGCGTCCGCGGCCGTCCTCGGTGCCGGGTTCGGCGCGCTGGCGGCGGTGCTGGCCGCCGCCGCGCTCGCCGTCACGGGCCGGCGTCCCGCGCGGCCGGATCGTCCTCCGTCGCGCGCCTGACCAGCACACGCGCCTCGCGGGGGGCGCCCCTTCACGCCGGGAACAACGATCCTGACGGCTGATCGAGATAGGCCGGGTTCGCCACGAGCAGCCGCTCGGTGACCGATTCCCGCACGGCCGCCAGGGTCGCCGGATCGTCCGGATCGGCTCGGCCGTCCCGCAGGGCGGAGGCGAACTCCGCCTGGCTCGCGAAACCCAGCGCCGCCAGGCGGGCACGGTGCCGCCGCTCCTGTGCGGGTCCCAGCCGCAGCTCCCGCCACACCGTGTCCAGCACGTTGGCCGCGACCCGGGTGTGGAACGCGGTGCGGCCCGAGGTGGCGGGCAGCACGTCGCCGCGCAGGAACTCACCGGCCGCCTCGAGAAGTTGCCCCGCCGACGGGTGGCCGTGCAACTCGGAGGGCTCGGCGATCTCCTCGGGCACCTTCCCGGCCGGCATTCCCAGCGCCAGCAGCAGATCGTGCTCCTGCTCGCACACGCGGCGCCCGACCGCGGCCAGCTCGACCGAGCGCGTCTCCCCGGCCAGGTGCCGCTGCGCCTGCACGCGGCAGCCCACGGCCCACCACACCGTGCCGAACACCTGCCACCACCGCACGGCCTCGGGGTCGGGGCGCTCGCCCGCCACCTCGGCGTACCCGTCGAGCAGCTCGTCCAGCGTGCCGAAGCCGCCCACCGGCAGCGCCGAACCGAAGCGCCAGGCTTTCACGCACAGCCAGCCGAGATCCTCGCGGGGATCCCCGCGGTGCACCCGTTCCCAGTCCAGCACGGCGGCGAGCCCGGCCGGCCGCACGATCAGGTTGCCGTTGCGGAAATCCCCGTGCACCACGGTGTCGGGCACGGGCGGCGGCCGGTGCGCGTGCAGCCAGTGCAGCCCGATCTCCACCGGCGGCAGGGGTTCGCCGAGGGAGTCGTAGGTCGCCACGAGGGTCGCCAGCGGGTCGTGGCGTTCCAGCGAGGGCACCTTCGCCGGCGGGATGCGGTGGATCCGGGCGAGCACGCGGCCCAGCTCGGCGGCCAGTCCCTCGGGAACCGCGCGCAGCAGCCTGCGGGGGATCGTCTCACCGCCCACAAAGGACGTCAGCACGAACGGCGCGCCGAGCGCGTCGCTCGTGTCGTGATCGATCAGCGGCGGTACCGGAACGCCTTCCTCGGCCGCGGCGCGCAGGACCTCGGCCTCCCGCGCCATCGCCTCCGGCCGGGCCGCGCCGGGCGGATCCCGCCGTAGTACCAGCTGCCGCGGGCCCGCGGCAAGGCTCGCCTCGAACTCCCAGGTCTCGCGGCTCGCCCCGCCGCTGAGCTGCCGAAGCCCGCGGATCTCCCGCGCACCGAGCCTGCGGGCGAGCTGTCCCGCGAGCTCAGTAGTCATCGGGACGGACCGGCCAGCGCGGCACGGACGGCGGGAAGTCCTTGCTCACCCTGCCGGGGAAGACCGCGGCGCGCTTCTCCAGGAACGCCGCCACCCCCTCGGCCGCGTCCGCGCCCCGCCCCACCTCGAACATCGCCTGCGAGTCGTACCGGTGCGCGGCCCACGGCGTGGCCGAGCCGAGCATGCCCCACAGCATCTGCCGCGCCACCGCGACCGACACCGCGGAGGTGTTCTCCGCGATTTCCCGTGCGATGCCGTAAGCGGTGGGCAGCAACTCCGCGTCGGGCACCACCCGCGAGACGAGCCCGCCCGCGCGCGCCTCCTCCGGCCCGAACACCCGCCCGGTCGCGACCCACTCCATCGCCTGCGAGATCCCGACCACGCGCGGCAGGAACCACGTCGAGGCCGCCTCCGGCACGATCCCTCGGCGCGCGAACACGAAACCGAACTTCGCCGACTCCGCCGCGATCCGGATGTCCATCGGCAGGGTCATCGTGACGCCGACGCCGACCGCGGGACCGTTGTACGCCCCGATCACCGGCTTCGTGCAGGCCGCGATGCGCAGGGACACCGTGCCGCCGCCATCGCGGGGCACGCCGTCGATCGTCTCGGCGCCCTCGAGTTCCGGGCGGCGCCCGGCGTTGAACGTGTCCGCTCCCCCGCCGAGATCGGCTCCCGCGCAGAACCCGCGGCCCGCACCGGTCATGACCACGACGCGCACGTCGTCGTCGGCGTCCACCTCGTCGAACGCGGCGATCAGTTCGCGCGCCATGGTGGTGGTGAAGGCGTTGAGCCGTTGCGGCCGGTTGAGGGTGATCGTGGCGATCCCGTCGGCCACCTCGTAGCTGATTTCCGTATAGCTCACCGGACCGCCCACCGCCCGGTGTACTCGGCCGTCGTCTTGCTCAGGAACGCCTCGAACGCCGCCGCGGTGTCCTCCGTGGCGAAGTTGACCGTCTGGGCCCGCGCCTCGTTGCGCAGCGCGTCCGGGAACGCGGCGGTGGCGCCCTCGGTGAGCAACGCCTTGGTCTGCGCGAGCGCGACCGGCGGCCCGTCGGCGAGCTGCTTGGCGATGCCGGCGACGAATTCGTCCAGCTCGCCCGGCTCCCGCACCCACGTGACCAGGCCCAGTTCGAGCGCCTGCTCCGGGCCGACGAAATCGGCGAGCAGCGCCAGGCGCTTCGCCTGCTGCAACCCGACGAGCCTGGGCAGCAGCCACGATCCGCCGAAGTCGGGCGAGAGCCCGCGCCGGGCGAAGATCTGGCTGAACCGGGCGCCGGTCGAGCACGCGACGAGATCGCAGCCCAGCGCGAGATTCCAGCCCGCGCCGACGGCCACGCCCTCGACCTTGGCGATACTCGGCTTGGGCAGCTCGTGCAGCGCCAGCGCGACCGAGTTGACCAGGCGCATCCGTTCCAGCGGGTGCGCCCCGCCGCGGTCCTCGCCGAGGTCGGCGCCCGCGCAGAAGTCGCCGCCGGCGCCGGTGACGACCACGACCCTGGTGCCGGAATCGTCGGCGACCGCGCGGAAGGCGTCACGCAGCACGGCCCACATCGCCACATCGATCGCGTTCTTGCGGTGCGGCCGGTTCAGGGTGACGGTGGACACCGCGCCCTGCCGGGACACCAGCACGCTGGGTTCGTCCACAGTAGACTCCATCAGATCGCGAGCCGGTCCGCCAGCCTGGCCCGCCGCGCGGCCGGATCGCCGAGAAGCAGCTCGCTGGTCTTGGCGCGCTTGTAGTACAGGTGCGCGTCGTGCTCCCAGGTGTAGCCGATCCCGCCGTGCAGCTGAACACTGTCCGCCGCCGCCTTGAAGTAGGCCGGGCCGATGAACTCCTGCGCCGTCGCGGCCGCCAGCGGCAGCTCGTCCGGGGCGGCGTCGGCGGTCCACGCGGCGTAGCGCGCCAGCGACACCGCCTGCTCGTAGGCGCTGTACATGTCCGCGCAGCCGTGTTTGACCGCCTGGTAGGAGCCGATGGGGCGGCCGAACTGCACCCGCACCTTCGCGTACTCGACGGTCGTCTCCAGAACCTTCGACATCCCGCCGACGCTTTCGGCGGCCAGCGCGACCGCCGCGAGGTCGCGCACCTTCTCCCACACCGCTTCGGGATCGGCGCATTCGACGCGCTCGGCCGAGGTGCCGTCGAAGTCCAGGCGGGCCAGGCGGCGCGTCGGATCGAGGGTGTGCATGGCCTTGCGCCCGGCGCCGGAGGTGCGGAACCACGCGTGGCCGTCCGGCGTGTTCGCGTACACCAGCACGACGTCGGCCAAATCACCCGACACGACGTTGCGCGCCGACCCGCTCAGCACCTCCGGGCTGTCGCTCCAGCCCGCCGCGACCGTGCCGATCAGCTCGCCGGATGCCAGGCGGGGCAACAGATCCGCGGTGAGCTTGTCGTCGTCGAGGGCGAGCACTGCGTCCACCGCCAGCACGGCGGAGGCGAGGTAGGGCACCGGTGCCAGTGCGCGGCCCAGTTCCTCCAGCACGATCGCGCGCTCGAAATGGCCCGCACCCGAGCCGCCGTGGCGCTCCGGGACCACCAGACCGGCCAGCCCCAGCTCGCCGGAAATCCTTCGCCACAAAGGGATATCGTGCCCCTCGGGGCTGTCCATCACCTCGCGGACCCGCGCCGGGGCGCAGTGATCGGCGAGCATCTTGCGCACCGAGGAACGAAGCTGCTCGGCTTCGGTGCCGGGTACCAGGCGCATCGACGCGCTCCTCTCAAGCCTGCCGCTGCGTGCCGACACGCAGCTCACGGAACGGGACGTCACGGTCGACCTGCGGCTCCTTGGGCAGGCCGAGGATCCGCTCACCGATGATGTTGCGCTGCACCTGGTTCGTGCCGCCCGCGATGCTGGAGGCCGGGGTCGCGTTGATCGCCGCGGCCAGCTCACCGCCCTCGTCGTCCTCCCACGCGATCGTCTCCTGCGGAGCGATCAGCCCGGCCACCGACACAGCGCGCCACAACAGTTCCGCGCCCGCGAGCTTGGCCACCGAGCCGCGCGCGCCCGGCGGGGTGCCCGCGTCGGACTCCTGCCGCAGCCGGGTGTTGAACAGCGACAGCGCCCGCTCGGCCGCGTACAGCGCGGCGAGTTCCGCGCGCACCGCCGGGTCCTGCGAGCGGCCGGTGCGCTTGGCGAGGTCGGCCAGGTTGTGATAGCCGAGCGGATCGTAGCGGCGCCGCACCGAGCCGCCGATGGACACGCGTTCGTGGCCGAGCATCGTGACCGCGGCGAACCAGCCCGCGTCCACCTCGCCCAGCACCGAGTCCGCGGGCAGCCGCACGTTGTCGAAGTAGACCTCGTTGAACGGCGCGCGGCCGGTCATGTCCTTGAGCGGCCGCACGGTCACGCCGGGCGCGTGCATGTCCACGATGAACATCGTGAGGCCCTTGTGCTTGGGCAGATCCGGGTTGGTGCGGGCCAGCAGCGCACCGAAGTCGGCGTGCTGCGCGCCGGAGGTCCAGACCTTCTGGCCGTTGACGACCCACTCTCCCCCGTCGCGCACCGCGCGGGTCTGCAGGCTCGCCACGTCCGATCCCGCGCCGGGTTCGGAGAACAGCTGGCACCACACCTCTTCACCCCGCAGCAACGGCCGCACATACCGCGACTTCTGTTCGTGCGTACCGAGATCGACCAGCGTCGGGCCGCACATGCCCATGCTGATCATGAACAGCGAGGTCGGCAGGTCGTGGTCGGCCGACTCGTCGTTGAAGATCTGCTGTTCGGCCGCGGTCAGGCCCTGCCCGCCGTACTCCTTCGGCCAGGTGATGCCCGCCAGCCCCGCATCGTAGAGCGCGGCCTGGAACCGCTTGGCGAGCGCGACCTGTTCGGCGGTCTCCAGGGTGTCGGCCGATTCCGGCACGTTGGTGGCGAGCCAGTCGCGCACCTTTTCCCGGAACTTGTCCATGTGCGTCCTCTCGTTCACGGCACGGGCGTGGCGAAGCGTTCCTTGAGCTTGCGTTTGACCAGCTTCCCGGTCGGGGTCCGGGGCAGTTCGTCCACGAATTCCACGGCCTTGGGCGCCTTGTAGTGCGCGATCCGGCCGCGCACGTACTCCAGCAGCTGTGCGGCCAGTTCCGGTCCCGGCTCGGCGCCGGGCGCGGGCTGCACCACGGCGAGCACGGACTCGCCCATCTCCGGGTCCGGTACGCCGATCACGGCGACGTCGAACACCGCCGGATGCAGCGCGAGCGCGTCCTCGACCTCCTGGGGGTAGATGTTGACCCCGCCGGAGATGATCATGAAGGCCTTGCGGTCGGTGAGGAACAGGAACCCATCGGAGTCGATGTAGCCGACATCGCCGTTGGTACACCAGAACGGGTGATCCGGATGGCGTGTCTCGGCGGTCTTCTCCGGATCGTTGAGGTAGGTGAACTGTTCCTCGTCCTCGCCGCGTTCGAAGTAGACGGTCCCGATCTCACCGGTCGGCAGTTCGCGGCCCTCGTCGTCGCACACGTGCAGCACGCCCAGCACCGACGGGCCCACCGAGCCCGGCTTCTTCAGCCAGTGCGCGGAATCGATGAGGGTCATGCCGATGCCCTCGGTCGAGGAGTAGTACTCGTACAGGATCGGCCCCCACCAGTCGATCATCGCGTGCTTGACGTCGACCGGGCACGGCGCGGCGGCGTGCACGGCCACGCGGTGGCTGGACAGGTCGTAGCGGGTGCGCACGTCCTCGGGCAGCTTGAGCATGCGCACGAACATCGTCGGCACCCACTGGCTCGCGGTGACCCGGTAGCGCTCGATCGCGCGCAGCGCCTCCTCGGGATCGAAGCGCTCCATCATGATCACCGTGCCGCCGATCGCCTGCACGGACACGGCGAAGCGCAGCGGGGCGGCGTGGTAGACCGGGGCGGGCGAGAGGTACACGGTGTCGGAGTTGAAGCCGTAAAGCCCTTGCAGGATCGGGATCAGCGTGTCGCCGGGCTCGTCGACCTGGCGGTCGGGAAGTTCGACGCGGATGCCTTTCGGACGTCCCGTGGTGCCGGAGGAGTACAGCAGGTCGGCCCCGCGTGGCTGGTCGGCGGGCACCTCGGCGGAGGCCGCGGCGAGCGCGGCGTCGTAGTCGCCGTAGCCCTCGACGGCGCCGTTGTAGGCCAGCCGCAGGCCGGTGCCGGTGAGCGGCAGGATTTCGCCGGCGAGCTCGGCGAGCGCGGCCGACACGATCAGCGCCTTGGCCCCGGAATCGTTGACGATGTAGGCGACCTCGGGCGCCGACAGGTGGCGGTTGACCGCGCAGATGTAGAGCCCGGACCGCGCCGCGGCCCAGTACACCTCGTACGCGCGGAACGTGTTGTCCGTCAGCAACGCGATGGTGTCGCCCTTGCGCAGCCCCGCCTCCCGCAGGGCGTTCGCGAGGCGGACCGAGCGATCCTCCAGCTCGCCGTAGGTCAGGCGCTCGCCGGTCGCGGCCATGATGGCCGCCGGCTTGTCGGGCTGGGTCGCGGCATGGACACCTGGGTACATAACGGCTCCTCCTCGAACCGGCGCGCTGTCGCCTCCGAGCCTGGCCGAGCGGATCAGCTCAGTCAATGCCCAAACAGTCAGCGTTGACCGGTGAGCACCTCAACGGCCAGTATGGTGCCGATCACATGCCCCCACCACCCTCGCCGAGGTAGCCGATGTCGAACACCGAAGCACCGATCCCGCGGCTGATCGGCCGCGGCATGACGATGGGCGATCAGCTCGCGCGGCACGCGCGCACGAAACCGGACCAGATCGCCTACACATTCGGCGAGCGCGATCTGTCCTACCGGGAACTCGACCAGCGGGTGAGCCGCCTGGCCAACGCGCTGCGCGAGCGGGGCGTCCGCTACGGGGACCGCGTGGTGGCGCTCGGGCTCAACACGCTCGAGGTCATCGAGACGTTCCTCGCGTCCACCCGGCTGGGCGCGATCTGCGTGCCCGTCAATTTCCGCCTGGTCGCCGACGAGATCGCCTACCTGCTCAGCGACAGCGGGGCGGCCGCCGCCGTCGTGCACGCGCCGCTCGCGCAGACCTTCGCGAAGGCGCGGGCCCAGGTGCCGGAGCTGACGACGTGCCTGGTGTACGGCGGCGAAGCCGAGGCGGGCGCGGAGGCGTACGAGGAGGTGCTGGCGGCCTCTTCGCCGGAGTTCGACGAGGAGACGGTGAACGAGTACGACGCCGCGTTCATCATGTACACCTCCGGCACGACCGGGAAACCGAAGGGCGCGGTGCTGACCCACCACAACCTGCTGATGCACGCCTTCAGCAACATGGCCCACCTCGGCGTGCAACCCGGTGACAAGGTGTGGCTCGCGGCGGCGCCGTTGTTCCACATCGCCGGCCTGTCGGGCATGCTGCCGACCCTGCTGCTGGGCGGGCGCACCGTGTTGCTGCCCAGCGGGCAGTTCGACCCGGCGGCGACGGTCGAGCTGATGGAGCGCGAGCGGATCAGCGACGTGTTCCTCGTTCCGGCGCAGTGGCAGGCGATCGTCGACACCCCTGGTGTGGCCGAGCGCAATCTGTCGTGCCTCGGCCGGATCTCGTGGGGCGCGGCCCCGGCGTCCACCACGCTCCTGCGGCGGATGATCGACACGTTCCCGCAGGCCGAGGTGAGCACCGCGTTCGGGCAGACCGAATGCAGCCCGGTCACGACGCTGCTGCGCGGCGAGGACTCGATCCGCAAGATCGGCTCGGTCGGCACCCCGATGCTCAACGTCGAGGTGCGCGTCGTGGACGACGACATGAACGACGTGCCCCGCGGGGAGGTCGGCGAGATCGTCTACCGGAGCCCGATGGTGATGAAGGAATACTGGAACAAGCCGAAGGAGACGGCGGAAGCCTTCCGCGGCGGCTGGTTCCACTCGGGCGACCTGGTGCGCGAGGACGAGGACGGGTACTACTTCGTCGTGGACCGCAAGAAGGACATGATCATCTCCGGTGGCGAGAACATCTACTGCGCCGAGGTGGAGAACGTCCTGGCCGCACACCCGAAGATCGGCGAGGTGGCGCTGATCGGCATTCCCGACGAGAAATGGGGCGAGACACCGCTGGCCGTGATCAGCCCTCGCACGGGCGACGAGGCGCCCACCGCCGCCGAACTCAGCGAATGGTGCACCGACCGCCTGGCCAGGTACAAGCGCCCGAGGCACCTGGCGGTCGTGCCCGCACTCCCGAGGAACCCGAGCGGCAAGATCCTCAAGACCGAACTCAGGGCGAGCCAGAAGGCCGGGAAGCTGGACATCACCAGCGCCTGACCGGGGCACGAGGCGCGCCGGCGCGGGCAGGCGCGCCGGCGCGGGCAGCCGCGCCCGCGTCGCCACGCCGCGCCCGAGTTGACTTACCCGCCTGCCGTTCCTACAGTCGACCGTACTTAGCGATCGATCAGTAAGGGGCCCGATGACGGCGCTTTCCGCAGTGGTGACCGGGGCCTCGCGCGGTATCGGCCTGGCCATCGCACAGGCCCTCGCCGCGGACGGATACTGCCTGACACTCTCCGCGCGCAGGCCCGAGGGGCTCGAGCAGGCCGCCGGCGAACTCCGCGAGCGTACCGAAGTGCAGGCCGTCGCCGCGAACCTCGCGAGTGAGGACGACGTGCGGCGGCTCGCCGACGAGCACGCGCGGCGGTTCGACGGGCTCGATCTGCTGGTGCTCAACGCGGGTGTCGGCTTCAACGACCCGATCGCCGAGCAGCCGCTCAAGCAGTACGACCTGATGTTCAACGTCAACCTGCGTGCCCAGTTCATCCTGATCCAGCACGCACTGCCGCTGCTGCGCAAGAGCGCCGCCGCCAACCCCGAGCGTGGCGCGAAGGTCGTGGCGCTCGCGTCGATCACCGGCGTCGCCGCGGAGCCGAAGCTCGGCGTGTACGGCGCCACCAAGGCCGCGCTCATCTCCCTGTGCGAGACGCTCAACCTCGAAGAGTCCGGCCACGGCGTCACGGCCACAGCTCTGTCCCCCGGTTACGTCGACACCGACATGGCGGCCTGGAAACGCGACGAGATCAGCACGATGCTCAAGGCCCAGGACGTGGCCACGCTCGTCCAGGCCGTCTCGCGCCTGTCCGCGAACGCCGTGGTGCCCAACATCGTGCTCGCCCGCGCCGGCGACCAGCTCTGGCGGGCCTGATGGCCAAGCACGACTGGCGCCGCTACGAGCCACTCGACCTGTCCCCCATTCTGACCCACGCGCTCGACGCCTTCTACGAGCAAGGCTTTCACGGCACCGCGGTCCGCGACATCGCGCGCCGCGTCGGGGTCACCGTGCCGGCGCTGTACTACTACTACGAGAACAAGGAAGCCATCCTCGTCACGCTTCTGGAAACGGCCACCAACGACGTGGCCTGGCGCGCCTTCACCGCCGCCGAGGAAGGCGGGGACGCACCGGAAACCCGCTTCGCCAACGTGATCGAGGCGATCGTGCTGCACATGACCCACCGCGTGCGGCTCGCGTCGCTGGATTCCGAGCTGCGCTACCTGCAGCCCGCGAACCGCAAGCACTACGCGGTCACCCGCAAGAAGATCGAGAACCTGCTGACCGGCATCATCAACGACGGCGTGCGCACCGGGACCTTCACCGTCACCGACCCCGCCGAGACCAGCCGCGCGCTGCTGGGCATGTGCCAGGCCATCGCCACGTGGTACCACGACAGCGGGCCGCTGCGCCCGGAGAAACTCGCCGAACGCTACGTCGACATCGCCTCGAAGACCGTGGGACTCGCCTGAAGGGGTATCCATGAACCGCCCGGTCCGCATCGCCAACTTCTCCGGCTATCTCGGTGACCGGTTCACGGCCATCGACGAGGCGGTCGCCGGTGACCCGGTCGACGTGCTCGTCGGCGACTACCTGGCCGAGATCACGCTCGCCGCGCTGGCCGGCCGTCACCGCCAGAACCCGAAGCTGGGCTATGTCGAGTACTTCCTCGACCAGCTGCGCCCCAACCTCCGCGCGCTCGCCGAACGCGGCGTCAAGGTCGTCACCAACGCCGGCGGTTTCCATCCCGAAGGACTCGCCGAGGCCGTCCGGGAACTCGCCGAAGCGGAAGGTGTGCGCGTCACCGTCGCCCACATCGAGGGCGACAACGTCATCTCCCGGCTCGCGACCTACGAGCGTGACGGGCACGCGCTGGAGAACCTCGACACCGGGCGGCCCCTGTCGTCCTGGGGCGTGGAACCGTTGGCGGCCAACGCTTATCTCGGCGGCTGGGGCATCGCGGCGGCCCTGGCCGAGGGCGCCGACATCGTGGTGTGCGGGCGCGTCACCGACGCTTCGCTGACCGCGGGCCCCGCCGCCTGGTGGCACGGCTGGTCGCGCACCGACTGGGACGCCCTCGCCGGGGCCGTCGCCGCCGGGCACATCATCGAATGCGGTTCGCAGGCCGTCGGCGGCAACTTCGCCGGGTTCACCCGGATCGCGAACATGCTCAAGCCCGGTTTCCCGATCGCCGAGATCGCCGCCGACGGCAGCAGCGTGATCACTAAGCACGCCCGCGACGGCGGCGAGGTCACCGTCGACACCGTCACCGCACAGCTGGTGTACGAGATCCAGGGACCGCGCTACCTCAACCCCGACGTCACCGTGCACCTGGACACGGTGCGCCTGAACCAGGAGGGCCGCGACCGCGTCGGGCTCTCGGCGGTGACCGGCTCGCCGCCGCCACCGACCACGAAGGTCGCGGTGTTCGGCCAGCTCGGCTACTCGATCGTGAACACGGTCTTCGTCACCGCGCCCGAGGTGGACGCGAAGATCGACCTGATCCGCGCGCAGATCTCCCAGGACCTGCCCGGGGGCGTCGCGCTCGATGTCACCAGGATCGGCAGTGCCACGACCGATCCCGAAACCCAGTGGGACGCCACCGTCGCGCTGCGCGTCATGGCGACCGCGAAGGACCGGGCGGCACTGGTCGAGCTCAATCTGTCCGGGCGCCTGCTCAGCCTGTACCTGCAAAGCATCCCGGGCTTCTACCACGACGGCGGCGCCAGCATGGCGGGCTCGCCGCGGCCGCGCATCGACTACTGGCCCGCGCTGCTGCCCCTGTCCGTCGTGGACCACCGCGTCGTGCTGCCCGGCGGCAAGACCATCGAGGTCTCCGCGCCGGAGCAGACCGGCATCCAACCACAACCGGTGCATCCCGAGCCCGCGGAAACCGGTGCCGTGCGGCGGACTCGCCGCGCACCGCTGGGCGCGGTCGCCTACGCCCGCAGTGGCGACAAGGGCGGCAACTCCAACGTCGGGGTCTGGACGCCGGACGAGCGCGCGTGGCCGTGGCTGCGGGACACGCTGTCCACAATGGAGCTTCGCAGGCTGCTGCCGGAGGTCAAGGACCTCGACATCGTGCGGCACGAGTTCCCGCACCTGCGCGCGGTGCATTTCGTGCTGCGCGGCCTGCTCGGCACGGGCGGTTCGTCGAACCTGCGGGTCGACCAGGTCGGCAAGGCCGTCGGCGAGTACCTGCGCGCCAAGCACCTGCCGATCCCCGAGGAGCTGCTGACCGATGTCGCTGACTGACCGAGTCGCGAAGGCGGTCGCCAACCCCGCCACCACCGACGAGTTCGAGCCCGGCGCGGAACTGGCCGACGTGCTTGCCGGCATCGGGATGAGCCCGGCCGACACGGGCGGTGAGATCACCTTCCGCGGCGCCGATCCGGTGGTGCCCAGCACCCTGCGCCTCGGCGGTGCCTCCGCCATCGCGCTCGCCGCGAAGTCCGCCGCGATCGCCAAGCTCTGGCGACTGCGCGGCGGCGAGGGCCAGGACATCGCCGTCGACCTGCGGTCCGCGCCGCATCGCCTGTGCCCGTTCTACGACCGCACCTGGGAACTGCTCAACGGCTATCCCGGCGGCTCACCGGCCAATCCCAGCCAGGCACTCGGTTTCCGGTTCTACCGCACCGCCGACGACCGCTGGATGATGCCGCTCAACCCGTACCCGAAAATCAAGATGGCCGCGCAGAAACTGCTCGGCGTGCCCGAGGACGCCGAGGCCGTGGCCACCGCGATCAGCCGCTGGCGCGGGCTGGATCTGGAGAACGCCGCGGTCGAGGCCGGTGCGGTGCTGCCGATGCTGCGCACCGCGGAGGAACTGCTCGCCGAGGCGCACTACCGCGAGGTGCTCGCGGACATGCCGTTGATCGAGATCACCAAGATCGGCGAGTCCGAACCGGAACCGCTACCCGAGGGCGCGCCTGATCCGCTCTCCGGCGTGCGGGCGCTGGGCATGGGCCATGTCATCGCGGGCGCCGGGGTGGGCCGCGCGCTCGCCCTGCACGGCGCGGACGTGCTGAACCTGTGGCGCCCCAACGAGATCGAGCACGACGTCACCTACATCACGGCGAACGTGGGCGTGCGCTCGGCCACGGTCGACCCGTATGCGCACGGGCAGCGGATCCGGGACCTGCTCGCGGGTGCGGACGTCTTCTACGCCAACCGCCGTCCCGGTTATCTGGCGAAGATCGGACTGTCCGAACAGGACGCCGCGGAGCTGCGGCCGGGCATCGTGCACGCCACCGCGTCGCTCAACGGGCGCACCGGCCCGTGGGCCGGCCGCGTCGGCTTCGATCAGTCGGCGGGCAGCCTCGCCGGGATGATGCACCTGGAGGGCGACGGCATCCGGCCTGCCCTGCCGCCGATCCTGGTGGTCAACGACTACATCGTGTCCTGGCTGATGGCCGCCGGGGTCGTGGAGGCGCTGGCCCGCCGGGCGCGCGAGGGCGGCAGCTACCGGGTGCACGTGTCGCTGACACGCGCGGCGCTGTGGATTCTCAGCATGGGCGTGTTCGACAAGACCTACGCCACCGAAATCGCCGGCACCGGCGAGGAACACGCTTATCTCGATCCGGAAACCTTCACGGCTTCGACCCCGCTGGGCGAGTACCAGGGCGTCACCGATCAGGTCCACATGTCGCGCACGCCGGGCCGCTACCCGTTCACGCTGGTGCCGCGCGGTTCGTCGAAAGCGGAATGGCGGTGATCACCAAGGGCAGCCCGGCGTGGAGGTACTTCGGCGACTTCCGCGGCGGCCTGCTCGCCGGGCAGGTGCTGGTGCTGCAGGTGGCGCATCCGGTGGTCGCGGCCGGGGTGCGTGATCACTCGAACTACACCGAGGATCCGTGGACGCGGCTCATGCGCACCGCGGCGTCGCTGTCGATCTACGTCTACGGCGGTCCCGAGGCGGCCCAGTACGAGGCCGACCGGCTGCGCGAGGTGCACCGCCAGTTCCGTGGAACGCGCGAGGACGGGCGCCCCTACTCGGCGCTGGACCCGCACGCCTACGCCTGGGTGCACGCGACGCTGGTGCAGCTCGCCGTCGACGCGCAACGGTTCTACGGCCGCGAGATCGCGCCCGGCGACCTCGAGGTGTACTACGCGCAGATGCGCGAAGTAGGGTGGATGCTGGGCATCAAGGACCACCATATGCCGCCGGACTGGGCGTCGTTTCGCACCTACTACGACGAGACGATCGCCGGTTTCGCACACAACGGCACGATCGGCACGCTGTTCGACACGATCGCGGCGGTACCCAAACCGGTCGCCTGGCTGCCGGATGCCATTTGGAACCGGCTGGCCGGCGCCCAGGGGCGGCTGCAGATGTTCCTCATCGCCGCCACGCTGCCACCTGTCCTGCGCGAGCGTGTCGGTCTGCAGTGGACGGACCGGCGCCAGCGCAGCTTCGACCGGTTCCGCGCGGTCGTTCGGGTCGCGGGCACGCTCGTGCCGCCCACCCTGCGATCGGCCCACGTGCGGGGGCTGGCGGCGCTCAACGTCTGGTACCGGGGCCGCGTCGCCGCCGGGTGAGTAGTGGCGCCCGCTTCAGGAGCTTCCCGCGCACCGATCCCGGGCTCTCACAGCAGGTTGATCTCGTCCAGGCGCCAGTCGTCGCCGGACTTGACCAGGTGCAGGCGCATCCGGCTGCGGTCGACGCGCGGGTCCTTGAGGCTGGTGTTGGTGATGGTCTGGTCGACGAACGCGAGCACGACGGCATGCGTCTCGTCGGAGGCGGTGACCGCGGCGTCGAGCACCGTGCCCTGCGAGGTCGCCTGGTACTGCTTGATCAGCTCCGTGAGCGACTGTGAGGCGTTGCGGTAGTCGGCGGCGAACTTATCCGTCGAATGCGACACGACCTCGTCCAGGTTGGCGGTCGGGTTGCGGTAGTCGTAGGTCGCGATGGCGATCGCGTAGCGTTTGCCCGCGTCCAGCGCGGAAGTGCGTGCCTCATCCATTGTGGACGCCTGCGAGATCCGGAGCCAGGCGAACACGCCACCGGCCGCGAGCACGCAGAACACGACCACCGCGGCCAGGATCCGGCGCAGCACCGTGCGCCGCCGCCGGGGTGGCGGGGTCGCTTCCGGTTCCTCGCCGGACTCGCCGGTGTCGCGCGGGACCGGTGAGGGTTTGGTTTCGACACTGGTCATCAGGGGGTCCCCTTTCCTTGTGTGCCTTGCAGGAGCAGCGAGTACCAGGACCGGGGCCCCAGCACGCTCGGGTCACCGGTGGTGCCCTCATCGCCGCCGACGGCCGCGGTGCCGGCGGGGCGGGGCGCGTTGGCGGCGCCGCGTTGTTCGAGATCGGGCACGTTCCCGGGACAGTTCCACGACGTCTGCGCCTGCCGCGGCCCGGTGTCGGTGGCCGGGCGCCGCTGGGTCGCGTAGTAGCACGCGGGCCCCTGGCTGGCGACGAGGTAGAAGTTCGCGACCCCGTCCTTCTCGATGCCCGCCAGGCCCTGCAGCGTGTCCGGCACCGTCACCAGCAGTTCGTTGAGTGCGGCATCGCGGCTGACGAGTACCTGGCTGGTGCTCACGAGATTGGCGAGCATGGTGGCGACCGCGGGCTGTGCCTGGCGCAGCATCGGCAGCACGGTGCCGGCCAATGGCGGCGCCTGCTCCAGCACCGAGGTCACGGCCGGGGTCTGCCCGCGCAGGGTGTCGGTCAGCTGCCGCAGGTCCGACGTCACGCGCGGAATGTCCATAGTGGAGAACACCTTGGTGCCGGCGACCAGGTTCAGCAGCGTGGGCTGGTTGCGTTCCAGCGCGTCCAGCAGGGGCCCGGCGCTGTTCAGGATCGCCTGCAGATCCCCGGTGCTGCCGGACAGCGCGGTGGCCACCTCGTTGGCCACGGTCGCCACGTCGCGCGTGTCGATGGTGCTCGCGAGGTCGGAGAAGTGCTGCAGCAGCGTTTCCAGCGGCAAGGGACGGCTCGTGTTCTCGCTGGCGATGACGCTGCCGTCGTGAAGGTAGGGCCCGCGGTCGTCGGCGGGCCGCAGGTCGAGGTTGAACAGGGCCATCGGGGTTTGCATGCTGACCACGGCGCGGCTGGATGCCGGGATCCGCACGCCCTGGCGCAGGCTCAGCTCGACCGCGACACCCTCGGGCACGATCCGGGTGGCCGACACCGTCCCGACCGACACGCCGCGGTAGGTCACCGCGGACGTCGGCGTGATCCCGCCGGTTTCGGGCATGCGCACGGTGACGTGGTAGCTGCCGCCGATGGGGTTCGCGGCGAAGACCCGCAGCCCGACGTAGGCGGTGCAGGCGACGGCGACGACGGCGAACAACACGAGCTGCACGATGGTGGAGCGGGAGAGGCCGCGCATCAGCGTGTCCCCCTCGCCAGGAAGTCGGTCAAGGTCTGGGGCGGCTGCCCGGCCGGTGGTGGCGGCTGGCCGGTCAGCACCGGCAGCAGCGTGTTCGGGATGTCGAGCGTGCCGACCAGGTTGAGGTAGTCGCCGGGCACCGCCTTGGCGATCTTGTCCTGGAACGGCGCGAGTTTCGCGAGCGTGTCGCCGAGCTGACGGTCCATCCCGGCCACCTGGTCGAGCAGCGGCCGCATGTCGTGCACGAGACCGAGCACCTCGTCTTCGGTCTTGCCCAGCACGTCCTGGGTCACGGTGCTCAGGGTGGTGACGCGGCCGAGCAGGGTCTCGAAGTCGCCGCGTTCGCCGATGAGCACCTGCAGTGCCGGGGTGATCCTGGTCAGTCCCGCCTCGATCGTCGCGCGTTCGCTGGTGGCGGTTTTGGCCAGCGTGTCGAGCGAGTCGAGGGTGTGGGTGATCTCCCCGCGGTGCGCGTCGACCCCGGCCAGCAGGCGGTCGAGCCGGCCGAACAGGTCCCGGATCTCGCCGGTGCGCCCGCCGAGCGCGGTGTTGGCCTCGGCGACGACCGTGCGGGCCTGTTCCAGTCCGGCGCCGTTGAGGGTGGTGCCCACGGCGGCGAGCAGGTCCTCCACGGAAGGGCCACGCGAGGTGTCGGTGACCGGGATGGTGCCGCCGTCGCCGAGATAGTCCTGTCCCTGCCCTGGCGGCGTGGTCAGTGCGATGAACTCCTCACCCAGCGCGGAGGTCACCTGCAGTTCGGCGTGCGTCCCCCTCGGCAGCTTGACGTCCTGGCGCACCGCGATCGTGACCCGGGCCTGGAAGTCCTTGGCCTGCAACGCGCTCACCCGCCCGACGACGGCCTGCCCGAGGTGCACCTTGCCGCCGATGGGCAGGTTGGAGGCGTCGTCGAACACGACGGTGAGGTGGTAGGAGTCGCCCTCGGGGGCGCGCCCGACCGGCAGGTCCTGGAAGCTGCAGCCGCACAGCGCGAACGCGAGCGCGGCCACCCCGATCCGCCGCCTCATCGCCCGCCTCCCAGCACCGAGCCGAGCCCGAGGGCGGAGGTCACGTCGGGCGGGAACGGGATCGGGTTCACCACACCGGGCCCGCTGCACAGCGGGATCGGGAACTTCTCGCACAGCTGCTGCGCGGCGGGGAACTGCGAGAGGTTGGTGGAGACGTCCAGCCGGATCCGCAGCCGGTGATCGGGCGTGAGCGCACGGCCGAAGTTGCCGAACGCCAGCGGCGCGGTGTCCAGCACCTCGGTCAGCGACCGCTGGTGTACCAGGATCGTGTTGGTGAGCTGGGTGAGCCGGTCCAGATCGGTCATCAGCGGCTGCCCCTGCCGGTGCACCAGGCCGGCCACCCGGGTGAGCACATCGGACAGTTGCGACAGCGCCGAACCGATCGCGTCGCGCTGCTGGTCGAACATGTCCGCGGCCTGTCCCACCTCACGCGTGACGTTGTCCACCGTTGACTTGTTGTCCGTGACGATCCGCACGAGCGTGTCGAGCGAGTCCAGCAGGGCGGTGATGTCGCCGGTGTGCCCGCCGAGCAGGCTGGAGGCCTGGGCGATGTCCCGCACCGCGTCCCGCACCCGCTGCCCGTTGCCGTCGAGCAGGGCCGCACCCGTGTGCAGCGCCTGTCCCGCCGTGGGTCCCAGCGCGGTGAGCACCGTGTCCAGCGAGGCCGACAGCTGGTCCCAGCTCAACGGCGCATGCGTCCGCTGCACCGGGATCGTCGGTGCGTCGCCCGCGGTGTTCCCGCCGCGGTAGGCGCTCAGCTCGACGTACTTCTCGCTGATCACCGACGGATTGACGATCCAGGCCTCCACAGTGGAGGGAAGCTGGGTGTCGGCGGGCAGCGTCATGTCCACCCGCACCGTGCCGCCCTCGGGCGTCACCGTGGTCACCGTGCCGACCGGAACGCCTAGGATCGTCACCTTGTTGCCGGGAAACACGCCGTCGGCCTGGGTGAACTCGGCCGTCACGTGCAGCGCCGGCGTGCCGCGGAAATACCACAGGCCCCCGGCGGCGAGCAGCAGCACGACCACCACCGCCGCGGCGATCCGGTACCTCATTTGCACCCCCTCGCCAGGCCGGCGACACACAACAGGTTGTCCGGCAGCGGCCCGGCCGGGCCGGCCACGTCGGCCCAGTTGCCGTTCCCGGTCGCGTTGGCCAGGTAACGGGCGGTGGGGGCGAGCTTGTCGATCGCGGCACCCAGGTTCTGCTCACTCGCCGACAACGTGCCCGTCAGCCCGTGCAACTGCGCCAGCAGTCCCTCGACCTGCGGCCCGTCGTCACGCAGCAGCGCATCGGCGGTGCCGGTCAGCTCGTTGAGATCCGAGATCAGCTGGGACAGGGCGGTGCGGCGGTCGATCAGCGTGCGCAGCACCAGATCCGCGTTGCCCAGCAACGACACCAGGGTGTCCTTCTGCGCGACCAGCGTGCCCGTCACCTGCTGCGCCCCGGTGAGCAGCCGCGAGATCTCCTGGTCGTTCTCGGCGAGCACGCCGGTGACCGCGCTGACGCCGTCGAGCGCCTGCGAAAGCTGCCCGGGATCCTTCGGCGCCACGTCGATCAGGGTCTGCATCATCTGCCGCAGCTGGTCCAGGTTCAGCTGCTGCGTCGTTTGCTGCGCCTGCCTGCCCAGATCGTCGAGCAGGTACGGCACCGAGGTCCGCTCGAGCGGGATAGTGTCACCGGCGTGCATCTGTCCGGGCCCGCCGGGTTCGACGCTCAGATACCGGCGCCCCAGCACGGTCATCAGCTTCACCGAGGCGCGGGTCGCGGTCCCGAGCGGAACCGCGGAATCCAGCCGGAAGCTCACCTCGACCCGGTCCCCCGCGAGCCGCACCCCGGTGACGCGCCCGGCCGGAACACCGGCCACATACACCGGATCGTCCTGTTTCAGCCCGCTCGCGTTCGCGACCACGGCGTGGAAGTCATCGGTCTTGGCCTGGAAGATCAGGCCCGGCACGAACAGCGCCGCCGCCAGCAGCGCGACCGCGACCGCCGCCGCGATCAGCCCGGTGCGCACGGGATTGCTTCCGCCCCAGTTCATCGGCACACCTGCGAATGCGGCCCGCCGGAGAGGTCGATCTCACCGAGCGGCCCGGTGTCGAGGTTGAGGTTGCAGACGTAGATGTTGACCCACCCGCCGTAGTCCAGCGCACGGTCGAGGTTGTCCAGCAAGGCGGGCGCCCGTCCCACCGCGTCGGTGAACGCGGCCGAGTTGTGGGTGAACGTGGTCGCCGCGCCGGTCAGCGAGTCGAGCAGGGGCCGCAGCTCCGGGCGGATCTTGTCCACCGCGCCGGACAGGGTTCCGGCGAGCGTGGTGCCCGCGTCGATCGCGTCGGCGATCTGACCCCGGTCCTGCGCCAGACCCGTGACCAGCGTGTTCAGCGAGCCCAGAAGCTGCTGGAAATCCGTGCGGTGCGTGAGGCTGAAATCGACCAGCGAGTTGAGGTTGGTCAGCACGCTGGAGAGCACCGCGCGGCGCGAGACGAGCTCCTGGGTGACCGAGATCGTGTGCGTGAGCAGGCTCTGCACGGTGCCGCCCTCGCCCTGGAACAACGCGATGATCTCGCCGGTGAGCTGGTTGACCTGGGCGGGATCGATCGCGTCGAACAGCGGCCGGAAACCGCCCAGCAGCGTGGTCAGATCCACTGCCGGCTGCGTCCGCCCGACGGGCACGCGGGTGCCGGGCACGAGCGCGGGCAGGCCCTGCGGGCCGCTCGGGCCGGGCAGGATCGTCACCACGCGCCCGCCGAGCAGGTCGGCATAGCGGATCGCCAGCCGCACGTCCGCCGGAATGTGCTGGCCGGGGTCGACGTCGAAACCCACCACCGCCTGACCGTGGTCGATCCGGACGTCGCCGACCCGGCCCGCACGCACCCCGCCGATCAGCACATCGGCACCGGACACCAGCCCGGTCGCGTCGGTGAACACCGCCTCGTAATGGTTGCCGTCGAACGGTTTCGTCAGCGTGTTCACCACGACGACACCGCAGAACACCGCCGCCACCAGGAACACGACCAGCCCGATCGAGGTCTTGATCACTTCCCCGTCACCACCGTCGTGCCGCGCAGCAGTGGCGCGAGCAGGACATCGAGCACATCCGGCTGCGGCCCGGTCAGCTGCTCGATCCGCTGCTTCTCTCCGGGGCTGCCGACGGAGCCGACGGTGCCGCCCGGTGGCGTGCCGCCGCAGTTCGGTCCCGCCAGATCGCCGTAACGCGGGCAGTCTTTCGCGGTGTAGGGGTAGGGATCGTCCAGCGTCAGCGGGGCCTTGATCGCCACCCACGGTCCGTGCGAGAACGCGCGGGTCACGGCGGCCAGCAGGTCGCCGAGGTCGCGCACGGTCGCGGGCAGCACACCGGGATGCGCGCTGACGGTGTCCATGACCGACCCGGCGTCGTGCACCAGCGTGATCACCCGGTCCGCGTTGTCCACCAACGTCGATCCCACGACGTCGCTGGCCTCCGTACCCGCGAGCAGCAGCCGGTGCAGATCGTCCTTCTTGGCCACCAGGGTGTCCGAAAGGGATACCGCGTTGTCGAGTGTGCGGAACAGGTCCGGTGCGCTGCGGGCGAGTTCGTCGCTCAACGTGGACACAGTGGACAGATCGCCCAGCACGGCCTCGGCCAGCGGACCGGCGCCGGTCACCACCTGATGAGCCCGGTCGATCAGGGCGCCCAGCTCGGCGCCCTTGCCCCGGAACGCGTCGGCGACCGCGCCGAGCGCGGCGGAGAGCTCGGCCGGATGCAGGCTGCCCAGCAGGTCGTAGAGCTTGGTCACCGCCGCGTAGAGCTGGGCCGTGGGGGCGCTCTCGTCATGCGGGATCGTGGTTCCCGCACGCAGGCCCGGCGTCGGATCGTCGGCCACGATGTCGACGTACTGGTCGCCGAACAGCGTGCGCGGCAGGATCCGCGCCTTCGCCGCCGCGGGCAGCATCTGCGGCGAGGGCACGTCCAGGGTGACCGTCGAACTGTCCTTCCCGGGTTCGACGTCGGCGACGGTGCCGACGATCACGCCGCGATACTGCACCTGCGACTGCGCGCGCAGCGGGCCCGCCGACGCGGGCACGACGAGCGTCAGCTCCGGCTCGCCGTGGAAGGCGCCGGAACGGTAGGCGATCGCGCAGACCGTCGCGCCCACCAGGACGACCACCCCGATCAGGCCGAGTGCGGCCAGCCGTAGCTCCTTCGTCATTGCGGCGCCATCCCCGGAAGCGTCTGGTGCAGGCCCCACAGCAGGATCGTCAGCACGACGTCCGCGGTCATGATCAGCACGATGCTGGTGCGCAGCGCCCGCCCCGCCGCGCGGCCGACGCCTTCGGGGCCACCACTGGCGAAGAAACCGTGGTAGCAGTGCACGAGCGTGACGATGCCGGCGAAGAACACCGCCTTGAGCAAGGAATACAGCACGTCCTGGGGCGGCAGGAACAGCGAGAAGTAGTAGTCGTAAGTACCCGAGGACTGCCCGTTGAGGTTGACCACGGTGATCCCGGTGGCCACATAGGACGCGAACAGCCCGACCAGATACAGCGGCACCACGGCGATGAACGCGGCGAGCATCCTGGTGGTCACCAGGAACGACACCGGCGGCACGCTCATCGACTCCAGTGCGTCGACCTCGTCGGAGATCCGCATGGCGCCCAGTTGCGCGGTGAACCCGGTGCCCACTTTCGTGGCGAGCGCGATGCTGGCCACGATCGGCGCCAGCTCCCGTGTGTTCGCCACCGCGGACATCACCCCCGCCAGCGGGGAGAGGCCGACGAGGTCCAGCCCGCGGAAGCCCTCGATGCCGACCTGTGTGCCGGCCACGAACGACATCGCGAAGATCACGCCGACCGTGCCGCCACCGGCGAGGATCGCCCCCGAACCGAAACTGATCTCCGCGGTCAGCCGCATCACCTGACGCCAGTACCGCTTGAGCGTGCGGGGCACGGCGAACACCGCGCCGACGTAGAACGCGAACTGCTGACCGATCCGCACCAGCTGGCCGAAGCCGCCGCGCCCCACGGTGCGCACGAGGTGCACGGTCATCGGTACTCCCCCTTGGCCGGCACGAACAACGGGAAGAGCTGGCTGATCACCGCGTTGGCGATGAACACCAGAATGAACGCCAGCACCACCGCCTCGTTGACGGCGTTGCCCACCCCCTGCGGCCCCGCGCGCACCGTCAGCCCCTTGTAGCTGGCCACGATCGCCGACACCAGACCGAACACCGCCGCCTTGAACTCCGCCGACACGAAGTCGGTCACCGACGCGAACTGGGTCAGCGTGCCGAGGAAACTGCCCGGGCTGCCGTCGAGCACGTAGACGTGGAAGATCAGGCTCGCCCCGATGCCCACCACCATCACCAGCGCGCCGAGCAGCACGGTGATCAGGATCGCGGCGAGCACCCTCGGCACCACCAGCCGCGACACGGTCGACACGCCCATCACCTCCAGCGCGTCGATCTCCTCGCGGATCTTGCGCGAGCCCAGATCCGCGGTGATCGCCGAACCGCCGACGCCCGCGATCATCAGCGCGCACACCAAAGGCGCGGCCTGCCCGATGATCAGGAACGCCACGATCGCGCCGCCGTAGGCTTCCGCGCCGATCTGGGCGGCGAGCGAACCGACGTTGAGCGCGACCGCGACGCCGAACGGGATCATCACCAGCACCGACGGCAGCGTGGTCACCGATGCCATGAACCACAGCTGCGAGATCGACTCCCGCAGCGAGATCTCACGCCTGACCACGGCCACGACCAGCGCGCGGATCGTGTACCAGGAAAACGCGAGCAGGTCCCCGGCCTCGAACATCGCCTGCCCGAGCGGCCCGCGAACACGGCCGTCACCGGCCCTCGAAGCCATGCGCATCTCCTGCCAACGCTGGTCATGGAAGCGGCTATGTTAACGACGAATCGCCAACTGGTCTAGCCAACGAGCAGGGTTGCCGCGAGATACGCGGTCGGTTCGACACCGACCATGTCCGGCCGCCACCGGGCGAGGTCGGCGATGACGTTGAGCGCGGCGTGCACGCGGTAGCGGTGCTGCGCGGCCGGCCCCGGGGCGGTCTCACTCGTGAGCTCGACCCAGATGTCGACGTGCCGCCGCTGCGCGACGTGCAAGGCGTGGCGGTCGGCCTGCGGCAGGTTGACGTCCTGGGACAGATAGACCGACACCAGGTCGGCCTGCGCGAAGGACAGTCCGACGTAGGCGGCGATCAGCGCCTCCAGCGCCTCGGCGGCGGTGCCGGCGCCGGCCAGCGCGTCGGCCGTGGCGACCTCGAGCCGGGCGGCGGCGCGGTGACACGCGGCCGCGAGCAGGTCGGCCTTGCTGGGAAAATGCTTGTACACACTGGAGGCGTTGATCCCCGCGGCCGCGCCGATGTCGCCCATGCTGACGTCGTGGTAGCCGTCGCGATGGAACAGCCGGACGGCCTCGCTGATCAGGCGCTCGCGGCGGGGCAGCACGTCCGAGGCCGGCTCGGTGCCGATTCTGGTCCCGGCCGCGGGCAGGTCCCTGGCCTGCAGAATCGCGCGGCATGCGCCCAGCAGCGTGGCACGCGTCCTGGTGGGCGCGAGCCGCGCGTGGTGGGTCGACGGGCTGGCCATCACGCTCAGCCCCGCTCGCACCAGCAGGTGCGCCTCGTCCTTGCTCAGCTCCGGGCGCGCCTCGCGCAGCAGATCGCGCAGCCTGCGCAGCGCCGCGGACAGCCGCTCACCGGCGCCGGCGCGCTCGTCGTCGGTGAGGTGGCGGCCTTCCCACTGGTAGAGCCGGGCGACGGCGCGGCGCTTGAGGGTCAGCTCGAGCAGCGCCGCGAACGTCGCCGCGAGTCGTTCGAACGGTTCGCCCGGCACGTTCACGCCACGGTCCACGGTGTCCACCATTTCGGCGCACATGCGCTGCACGGCGTCGGCGAGCAGGTCGCGCTTGGTGCGGAAGTGCCGGTAGATGGCCGGGCCCGTGATGCCGACGGCGTCGGCGATGTCGTCGATGCCGACGTTGTGGTAGCCCCGCGCGCAGAACAACTCGGCCGCGGCGAGCACGATCTGCTCCGCCCGGTTGCGGGGGCGCGTTCCCTCGGCTTGCCGCATGGGCGCAGTCTACCCACAGAAGTTAACCACCGTTCGCCACAATTCCGGCTTGGCGCGCAGCCGTGCCACGGATACGATCCGGACGTGTGCGTGACGAGGAGGAGCCGCCGATGGCTCACGGGGCGTGGCGGGCGGCCGGAAGTCGTACTCGACAAGATGCCCAAGGCTGAAGGAGGTCTTCGATGACCGGATACTGGCTACGCCGGATACAGCGACTGGATCCCGTGCACGACGCACACGAGATCTACCGGATCTCCATCGGTTACGAGTTCCCGTGGGACTACCAGCGGGCGCTGGAGTTCGCGCTGTTCCGCACCTACTGCGTGCCCAGTATTTCCCGGCTGCTCGCCGTCACGCGCGAGTTCGAGCTCCGGCCGCAGCGCCGGTACGACGACACGGCACTGCTGATGGCCGAGATCGCCGAGCACGGCCCGGCCTCGGAACGCGGGCGCGCGGCGATCGGCGTCGTCAACCGGATGCACGGCCGGTACCGGATCAGCAACGACGACATGCTCTACGTGCTGTCGACGTTCGTCTACGACCCGATCACCTGGATCGACGCCTTCGGCTGGCGGCCGTTGCACGAGCACGAACGGCAGGCCGCGTACAACTATTTCCACGAGGTCGGCCGCCTCATGGGCATCAAGGACATCCCCGCTAGCTTCGACGCGTTCGCGAAGTTCAAGGACGAGTACGAGCGGGCGAACTTCCGGTACTCCGAGGACAATCACCGCATCGGGACCTACACATTGGACCTGTTCTGCTCGTGGTACCCGAAGCCGCTGCGGCCGGCGGTGTCCGCGGTCGCGCGCAGCCTGCTGGAGCCGCCGATGCTGGAGGCCTTCGGGTTCGCCGTGGCGCCGTCCTGGCTGGGCCCGGCGGTCCGCGCCGCCCTGCGAGCGCGCGCGGTCGCCGAACGCCCACTGCCGGCCCGGCGGAAGTCGCAGCTGCTCAAGCCGGGCGTCATGCGCAGCCGCCGCACCTACCCCGTCGGCCAGCGACCGGAGGATCTCGGCGCCCCCGAGCCCCCGGCCGGGATGGACCCGACCCTGCTGCGCCGCACCCCCACCCGCCGCTGACAGCGATGCCGGTTCCGAGGCCGAACGGTGCCGTGAGGGGCTCCTCCCTCACGGCACCCGCGCATCCTCAGGCGTACAGCGACGAGATGTCCCCCGCATAGCGATCGTGCACGACGCGGCGGCGGATCTTCAGCGTCGGTGTCAGCTCGCCACTCTCCGCCGTCCACGGTTGCGGCAACACGACGTAGGCTTTGATCTGCTCGGCGCGGGCCAGCTGCCCGTTGACCTGCCCGGTCAGCTCGTCCAGCTCCGCACGCACCGCCGGATGTCCTGCCAGGTCAGCGAAACTCCCCGAGATGTCCCGCGCCGAAGCCCACGCGGGGGCGGCCTCCTCGTCCAGGGCGATCAGCGCGGTCAGGTGCGGCTTGCCCTCGCCGATCACGACGGCGTGCCCGACCAGCGGGTGCGCCCGCAACAGGCCTTCGATCTTCGTCGGCGCCACGTTCTTGCCGCTCGAAGTGATGATCAGTTCCTTCTTCCGGTCGGTGATCGTGAGGAAACCGTCCTCGTCGATCGTGCCGATGTCGCCGGTGGCGAGCCAGCCCTCGTCGTCGGTCGCCCGGTCGATCCCGCCGTCGGGGCGCAGGTAACCCAGGAACACGATCGGCCCGCGTACGAAGATCTCGCCGTCCTCGGCGATGCGGACTTCGACACCGGGCAGCGGAACGCCCACGGTACCCGGCTTCGATCTGCCGGGGATGTTCGCGGTCGCGCACCCGGTGGTCTCGCTCATCCCCCACACTTCCAGCACCTCGAGCCCCGCGTCACCGAGGAACTCGCGCACCGGGCCGGGCAACGGCGCCGAACCGCTGCCGGGCCAGGTCAGCCGGTCCAGGCCCAGCTGCGCGAGCACCGTGTCCTTGTCCGCGCCGGTGGCGAGGAACGCCCCAAGGCCGTTGGCGAGCTTCTCCCACACGCGCGGCACGCCGAAGAACGACGGCGGGCGCACGGTGGCCAAAGTGGACACGAGCTCGCTGGTGTCGGCGCAGATGTGCACGTGCGCGGCCTGGTGCAGGGCCCGGTAGATGGCCAGTTCACGTTCGGCGATGTGCGCCAGCGGCAGGTAGGCGATCGCGGGGGCGTGCGGCGGCATCGGCACCAGTTTCGCCAGCGCGACGGCCTCGTACAGCACGTTGTAGTGGCTGAGCACCACCGCTTTCGGATCCCCGGTGGTGCCGGAGGTGTACATCATCCCGACCGGCTCGTGCGGGTCGATCGCCTCGGTCAGCTTCTCGAGAACCTCGGGTTCGGCCGCGTGCCGTCGTGCGCCCTCGGCCCGCACGTCTGCCCAGGACACGAAGCGCTCGTCCTCGGGCAGCCGGACATCGTCGACGACCACGATATGCCGGATCGAGCTGGGCCCGGCCAGGGCCTGCTGCCAGCGGCCGACCTCGTCGGCGCCTTCGAGCACGACCACCGTGGCCCCGGAATGCCGCGCCACGTAGGCGATCTGCTCCGGGCTGAGCGTGTGGTAGGCGGTGCACGGAATCGCGCGCAGATGCGTCGCGCCCAGGTCGGCGAGCCAGTGCTCGAACCGGCTCGTCATCATGATCAGCATCCGCTCCCCCGCCGCCAGGCCGAGCGACTCGAGCCCGCGGGCGATCTCGGCGGCACCGGTGCGCAGCGCCGACCAGGTGAGCGTCCGCGTGCCCGCGGTCAGCGCCGGGCTGTCCGGATAGTCCTCCGCGTTGCGCCTGAGCAGGCCAGGAACGGTCAGCGCGGCGGCCTCCGCTGCGCATTCTTCGGCAAGGTTCATCGTCGCTCCTTCGCGAACGGTTTGCGACATAACCAGTGTTACGTATCATGCGTTACGTAACAAGAGTTATGATCAAGAGAGGCCGCCATGCCGCGCCGGGTACGGGATCCACAGTCGAGGGACCAGCTCGTCGATGCCGCGTGGCGGCTCGTCGCCCAGCAGGGTCCGAACGCGACGACGCTGCGCGGCGTGGCCGCGGAGGCAGGCGTGACCACCGGCTCGGTGACGCACTACTTCGAGGACAAGGCCGCGCTGATGGAAGCCGTGCTGCGGCACAACGGCGCGGTCGCGTCCGCGCGCGTGGTGGGCGCGGTGGGCCGCAAGCGCGGCCTCGCGGCGGCCGAGCAGGCCGTGTTCGCGCTGCTGCCGCTGGACGAGACACTGTTCCGCTGCTGGCAGGTGTGGCTGGCGTTCTGGTCGCACGATCCGGGACCGGTGCGCGAAGGCGGTTTCCTCGAGGGCTACCGCGAGTGGGCCACCCAGCTGGGACAGTACCTGAAAGAGGCGGTCGAGGACGGCGAACTGCGGCCGGACCTGGACGTGCGCCACGAGATCAGCGTGCTCGGCACGCTCGTCGCGGGGATCGGCCTGCTGGCCGGCTCCGACGAGACCGGGCGCACCCAGATGCGCCGCCGCGCGCGGCGTATCTTCGGCGAGCATTTCCAAGCCCTCGCCGCGCGGGTATGACACCGGCCCGGCGCCGCAGGGACGCCGGGCCGGTGCGGCTCAGCCGTGGCAGTGCTTGCCCGTGGTGGGCGGCACGTCCAGGGTGGGGTTGCGGTCGAAGAAACCGACCGGCTTGAGCTTGAACCCGGCGTAGTCCACGGGCATCACGGGCCAGTCCTCCGGGCGCGGGAAGTGCGTGAGCCCGAAGGTGTGCCACACGACGATGTCCGTGCCGTCCACAGTGGAATCCGCTGCGGTCCATTCGGGAAGGCCGGCACCACCGGGGTGCTGGTTGACCAGGTCACCCGCCGGGTAGCGCTGCGCCGCGTCGTAGGGCGTCACCCACAGATGTTTCGTCGCGAACGTGGCCCGCGCGTGGATGGAGGACGACTCGTCCGCCAGCAGTGTCGGCTGCCCCTCCGGATGGAGCGCGTACGCGACGGGGTGGCCGAAGCGGTTCGTGCTGCGGGGGTTCACGATCTGCCACACGCGGGCCCTGCCGTTGTCGGCCACCCGCGCCGCGGTGGACGTGGTGGACAGCCGGGTGCGCGACTCGCGGAAGGCGTTGCCGTACGGGTTGTCCGGGCCCACCGGGACCCGCAGCGCCTCCACCTCGTCGACGGCGTTGCACTGGCCGTCGACCGACATGTCCAGCCGCGCGCAGAACAGGTGCTGGTGATAGGGCGCCCCGAGCCCGGGCGCGACCTCGGTGGCGTAGGCGTGTCCCTCCGGCGGGTAGGCGGAGGTGAACGTGATGCCGGTGGCCTTGGCCTCCAGCTCGATCGTCCCGTCGAGGTAGAGATACCAGTAGAACCCGTAGTCGTAGTTGCCGATCGTGGTGAAGAACGAGATCACCAGCCGCCGCTGCCGCCGCGTCTCGTGCGAACCGGCGAACATGTCGCTGTGCTTCCACAGCACGCCGAAGTCCTCTTCGTGCATGCAGATCGCGTTGCGGATCACCCGCGGCGCGCCGAGGTCGTCGGCCACCGTGGCGTCGAAGTAGCGGATCTCGCCGAGGCAGTCACAGCCCAGTTCGAGCGAGTTGGTGTACCGCGCGAACATGTACTCGCCGCAGTCGAAGTAGTTCTGCCAGAACCGCACGGGCGAGGGATCGGCGTAGGGCACGACCATCTCCGCGACCGACGCCCGGTACATGACCGGCCGGTCGTGGAACGAGATCTGGTGCAGCGTCAGCCCCTCACGCTCGTTGAAACCGAGCCGCAGATCCCAGTTCTCCCAGCGCACCCGGTACCCGTCGACGGTGAAGCTCGGGCCCTCGGGCTGGGTGATCTCGATCGGCTTCAGCGAGGTCCGGTACGGCCCGGTCTGCGCCGGATCGTCGAAGTTGCCCGGGTCCCGCGGCACCGCGAACTCGCGGTGGTCGATCACCTTCGTCACGCTCCGCGCGGTGAGGTCCACATAGGCCACCAGCCCGTCCACCGGATGCGCCCACGGGTGGTCCTTCTCGTGCAGCTGCTGGAAGCCCAGCGCGCGCACGACCCGGCGCCCGGCCTCCTCGGGATGGTCGTACGCGCCCGCCGACAGCGGGACCGCGCGCACCGTCGCCGGGTCGATACCGCGCCGGCCGAGCGCGGCGCACCATTCCTCGTGCGCGTTGAGAATGTCCTCGATCAGCTCGAACTCGGTGTCGATGATGGGCGGCTGCCCGGACACCGCGGGATCGATCTCGGCACAGATGTCCACAGCGGAACGGGTGGCCGACACCACGACGTCACGGGACGAGCCGGTCGCCAGATCGAGCAGGATCACCCGGAACCGGCGGTCCACTCCGGACCCCGGCGTGAACGCCAGCACCTCGGCCTTGTCCGGTTCCTCCGGCGCGAGGAAGGTGAACCGGACCGTGTCGCCGAGCAGGCCCGCCGCGTCGAGCACGCGGCGCACCTGCGCCACCTCGGCGGTGCTCATCGGGTCGAGCGGATGGGTCGCGGTCACTGCGGGTGCGATGGTCATTGCGAATCTCCTTCGTTCAGACGGCGGCGGCCGGCGCGGGCACCACGGCGGGCCGCAGGACGGTGGACAGGACGACACCGGCGAGGAACGAGCCCACCAGGACCGCGCCGATCACGGCCGCGAGCCCGAACGAACCGCCGATGAGGGTGGGGAAGTTCAGCACGGTCAGGGTCAGGCAGGTGCCGAGCCCGGCCAGGCCCAGCGCCGGCGCGAGCAGCGTGTGCCACACCCGGCGATCCACCGTGGCGCGGCGGAAGAACACCAGTACCGCCAGACAGGTCAGCGTCATCAGCGCGAGCACGCCCAGCGTCGCGGTGCCCGCCATCCACGAGAACACCTGCGTGACCGGGTCCATGCCGGCCGCGGCGAAGACGACGAGCAGCACCAGCGCCGAGCAGACCTGCAGGACCGACGAGACGTGCGGCGAACCGTGCCGGGGATGGCTGCGCCCGCACGCGGCGGGCAGCGCGCCGGAGTTGCCGAGCGAGAACCCGTACCGCGCGATGACGTTGTGGAACGACAGGGCCGCGGCGAACAGGCTCGTCACGAGCAGCACCTGCGCGATGTCGGCGCCGGCGGTGCCGAGGTAGTTGCCGATCGTCGTGATCAGCATGCCGCCCGGATCCGCACCCGCCTGCGCGACCGCACCGGCGTCGCCCCACGCCGAGACGACCGCCCAGCTCGACAGCGTGTAGAAACCGGCGATCAGCAGCAGCGCGGTGTAGGTCGCGCGGGGAATCGTGCGGTTCGGATCGCGGGCCTCGTCGCGGAAGATGGCCGTGGCCTCGAATCCGATGAAGCTCGCGATCGCGAACATGATGCCGATGCCCAGCGATCCCGACGTGACCTGCGAGGGCCGCAACAGCGCCGTGGACAGCCCGGTCCCGCCGCCGCCCCGCGCCGTCACCACCGCGTCGAAGATCAGCACGATGCCGACCTCGCACAGCAGCAGCACGCCGAGCACCTTGCTGCTGAGCTCGATGTGCCGGTAGCCGAGCACGCCCACCACGGTCAGCACCACGAGTGCGTAGAGCCACCATGGCAACGCGGGGCCGCCGTAGTGCTGCACGAGCGCGTCCAGGGTCGCGCCGAGGTAGCCGAACACGGCCAGCTGCACCGCGGTGTAGGTGACCAGTGCCAGGAAGGCCGCCCCCAGGCCGGTCCGGCGGCCGAGGCCGCGCTGGATGTAGGCGTAGAACGCGCCCGCGTCGGGCACGTGCCTGCTCATCGCGCAGAACCCGACCGCGAACAGCAGCAGGACCGCGCAGCAGATGACGAACGTGGCGGGAAACGCGGGGCCGTCGCCGAGCGCGACCCCCAGCGGGACGCTGCCCGCGACGACGGTGAGCGGCGCGGCGGCAGCCACGACCATGAAGACGATGGAGCCGACGCCCAGTGAACCGGACAGGGTGCGCGGCGCGGACGTGTCCATGAGGACCTCCGTGGGGTTGCGGGCTTCGATGACCGCTGCAGCGTTGGGCAGCAACGTTGCCGACCCGTCAGCCGCCGGTCAAACCCTCGTCTCCGCGCTCGGGAACTTCCGCGGCACCGGTTCCCGGAACCCGGGAACGCGGCAGGAGAAATTCTCATTTGACCCGCGCTGGCATCCCTCACCCCGCGATCGCGGGGTTACAGTCCCTGGTTACGTCCACTGAGGAGGAGGCCGATGTTGCTTCACGGGCTTCGTGCCGAGTCCCCGATGAGTGGACTCGACCGGCGCAACCTCGGCCCGTTGCAGGTGCTCGCGCAGTCGATCTCCGCCGCGGCGCCCTCGGCGGCGATGGCGGCCGCGCCCGCGGTCGCCGCCGCCAACGCCGGAACCGGCGTGCTGTGGTCCTTCCTGGCGGCGACGGTACTCGCGTTGCTGATCGGCCTGTGCATCGCGCAGTTCACCCGCCGGATGGCCGCCGCGGGCTCGCTCTACAGCCTCACCGCCAAGGGCCTCGGCCCGGTCGGCGGGTTCGCCGGCGGCTGGGCGCTGGTGATCGGGTACGCGTTGCTGGCGATGGCCGCGCTCGCCGGATCCGGGCTCTATCTGCGGGATCTGCTCGACCGCGCCGGCGTCTCGACCGGCTGGGGTGTCGTGGCGGCCGTGGTGGTCGTGCTCGGCGGGGCCGCCGCGGTGCTGGTGCTGCGCGGGGTGCGGCTCTCGGCGCAGGTCGTGCTCGTCACCGAAGCCCTCTCGATCACGATGATGCTGGTGGTGTTCGGCCTGCTGCTGGGCCGCACCGGTCCCAGCCTGGCGGCGTTCGGGATGGATCACGGGCTCTCCGGCACGGTCGCCGGGATGCTGCCCGCGCTGGGCGCGTTCATCGGCTTCGAGGCGGGCGCCTCGTTCGGCGTGGAGGCCCGGCGGCCGTTCCAGTCCGTGCCACGCGCCGTGCAGGTGACCGCCGCCCTGTGCGGCGTGCTGTACCTCGTCGCCGCCTACACGCAGGTGGTCGGGTTGCGCGGCGCGCTGGCCGGGCAGGTGGAACCCGTGATGACGCTGGCCGCGCTGCAACAGGTGCCGTGGCTGTCCTACCTGCTCGACGTCGGGATCGCCGGATCGTTCTTCGCGTGCGTGCTGGCGACCACGAGCGCGCTGGTCCGGGTGCTGCTGTCGATGGGCCGCGAGGGCGTGCTGCCCGCGCGGTTCGGCCTGACCCACCGGCGGTTCCACACCCCGCACGTCGCGATCGCGATCACGGTGCCGGTGATCGTCGCGGTGCCGGTCCTGCTGCTGGCCGTGGGCGCGGTACCCCAGCAGATGTTCGTGGCACTGCTCAACATCGCCGTGTTCGGGTACCTGATCGCGTACCTGCTGGTGTGTGTCGCGGCACCGGTTTTCCTGCACCGGATCGGCGAACTGACCCGCGGCGCGGTGGCGGCCGCGGCGGTCACCTCCGTCGCACTGCTCGCCGCGCTCGTCACGTTCACGGTGTCCGCTGTGGACGGTTGGTATCCGGTGGTGTTCGCCGCGCTGGCGGTGTGCGGGGCGTGCTGGTTCGCGTGGGCCCGCCCGCACCGGCTGCCCGCCGTCGGCATCTACGACGAGACCACCGAGGCGGACGTGCTGGACGGGCGGTCGTGAGCCCGCCGATCGAGTCCGCCGCGCTGTCCGGCAGGCAGCCGAAGGCGGTCCGCAACGCGCTGGCCGTGCTGGAGGAGGTCGTCGCGGCCGGGCCCGGCGTGACCGCGAAAGAGATCTCCGCGGCGCTGCGCCTTCCCCCGGCGACGACGTACCGGCTGCTGAACCTGCTCGTCGCCGAGGGCTATCTGGTGCGGCTGCCGGATCTGCGCGGGTTCGCGCTCGGCCGCCGCGCCCAGCGACTCGCCGTGCCGGTCGTGACGCGGCCACCCGCCGCCGCACGTGCCGTCGTCGAGCACCTGCGGCAGCGGGTGCGGTGGGGCGTGCACCTGGCCTCCTACCGGACCGGGCGGCTCAGCCTCACCGACACCGACCCCGACCATCCGCCGAGCGACGAGGCGCTGCTCGTGCGGTACCCGCACGCGTCGGCGTTCGGCAAGCTGCTGCTGGCCGACCTGCCGGACTGGCGTGCGTCGGTGCGCGGACTGCGCCAGTTCACCACGCACACGATCATCGACGGCGACCGGCTGGACATCGAACTCGCCGACGTGACGCGCCTGAACCTGGCGAGGCAGTGCGGCGAACTGCACGCCGACCGCGGCTGCCTCGCCGTGCCGATCCGCGATGTCACCGACGGCAGCCTGATCGCCGCGCTCGCCGTGTCCGGGCCGCCGGAGCGCGTCGCCGGGGCGAACACCGACCTCGTGGCGCTGGTGCGGGAACACGCCACGCAACTCGGCCCGTTACTCGGCTGAACTGCGCACGCGCGGGTCCGGCTCGGGCGCTCCGGCGTCCCCGGCGATGCCTTCCAGGTTGCGCATGCCGGTACGCGGACCGAACAGCCCGATGGTCACGGCCACCACGAGCCAGCACGCTCCGATGTAGACGAACACCGGCTGGTACCCGAACGCGCCGAAGATCGACGCCACGATCAGCGGCCCGGCGATGTTGCTCAGCCTGCCCAGGCCGTAGACCAGGCCGTTGCCCGAGTTGCGCAGCTCGGTCGGGTACAGCTCCGGGGTGTAGGCGTACAGCAGCGCGGCGAAGGTCTGGATCAGCGCGTTCACGCAGAAACCGAACGCCACGATCGCCACGGCGTTGAACGTCAGCCCGTAGGCGATCCCGCACACCGCGACCGCGGTGGACACGATCACGATCGGTGCCTTACGGCCGAACCGGTCCGAGATCACCCACGCCAGCAGCGCGCCCGGCACCGCGCCCAGCGTCGTGAGCGCGGAGAAGGTCAGGCTGTGCACGAGGCTGAAGCCGTGTTCGGCCAGCAGGGTCGGCACCCACGAGACGAAGCCGTAGAAGCCGAGCGTCTGGAACACCCACGCCACCGCGAGCATGAGGGTGCGGCGGCCGAGCTTTCCGGTCAGCAATTCGCGGTAGCGCACCTTGGCCGGTTCCGTCTCGGGCACCGGGGAGGGCTCGGGCAGCGGACCGCCGGCCTCGCCCTCGATACGCGCCACAACGGGTTCGGCGTCGCGTCCGTGGCGCAACAGCCATCGCGGGCTTTCCGGCAGCCGCGCGATGAACGGCAGCGCGATCAGCCCGAGCGCGCCGAACACGAACACCAGCCGCCACGCCTCGGTACCCAGCGGGATGACGCCGCGCGCGGTGAACGACATGATCGGGATGCCGAGCAGCCCGATCGCCATCACCCCGGCCTGCATGCGGCCGCGGTGCGCGGCGGGCATGGTCTCCGACAGATACGTCGTCGCGGCCACCGTCATCGCCGACAGCCCGACCCCGGTCAGCAGCCGCGCCGCCGAGAGCAGCGGCACCGTCGCGACGACCGCGTTGAGCAGCGAGAACACCGAGAACACGGTGACCGACAACAGAAGCGCCCGACGGCGGCCGACCCAGTCGGCGAACCGCCCGCCGACCACCGCCCCGAGGAACATGCCGAGGAACGACGCCGACGTCACGAACGCCACGTCGTCCACGGAGAGGTGCAGATGCTGTTTGAGCGCGGGCGCGGCGTAGGCGAAGGTGTTGAGATCGCCGAACTCGAAGACGAACGCCACCGCGAGCGCGTAGAGCACGCGCCGGTGGAACCGCCCGACCGGCATCCGGTCCAGCCGTGCGGCCAGTTGTGCTGAGGTCATCAGAACCGTCCTCCTTGACGGGTCGGAAGAAAAATTGGTGGGTCAGCCTGCTCTGCGGTGCCGGTGCCGGTGGCGGTGCGAGCCGCCGTCCTCACAGCAAGCGGCTCCGCCCTTCTAAGGGACCGCCGACGGCGGCGCGCCCGGCCCGGCGGCCGAACACGGCGCCGGCGGTCAAACCGGAACCTCCCGGATAGTTGAAGTAGAACAGCCCGCCGACCAGCTCGCCCGCGGCGAACAGGCCGGGGATCCGGCGGCCCGCGGTGTCCAGCACCGCGCACTGGTCGTCGATGCGCAGCCCGCCGAAGGTGAACGTGATGCCGCAGGTCACCGGGAATGCGGAGTAGGGCGGAGTGTCCAGCGGCTGGGCCCAGTTCGACTTCGCGGGGCTGATCCCCTCGGTGTGCTTGCCGTCCTTGACCGCCGGGTTGAACCGCTGCCCCGTCACCGCCGCGTTGAACTCCCCGACGGTGCGCGCCAGCCGCGCCTCGTCGATGGCGAGTTCCTTCGCCAGCCCCTCCACGGTGTCCGACTCGACCTTCGTCACCCCCGGCGCGGCGTACTCCTCCGAGCGCAGCAACGGCGCGGCCTTCGCGTCGAACACCTGGACCGCGCGGCTGCCCGGCTGTTTCAGGATTTCCGCACCGTACTTGGCGTAGGTGTAGTTGCGGAAGTCCGCTCCCTCGTCCACGAACCGCTCTCCGTCGGTGTTGACGACGATGCCGAACGGATAGCCACCTCGGGTGAGCTGGTTGGTCAGATCGCGGTCGCCGGTCGTGCGCGCGCCGGCGTCCCACGCGACGGAATGGCAGCCGCTGAAGTGGCCGTAGGGCTGCGCACCCGCGGCGAGCGCCATCGTGATGCCCTCACCGGTGTTGAACGGGGTACCGCGCACGAGCGCCAGATCCCAGCCCGGCCCGAGGTAGGCCGAGCGCATCGCGGGGTTCGCCTCGAAACCGCCGCTGGTGAGCACGACGCTGCGCGCCTCGATCCGCTCCCCGCCGGACAGCAGCACACCGTGCACTTTCCCGTGCGTGGTCAGCAGATCCGTGACATGCGCGCCGAAGCGGACCGTGATGCCGCGCTCCTGCGCGGCGGCCAGATGACCGGCGATCATGCCCTTGCCGCCGCCGAGGACGCCGACCGCGAGCCCGCCCCAGAACCGGAACCGGCCGTCGACCTCGTAGGCCTGGCGGTGGAACATCAGCTCGAACCGCAGCCCCAGCGAACGCAGCCAGCTCATCGTCTCGCGCGATCGGTTCACCAGGATGCCGGCCAGCTCCGGATCGCACCGGTCGCCGGTCACCCGCCGCAGATCGCCGAGGAAATCCTCGGCGGTGTAGGGGTCGAGGTCGGTGCAGCCGGTATCGAACGGCTCCACGAGCTCCGCGACGTCGTCAAGTCCGTTGTGGACGATGCGCATGGCCCCGGCGGTGAAGTAGCTGTTGCCACCGGCCCATTCCCTCGGCGCCTTCTCCAGCATCAGCACGCGGGCACCCTGCTCGCGTGCCGACTGCGCGGCGCAGAACCCGGCGTTCCCGCCGCCGACGACCACGACATCCCAAGACTCGCTCATTTCTTCCTTTCCTCTTCACGAAGCCAGCGCCAACGGCACCGAAATCTCAGCGACCGCGATCCGCCGCGCCGCGCGGTCGAGCCGGACGGCCCGCAGCACCCCGTCCTCCCACTCGGCACGGACGGCGACGACACCCGCCGGGGTCCCGAGCCGCAGCACCCGCGGCACCTCGCCACCGAGGGCCTGGTGCACCACGCTGCCCTCGACGCCCGCGGCCGCGGCGATCGCGACCGCCGAGGTCAGCCCGACCGACGGGTGCGGAGCGAGCATCGACAGCATCCGGATCCGCAGGTCGTGACTGTCGTCCCGAGGTGGGCACACCATGCCGGTCTTCGGGATCGCGTCGTCCTGTTCGGACAGTCCCATCAGGACGGCTGCCTTCCGGCGCAACGCGATCAGCTCGTCCACGGAGAGCTCGTCCGCGTCGACGAGGGCGGCGGGCGCCCCGGCGTCCACGAGCGTCGCGGGCACCGGAAGGTGGTCCACGGCACGGCCGGTGGGCAGCAGCCGCCCCGTCGTGCTGCCCTGCGGGTCGAGGAACGCCAGCTCCACCGGGACCCCGCCGTCGCTCGCGCCGGGCACCACCGCCGCGCCGGACTCGGGCACCGCACCGCCCGGCGTCGCGACGGTCGCGGCGAGCAGCGTGCCCGTGTTGATGTTGCGCATCCGCACCGTCGTGTGCCCCGGCCGGGCCGGGACCAGCCCGGTGAGCAGGGAGTACAGACCGATCGCGGTCGCGCAGTTGCCGCAGTTGCTGCCCCACTCGACCCGCCGCGCGCCGATGCCGACCTGCGCGAAGCGGTACTCGACGTCGATGCCGGGCGTGGCCGAGCGCTGCACGAGCGCCGCCTTGGACGTGGTCGAGGTGGCTCCGCCGACGCCGTCCAGTTGCCGCGGGTCCCCGGCGCCGAACGCCGCGGCCAGTACCGCGTCCGGATCGCCGCCCGCGAGATCCGCGGCGTCGAACAGCCAGCATTTGCTGGTGCCACCACGCATCCAGGTGCCTCTCAGGTATCGCATGCATCCGACGATGCGCCTGCCGAGCGTTGAGTACAATCTCGGAAAAGTTGATACCCCTTTAGCAGAAGTTAAGGCTCTCGATGACCTTCGACGTACGCCGGATGCTGCTGCTGGCCGAGGTCGCGCGCCATGGTTCGATCACCGGCGCCGCGACCGCGCTGAACTACACGCCGTCGGCGGTGTCGCAGCAGGTCAGCAGACTGGAAGCGGAGGCGGGACAACCGCTGCTGGAACGGCACGCGCGCGGGATCACGCTCACCGAGGCGGGACGCGGGCTGCTCACGCACGCCGAGCGCATCGACCGCGAGCTCCGCGCGGCGCGCAGCGATCTGGACGAACTGGCCGGCCTGCGCGCGGGCTCGCTGCGGCTGGGCACGTTCCCGACCGTCGCGGCCTCGTTCCTGCCTCTCGTGGTCCGCGAGTTCCGGCGGCGGTACCCGGCCGTGGAACTGGTGGTGCGCAGCTCACGTCACGCGGGCCTGCTCGACATGCTGGACAGCCGCGAGGTCGAGCTTTCCCTGTTGTGGGACTACGAATGGCAGCGGCTGCCCGGCGACAACCTGGACATCACGCACGTGCTGGACGATCCCACGACGCTGATCGTGGGGGCTTCGCACCGGCTCGCCGGGCGTGAGTCCACGCGTTTCGCCGAACTGGCGGGCGAACAGTGGATCGTGCGCGCCGACCACCCGGTGGCCGAGGTGCTGACGCGCAGCTGCCGCGAGGCGGGCTTCGAGCCCGCGATCGCCTACCGCGCCCACGACTACCAGGAGGCGCAGGCGATGGCCGCCGTCGGGCTGGGCATCGCGCTCGCGCCGCGGCTCGCGCTGCCCGGCCTGCGAGAGGACGTCACGACGGTCGCGCTCGGCCCGAAGGCCCCCGCCCGCCGCATCCTGCTCGCCAGCCCCCGCGGCCAGCGCCCGACCCCCGCCGCGCAGGCGTTGCAGGCGCTGTTCACCTCGACGGCCGCGAAGCTGCTGTCGATGCCCGCGCCGCTGGATCAGGCCGTCCGGCAGTACGTCTAGCCCGCCGTCATCAGATCGCGTCGGGGCCGCGTTCGCCGGTGCGGACGCGGACGACGGTTTCCACCGGGGTGACCCAGATCTTGCCGTCGCCGATGCGGCCGGTGCGGCACGCGTTCTGCACCGCCTCGATGGCCTTGTCCACAATGGACTCGTCGAGCAGCACCTCGACCCGCAGCTTGGGCACGAAGTCCACGGTGTACTCCGCGCCGCGGTACACCTCACGGTGCCCCTTCTGACGGCCGTACCCCTTGGCCTCGGTGACCGTCATGCCCAGCACGGCCAGCTGTTCCATCGCGTCCCGGATGTCGTCGAGGACGAACGGGCGCACGACCGCGGTCAGCAGCTTCACGGCCGTCCTCCTTCCATCAGGCTGCGGCGGCTCGGTTGAACCGCCAGATCGTAAGCGCTTTCCGCGTGCTCCGCCTCATCGATCCCGTCGAGTTCGGCCTCGCGGGTGGCGCGCAGGCCGAGCGTGCGGTGCACGACCCAGGCGATCACGAGTGTGACCACCAACGAGTATCCCAGTGCGGCGAAGGTGGCCACGGCCTGCCGCCACAGCTGGTCGAGGCCGCCCCCGTAGAACAGGCCGTTCGCGCCCGCGCTGTTGGCCCCGGTGCTGGCGAACAGGCCGATCAGCAGCATCCCGGCGAAGCCCCCGATGCCGTGCACGGCGAGCACGTCCAGCGAGTCGTCCAGGCCGAACCGGTACTTCAGCGCGATCGCCAGGGAACACACCACACCGGCGACGAGCCCGATGGCCGCCGCGCCGATCGGCTCCACGTAACCACAGCCCGGCGTGATCCCGACCAGCCCGGCCACGGCGCCGGACGCGGCGCCCAGCGTGGTGGGCCTGCCGTCGCGGATCTGCTCGACCACCAGCCAGCCGACGACCGCGGTCGCGGCGGCGACCGTGGTGTTGACGAACGAGGTCGCGGCCACACCGGAGGCGCCCAGCGCGGAACCGGCGTTGAACCCGAACCAGCCGAACCACAGCAGGCCCGCGCCGAACATCACGAACGGCAGGTTGTGCGGGCGCACCGCCTGCTTCGGCCAGCCGTGCCGCCTGCCGATCACGATCGCCAGCGCCACCGCCGCCGCGCCCGAGTTGACCTCGACCGCGGTGCCGCCCGCGAAGTCCAGCGCGTGCAGCTTGTTGACCAGCCAGCCGCCTGCCGTGCCCGGCCCGGCGAAGTCGTCGAACGCGAACACCCAGTGCGCGAGCGGGAGGTAGACCAGCGTCACCCACAGCACCACGAACACCAGCCACGGCCAGAACCGGGCGCGTTCGGCGACCGCGCCGGCCAGCAGTGCGACGGTGATCACGGCGAACATCAGCTGGAACGCGGCGAAGGCCAGCAGCGGCACCTTGTGGCCGTCGGGCCCGACGGTCGCCTCGCCGAGGCCGTGCAGCCCGGCGTAGTGGAAGTTCCCGATCAACCCGGCGAACCCGTCGTTGCCGAACGCCAGCGAGTAGCCGTAGAGCAGCCAGATGACGCCGACCACGGCCAGGCAGCCGAAGGTCAGCATCATCACGTTCAGCACGCTGCGGGAACGAACCATGCCGCCGTAGAACAGGGCGAGCCCCGGCGTCATCAGCATCACCAGCGCGGCCGAGCCGAGCAGCCATGCCGTATCCCCGGTGTTGATCACCAGCTACCTCCTCGTGTTACAGGCATGTTGCCTGAACACCTGGGCGGCTCGGTGACCCGGGTCGTCGTTGTTAGACAGAGGCCAACAAGGGTTTGGTGAAAAGCCCCAGAATCAGGACAAGCGCGGCACCGAAGACCAGCATCGCCAGCGCGACCGGAATCAGCTGCGCGGCAAGGCCGAGCGCGAGCACCGGCACGGTCAGTCCGATGTAGGCGGCCAGGAACAGCCCGGCCAGCGCCTCGCCGCGCCCGTCCGGCGGCGCGATCGAGAGCACGACACTCACGCAGCCCTTGAACGTCGCGCCCGCGCCGCCGCCCGCGAGGATCCCGCCCGCGACGAACAGGGCGAGGCTGGGCACCCAGACCGCGACGATCACCAGCACGATCCCGGTCACCAGCAGGCCGAGGCCGAAGCCGGCCTGACGCCGCGGCGCGGCGCGGGCCAGCAGGATCTGGGCGAGAGCGGCCGAACCGAACACCGCGAACGACACGAGCCCGGCCAGCGCGTGCGACCGCTGATGCAGGGTGTTGGCGACGAAACCGGGCGCGAGCGAGGTGAACATGCCGAACACGGCGAATCCGGCGAGCGCGGCGGCACCGGCGGCGAAGAACCGGCCACGCGCCTCCCCCGGCACCGACACCCGCTGCGGGCGGTAAGGGCGGGCGACCGGTTCGACCGTTTCCGGCACCAGCGCGACCGCGAGCGCCCCGAGCAGCATCAGCGCCTGGAACACCAGGTAGGGCACGTGCAGGGGATCGGCGACGTACTCGGCGAGGAACCCGGCGATCAGCGGGCCGAGCCCGATGCCGCCGAGGTTCGCGGCGGTCGCGACCACGTCGGCCCGCGTCCTGGGCGCGCGGGGGCGGGCCACGTCGTGCAGTTCCGCGAGGTGCGCGGTGGCGGTCGCGGTCAGCATGCCGACGCTGATCCCGGACACGAAGCGCGCGACGAGCAGAGCGGGCACCGCGGTCCAGGCCAGGAACATCACCGCCGCGAGCACATTGACCAGCACCGCGGCGATCAGTACCCGGCGCCGGCCCGCCCAGTCCGACACGTGCCCGGCCAGGAACAGGCTCACCACCACCCCGACCGCGTAGGCCGCGAAGACCAGCGTGACGGTGAAGGGACCGAAGCCGTCCTTCTGCTGGTACAGCACGTACAGCGGGGCGGGCGCGGCCGAGAAGGCCATCGTCACCGCGAACGCGTACGCGACCAGCCAGAACCCCAGGCCGTGCCTGCGTGACGTCGTGACCATCGTGCTCATGTTCCCAGTCTCGGTGCGCCGGATCATCTCGTCCAATGATTGTTTGTGCATCTTGCTATCTGTCTGGTAGATAGCAGGTGTGGACCTGCGTCAACTGGAGTACCTCGTCGCGGTCGCGGAGGAACTCAGCTTCACGAAGGCGTCGCGGCGCCTGCGCGTCGTGCAGTCCGGCGTGTCCACCGCCATCCGCGCACTCGAACGCGAGGTGGGCACGCCGCTGTTCGAACGGGACAGCAGGCATGTCCGGCTCACCGCCGCCGGGACCGCGATGCTGCCGCACGCCCGCGCCGCGCTCGCGGCCGCGCGGGCGGCGCACGACGCGGCCCGCACCGTGCGGGGCGAGCTGCACGGCTCGGTCACGCTCGGCATCCTGCTGACCACCTCGGGCATCGACATCCCGCGGGTGCTGGGCCGGTTCCGCCGGGCCCATCCGCACGTGCGCGTCCGCGTGCAGTACTCCCCCGGCGGGTCGGGCGGGCACGTCGGCTCGCTGCTCGACGGCAGCCTGGACCTGGCGTTCGTGGCGTTCCCCGGCCGCTGCCCACCCGGGCTGTCCGCAGATCTGCTGGCCGAGGAGCAACTACGGCTGCTGTGCCCGGACGAGCACGCCCTCACCCGCGCCGGCGAGATCGATCTGGCCGCGCTCGCCGACGAGTCCTTTGTGGACTTCCCACCGGGCTGGGGTTCGCGCGGGGTCGTGGACCGCGCCTTCGAGCAGGCGGGGCTGAGCAGGGCGGTGCCGCTGGAGGTGTCGGACTACGCGACGCTGACGGGGCTGGTAGGCCAGGGTCTCGGCGTCGCGTTCGTGCCGGAATCGATGACGCGGTCGGTGTCCGGGGTGACCGCGCTGACGGTGGCCTCGCCGGCGCTGCGCTGGCGGCTGTCGGTGGCCACCTCGGCGACGAGGTCCCTGTCGCCGGCCGCCGCCGCGCTGCTCGAGGAAATCCGGCGCTGCCGCGGCCCCGTGACCACGGCGGGAACGTAAAAACCGATGGGGACGCGCCCCGGGTGGCGCGTCCCCATCGGTCCGGTGCGGAGCTCGGTCAGACCCCGGTGAAGATGGAGTCGACCAGCTGCTTGTTCTGAGCGGCCCACTGCTTGGCCGCGGTCGCCTCGTTGCCGTTGCCGGCCTTCTGCACCGCGTCCTCGAGCGAGCCGAGCTGCTCGTCGGTGAGCTTCAGGTTCTTCAGCGAGTTCGCCAGGTTCGGGAAGTCCTTCGCGAAGTTCTGCCGTCCCAGCGAGTGCAGCTGCTCACCCTTGCCCATGGCGCCCTTCGGGTCGGCGAGGTCCTTGAGCGGGTAGCGCGAGTACGCCCAGTGCGGGTGCCACAGCGCGACCACGATGGGCTGGTTGCCCTTGATCGCGCTGTCCAGCGCGGCCAGCATCGCCGTGCTGGAGGAGTTCTGCAGTTGCATCGAACCGGCGAGGTCGTACTGCGGCATCACGTTGTTCTGGATGATCCGGGTCTCACCGGCACCCGGGTCGATCCCGGTGATCTTGCCGCCGAACAGCGAGGCGTTGGTCTTGAGGTCCTCGATGGAGTTGACCTGGCTCACGGAATTGGGCACCGCGAGGTTCAGCGTCGCGTTGTTGTACCAGACGCCGAGGTCCTCCAGCTTGTTCTTGTACTGGTTCCAGTAGTCCTCGTGGGTCGAGGGCAGCCAGGAGTCGAGGAAGAGGTCGATGTCGCCCTTGGCCAGGCCGGCGTACAACGGCGCCGCGTCCAGCTGCTGCAGCTCGACCTTGTAGCCCTTGTCCTCGAGCACGCCCTTGACCAGATTGGACAGTGCGATGTCCTCGTCCCAGGCGATGTAGCCGATCTTCAGAGTCTTGTTGCTCTGCCCGGTGTCGGCACTGTTGTTCCGCCCGCCACAGGCACTGGCGACGAGAGCCACCGCCAGCACCGCGGCGATGAGCGACCCGAGCCGCCGCAACCTTCCGCTAGACATGTATCCCTGTCTCCTTCCTTGAGAAACTCGCGGGCACCGCGTCAGACGCTCGCCGTGGCACGGCGGCTGGTGCGGCGCCGGGTCCGCCGGCCGCTGAACGAGGAGGTGATCCGGTCCAGGTAGATCGCCAGGATCACCACGCCGACGCCGTATTCGAAGCCGGCGCCGAGCTGAAGCCTCGTCACCGACTCGAACACCTTGCCGCCGAGGCCGGGCCCGCCGACCATGCCGGCGATCACCACCATGGACAGCGACAGCATGATGATCTGGTTGATACCGGCCATGATGGACGGCAGCGCCAGCGGAATCTGGATACCGGTGAGAATTTTCCTCGGCGCGGCACCGAAAGACTCACCCGCCTCGACCATTTCCTTGTCCACCTGGCGGATTCCGAGCTCGGTCAGCCGGACCCCGGGCGGCAGCGAGAACACCACCGTCGCGACGACACCGGGGACCACGCCGATCGAGAAGAAGAAGATCGCCGGGATCAGGTAGACGAACGCGGGCAGCGTCTGCATGAAGTCCATGACGGGCTTGATCACCCTGCTGGCCGCGTTGCTGCGCGCGGCCAGGATGCCCAGCGGCACCGCGATCACCGTCGCGATCACGCCGGCCACCAGAACCTGCGCCAGCGTCAGCATCGCGTCGTCGAACACGCGAAGGCCGTCGGCGACCGCGAAGCCGATCAGGCTCACCACGCCGAACTTCCAGCTGCGCAACGCCCAGGCCAGCAGCGCGAACAGGATGAACATCACCCACGACGGCGGCCATTGCAGCGCCGTGGTCAGCCCGTTGACCGCGCCGTTGATGATCTTGTCGATCGCATCGAACAGCGGGCCCACGTTGTTGTTGAGCCAGTCGACCGCGGTGGCGAACCAGTCGCCGAGCGGAATCCGCGGCACCTGCCAGCCATCGGCGAGAAGCACCTCACGCATCGACGGTCACCTCCCCTGCCGAGCCGTTGCTTTCGGCCGCGGCCTCGCCGAGCGCACCCAGCAGCGTCGCGCGCGGCACGACGCCGAGCAGCTTGCCGTCCTCGGCCACCACCGCCAGCGGCAGCGCGCTTTCCGCGGCGGGGGCGAACAGTTCACTCAGCGCCGTGTCCGGCCCGACGGAGGCGACCCCGTCGGCCATGACCTCGCGGATGGTGTCCACGCCACGGCGCGCGGCGTCCGCGGCGGCGTCGTCGGTGATGACGCCGGCCAGCCGCCCGTCGCGCTCGACGACGAACAGCGCCGAGTACTGCTGTTCCTGCATCGTGCGCAGCGCGGCGCGGGGACCGGAGCCGGACCCGACGGTGCTCAGCGGCCGCACCATGACCGACCGCGCGGTCAGCACCCTGCTGCGGTCGACGTCCTGCACGAACTGGGCCACGTAGTCGTTGGCGGGCTCGGTCAGCACCTTCTCCGCGGTGCCGATCTGCACGATCTCCCCTTCGCGCATCACCGCGATCCGGTCGCCGAGGCGCATCGCCTCGTTGAGGTCGTGGGTGATGAAGATGATCGTCTTGCCCAGCTGCGCCTGCAACGACAACAGCTGGTCCTGCATCTCGCGGCGGATCAGCGGATCGAGCGCGCTGAACGCCTCATCCATCAGCAGCACGTCGGTGTCGGCGGCCAGTGCCCTGGCGAGACCGACCCGCTGCCGCATACCGCCGGAAAGCTGGTCCGGCGTGTGGTCCTCCCAGCCGGACAGCCCCACCATCGCCAGCGACTCGCGTGCGGTGGCGAGCCTGCTTTCCTTCGCTTCGCCCTTGATCTCCAGCGCGTACGCCGCGTTCTCCAGGACCGTACGGTGCGGAAACAGCGCGAAATGCTGGAACACCATGCTCATGGTGCGCTGGCGCATCCGCCTGATCTGCTTGCCGGACATCGAGGTGATGTCCACGTCGTCGACGTAGACCTTTCCCGACGTCGGCGGCAGCAGGCCGTTGAGCATCCTGATCAAAGTGGACTTTCCCGAACCGGAAAGTCCCATGACCACGAACAACTCCCCCGGCTCGACCTCGAAGGAGGCGTTGATCACGGCCGGTGTCACACCGGCGACGCCCAGTTCGGAGCGTTGCGCTCCCTGCTCGAACCGGCGTACCGCGTCCCGCGCGCGCCGGCCGAAGACCTTGTACAACTTCTCAGCTCGGACAGTCGGCAATGGCTTCTCGTTCTTTTCGACAACATTCGGTCCAAGATCACCTGCACCTTGCCCAAGCACCTTATGCAAATAACTCTCAGACACAACAGTGGACCGGAAGGTAACCGGCGAAACGCCGTGTCAGGAAACCTCATGGCATAGGCCACAGTCGTGGAATGTCATGCACACGTGACCTGTTTGTTATTCTCCATCGGGCTGTGGCCGCGACCGAACAGCGTTCAGTGGCGGGTGTGTCACTCCCGGATCAGGGTGAGGGTCGTCCAAGCACCCAGGTGCACCGTGTCGCCGTCGGCGAGCGGATGCGGCGTGTTGGGCTTGAGCGGCGCGCGCGAGTTGCCGAGATACGTGCCGTTCGCCGAGTCCATGTCCACAATGGACCATGTACCGGTGTCGTCCGCGACGAGCAGCGCGTGCATGCGCGAGACACCGGCGTCCTCGGGCGGCCCGGTCAGGTCGATGTCGGGCAGGATGCCGCGGCTCACGCTGCGGCGGCCGATGCTCATCTGCTTGCCGCGCAACGGAAACCGCCGTTCCGGGCAGAACGGCGGAAACTCCACCGGGTCCGCGCCGGAACCGCCTTCGGCGCGCACGGTGTCGTAGTAGGCACGATCGGCGGTGACCAGCACCGCGAATGTCCCGGTCGCTTCCTTCCGGTCCCCGGCGGCGGACTGCGGTGCGGGCTCCGGTGGCGCGGCGAGCGAGTCGTGGCCGCAGCTTTCGCAGAACCGGCCCTCCACGGGTGCCCCGCACGCGGGGCAGGGGTGCGCCGCGGGGGCCGGTTCCGGAGCGGGCTCCGGTACCGGCGCGGCCGGTGCCTCGGGTGCGGCGAAGGCGAGGCCGCAGACGTCGCAGTACTCGTCGTCGGCGGAGTCGTGGCCGTTGACGCATACCGGCATCAGCTCTGCCCGCCGCTCTTGCCGACCCGCTTGGTGACCTGGGACCGGCTTTCCAGCGTCATCGCGTCCACCGCGCTGACATCCCGCTTCAGCCGCACCGTGCCGCGGGCTGGATCGACGACGTCGACCACCTTCGCGAGCAGTTTCGCGGTGTCCTCGTGGCCGGAGGAATGCGCGAGCGCGACGGCGCGGCCGAGTTTGGCCGTCGCCGTCTCGACATCGCCCGTGCGCTGTGCCTCGATGCCCTCCTCGATCGCCGAGGCCAGTTCCGCCTGCCCGGTGTAGTGCGCGACCTCGGGACTGATCTTGGTCGACAGTGCCGTGTCGTCGGTCCAGATCGCCAGCACCTGTCCCTTGCCGAGCACATCCCCGCCGCGGGTCACCAGGCTCACCCGCGCGGCGAGCATCTTGTCGCCGATGTTGGCCGGCGACACCTGCACGCACACGTGGTAGTCGCGGCTTTCGGCGCCCCACGACCCGGTCGGGTAGTCGCCGCTGCGCGGCCCGGACTCCTCGCGCCGCCCGGTGAGGTCGGCGAGGGCGGGCTCGACCTGCTTGACGAACTTGACCCGCGCACCCTGCGGGGTCCACACGCGCAGCGCGACGTCGGCGACCTCCTTGCCCATCGAGGCGGTGGTCATCGCGCGGAAGTCCTGTTCCAGGTCCTCGGGCTCGGCGACGATGTCGACCGAGCCGAGCAGCGTCTCGGAGATCTTGCGCAGTTCGCGGACCTCCCAGTCGGTGCCCACGCCACGGCAGTCGCACACGAACTCGCCGGCGACCTCACCGAGGATCTGGTCGAGCTTGCTCGCCCGCTCGTGCACGTTCTTTCCGTCGGTGAGCAGAATGGCGTGCCGCAACGGATTCTGCCGGGTCTGGAACACCTGTGCGGCCAGCAGCAGCCACTCCCCCATGGCCGTGCCCCGGTCCGCGTACAACCGCTCCACGGCCGCCTTCGCCTCGGCCCGGGTGCGCGGGCTCACCTCGGCCATGCCGAGCTTGCCGGGGTAGACGAGCGTGGCGATGTCCGTGCCCGCGATGACCGCGAACGCGACGCCGTCGCGCAGCGTGTCGATCGCGGCGGCGGTCGCGCGCTTGGCGGCGGCCATCTTGGTGCGCGGATGGTCCATCGAACCCGAGCAGTCGACGATGATCACCTCTGCGGCCGGGGTGCTGGCCGGGACCTGCGCGCCGCTTCCGCTGGAGGTGACCGTGACGATCGCGTTGACCTCGGCCGCACCCTGGGGCAGGTACTCGTTCTGGTAGACCTCGATCTGGAAGTCGCTCATCGTCATTCGCTTTCGGTCACGTCGAACGGATAGGGCAGCACGACGACGGTGATGTTGTCCCCGCCGCCGGCCTCCAGCGCCACGGCGGTCAGCTTCGCCGCGACCGCCAGCGGCGGTTCGGCGGCGACCAGCCCTGCCAGGTCCACGGCGGCGGGCACGTAGTTCCACAGGCCGTCGCTGCACACCAGCAGCAGGCCCGGCCCCGGCGAGGACAGCACCGCGATGCCGGGCGCCTCCCGGTCGGCATCGGCGCCCACCCACCGGGCGAGCGCGTGCGCGTTCGGGTTGGCCGAGGCCTCCTGTTCCGGCCAGCCGGCCTCCCGCAGCTGCGCGTACAAGGTGTCGTCGACGGTGATCTTCCGGGATCGCGCACCGTCGAGCCAATAGGCGCGGCTGTCGCCGATCCAGCCGACCGTGATCTCGCCCGGCGTCGCGATCACGGACACCAGCGTGCAGGACGGCGCGAGCTCGCTCGAGCGGGGTTCGCCCAGCGTCGCCACCACGTCCGCCGCCGCTGCGAAACCATCCACTGTGGACTCCCGCGCGTCCTTGCCCGCGTGCAGGCAGTCCGCGATGCGCTCGAGCGCCGCGTCCACCGCCGCCTGCGAGGCCTCGTCCGCCCGGCGCGTCGAACCGACCCCGTCGGCGAGGGTCACCACGACCGCGCCCGGTGCGTCCTTGGGGCCCACGGTCGCGAACGCCATCGAGTCCTCGTTGCGGGCCCGCACGCGGCCGCGGTCGCTCACCCCGGCGACGAGACCGAGGTCGAACTCCATCCGGTCGCGCCCCGACGGGCGGGCGCGGCCGCAGTCCTCGCAGAACCCGTCATCGGCCACCACCCCGCCGCAGCTGGGGCAGTCCGGCCCGGCGGCGCCGAGCGGGCCGCCTTCGGGAGTGCGCCGCAGGTACAGGTTTTCCCCGCAGTTCTCACAGAACCGGTGCGCCGGCTCGACCGCGGCACCGCACGCGGGACAGACGACGACGCCCATCAGAACCAGGTCCTCGGCCGGACGCGGTTCGCGTGGTCCACCAGCGCGATCCGTTCCTTGCGCGTCGCCGCCTGCTTGGCCAGTTTCAGATACGAGGTTTCCAGCCCGCGCCGCATGTCCGGCTCGGTGAGCCCGCAGCCCAGCACAGTGCCGCCATCGGTTGCGCCCGGCCCGTCGCACACCCACGCGAACGCCGACTCCAGCAGGTCCCGCGCCGCGCGGGCGCGGCGGGCGTCGTCGAGTTCCAGGCCGGACAACCGTTCCCCGGCGAGCACGAGGTCCTTTTCGGACAGTCCGCCGGCACGGGTGCGGGCGGTGCGGGCGCGGATCGCCTCCAGTTGCGCGGTCACGTAGTGCGTGGAGGCGTCCGGCACCGATTCCAGCACGTCCACCGCTTCCGCCCGCTCACCACGCGCCAGCAGCACGCGGGCGAGACCGAAGGCGGCGCTGATGAAGGACCGGTCGGTGCGCCAGACGATGCGGTAGTAACGGTCGGCGTCGCCGGGATCGCCTGCCGCCTCCGCGCAGAACGCGATCGCGAGCTTCGGCGCGAGCTCACCGGGCAGCAGGTCGTAGACCGTCTCGAAGGCCTGCCGCGCCGGATGCGGCTTGTTCTCCGCCAGCGCCGCGAGCCCGCGGTACCACTCGACGCGCCACTCGCCGGGCTGTGTCTTGATCCCGTTGAGCACCTTGCGCGCCGCGGCCACGTCACCGGCCTCGACATGCGCCCGCGCCAGCCGGTACTGGATCTCGGCGCCGCGCACCGTCGCGTTCGACAGCTCCTCGACCAGCCGGGGATGATCGGTTTCGGTGAGTCCCGCGAGGAAGGCCGCCCCGGCGTCGCTGAGGTCCACCCTCGGCACCGGCAGGCACGGCACGAGATCGGCCGGTGCCGGGGCACCCCGCACGCCGAAGGTGCGCCGCTCCGGCGTGAACTCCGACGAGGTGCCGGGGCGGGCCTGCCCGTCCTCGGTGGCCGCCACCTCGCGCAACACGCCCTCCAGCTGGTCGCGCATCTCCTCGGCGGAACCGAACCGCTGGGCGGGATCGCGGTGCGTGGCGCGGCGCAGCACGCGGTAGAACGACTCGTGCTCGGCCAGCAGCGGAACCTCGTCGGGCGTGGGCAGGCTGTCGCGGTAGGTGGCGTGGAAGTCGAACGGGAACGTCATCACCGCCAGCGACCGGCCGACGGTGTAGATGTCCGACACCGGCGAGGGCAGTTCCTTGCCGATCTCGGGCGCCTGGTAGCCGGGCGTGCCGTAGATGGCGCTCGTGGTGTCCGTCAGGTGCCGCACCGCGCCGAGGTCGATCAGCTTGAGCTGGTCCTCGACCTGGATCGCGTTGTCGGGCTTGAAATCGCAGTACACCAGGCCGTTGGAATGCAGGTAGCCGAGCGCGGGCAGGATCTCCAGCGTGTAGGCGATGGCCTGCGCCAGCGGGAGGCACGCCTTCGGGTCGCCCTGCTCACGCCGCTGCCTGATCATGTCCTTGAGCGAAGTGCCCCCGACGTACTCCATCACGATGTAGCCGGTGCCGCGGTGCTCCACGAAGTTGTAGATCCACACGATGCCGGGATGCTCGACCTGAGCGAGAAAACGCTTTTCCGCCACGGCGGCGGCCATCGCATCGGCGTCGCCGGAGTCGAGCAGGCCCTTGAGCACCACCCACCGGTCGGCGACGGCGTGGTCGGCGGCGAGGTAGATCCAGCCGAGCCCGCCGTGCGCGATGCAGCCGAGCACCTCGTACTGCTCGTGCACGAGCTCGCCGGGGCTGAGCTTCGGGGCGAAGGAGAAGCCGTGGCCGCACTGCGGGCAGAACCCTTCCACCCGGCCGGGTTTGCCGTCGCGGCCCCGGCCGACCTTCGCGCCACACGCGCTGCAGAAGCGTTTGTCCTCGGGCACGCGGGGATCGGCCAGCACCGCCTCGCGCGGATCGCGCTTGGGCACCGGCGGCACCTCGATGACGCCGCGGCCCAGCGCGCTGCGGCTGCTCGTGCGGGTGGACCCGCGGCCGCTGCGCGCCGAGGACGCCGAGGACGCCGAGGTCGGCGTGCTCCACGACATGCTGGTCGACCCGGAGCGTGCCGTGCCGCGCGAGGCGGCCGTCGCGCCGGTGACCGCGTTCGGCGATTCGAGACCACAGGTGTCGCAGAAGCCGTCCTCGTCGATCTCGCCGCCGCATCCGCTTCGCGGACAGGTGCTCACGGCTGCTCCCCTCTCCGGTCGGCCAGCGCCTGCTGGTAGCGGTTGACCGCGACGGTCGCGGCGCGCAGGTCGCACGGGCTGGTGTACAGCAGATCGTGCGCCCGCTGGTGCAGTGTGCCCAGATCCAGGTCCTCGACGTAACCGAGTTGCCGGGCCTTGGCGCGGTAGGCCTCCAGCCTGCCGCGCAGTTCGAGCCGGCGATCAAGCAGTCCGGTGCCGAGTTCGAGCCGGGTGCGGGCCTCGGCCAGTGCCCGCCCGGCGTCGCGTTCCAGCGACTCCAGGTTCGCTGAAAGCGCTTTCCAGTCCTGCGCCCGCCACAGCGCCGGCAGTTGCGCGACCCGGTTCCGCAGGACGGCGGCCTGCTCTTCGACGACGGGCAGGCCGGGATTCGCGATCTTCTCGCGCACGGTGGCGAACACGGCGCTCGCACGCGCGTCGATGTCGGCGGTCTCGGCCACGCTCGCCTCGATTCCCTCCTTGCGCTCGGCGAAGGAATCCCGCGCGGCGGCCAGGTCGTCCAGCCCGGCGCGCGTCTTGGCCAGCGAAGCGCGCACCGGCGCCGGATCCGGTTCGCTGCCCAGCGGATCGGACAGCGCCCCGGCGCGCAGCTCCGCCAGTTCCGTGGCGAAGCGGGCCAGCGCGGGCTCGTCCACGCCGAGCGACTCCGCGAGCGCCCTGGCCGCGCGCAGGTCCGCGTCGAGCGGCTCGAGCCGTTCGATCGTGCGGTCCCAGGCTTTTTCCGCCGCCGCGAGCACCTCGGTGACCTTCGCGTACGCCGTTTTCATCGTGCCGACCAGCTCGCTCAGCGTCACCCGCTCGACCACGACGGCGGGCCCGGTCAGGCCGCGGCGCTCGATGGGCACCTGTTCGGCGTTGAGCTCCACGACGGGACCGGTGAGCAGTTCGGTCAGTTCGGCCAGCTCCGCGGGACCGGGCCGGGATTTGCGTTCCCGCACCTGCCGCGCCTGGTCCACGAGCGCGCGATGCATGCTGAACTGCTGCCACAGCACGCTCATCGCCGCGCTCGCCTCGCTCCAGCGGCGCAGCGTCACGCCGGTCAGCGTGGCGCCCGCCAGCAGCTGGTTTCCGGGATGGCTGTCCATCGCGACCAGTGCGTCGGCCATCCGGTCGCTGTCCTCGCCCAGCTCCGCCAGCGCGCGGTCGGCCTGTTCCAGCTCCAGCACGCCGATCAGTCCCGGTAGCGGGGCGCCGGCGGCGCGGGAGTGGATCCGGGGAGCAGACCACCGAGCCATCGCTGATAGGACGCGGTCCACGTGCCGTTGGTTCGCACGCGTTCCAGCACGCCGTTGACGAACCGCACGAAATCCTCGTTCTGCTTGGGAATCGCCATCCCGTACGGCTGATCGCCCAGCGACGCGCCGACCACCTCGGTGTAGCGGTCCTGCGCGGCCATCCCGGCGAGGATCACGTCGTCGGTGGAGACCGCGTCGACCTGTCCCTGCTGCAGCATCACCAGGCAGTCGGTCCAGTCGGCGACGCCGAACGTGGTGGGCTGCGAGGGCAGCGCGAGCAGCGTGTTCAGCGACGTGGAACCCTTGGTGGCACACGCTTTCTTGCCGCCGAGCTGCTCCGCGCCGGTGATGCCCGAGTTCTTCTTCACCAGTATCCGCTGCTGCGCGTCGTAGTAGACCGTGGAGAAGTTCACCTGCTGCAGGCGATCGCAGGTGATCGTCATCGTGCGCACGACGATGTCCACGTCTCCATTCTGCAACGCGGGGATGCGCTGGTCCGAGGTCAGCGCGTGCAGCTGGATCGCGTCCGGGGTGCCGAAGATCGCCTGCGCGACCGTGCGCGCCATGTCGACGTCGAAACCCTGGATCTGCGCGGTGAACGGATCGCGGAAGCCCATGTTGAGGGTGTTCTGGTCGACACCGACGATGAGCTTGCCGCGCTGCAGGATGCGCGCCATCGTCGAACCGGCGGGCATCTGGCCCGGCGCGGGCAGCGGGTTCGGCGGGCGCAGGCTGGCCTGCACGTCGCCGCAGTCCGGTGCGGCGGGTGTGCTGGACGCGGTCGCCCGCGCGGCACCGCCGGGCATGGGGACCTGGGCGGGCACCGTGGGGATCGCGGTGGTGGACACGGTCGCGCAGCCGGCGAGCGTGAGCGCTGCGGTGGCGAGTGCGAGGGCGAGGCGGGTTCTCATCGGTAGTCCTTCAGCCTGCGCCAGATTCCCGCGGCCGACGCCGCCGCCCCGATGACGGCGAGCACGGTCACCGAGGCCACCGTGCCGGCGAGCGCGCCGCTCGCGTCGGTCACCTTCTGGTCGAACGTGGCGCGGGTGCGCCCGGTCGCGCTGCCCAGCGCCGCATCGAGCTGGTCGAACGCGGGAACGGCGCCGTCGGGGACGGGTTCGATCGCGAGCCGGACGGCGGTGGTGTAGTCACCGGAGTCGTCGGCGCTGCGGATAGCGGTGTGCGCCTTGCCCCAGGCGTCGGTGTCCGTGGCGGCGGCCGCGACGTCGCGCGCGACCGCGCTGTCGGTGGCCGCGGTGCGCGCGCTGTCCAGCAACGTGCGCAGCGATCCGCTGAGCTTGACGTAGTCGTCCTGGTAGGCCGAGCCCGCGCCGCGCGCGACGAGGGTGAGCGTCTCGTCGGCGCGCGCGTTCAGCGTCGCGATGCGCGCCTTGGCGAGCGTGGCGGCCTGCGCGGACCCGGCGTCACGGCTGTCGCGGACGTCGCCGCTCGCGGCGAGGGTGGCCACCAGCACCCAGAGCAGCGACACCACGGCCGCGGCCGTCGCGATCAGCAGGCCCGCGTTGAACACGCGGTTGGTGTGGCGGCGCAGGTAGACCTGGGCGGCCACGAGCAGCGCGACGACCACGAGCGCGAACGCGATCTGCAGCCACGGCACCGACCCCGCGGCGTCCTGGTCGGCGGTGAGCTGGTCGCTCTGGCCCTGGTACAGCGCCTGTGCCGCGGGCAGCAGCTGGGTGCGCATCAGGTTGGACGCCTCGCGCTGGTACGCGGCGCCCAGCGGCAGGCCCTGCCGGTTGTCGGCGCGGGCGGTCTCGACGAGGCCGGTGTAGACCGGAAGCCGCGTCGACAGCGTTTCCAGCGGGCTGCCGGGCGCGGTGACATCGGCGGGTTCCCGTGCGGCGACGGCGATCGCGAGCGTGTTGCCGGCCTGCGCGATATCGGCCTCGTAGCGCTGGCGCGTCGCGGCGGGTTCCAGGCCGCCGGACAGGAAGGCGCCGTTGGCGGTCGCGTCGGCGTCGGAAAGGGAGCGGTAGATCTCTTCGGACGCGGCGGTGAGCGGGCCGCTCCGGGTGGCGAGCGCGTCGAGGGCGTTGGCGCGGCTCAACAGGCCCAGGCCGGTGAACATGCCCGACAGGAGCGCGACGGCGACGAGCGCGAGCAGGAAGCCGGTCAGCACGCCGGGTGTGGTCCGCGCGAGTTCGGTCGCCTCGCGGACGGGCCTGCGCGCGAGGATCGCGGTCATCGCCGTCCCCCCGTCCTCGGATTTCGCACGCTCGCCCGGCCCTCCCCCGCTCATCACTCCTTTGCCGGTTGAGGATCGTGTCCTGACCCGATCGCGTTAACGGGTTGAGCCCGGATTGCAGCAACACTGGTGCCTGAACGTGATGAGATTGCCCGGTTCGGGTCAACCTCCGAGACGGAGATGTGCCGTGCGGGAGTTACCCGGCGATCAGGACGTCCAGGGTCCGGGGGCCGTGCACGCCTTCCACCCGGTCCAGCTCGATGTCGCTGGTCGCCGAGGGGCCCGACACGAACGTCAGCGGGCGCGTCGATTCCAGCCGGGCCACCGCTTCCGGCACGGTCGCCACGATCTGGCCCGCCCGCACGACGCACAGGTGGTAGTCCGGCACGAGCGTCAGCGCGCGACGCCCCTGCGCCGCACCGCCGTCGAGCACGAGGGTGCCGGTCTCGGCGATCGTCACGGCGCATCCGGTGAGCACACCGTCCACCGAGTCGAGCTCGTCCACCGTCAGCGGCGGTTCGTCGGTCAGCCACCGCACATCGCCCACCTGCCACTCGCGCGGCAGCCCGGGCGGCGCGATCATCGTGCTCGCCGAGCGTTTCGCCAGCGCGGCGGCGATGGCGCGCGGCAGGTCCGCCACCGGCACCCGCGTCACCTCGGCGCGGTAGTCGGCGATGCGCTCGGCCGCCAGGTCCAGCACGTCCGGATAGTCGCGCGTGCGGTCGTAGTCGCGCGGCACCGGCGCCGCCACCGGCCGGTCGCGCAGCGCGGCGCGCACCCGGCCCAGGATTTCCGCGCGTGCGTCAGCCACGGTTGTTCCTCCACCACGTCCGGAAACTTTCGCGCGGCGGCATCGGCACGTCACGCGAGGACGTCCACAGCGAACCCGGCCACGGCAGCGTGCTCGCCTTGCCACCCGGCACGAGCCGCCCCGCCAGGGCGCCCGCCTTCTGCGCGGCCTCGTACTTGCGCGGGTCCGCAAAGACCCGGGACAGCAGCGCCATCGCCGCGGCCTCGCCGCGTTTCGGCTTCGCCTCGACGGCCTTCGCGCGCAGATGGGTCAGCACCTCGGGGATGTCGATGCGCACCGGGCACGCCTCGAAACAGGCCCCGCACAACGACGACGCGTACGGCAACGACGCCGCCTGCTTGTCGTGCGCGTCGGCGACCAGCTGCGGCGTAAGGATCGCGCCGATCGGGCCCGGGTACACCGAGCCGTAGGCCTGCCCGCCGGTGCGCTCGTACACCGGGCACACGTTCAGGCAGGCCGAGCACCGGATGCACCGCAGCGCCTGCCTGCCGACCGTGTCCGCGAGCGCCTCGGTGCGGCCGTTGTCCAGCAGCACCAGGTGAAACTCCTGCGGCCCGTCGCCGGGTGTCACGCCGGTCCACACCGACGTGTAGGGGTTCATCCGCTCCGCGGTCGACGAACGCGGCAGCAACTGCAGGAACACCTCCAGGTCCTGCCACGTCGGCACGAGCTTTTCCAGTCCCATCACGGTGATCAGCGTCCTCGGCAGGGTCAGGCACATGCGCCCGTTGCCCTCGGACTCCACCACCATGATCGAACCGGTGTCGGCAACGGCGAAGTTCGCGCCCGAGATCGCGACCTTCGCGGTGAGGAACTTGTGCCGCAGATGCCTGCGCGCGGCCTCGGCCAGCGCACGCGGCTCGGCGGGCAGATCCGCCGGGGCGCCGGGCATCTCGCGGCGGAAGATCTCGCGGATCTCCGCGCGGTTGCGGTGAATCGCGGGCACCAGGATGTGCGAGGGACGGTCGTGCCCGAGCTGCACGATCAGCTCGGCCAGGTCGGTCTCGATGGCCCGCACGCCACCGGCCTCGAGCGCCTCGTTGAGCCCGATCTCGGCGGTGGCCATGGACTTGACCTTGACGACCTCGCCGGTGCCCGCCTCCCGCGTCAGCCGCAGCACGATCTCGTTGGCCTCGGCGGCATCGCGGGCCCAATGCACCACGCCGCCGCGCGCGGTCACCGCCTCCTCCAGCCGCTCCAGATAGAAGTCGAGGTTGGCCAGCACGTCGTTCTTGATCGCCTCGCCCGCGCGGCGCAGGCCCTCCCAGTCGGGCAGTTCCGACACCACGCGCGCCCGCTTGTCGCGGATGGTGTGGGTCGCGTGCCGCATGTTGCGGCGCAGCTGGGAATCGGCGAGCGCCGTGTGCGCGGCCTTGGGGAAGGGCGGGACGCCCAGCCACGTCACGGGGTTGCGAGCCACGGTTCCTCCTCGGTCGAGGCCAGGATCTCCGCCAGGTGCACCGTACGCACGCCGGTGCGCAGCCGCGACAGCCCGCCGCCGATGTGCATCAGGCACGAGTTGTCCCCGGCGGTCAGCACCTCCGCGCCCGTGTCGAGCACGCAGCGCATCTTGTCGCCGAGCATCGCGGTGGAGGTCTCGGCGTTCTTGATCGCGAACGTGCCCCCGAAGCCGCAGCATTCCGTCGCCCCCGGCAGCTCCACGAGGTCGAGGCCCTTCACCGCACGCAGCAGCGCCAGCGGCCGCTCCCCCACGCCGAGCATGCGCAGCGAGTGGCAGGTCGGGTGGTAGGTGACCCGGTGCGGGAAGTAGGCGCCGACGTCGGTCACCCCGAGCACGTCGACGAGGAACTCCGACAGCTCGTACATGCGTGGCGGCAGGTCCGACTCCAGCAGCTTCGGGTAGATGTCGCGCACCATCGCCGCGCACGAACCGGAGGGCGCGACCACGGCGTCGTAGCCCGCGAACGCCTCCCCGAGGCCGCGGGCGAGGCCGGCCGCCTCGTCCCGGTAGCCGGTGTTGAAGTGCATCTGCCCGCAGCAGGTCTGCGACATCGGGAACTCGACCTCGCAGCCGAGCCGTTCGAGCAGGCGGACCACCGCCTTGCACGTGTCCGGGAACAAGGTGTCCCCGAGACACGTCGCGAACAAGGCAACCCTGACTGTCATAGATGCAACACTAGTCGGAACGTTTCACGGCGCGGACTCCCGGCCGCTCAGGCGAGTGAGACCGACACCGGCATCGACGCCCACGCGCGCAACGTGTTGTTGTGATGCCGTCGCGGCGGGCCGGCGAGCTCGATCCGCTCGACCCGCCGGGCCAGCGCGGTGAGCAGCGCCGCCGCCTCCAGCCGCGCCACGTGCTGGCCCGCGCACTGGTGAATGCCCATGCCGAAACCGACGTGGCCGGACGGGTCACGGGCGAGGTCGAAGGCGTCCGGATCCGCCCAGCGACGCGGATCACGGTTCGCCGCACCGAGGAACATCAGGATCTTCTTGCCGTCCGGGATCGTGACATCGCCGATCGTCATGTCCGCCATGGCGGTCCGGAAGAACGTCTGCACGGGCGACTCCCAGCGCACCGCCTCGTCGAAGGCGACCCTGGCCAGCACCTCCGGCCGCTCGCGAAGCCGTTGCCATTCAACGGGATTCGTCGCCATCGCGTACAGCACCGCCGCGAGGCCGTGCACGGTCGTGTCCACCCCGGCGGTCAGCAGCGACCGCACCACCAGCGGCGCCTGCTCGTGCGTAATCTCGCCGCGGTCGGCCGCCGCCCAGATCCGGGCGCCGAACCCGCCGGGCGCGAGCGCGTCCCGGCCGCACTGCGCGTTGACCCACGCCGAGATCTCGCCGATCCCCGGCAGTCCTTTCTCGACAAGATCGTTGGCGGGGCCGAAGGCATTGAAGGCGTGGTCCCCGTAGGGCAGCAGGTTCTCCCGGCCCTCACGGGAAATCCCGACCGTGTCGGGGAAGACCCGCAGCGGGAACGCCTGCGCGAGCGCGGTCACGGCGTCGAACTCCCGCGCGCCGAGCACTTCGTCGACGAGCTTCTCGGCGTCGGCGAACCACTCCTCCCGCAGCCTGCGCAGGGCACGCGGACCGAGGATCGCCGAGAGCACCGCCCGCGGCGCGTCGTGCCGGGGCGGATCGGCTTCCAGCAGCAGGCTCGGCGGGCGCCATGGCTTCTCGTACCGGAAGTTGCTCAGCCCCACCCCGGCACCGGAGCAGAACTCCTGCCAGTTGGTCAGCGCGGCGTACACGTGTTCGTAGCGGGCCATCGCGTAGACGTCGTAGCGGTCCAGGTACACCACCGGGCCCGCCTCACGCAGCGTTTCGTGCAGTTCGGCGGGATCTTCGAGGACGTCGTGGGCGAACGGGTCGAGCATGACGCTTTCCTTCACAGGTCGAGGACGAGACGGTCGGAGCGGGCACGCGAGACGCAGAGGAACATGCAGTCACCGGCGGCCCGTTCGGCGTCGTCGAGAATCGAGTCGCGGTGGTCGGGATCGCCCGCGAGCACGGTGGTTTCGCAGGTGCCGCAGGTGCCCTGCCGGCAGGAGGACAGCACGCTCACCCCGGCCCGGCCCACCGCCTCCAGCACCGACTCCTCCGGCCGGACCATGAGCCGCCGCCTGCTGCGGGCCAGCTCCACCTCGAAGGGCTCGCGCCGCACGGGTGCGCCGAAGTCCTTGGGCACGAACCGTTCCGTGCGCGCGGCACAGCGGCGTTCCACCGCCGCCAGCAACGGTTCCGGGCCACAGCAGTAGACCGTGGCGTCCCCGGTGAGGTGGGTGTCGAGATCGAGCAGGCCGTACTCGTCCTGCGGGCGCACGACGACCCGGTCGCCGTAGCGTTCCAGCTCGTCCACAAAGGACATCGAAGCGCGGGTGCGGCCGCCGTAGAGCAGGCGCCAGGAAGCACCGAGCAGCTCCGCCTGGTGCACCATCGGCAGCAGCGGCGTGATCCCGATCCCGCCCGCGACGAACAGGTACGCTCGCGATGGGACGAGCCGGAAGTTGTTGCGTGGCCCGCCGATCGACACCAGATCCCCCACGGCCAGTTGATCGTGGATGTAGGCCGAACCGCCCCTGCTCTCGCGCTCGCGCAGGACGCCGATGCGATAGGTGTAGGCGTCCCAGCGGTCCCCGCACAGCGAATACTGCCGCACCAGCCCGCCGGGCAACACCAGGTCCACATGCGACCCCGGGGTCCAGTCCGGCAGCCGCGCGCCACGCGGATGCGCCAGTGTCAGGGTCACGACACCCTCGGCGGCCGTGCGTTTGTCCACGACCCGGAGGTCGATCGTCATCGTCATCGATGGCTCCTCGGTTGCGATCGCTTCCGAGGATGAGCGACGTGTGAGCAGACCGACCAGGTGATTCTCGTTCAGTGAGAGACCGCGCGTGAGATGCCCAGCGCCGCCGCCCGCAGCGCGGGGATCACCGTGCGCGCGGACGAGTCGTTGGGCACCACCACCCCCAGCGCGGCGATCACGTCCCCGCCGTGGCGCACCGGCACCGCGATCCCGGTGGCGCGTTCGTCGATGTAGCCGGGACAGATGGTGTAGCCCTCCTTGCGGATGTCGGCCAGCCGCGCGCGCAGCACCTTGGCGTCGGTCATCGTGTGCCGGGTGTAGGAGCGCCGTTGCCCGCGCAGCACCCGCTCCTGCAACTCGGCGGGCGCGTGCGCCAGCAGCACCTGACCCGACGAGGAGGCGTGCAGCGGCAGCCTGCCCGCGATCCTGGTCAGGTTGATCACCGCGTCGCGCGCCGAGAGACGTTCCAGGAACAGCACCTCTTCGCCTTCGAGGACACCGAGTTGCGTGTGGTGCCGGACGACGGCGTGCAGGTCCTCCATGAACGGCATCGCCGCCTCCCGCAGCGGCAGGGTCGGCGAAGCCCGCGACGCGACCTCCCACAACCGCACGCCGACGCGTACCTTCCGGTCCTCGTCGCGCTGCAGCCAGCCGACCGACACGAGCTGCTCGATCAGCCGCGACGCCGTCGCGACGTGCAGATCCGCGCGCCGCGCCACCTCCGACACGCTCACCACCCGCTCGTCGGTGCCGAACACCTCCAGCACCCTGGCGATCCTGTGCACCATCGACTCGCCCACGAGGACATCCTCCCCTTGCCCGGGCCCGGCGGCGGGAGAAGGATCCTCAGGGGTGGAGGTTGTTGAGTTCACCCCGGACCGTGACCAGTACGCGTGGACCTTCGGCGGGGTCGAGCCCGTCCTGCGGGTGGCCCCGGGAACGGCACTGCGGCTGTGGACCGAGGACGCGTTCGGCGGACGGCTGACCAGCCCGCACGACCGGCCCAGCGAGAAGCTCGACATGCGCGAGGTGAACCCGCAGACCGGCCCCTTCTACGTCGAGGGCGCCGAACCGGGTGACACGCTGGCGCTGCATTTCGCCGAGCTGGACCCGGCGCGGGACTGGGCGGCGTCGGCGACGATCCCGCTCTTCGGCGGCCTCACCGCCACCGACCGCACGGCACTGCTGCACGATCCGCTGCCCGAGCTGACCTGGATCTACCAGCTCGACCGCGACCGCGAGGTGGTCGTGTTCGAGGCGCTGCGCGGCGAACTGCGGCTCGATCTGCCCGTCGAGCCCATGCTCGGCACCGTCGGGGTCGCACCCGCCGGCCGCGAGGTACGCACCTCGCTCGTGCCGGACATGTTCGGTGGCAACATGGACACACCCGAAATGCGCGCGGGCGCGACGTGTTTCCTCGGCGTCAACGTCGAGGGCGCCCTGTTCTCCGTCGGCGACGGGCACTACCGGCAGGGCGAGGGCGAGGCGTGCGGGACGGCCGTCGAGGGCGCGATGAACGTGACCCTCGTCGTCGAGCTCATCAAGGGGCACGCGCCGGTGTGGCCCCGCATCGAGCAGGACTCGCACTACGTCGTGGTCGGTTCGGCGCGGCCGCTGGAGGACGCGTGGCGCGCCAGCCAGGTCGGGATGATCGACTGGCTGCACGAGCTGTACGGCCTCGACCGGCTCGACGCCTACCAGCTGCTCACCCAGATCAGCCAGGCGCCGCTGGCGAACGTGGTCGACGCCAACTACAGCGCGGTCACGAAGGTGCCCAAACGCCTGCTGCCCCGGGCACAGGCGTACCAGGGCATGCACGGCTACCTCCGCGATCAGGCCGCGAAACTCTAAGGAGGCGGAGAGATGGATCTGCAGTTGAGCGGGCTGCGGGCACTGGTCACCGGTGGCACCAAGGGAATCGGGCGCTGTGTGGTGGAAGCGCTCGCCGCGGAGGGGGCGGCGGTCGCGTTCTGCGCACGCACCGAACCCGAGGTCGAGAAGGCGGTCGCGGAGCTGACCGGCTCCGGGGCGACGGTGGTCGGCGGCGCGCTGGATGTCGCCGACGGGCCGTCGCTGGCGGCGTGGGTCACCGACGCCGCGAACGAGCTGGACGGGCTGGACATCGTCGTGCCCAACGTCAGCGCGCTGGCGATCGGGCCGGGCGAGGACGACTGGCGGGCCGGGTTCGACGTCGACCTGATGCACACGGTGCGCACGGTCGACTCCGCGATGCCCTTCCTCGAGGAGAGCGAGGCGGCCTCGATCGTCGTGGTGTCCAGCGTGTCCGGGCGCGAGATCGACTTCGCCGCGCCCGCCTACGGAACGATGAAGGCCGCGCTGATCCACTACACGCAGGGGCTCGCCTATCAGCTGGCGGACAAGGGCATCCGCGCGAACAGCGTGTCACCGGGCAACGTGTACTTCCCCGGCGGGATCTGGAACCGGGTGGAGACCGGCAATCCCGAGCTGTTCTCGACGGCGCTCGCCCTCAACCCGACCGGGCGTATGGCCCGTCCGGAGGAAGTCGCCTACGCCGTCACGATGCTGGCCAGCCCACGCGCGTCCTTCATCAGCGGCACCAACCTGGTCGTCGACGGCGCGCTGACCCGCGGCGTGCAGTTCTAAGCCGGTGACAGGAGAGACCGCAGCCGGCTGAGCGCGCGATGCTGCGCGACCCGCACCTCCGCGTCGCTCAGCCCGAGCACCGCGGCGGTGTCCGACGCGGACAGCCCGGTCGCCACGCGCAGCACCACGATGTCGCGGTCCAGCGAGGGCAGGTTCGGCAGCAGGCCGCTCAGCTCGGATCCGGCCGGCTCCGGCGGCGGCAGCTCGTCGACGATCTTCGTCGCGATCTCGTGCACGATCCGCAGGAACGGCCCTTCGCGGTAGCCGGGCACGGCGGCGAGCACGGCGTAGCTCACCTCTTGCGCGACGTCGTCGGCCTGCTCGTAGGACGCGGCGCGCCGACCGAGCCGGGCGCGGCAGTACCGCACGAGCAGCGGCCCGAGCAGGGCGAGCAGCCCGGCGATCATGGTGGCGTCGCCGCTCGCCGCCCCGTGCGCGAGCCGGTCGAGCTCGGTTTCCGGTTCCGGTGCCGACGCCGTCATGGATTCGCCTGTCGCTGGGCTGCTCACGGTCACTCGCCAGGCGTCGGCTTCGTCGAGACCGCTTCCGCCCCGCACAGCACGCCGCGTTCGTGCACAGTCCGTTCCATGCTGTCCTCCCCGAGGCGTCCTCTTCTGAGGGTCGCTTCCGAATCACGTTCCGGTTAGGGCCTAAAGCCCCTACTTGCCATGACCCCCGGCAGTTGTATGTCACATCCAACTGTTCGCGCCCTGCTCCCTCCACAGTGGACATAGCGGTCGTCTTTCCACCTTTTGGTGACTTGTGACCAGCTTTGGACGCTCAGTAACCTCTACCGAGGGTGATGAGCATGACACAAGAAGTCACGTACGATCTTCTTCCGGCGCTGCTAAGGCGAGCCGTCCGGGTCGTGAACGTGGACGAGCACGACCACGAGCCCGCGCATCGCGGTTACGCGCGGCTCGCCGCTAACGGCGTACTCCACCGGCTGGCCCCGGGCTACTACGCCGTTCTGCGCAGCGAGCACATCGGCCGCGGCTGGATACCGGATCTGGAAGCGGCGTCGTGGGGCATCGCCGCGGCCGACGACGGCCCCCGATCGGTCGCGCTGATGGGACTTTCGGCCGCGCACGCGCACGGCGGGCTCGAGGAGTCACCCGGCGTCGGCGTCGTGGCCACCACTCGCAACCGGCCGAGCCTGCGCTTCACCGACCGGGTCGCGACCGTGTCGTTCGTCCGCCGGGACCCGCGCCGGCTCAAGATCGAGCGCTACAGCGGGGCGCTGGGCTCGGGCTGGGTGACCACCGTCGAGCAGACGCTGCTCGACCTGGCCGCCTACCCGCAGCTCGGCGGCAGGCCCGAACTCGCCGAGGACGGGATCACCGGACTGCTCGACAAGGCCGATCCGCACGTGCTCTACAGCCTCGCCGGTGCGCAGCGCAGGCTCGGCGCGCTGGACCGGATCCTGCAGCACGTGTAGCCCGGCTCAGCAGGTCATCCGGCGCCGCAACCCGCTCCACACCGAGTCGTAGTTCCGCTGCCGGAAGGGCGCCTCGCGGGCGAGCGCGGTGGTCACCACGGGCCACCGCGTCTCGAACATGAACGCCAGCGTGTCGTCGATCTTCTGCGGGACGAGTTCCTGTGCGCTGGCCTTCTCGAACGTCTCGGCGTCCGGCCCGTGCGCCGACCACATGTTGTGCAGGCTCGCGCCGCCGGGTTCGAACCCCTCCGCCTTCGCGTCGTAGACACCCGTGACCAGCCCCATGAACTCGCTCATCACGTTGCGGTGGTACCAGGGCGGGCGGAAGGTGTCCTCGCCGACGAGCCAGCGCGGCGCGAAGATGACGAAGTCCGCGTTGGCCTGTCCCGGCGTGTCGGTCGGCGAGGTCAGCACGGTGTGGATCGACGGGTCGGGATGATCGAAGCTGACCGTGCCCATCACGGCGAAGCGCGCGGTGTCGTACTTGTAGGCGGCGTGGCTGCCGTGCCACGCCACGACGTCCAGCGGCGAATGGTCGTAGTCGGCCGCCCACAGCCGCCCGCCGAACTTCTGCACCACCTGCACGGTCGCGTCCCGGTCCTCGAAAGCCGCGACGGGGTACAGGAAATCGCGGGGGCCGGCCAGTCCGTTGGCGCCGATCGGGCCCAGTTCCGGCAACGTGAAGGCCTGGCCGTAGTTCTCGCAGACGTACCCGCGCGCGCCGCCGTCGAGCAGATCGACCCGGAACCGCACGCCACGGCCGATCACCGCGATCTCCCCCGGCCGCACACGCAGCCGCCCGTACTCCGTGTGCAGCAGCAGGCCACCCAGTTGCGGGACGAGCAGCAACTCTCCGTCCGCGTCCGCGAAGTACCGGTCGGTCATCGACTTCGTCGCGAGGTACCAGTGGATGCCGATCCCGCTGCGCTGCAGCACGTTCCCGGTGGCGCCCACCGTGAACAGACCGTCGACGAAGTCCACCGGGACATCCGGCAGCGGCGGGGCGCTCCAGCGCAACCGGTTCGGATCCGCCACCCCGTCGTCGACCGGTGCGCTGCGCAGGTTCCCGTCGCGAAACGGCCGGAATTCCGGGTGCGCGGCCGAGGGCCGGATGCGGTACACCCAGCTGCGCCGGTTGTGCGCCCGTGGCTCGGTGAACGCCGTCGCGCTGTGCTGTTCGGCGTAGAGCCCCAGCGGTGCGCGCTGCGGCGAATTCCGCCCCACCGGCAGCGCACCCGGCACCGCCTCGCTGTGGTGTTCGTTGCCGAAACCCGCGGAATAGTCCAGTTTCGCGCCGTCCCGCACCTCGGACTCGATCGTGGTCATCGGGGCACCCCACCTCCCTGTCCGCCCGCCAGCGTGGTCCGGCGGCCCTGCGGCGTCAACCTTCTGCTCCCGTGATCGCCTAGAGTTGGCGCCGTGGTGAGAATCGGCAGCGGGGAGCTGAAGGGCGAGTCCCTCGACGGCGGCCTGACCGCGTTCCGGGGCGTACCGTTCGCCCGCGCCCCACGCTTCGGCCCGCCCGGGCCTGCCGAGCCCTGGACCGGGGTGCGCGACGCGACCCGGCACGGCCCCGCCGCACCGCAGCCGCCGCCCAGGGTGGGCGCGGTGATGGGCGAGCTGAAGCGTGACCTGGTGCAGGACGAGGACTGCCTGAACCTGTCCGTGGTGACCCCCGGCACCGAGGGCAGGCGGCCGGTCATGGTGTGGATTCACGGCGGCGCCTACACCACCGGCGCCGGATCGATGGACATCTACGACGCGCGCCGGCTCGCCGCCGAAGGCGACGTCGTGGTCGTGACGATCAACTACCGCCTCGGCGCGCTCGGCTACCTGCGTCTGGACGGGATCTCCCCCGGCAACCTCGGGCTGCTCGACCAGCTCGCGGGGCTGCGCTGGGTGCACGAGAACGTCGCCGCGTTCGGCGGCGATCCGGACCAGGTGACGGTCTTCGGGCAGTCGGCGGGCGCGCATTCGATCGCGTGCCTGATGGCGCTGCCCGAGGCACGCGGGCTATTCCGGCGCGCGATCCTGCAGAGCGCACCACTGGGCCTCGGCCTCGCCTCGCCCGCCACGGCGACACGGATCGCGCGCTACTTCACGTCCGCGCTGGGCGAGGATCCCCGTACGGCGCCGGTCGAGCGGATTCTCGCGGCACAGCAGGCGGCGATCGTGCGCGCCGCCGGCCCCGGCGGGCTGTACTCCGCGCCGCCGTTCTGCCCGACCGGTGGCACCGCACCGCTGCCACCGGCCCGCGAATGGCTGCCGCGGGCGGCCCGCGCCGGGGTGGACGTCGTCATCGGCACCACGCGTTCGGAGATGAACGCGTTCCTCAACGGCAAACCGGGCATCGCGCCGCTGGAACGGACACCGGTGATCCGCCGCGGGCTCGAGGCGGCCAAGAGCGGGATCACGCGGTACGTGTTCGGCGCGCCCGCGATGCGCTTCGCCGGCGCGCTCGGCGCGGCCGGGGCGCGCGTGTTCACCTACCGGTTCGACTGGGCGGCCGAGGGCACGGACTTCGGCGCCTGTCACTGCATCGAACTGCCGTTCCTGTTCGGCGACGAGCAGGCCTGGTCGGGCGCACCGATGCTGGGCACGTCGGCATGGGACGCGAGGGACCGGCTCGGGCGCGAGCTGCGGCGCGCGTGGATCTCCTTCGCCCGCACCGGAACGCCCGCGTTCAGCCGCCCGTGGCAGCCGGATAGCCTGCTCAGGATTGGTCCGGACCTGGTGGTTTCCCCGGCCGCCGCCCGCTAGTAGGGTGGCACGCGCTCCATTGCCGCCGCCCGGAAGTTGTCACAGATGAGAAAGCTGACGCGCTGGACGACGATCGCCGCCACGGTGGCCGTGGCCGGGGCGCTGACGGTCGCCGCCGCGTCCGGCGAGGCCACACTGACGCCGAGGCAACTCGCCGGTGAGCGCGTCATCTACTCCTATTCCGGGCCCACCCCACCGCAAAGCCTGTTCGACCGGATCCGGGCCGGCGAGGCCGCCGGGGTGATCTTCTTCAAGGACAACGTTTCCGGCACCGCTCAGCTCGCCGGGGTGATCCAGCAGCTCAAGGACGCCAACGCGGACAGCCCGGTGAAGGCGCCGCTGTTGCTGATGACCGACCAGGAAGGCGGAAAGGTCCGGCGGCTGCCCGGCGAGCCCGCCCTGTCGGCGAAGCAGGCCGGCGAGTCGGCCGATCCGGTCGCCACCGCGAAAAGCACCGGGACGGGCGCGGGCCGGAACCTCGCCGGCGTCGGCATGAACGTCAATCTCGCGCCGGTGCTCGACGTGTACCGGAAACCGGGCGACCTGATGGACCAGTACGGCCGGTCCTACAGCGACGATCCGGCGGTGGTCTCGCGGCTGGGCCCGGCGTTCATCGGTGCACAGCAGCAGACCGGCGTGGCCGCGACGGCCAAGCACTTCCCCGGTCTCGGCGCCGGGGCGGCCGGCCAGAACACCGACGACCAGCCGGTGACGCTGGACGTGCCGCTGTCGACGTTGCGCGATGTGGACGAAGCGCCCTACACCACCGCCATCTCCGGCGGCGTCAAGCTCGTGATGGTGTCGTGGGCGACCTACCCGGCGCTGGACGCGGCGAGCCCGGCGGGGCTGTCCGCCACCGTCGTGCGGCGGGAACTGCGTGGCCGCCTGGGGTTCAGCGGCGTGACCGTGACCGACGCGCTCGAAGCGAAGGGCATTTCGGGCACGACCGGCGAGCGCGCCGTGCGAGCCGCCGCGGCCGGAATGGACCTCGTCCTGTGCTCCGCCCAGGACCCTGCCCAGGGCGACGACGCGGGCAACGCACTCGCGGGCGCGCTCCAATCCGGCCGGCTCGACTCGGCGGACTTCACGGCGGCCGCCGACCGCGTCACCGCGCTGCGGCAGAGCCTGGGCTAGTTCACCAGCACGATCTTCCCCCGCGCGTGGCGGGTTTCGCTCAGTGCGTGCGCGGACGCGGCCTCGGCGAGCGGGAACGCCGCCGCCACCGGGATCCGCAACCGGCCGGATCAGGACCTCACCCGCGGACAGCCCCGACGCCCGCACCGCGACGGGATCTCCCCCGGTCCCGCGTGCGGCTCGTGAAGAGGGCCGCCGTCCGGTTACCGCTTCCCGTGCCCTAGTCGTTGTGGCCCTGCTGTTCGGCGAGGAAGCGCTCGAACTCGGCGCCGAGTTCCTCCGCGGTGGGCATGTGCGACTCGTCGGCCAGCAGGTTCTTCTTGTCCATCGCCTCGACGAACGTGTCGTACTGCTGCTCCAGCGCGCGCACCACGTCGGCGATCTCCGCCGACTCCGACACCTGCCGCTCGATCTCGGCGTCGGTCGCACGCGCCGCCTCGACCAGTCCCTCGTCGGGCACCGACAGCCCCGCCACGCGCGTGATCGAGCCGAGCAGCGTCAGCCCGGCCGCCGGGTACCGCGACTGCGCGAGGTAGTGCGGCACGTGCGCGGCGAACCCGAGCGCGTCGTGCCCCGACTCGCCCAGCCGCAACTCGGTCAGTGCCGAGGCGCTGCCCGGCACCTGGAGCCGGTTCAGCACCGGCGTGTAGTCCCCGATCAGCTCGGTCCGCGTCGAATGCGCGGTCACCCCCAGCGGCCGGGTGTGCGGCGCGCCCATCGGGATGCCGTGGAACGACACCACCATCCGCACGCCCCACCGCTCCACGAGCGCGCGGACCGCCGTGGCGTAGCGCTCCCACTCGTGGTCCGGCTCCGGGCCCGAGAGCAGCAGGAACGGGATGCCGCCCTCGTCGTGGAACAGCCGCACCGCCAGCTCCGGCGCCTCGAAGCTCTCCCAGTGGTCGGCGGCGAAGGTCATCGTGGGCCTGCGGGCGCGATAGTCGATGAGCCGGTCGATGTCGAACCGGGCGACGATCCGGTTGTCCAGGCGCGTCGTCAGGTGCTCGGTGACCGCCTTGCCGGCCGTGCCGGCGTCCATGAACCCGTCGAGCTGATGCAGCAGCACCGCTCCACCGAGCTCGGGAAGCTCGGAGTCCACTTCATAGAGTTCCTCCGGGTCGAACACTCTGCCTCCTGGGTTAGCGAGTACTGCCTGTAAGGATGAACGTAACGGGTCGACGGATCCATCCCGCGACCACCGGAGCGGTTCCGCGCATCCGTCCGCACCAAAACGCTGGGCCGGAAGAAGGAAACCCCCTCTGATCACTCGCGCGTAATGCTACTTTGGGTATCTCCCTTAACGGCGGCCGCGGTTTCGTGGCGGTGCCTTCGCGCACATTATCGGTGGGCGGGAAGAATGAATTTGACGAACCTCGCACAGCGGCTGACAACAGAGATGGCCGCCGATCCCTGCGGCGATTTCTCGCCCTCGGTCTACGAATCCGCGCGACTGGTCACGGTGGCCCCCGCGCTCGCCGGTCACGACGGCCGAATTCGCTTCCTGCTGGACCAGCAGAGCGCGACCGGAGACTGGGGCGGTCCAGGCGGGTACGGGCTGCTGCCCACGCTCAGCGCGACCGAGGCACTGCTGGCCGAACTGGCTCGCACGCGCGCGCCGCACGTGGCCGTCGCCGCGCAGCGCGGCCTGCGCGCGTTGTTCGCGAAATCGGGCCCGGACAAGGAGGGCGCGCTGCCGGACACGGTCGCGGTCGAACTGCTCGTGCCGTGGCTGACCGGGGAGATCAACGCACGGCTGGCCGCGCTCGAGACGAAACCGTTGCCAGGGCTGCGGTTCTGGCCGGACGGGCAGCGGCTATCATGCCCGCCGGGCTGTTATCCGGACCTGCTGGCCGCGCTACGGGAAGCGGCCACGGCCGGGCACCCGCTGCCCGAGAAGCTGGGTCATTCACTGGAAATGCTCGGCCCGTCGGCGCGCGGCGCGACGTTCGTCACTCCCACCGAGTTCGGCGCCGGGTGCTCGCCGGCCTCCACCGCCGCGTGGTTCGGCACCCACGCCACCAACGGCAACGCCCACGCCGGGATGCGCTTTCTGCACCGGCTGCAGGCCAGGCACGGCGGTCCGGTGCCGGTCGCCGCGCCACTGGACGTATTCGAACGCGCCTGGGTGCTGGCCACCTTCACCGATGCCGGGCTTGCGGTGACCGTCCCGCCCGGCGTCGTGCGCGGCTTGCGTGCCGCGTTCACCGCCTCCGGCGTCCCGGGAGGCGCGGGGCTGCCCACCGACGCCGACGACACGGCGACCGCGCTGCACGCGCTGGCCAATCTCGGCGTGCCCCAGCCACTCGATCCACTGTGGGAATACCACACCGGCGATCATTTCAGCACCTATCCCGACGAACGCACACCGTCGGTCACCACGAACGCCCATGTGCTGCAGGCGTTCGCGGCCCAGCCCGCGACCGGGCCCCGTGAGGCGCGGACGATGCGCGAGCTGTCGCACTGGCTTTCCGCACGGCAGCACGACGACGGCAGCTGGTCGGACAAGTGGCACGCCTCGCCGTACTACGCGACCGTGTGCTGCTTCACCGCGCTGACGCGCTGCCCGGAAAGCACCGCGGCGGCCCGGAAGGCGGTCCGCTGGGTGCTCGCCACCCAGCGCGACGACGGGTCGTGGGGCCGCTGGCAGGGCACCGTCGAGGAAACCGCGTACGCGGTCCAGATCCTGCTTCGCGCCGGGGACCCCGCGGCCGAGGAGGCGGCGGCACGCGGCTGCGCGTACCTGCTGGACGCCGGGAACGACGTGCATCCACCACTGTGGCACGACAAGGATCTCTACACCCCGGCGCGCATCGTGCGGGCCGAGACGATCGCCGCGCTGCACCTGGCGGGCACCCAGCCCCGCGTGGCGGCGCTGGTCGCGCGGTCGCGCCCGACGCGGGCCCGACGGACGGCCTGATGAACCGCACGGAGCTCCGGTTCGCGCTGCGCACGCTGCCCTTTCTGGACTCCCGCGCGCAGCTTCCCGCCGGGGCGCTGGAGCTGCGGCCGCATCCCGGGCGCAGGCTGCTGGTGTGGCATCCGGACGCGATCGAGGCGGTCTTCCGCGCGGACCAGCGCCTCGGACATCCGGGCAGCAGATCGTTCCGCCCGCTGATGGGCCCGAAATCCCTGTTGTGGCAGGAAGGTGAGCGGCACGCGAGCTACCGCCGGGTGCTCGGCACGCCGCTGCGCGGCCGCCGGCTGGCCGGGTACCGCGAAATGATCGCGGCGACGGTGCACGAGGCGATCGACGCGCTGCCCACGGGTGCCGAACCGCCGATCGCGGACTGGACGCGGCGGATCGCGTTGCGCATCATGGCACGCATCGTTTTCGGCGAAGCCGACGAGGGGGTGCTCGAACCGTTCGCGGCGTGGATGGACCGCGCGCTCGGCTCACGGTACCGCACCCTCGCTTACCGTTATGTCAAGGGAAATCTGCCGCTGCCGGGCGCCACACTGGAGCACGCGCTCACGGCCGCGGCCCGTACGGCTGCGCGAGCGAACCCGGCCACGCTGGCCGGGCAGCTGCTCGGCGCGGACAGCCCGTTCGCCGGGATCGACGACGGCGAACTGCGCGACCAGATCGTGTCGCTGCTCTTCGCCGGGCACGAGACCACGGCGTCGACGGCAGCGTGGGCGCTGTTCTGGCTCAGCCGCGACGATTCCCTGCGGGAGCGGGTGGTGGCGGAGGTGTCCTCCTCGGACGGGTTCGCCGCGGACGAGGTTCCGGTGCTGCAGGCCGTCGTGCAGGAGACCCTGCGCATCACGCCACCGGTGCCCGCGGCCGGAAACCGTGTCCTGACAAGGGATTGCCCGTTCGACGGCGGCACCGTCGCGGCGGGCACCGTGGTGACGCCGAGCATCTACCTGGCGCACCACCGCGCGGACTCTTTCGCCGAGCCGTACCGTTTCGACGCGGGCCGGTTCCTCGGCGGCCGGGTTCCCCCGCAGCGCTACTTTCCCTTCGGTGGCGGGATCCGGCACTGCCTGGGCAGCCAGCTCGGCCAGGCCGAGGTACGCATGATCGTCGCGGCGATGCTGCGCCGCCGGGAGCTGGTGTGCGTCGATCCACGTGCCGGGGTCCCCCAGTTGCGCGGGCACGCGATGGCGCCCTCACCCAGACTGCGGATCCGGATACTGAAATGCCGGGATTAGCCACACGCCCGGTGTGGCACGATTTCGTCGTCATTCACCGCCTGCAATTCCCATTGCCGATCAATTACGCCTGCTACGCCATTTGGGGAGTGCTTTTCGCCGGCAATGGTGCGGCACGGTTACTCACCGCTCCCGCCATTCTCGCGATCGCGGCGAATCTGTTGCTGATCGTCGCACCGCTGGCCTTGAATGTGGCCGTCGACCACGCGACGGATTCCCAGCATGCGGACAAGCGGTACCTGGCGGGCGCGGCGGGCCGGTTCGGCCGGTCCCGCGCGCTCGACTGGGCCGGCGCCGAACTGATCCTGGCCGCCCTGGCCCTGCTCGCGACCGGGCTGGGCTGGGGCCGGTGGCAGCCGCTGTCCTGGGCCGCGCTGATCGTGGTGGCGCAGTTGCTCTACAACGTCGAGCCGGTGCGGCTCAAGCGCCGGGGATTCGCGGGTTCGGTCGCGTTCGGCGTCGCCTCGGTCGGGCTGCCGTGCCTCGTGGGCTACACGGCCGTCGCGCCCCACATCACCGCGGACGTGTGGCTCATCGCCGCCGGCGTCGCCGTGCTGTCGGTGGCACGAACCGTGTGGTGGGCGCTGCCCGACCAGGCGGCCGACACCGCGAGCGGCATCGCGACCCCGACCGTGCGCTACGGCCTGGTCCGCACCCACCTCGCCGCCTGCGCCCTGCTGGTGACGGGGCTGATGCTGCTGGGCTGGGGACTCGGGCGGCGCTACGGGCCAGCCGGGGCCGCGCTGGGCCTGGCCGCGCACGTGGTGTTCCTCGGCATCGCGGCGGCGCAGCTACCCGCGACAGCGGCCGGGAACCCGCCGACTGCCCGGAGCATGCTCAAGCGCACCATGCCCGTGGTCGCCCTGGGCGAGGTGCTGATCGCGGCGGTCGCGCTGATGTTCTAGGATTTGCGGCCCATGCCGGCGAACATGTGCGCGAGGTGGGCATTGCGGCCCACGTCCTCCTCGGTGAGCGGGTTCCACAGGGTCACCGGGACGACGCCGGGCTCGACGATGTCCAGCCCGGCGAAGAAACCTTCGAACTCCTCGCGGCCGCGCAGCGCCACATCCGGCGGCTCACCGAACATCCGGCTGAAGATCTCCAGCCCCGAGCGTAGCTCCGCGTTCTCCGAGCAGTGGGTCATGCCGAGGTAGCTGCCCGGCGCGAGCCGGTCGACGAAGGACCGGATCAGCGCCGCCGGGTTGTCGGAATCGGAGACGTAGAGCAGAGTCTCGATGGCCAGCAGGCCGACCGGCTTGCTCAGGTCGATGAGCCGGGCCCGCTCGGGCGCGCCGAAAATCGACTCCGGGTCGCGGATATCGGCGGCCAGGTAGGCCACGCGGTCGTTGCCCGCGAGCACGTCCCTGGCGTCGGCCACCACGCTCGGGTCGAAGTCGACGTAGACGACGGTGCACTCCGCGTCGCGCTCCTGCGCGACCTCGTGCACGTGGCGCCGGGTGGGGATGCCCGAGCCGAGATCGATGAACTGGCGCACGCCCTGGTCCACCAGGTATCGCACCATCCGGCCGGTCAGCTGCCGCGAGGCGCGCACCAGGTACGGGATGTGCGGGGCGCAGAGCTCGATGTGCTCGGCGTACTCCTGGTCGGAGGCGTTGTGGTTGAAACCCTCGAGCCAGAAGTCGTTGACCCGGGCGATGCTCGGGTAGGTCATGCTCTCGTGACCAGGTGCTTCGATAGGCGATGCCACCAGAGGTACGCCTCCTCTTACCGGTGTCCCACTGTCCGGTGACCGATCTTCAGCCACGCAGGTCCGCGATTCTACTGCGATTGGGCGCGGTATGGCGCGGTGGTTACATCGATGTTCTTTTTCCGACTGATCGAGCTATCCGAGTTAACCAGAGAGCGGGACCACGATTACAGAGAGTAAGTAGCGGCCAGTGCCGCTATGTCCGCCGGGCGAACCTGGCAGCAGCCGCCGGCGTAATTCACGTCGCCCAGCGTGTCGGGATCGAACCGGGAGTGCCCCCTCCAGCGGCGCCCCGCGGCGTCCCATTCCTGCCCGCCGTTGGGATAGGCGATCGCGGGTTTGCCGCTGACTTCACGGGCGAGCGCGGCCGCGGGCGCGGCGTCCGCGGGATCGCAGCAGTTGACGCCGACCGCGATCACCTGGTCGTTGCCCCGCGCGACCGCGAACGCCTCGTCGAGCGGCTGCCCGGCGCGCGTGCGCTCACCGGCGACCGTGTAGGACAGCCACGCCCGCACCCCTAGCCCGTCGATCGCGGCGAGCATCGCGACCGCCTCGTCCACGTCCGGTACCGTCTCCAGCGCGAGCAGGTCCGGTTCCGCGCTCGCCAGGATTTCGGCGCGGGGACGGTGGAACGCGGTCAGTTCGGCGACGCTGAGCCCATACCGTCCCCGGTACTCGGAGCCGTCGGCGAGTGTCGCGCCGTAGGGCCCGACCGACGCGGCCACCCAGCGCGATCCGCCCGCCCGCGTGGCGGCCTCTCGTGCCAGCGCAACGCTTTTCCGCAACAGCGCGGCGGTCTCGGCGCGGTCGAGACCACGCGCGGCGAACCCGGCGAAGCTGGCCTGGTAGCTCGCCGTGGTCGCGATCCGGGCTCCGGCGCGGAAGAACGCCTCGTGCGCCGCGACGATCGCGTCCGGAGCGTCGGCGAGCAACCGCGCGGACCACAGCTCGTCGGACAGGTCGTGCCCGCGTGCCTCCAGTTCGGTGGCGAGCCCGCCGTCGAGCACGATCACCCGCGCGGGCCTTCCCGCAGTACCGCGAGTTCGCGCACCCACAGATCCGCCAGGATGTCCAGCACCATCCCGCGTTCGTGCTCGACCCCGCGCACGAGCCAGTGGTAGCACAGCCGTTCCAGTTGCAGCACCAGCAGCAGTGCCCGGGTCAGCCCCGCCTGCTCGTGCTCGCCGGTCCAGCGCGCGAGGTAGGGCCGCAACTGCCGCACGGCTTCCATGCCCCACTGGTAGTGCCGCGCCGCCACGCCGGGATCCGCGGCCATGGCGTGGTTGACCAGATCGATCTCCACGCCGTAGGTGGCCCAGAACGGCAGCACGTGCTCGTCCAGCCACCTGCGCACGTGCTCCCGGTTGAGCTCGGGGAACTCGGTGATGCGCCCGTACATCGCGGCACCCGCGGGCAGTACCCGCTCGAACAACGCGGCCGCGATGTCGGCCTTGTCGCGGAAATGGGCGTAGAAGGTGGCGCGGCTGCCGTTGGCCGCGGCGACGATGTCGGCCACCGTCGCCGCGTGGTAGCCGAGGCTGCCGAAAACCTGGCGCGCGCAGTCGAGGTAGCGTTCGTGCGCCTCGCGCCACTGTTGCTCTCGGAAAGCGTTACGCGGTGGTGCCGTCGCGGTGGTGCCGGTCACCGCTCCATGGTAAGCCCGGACGGGGCGATTCGCCGACGGAACCGGAAAAGTCCACATTAGACGATCATGGGAGGGCCCGCGCCGGGAGTGGCGGCGATCAGGTCGCCGGTTGCGACCAGGCCAACGGCGCTCGTCAGGGCACGTCCTTTGTGGACCAGGTCCGCCGGAGGTCAGATCAGGCCCGCCTCGGCCAGCTTCCGCTCGATGAGGCCGAGTTCCCCGGCGTCCAGCGGCAGTTGCGGCGGCGCCAGGACGGCGTCGTCGATGAACCCGCGCATCTTCATCGCGGCCTTGAACGCCCCGAGCCCGGCAGAACCGCGGCCCATCCGCTCGGGCGGCGCCGCCGTGGTGATGTCGTAGAGCTGGAACAGGCGCTCCTGCTCGCGCCGTGCGGCCTCGAAGTTCCCGGCCAGCGCGTACTCGTAGAGCGCCACGTATCCGGCCGGGTCGACGTTGCCCAGACCCGGCACGGCGCCGTCCGCCCCCATCGCCAGTGCCGCGTCCACGACGAGTTCGGATCCGGTGAACACGGCGAACGAATCCAGTCCCCGTTCCCGTTTGGCGAGCACGATCCGGCGGAAGCCCGCCTCGTCGCCGCTGGAGTCCTTGAGCCCGGCGAGCACGCCGTCCTCGGCCAGCCGCAGCACCATCGCGGGGTCCAGTTTGGTGTGCACCGCGACCGGGATGTCGTAGGCGAACACCGGCAGCGCGGTCATCTCGTGCAGCAGGCGGAAATGCCGTTCGACCTCCGCGACGTGGGTGCGGGTGTAGAAGGGTGCGGTCACCACCACCGCGTCCGCGCCCAGCGCCTCGGCGGTGCGCACGTGCTCGGCCACCCGCAACGTGGTCATGTCGATGCAGCCGGCCAGCACCGGCACCCGCCCGGCGGCGGTGGCCACCGTGGTTTCCAGTACGGCGCGTCGCTGCGCGTCGGGCAGGAACGCGACCTCGCTGCTGGAGCCGAGCGCGAACAGCCCGTGCACCCCGGCGTCCAGCTGCATGCCGATGTGCCGCCGCAGCGAAGAAGTGTCGACGGTGAAGTCCGCGTGGAAGGGCGTGCACAAGGGCGGGATGATGCCGGCGAACTTCGTCGTCATGGGGCTCCGATTCGATCGATATTGCTTTCACGGCAGGGCTTTGACACACGTCGACTCATCCACAATGGACACCGAGAACGAGGGCGAAGCCATAGCACCTCCACACCTCGCCGCCACCGGCGCCAGGACATCGGACGTCCTACCTCTTGGCCGGGACTGTAGAACCGCGACGGCCGCCCGGTCAAGGGCTCGGTGCGCGGGTGCCGGGGGCGCGATCGTCCTCGCGCCGGGCAGGAAAGACGTGGAGCGGCACCCGAAGCCGGGGAATCGGCCCGGGACAAAGGAGTCAAGCCCGGCGACGAGTGCCTGTCTCTAGGCTGAACGATGGAAATGGTGACGGAAACGAACTGTCGTTGCACTTACGGTGTACTTTCCGGGCACCGGTCGCGTTAACCTCATCGGGTGGCTCCCGCCGACGTCAACCAGGTCGCCGCCACCGCCCACCACTGGAGCGGGCGGGAGGCGCGCTTGCTCCGGCACGCGCTGCGCCTGTCGGTCCGCGGCTTCGCAGGCTACCTCGGCGTCGCCGTCCGCACCGTGGCGAAATGGGAGTCCGGCGGCGCGGCGACCGTTCCGCGCCCCGACACGCAGGCGATCCTCGACACCGCGCTCGCCCGCGCCGAGCCCGAGGCGCGGCGCCGGTTCGAGGTACTGGTGCGCCAGGCCGGTGCCGGGACCCCAGCGGTCGCGCAGACGAGCCACGACTACGAGTCCTGGGCCGACGACCTCGACCGGACGCTGGCCTGTCTCGGCCGCCAGGAGTTCCCGCTCGCCCGCACGCTGCTCGACCGCTGGCTCGGCCGCTTCCAGCCCAACAGCAACGACACCCGCGGCATGTACCTCTACGCCCGCTCGCTGCGCCTGCTCGGCGAGGTCCAGCAGGACCAGGGCGTGACCCACGGCCCGATGTCGGCGCAGCACAACTATCGCAAGGCGCTGCGCGTGTTCACCGAACTCGGCACGCCACGCCGCGTCGCCCAGCTGGAACTCAAGCTCGTCGTCCTCGACGAGATGGCGGGGCGGCTGGAGTCCGCCGCCCGGCAGTACGAATCGCTCACCACCGACGAGCGGCTCAGCAGCCACGATCGCGCCCAGGCCCGGCTGTGGGTCGGCACGGCGTTGAGCAAACGCGGCCTCAACGAATCCGCGACCCGCCACATCGTGCCCGCGATTCACGATTTCGAGACGATGGACGAACCGGCGGACTGGTCGATCGCGCACCAGAAACTCGCGCTCGCGTACCGCGGTTCGGGAAATCTGACCGCGGCCAACCAGGCGATCGAGGTCGCATTGAGCAACCGGGTCAACGACACGCCCTTGCAGAAAGTGCGGTTGAGTACCGCACACGCGCATATCCTGCTCTCCGACCGGGCGACGGCGGAGACCGGAATGACGATTCTGGACCATTGCGCGAAGGTGTCCACCGAATACCGCCTCTTCCACCAGCTGCGCAGTATCGAGGGAATCCGCGCCGGGTTCGTGCGGCAGGCGTGAAAACACGAGAAATGCGGAAAGAACTGATCGACCGCACGTGGGCCGACGCCGAAATCATCTGGCGTTATCACCGGCTGGGCCATCGTCTCCGGCAGTGCGACGCGGCCATCGCGCTCGGCTGCAACGACCTCGGTGTCGCCGCGCACGCCGCCGCGCTCTACCGCCGGGGACTGTTCCCCGTCGTGGTGTTCAGCGGTGCCAACAGCCGCGAGACCTTCGTGACCTTTCCCCGCGGCGAGGGCGTGCACTACCGCGAGCGGGCGCTGGAACTCGGCGTGCCGGACAACGCGATCCTCGTCGAACCCCGCGCCACTAATACGGGTGAAAACATCATTCTTTCGCGTGAACTGCTGGAGCGAACGGGAATTCCGGTGCGGAGGGTGCTGCTCGTTTCCATGCCGTACATGGAGCGGCGCGCGTTCGCCACCACCCGGAAAACGTGGCCCGAGGTGGAACCGATATGCTCGTCGGTGCCGATGACGCTGTCCGAGTACGCGAAAACCCGGGACCACGGCACCGAGCTGATCGACATGATGATCGGCGATCTTCAACGAATCATCGAGTATCCCGGTCAGGGATTCGCTATCACGCAGGAAATTCCCCCATCCGTGTACGCGGCGTATCAACGACTCGTGGCCGCCGGATTCTCCAGTCGCATGCTGTGATCGAATACCGGCCGTGGCCGAGACCTACCCGAGATCCTGTGCCGTCCATCAACCGAATTTCTTTCCCCGCACCTCGACGCTCGCGAAGATCTTCCGCGCCGACGTGTGGGTGGTGCTCGACGACGTCCAGTTCAACGCGCGCGACTACCAGCACCGCGCGCGGCTGGCGACGCTGAACGATCCGGCAGCCCAGCGCTGGCTGACCGTTCCGGTGCACCGCCCGCGCGGCCGGGCGAGCCTGATCAACGAACTGCGCGTGGCCGACCCGGACGCCGCGCGCCGCGTGGCGCTGCTCGTGCGCCAGTACTACGGCCGGGGCCCGCACTGGCCCGCCGCGGCCGAAATCCTCGAGGAGGTGCTGGCCGAACTGGAGCTGACCGGGCTGCTGGTGAACGTGGCCGAGGTGTCCACCCGCGCGATGCTGGCCCGGCTCGGCTGGCGCGGCGAGGTGGTCCGCAGCAGCAGCCTGACCGCCAGCTCGCAGCGCTCGCCCCGGCTGGCCGACCTCACGCGTGCCGTCGGCGCGCACACCTACCTGTGCGGGCAGGGCGGGGCGCGCTACCTCGACGAGGCTCCGTTCGCGGCGCGCGGCCTCACCGTGGCATATCCGCCGCCGCCCGAACTCGCGCGCAAGGACGGGATGCGCACGCTGAGCGCACTGTGGGCGTTCGCCGCACTGGGTCCCGAAGCGATCCGGGACGAGCTGACCGGGCTTGACCTTCGAGTCGGCTGAAGCCCCACCATGGGCGCGTGACCAACTCCGGACTACTGACCATCGGCGCGTTCGCCCGCGCCACCGGGCTGACCGCGAGCGCGCTGCGGTTCTACGACGACTCCGGGCTGCTGCCCCCGGCCGGCGTCGACGAGAGCTCCGGCTACCGCTACTACGCGCCCGCCCAGGCCGAGCAGGCGCGGGCGATCCGCCGGCTGCGCGAGATCGGGCTGCCGCTCGGGGACATCGCGACCGTGCTGGCCTCCGGCGGGGAGGACGCGAGCCGCATCATCGACGGGCACGTCGCCGCGCTCGCGGACCACGCGCGCCGGGCACGGGAGACGGCCGCCACGCTCAAGGCCTCGCTGCCGGCCGTTCCCGCGCGGCCGTCGGTGTGCCTCGGGGGTGCGGTGTTCACCGCCGCGATCGACCAGATCCTCACCGCGGCCACCCCGGACCAGCCCGAGCTGCCCGTGCTCAACGGTGTCCGCATCGAGGTCTCGGCGGAGGCCATCGTGCTCACCGCGACCGACCGCTACTGGTTGTCCACCCGCACGCTCGTGCCCGGCCGGGCACCCGAGCAGGACTGGGCGGCCACCGTCGACGCGGACGACCTCCGGCTGGCGCTGCCATGGGCCCGCCGCAGGCACCGGCTCCGGCTGAGCCTGGCGCCGGGAACGCTGCGCCTCGACGGGGACGAGGACACGCGCGAATGCCGGACGCTGAGCGAGCCGTTCCCCGACTACCGCCGGATGCTGGCGTCCCTGCCCGCGATGCGCACCCGCGTCGTGCTGTCCCGCAACGCGTTGCTGCGGCGGCTGGAAGCGCTTCCCGGGCACCGGGCCCGGCTGGAGACGGGCGCGCAACTGCTCGTGTCCGGCGAACCGGTCGCCGCCGCGGTGACCGGACCCGCGATCGGCATCGAGTTCGACGTCACCGTCCTCTACCCCGCGATCAGCACCGCGCTGGGCCCGGACGTGATGCTCGATCTCGCCGCGCCGGACCAGCCGGTCGTCGTGCGCTCCGCCGACGACGGCGACCTCACCACCGTGGCCATGCCCGTCGCACCGGAAGGATCCTCCCGATGACCGACCTGACGATGACAGCCATCACCGGCGCGGTCGCGCTCGGCCACACCGGTGACACGGCGGGCGCGCGCGAAACCCTGCGCGGCCTATGGTTACGGCACCATGATCCGCCGCGCCACCGCGTCGTGATCAGCCCGTGGTGAACCGCTCCAGCGCACGGATCTTGTTGGTCGCGTCCAGCGCCGCGACCTTGTACGCCTCGGACAGCGTCGGGTAGTTGAACACCGCGTCCACCAGATAGTCCACGGTGCCACCACATCCCATCACGGCCTGTCCGATGTGGACGAGGTCGGTCGCGCCGGTGCCGAACACGTGCACGCCGAGCAGTTTCCGGTCCGTTGTGGACACCAGCAGCTTCAGCATCCCGTAGGAGTCGCCCGCGATCTGGCCCCGCGCCAGCTCGCGGTAGCGCGCCGTGCCGACCTCGTAGGGCACCGCCGAGGAGGTCAGCTCGGCCTCGGTCGCGCCGCAGTAGGAGATCTCGGGGATCGTGTAGATGCCGATCGGCTGCAACGCGCCGAGTTCGTGGGCCGGTTCGCCGAACGCGTGGTAGGCCGCGAGCCTGCCCTGGTCCATCGACGTGGCCGCCAGCGCCGGGAAGCCGATCACGTCGCCGACCGCGTAAATGTGCGGCACCTCGGTGCGGTAGTGCTCGTCGACGGTGAGCCTGCCCCGGTTGTCCGCCACCAGCCCCGCCGCGGGCAGATCCAGCTCGTCGGTCATGCCCTGCCGCCCGGCCGAGTACATCACCGCGTCGGCCGGGATCCGCTTGCCGCTGACCAGGGTCGTGACCGTGGCGTCGTCGGACACCGCGACGTTGGCGACCTTCTCCCCGAACCGGAAGGTCACCGCCAGATCGCGCAGATGGAACTTCAGCGACTCGACGATCTCCGGATCGCAGAACTCGAGCATCCGCTCGCGCTGCTCGACGACCGTGACGCGGCTGCCGAGCGCGGCGAACATCGACGCGTACTCGATGCCGATCACCCCGGCGCCGACCACGACGAGCGAGGACGGGATCTCCTCCAGGCGCAGGATCTCGTCGGAGTCGAGCACCCGTTCGGCGTCGAAGTCGACGTGACCGGGGCGCGCGGGGCGGGTGCCGGTGGCGATCACGACGTGGGCGCCGCTGAGCAGCGCGCGATCGCCCCGGTGCGCGCCGGCGACCGCGACCGTGTGCGGATCGACGAACCGGCCCGTGCCGGGGAGCAGGTCCACGTGGTTGCGCAGCAACTGCGCCCGCACCACCTGCACCTCGCGACCCACCACGTGCCGGGTGCGGGCCATCAGGTCCGCGATCGTGATCTCCTGCTTGACCCGGTAGCTCGCCCCGTAGAGATCGCGCTGGTTCATCCCGGTCAGGTAGAGCACGGCCTCCCTCAGCGTCTTCGACGGGATGGTGCCGGTGTTGACGCACACGCCGCCGACCATGTCCTGCCGGTCGACGACCGCGACGCGCTTGCCCAGCTTCGCGGCGGCGATGGCCGCCTTCTGCCCGCCGGGCCCGGACCCGATGACGATCAGGTCGTAGTCGTATTCGGTCACCCGCCAAGCCTGCTCACCACCACCCCGGCGCGCAAGACAAGCCATCGTCCTTTACCCGCGCTTGGGAAACTCGCAACACTGGTCTCACCTGGTGATCACTATCTTGGTGTGAGTGCGTGGGGTGCCGAGACTTCTGACTTATTGTGCCGTCGCCGGAGTGCTGGCCGCGGGTGTCGCCGCGCCCGTCGCGCTCGGCGCCGGGCTGCTGTCCAACCAGGTGAGCGACGCCGTCGACGGGATCTCCGCGACGCTGGCCAACAGCGATCAGCCGCTGGTGACCACCGTCACCGACCGCGACGGCAACCCGATCGCGACGCTGTACGACCAGTACCGGGTACCGGCGACCTACGACCGGATCTCCAACGCCGCCAAGGCCGCGATCGTCTCGATCGAGGACCACCGGTTCTTCTCCGAGGGTGGCGTCGACGTCAAGGGCATGGTGCGCGCGGCGCTGCACGACAGCTCGGGCGGCAGCACCCAGGGCGGCTCGACGATCACCCAGCAGTACGTGAAGAACTACCTCATCAACGTGGTGGACCGGAACAACAAGGCGGCCCAGTACGCCGACAGCGCCGACACCATCGCGCGGAAACTGCGTGAGGCCAAGATCGCGGTACAGCTCGGCCAGACCGAGTCCAAAGAGGACATTCTGACCGGATACCTCAACGTGGTCGAATTCTCCGGCAACATCTACGGCATCGGCGCCGCCGCGCAGGCCTACTTCCACACCACACCGGACAAGCTGGACGTGCAGCAGTCCGCGTTGCTGGCGGGCATGGTGAACAACCCGAACCTCTACAACCCCTACACGCACCCCGATCAGGCCCTTCAGCGGCGCAACGTCGTGATCGACGCGATGGTGACCAACCGGATGCTGGACGCGTCCGACGCCGAGACGGCCAAGGCGGCGCCGCTCGGCGTCGTCGAGGGCGGTCCGGACCTTCCGTCGAGCACCTGCATGGGCGCCGCGCCCGACGCCGGTTTCTTGTGCCAGTACGCCGAAAGCTACCTGGAGGCGGCCGGATTCACCCAGGACCAGCTCGCCACCGGCGGCTACACCGTCAAAACGACGATGGACCCTGGCGTGAGCCAGGCCGTCAAGGACGCCGTGGACGCGAACGTACCGACCACACAGGACGGTGTCGCCAACACCTTCGCGGTGGTGCGCCCCGGGTCCACGACGCACGAGGTGCTCGCGATGGTCGCCAACCGCAACTACGGCACCGATCCGGCCAAGGGTGAGACGTCCACCGACATGGTCGCCAACGCCTCCGACGTGTTCGGGGCGGGCTCGTCGTTCAAGATCTTCACCTCGGCGGCGGCGATGGAGACCGGCAAGGCCGGGCTGAACACCCCGCTGCCCAACCCGGACGGCGACTGCTTCACCCCGCCCAACGCGAACCAGTACACCAGCTGTTACCCGGTGCGCAACGACGGGCACTACAGCAACCCGATCTCGCTGCGGGACGGGCTGGCGCTGTCGCCGAACGTGGCCTTCGTGGGACTGGAGTCGAGGGTCGGGATGCCCGCGGTGCTCGACATGGCGCGGCGGCTGGGCCTGCGGTACTCGCTGAACACCAACGACGCCGGGGCCACGCCCGACCCGTCGTCGAGCAACACGCAGTACAGCCAGCCACAGTCGCAGTACTTCCAGGACAAGCTCTCCTTCACCCTCGGCGACAGCCCGGTCAGCCCGCTGGAGATGGCCAACGTGTCCGCGACGCTGATGAGCGGCGGGACGTGGTGCCCGCCCAACCCGATCCTGTCGGTCACCGACCGGTACGGGGCGCCGGTGCCGGTCAAGCAGCAGGCGTGCGAGCAGGCCGTCTCCCCCGCGATCGCGAACACGCTGGAGGCGGGCCTGAGCCAGGACACCGTGTCCGGTACCTCGGCGACCGCGGCCAAGGCCGCGGGCTGGCACCACGCCGACATCGGCAAGACCGGTACGACGCAGGAGAGCGAATCGGTCGCCTTCGTCGGCGGCGTCGACGACTACGCCGTGTCCTCGCTGGTGTTCGCCGACGGCCGGACCCCGCAGGAGATCTGCCCCGGCACCCCGGTGCACCTCGGCAACTGTGGTAACGGCGCGTTCGGTGGCACGGTCGCGGCACCGCCGTACTTCCGCGCCTTCACCACGATCCTCGGCAACCGGCCGGACATCCCGCTCCCGGCGCCCGACCCGGCCTACCTCGACGCGCGGGGCTGAGCCGAGATCGGCACCCGAGTGCTGCCGAACCCGTGCTCGCGCGGGCTTCCCGGCCGTGCTCCGGCGGTACCGGGACGTGCGGCGGAAGCGCCTGCTCCGTCAGCGGCTGAACGCCCCGACCCCGTTGGCGACCGCGCGTTCGATGCCGTCGGACGGGGAGTTGCGCACGGTCGGCATCTGGCCGGGATCGGCGAACGCGAGCGCGCTCGAGCCGCCGCCGTCGAGGTTCACCCCGGACGCCGCGCCCAGCGAGCGCAGCTGCGCGGCCACCTCGGCCACGCTCATCCCGGTGCTGGCCGTGGTCCGGCCGTCCACCGTGAGCAGGTAGGCCGTGCGGCCGTCCGCGCTCGCACCGGCGGCGGTGCGCGGCGCGACCGTGGTGGCGTCCAAACCGGACAGTGGCTGCCCACCGGCCAGGATCGGGAAGCCGCCGACGGCGAACTCGAACGGCGGCACCTTCGCTTCTCGCAGCCTGCTGCCCACGCTGACGTGGTCGCCGGGGTCGAGTGCCTTCAGTTCGCCGGCACCCTTCTCCCGGCCGACCAGCACCACGGTGCCCGGCGGGATTTCGCCCGCGCCCGGCGTTCCCGACTCCGTGGTCACCACGCCGTCGCGCACCACGACCTCCTCGGTCGCGGTCGTGCACGCGGCCTCGCGGTCGGTGTCGGTGCCACACGCCGCCCGCGCCCGCGAGACCTCGCCCCAGTCGTGGGTGTAGACGCCGATCCCGTCTACCGGCAGCGCGTACTGGTTGAGCCCCTCGACGTCGAAAACGCCCTTGGCGGAACGGATGGCACCGGTCAGCTCCAGGCTGGACACGCGCGCCCGGCGGTCCTCCCCCATGCCGAACACGATCTTGGTGCTCGCCCCGGGCGGCATGCCGGGGCCGAAGCGCTGCCCGTCGGGCACCGCGAACTTGAGGTCGTGCCCGTCGGCGATCTCCGGCCCCACCGAGGAACCGGTGGGCGTGATCCCGGGATGGGCGTCGCTGATGTTGAAGAAGTCGCCGTTGACCCCGGCCACCGCGTGCTGGGCGGTGGTCATCGCGGACACGGTCGCGCGCTCGGCGATGTCCTGCGGGTGCAGCAGCCCCAGGTCCGCGCGCCGCAGATCGACGGTCACGAGGTGGACGACGGCGGGGCCGTGCGCCGTCTGGACGGTGTAGGACCGGTAGCTCACGGCCGGGCCGGTGCTCGCCGCGGCCACGGGCGCCACCAGCAGGGTCAATGCCGCGGCCAGCGCGGCGCAACGACGGAAGATCCTCATCGCGGCCCCTTCGATCGGCTCTGCTCCGCGCAAAGCTGATCATGCCGGGGTGAACGGGGATCCGCCTCCCGGTGAACTCACACCCCGATGATCGCCGCGATGACCCCGTCGACGTCGACCAGTTCGCTTTCGGCGCCCACCGGCACGAGCTGATCGGTCGCGTCGAGGAAGGACTCCACGTCCTCACGCCGCATCTCGACCACCGCGTAGCCGTCGGGCGACTCCAGTTCGAGCACGAACACGTCCTGTTCGAGGGACAGATCGGGACGCACCCGCACATCGCCGCGTCCCGCGGGCTCGGTCAACCCGAGCAGCAGCAGATCCCGCGCGAACACCCACTCGATCCAGACGCCCTGCTCGGCGCGAAAGGACAGCGACACCGCGAAGGGATCGCCGGCCACATAGGACCAACGGGAGAACACGGGCGTGCCGCACCCGTTGAGGGTCACGAACTGGTGGTGCTCCACGACGCCGGGGGCCATGGCGATCCTCCTGTTTGCGAGGCTGTCACAGACCAGACGTCCGGGATGGCCCCGCGTTACGCCGGTTCCGGGAAGAAAATCGCACACCTCGACCCGGGCGCGCCGCGACCGGCGCGACTGTGCACGATGACCCGGTGCCACACGACGACCTCGCCGAAGCCGACACCGGCCCGATCCGCCGGATCCCGCCCGCTTCCGGCTCCCCAGGCGACGCCACGGGCTACGACTGGTTCGCCGGCGAGCCGGGCGCGCAGCAGCCGGTACGGCGCGAAGCGGGCGCCGCACGGCCCGCTCGCGCGCGACGAGAGGCACCGGCCAAGGCCCGGTCGGACCGCGAACCGGCCAAAGCCGGGACGGTGCCGCGGCACGAACCGGCGACCGCGCGGCCGGGCGGCGTGGCGAAGACCCACCGCCGCGATGCCGACGCCGGTCACGGCCATGGACACGCGCACGGGCCGGCGGCACCGGCGTCACGGCGCGTCCGGCTGCTGCTGATCTGGCTGCTCGCCCCGCTCGCGCTCGCCACCGTGGTCGCCGCCTTCGTGCTCTACCCGTGGGGCACCGCGAAACCCACCAGCACCTACCAGTCCGGCACCCCGGTGCACGGCACCATCACCACCGCGATCAGCGGCCCGTGCCTCGCGCCCGGCCAGGTACACGTGGGTGACCAGCCCGGCACCACCGAGAAACCGTGCCTGACCGTGAACGTCGCGCTCACCGACGGGCCGGCCGCCGGCTCGGCCGTCCAGCTCATCGTCCCCATCGAGCCCAGCACACCCAGGTTCGCCGCCAGGGACGACGTCGTGCTCAGCTACAACGGCGGCGACGCCCACGATCCCAGCTCCTACCAGCTCGTCGACTTCCAGCGCGGCCTGCCGCTGGCCGTGCTCGCGGGGCTGTTCGCGATCGCCGTCGTCGTGCTCGGCCGCTGGCAGGGCCTCGCCGCGCTCGGCGCGCTGGTACTCAGCTTCGTCGTGCTCGTGCTGTTCGTGCTGCCCGCGATCCTCGGCGGGCAGAACCCGCTGCTGGTCGCGATCGTGGGCGCGGGCATCATCATGTTCATCGCGCTCTACCTCACGCACGGCCTGTCCGCGCGGACCTCGGTCGCGGTACTGGGCACGATCGTCAGTCTCGCGCTGATCGGCGTGCTGTCGGTGATCTTCTCCGCGGCCGCGTCGCTCACCGGCCTGGACGACAGCACCTCGACGCTCATCGGCTCGCTCGGGCACGGCATCGACGCACGCGGGCTGCTGCTGGCGGGGATCGTGATCGGCGCGCTCGGCGTGCTCGACGACGTCACCGTCACCCAGACCAGCGCCGTGTGGGAGCTGCGCCGCGCCAACCCGGCGCTGAACTGGCGGGAGCTCTACAGCGCGGGCCTGCGGATCGGGCGCGACCACGTGGGTTCGGCGGTCAACACGCTCGTCATGGCCTACGCCGGCGCGGCGCTGCCGGTGATGCTGTACTCCTCGATCTCCGGGGTCGGGCTCGGCGCGATCCTCGGCTCGCAGGACATCGCGCAGGAGATCGTGCGGACGCTGGCGGGCAGCGTCGGCATCGTCGCGGCGGTACCCGTCACGACCGTGCTCGCCGCACTCATCGCCGGCCAGCAGAAACCTCAGGCGTCACAGCAGTAAACAGCGGTCACAGGCCGCGAACCCGGTGTGGTGATCACCCGGAAGGTGGGGTAGGAAGGCCCGCAGCGAGCAGAGAGGGGCCTGCGATGGACTGCGGACTTGCACGACGCCTGTCCCGCGCCGCTCGCACCACGACGAACGCGGTGCGCGGCGTGCCCCGGCTGACCGTGGTGCTCGCCGAGATGCGTGACGCGGTCAAGCAGATCGAGCGGCTGGCGACCTTCGCCGCGCAGGAGCTGCCCGAGGTGATCTACCAGCTCGAGCAGATCCGCGGGCAGCTGGCCGAGATCGAACGCCGCGTCGTGGCCTCCCGGCCCGCGGACAACGGCCGGGTGGCTAGTCGAGATGAGCGACGAAGCGGCTCACCGCGTCCATCGTGAACCGCTGCGCGAGCTTGCCCGAGGGCGCCGCCGACGCGAGCCGGTAGAGCGGGCGGTCGGGTGCGCCATCGCCCCGCGCCTCGGACTTCAGCTGCGCCACCAGCAGTTCCGAGAACACCATGCCGTTGGCCTCGATGTTGTTCATCAGCGCGTTGGCCAGCCGCCGCAGCGCCAGCACACCCAGTTCGCGCCCGCCGGTACCGGCGTAGACGGCGAGGTCGATCTTGACCCGCCGGCGCCGGTGTTGCCCGGTGCCCAGCAGCAGGCTCACCGTGCGCATGCCGCGCAGGTCGGTGACGAGCAGGTCGATCCGGTCGGCCCCGGTGATGCTGACCGGCCGGGTGCGCCACGTGCGCACCAGCACCTTGTCGCCCTCCAGCCACAGCCTGCGCCGGACGTTGTAGAGCACGACGTAGAACAGCGGGAGCGCCACCACGGCCGCGACCACCAGCCCCGCGATCCGGCCGCCGATCAGCCCCGCGATCCCGCCGAATGCCGCCGCGAACAGCACGGCACCGATCAGCCCGGACACGAGACGACGGCGGCGCAGGGCCGCGTTCTCCTGATGCAGCGGCAGCCGCTCGGGCTCGCGCGCCGGATTCGGTTCGCTCACCGCGCGCTCATCCCGGCCAGCAGTGGATTGCCCGCCCGCTCGCGGCCGATCGTGCTCGCCTGGCCGTGTCCCGGCAGCACCACGGTGTCGTCGGGCAGCGTCAGCAGCTTGCCCCGTAACGACTCCGCGAGCACGCGCTGGTCGCCGCGGCCGATCGAACCGGCGAACAGCGTGTCACCGGTGAGCGCGATCCGCCCGCCCTCGGCGGTGCGGAGCCGGAAGATCACCGACCCCGGCGTGTGTCCCGGAGTGTGGTCCACCGCGATGTCCAGACCTGCCAGCTCCAGCGTGTCGCCGTCGGCGAGATCACGCGCGGACGCGTCCAGCAGCTCGCGGTCGCCGGGATGGATCCAGACGGCCACCCCGTGCTCGGCCGCCAGTTCCGCCGCGGAGGCGACGTGATCGGCGTGGCCGTGGGTGGCGAGCACCCCCTCAGGCGTCAAACCGTGCTCCCGCAACGCTTTCCGCACTCCTTCGCGAGCATCCTGGCCGGGATCGACGACCACGCACCGGGTGTCGGTGCCGGTGGCCAGAAGGTAGCAGTTGGTCCGCAACGGGCCTGCCGCGAACCCGACGACGAGCACCAAACTCACCTCCCGTTGATCCGGCGCGCCCACCCTAACCGGACCTCTACAGGGTTCTCACAGGCTGTGCCCATAGACTGCCGCCACCCGAACGGTGACGTCGAGTGGATTCTGGAGTGCAGGTGGCGACCAACCAGCAGCGTCGTGAGGCGGCGAAGCGCAAACTCGAACGGCAGCTCGTTCGCCGTGCCGAGCGGGCGCGACGGCGCAAGATCGTCGGCGTTGGCGTGACCGTGGGCGCGGTCGTGGTCGTCGCCGGCCTGGTGGTCTTCTTCACGACCTTCGACGGCGGATCGTCGAACAACGCCGCGCCGCCCAGCACCGCGCCGACCAGCCAGGTTCAGATCCCCACCCAGCGGGTCACTGAGGCCGCGCGCCCGACGCCGCTGCCCAATCCCACGACGTGCGACTACCCCGCCTCCACGACGCAGCAGGCCGGCAAGGCGGCCAAGGCGCCCAACGGCAAGAACGTGCCCTCCACCGGCACCGTCAACGTCACCCTGCACTCCTCGGTGGGCGACATGCCGCTGACCCTGGACCGCGCGCTCGCGCCGTGCACCGTGAACAGCTTCCTGAACCTGATCAACCAGAACTTCTACACCGACACCTCGTGCCACCGGCTGGGCACCGAGGGCCTGCAGATGCTGCAGTGCGGCGACCCGACGGGCTCGGGCATGGGCGGCCCCGGCTACACCATTCCGGACGAGAACTTCCCGCAGCTGACCTACGGCCGCGGCATCCTGGCGATGGCCAAGACGTCCCAGCCCAACAGCGGCGGCAGCCAGTTCTTCATGGTCTACGGCGACGCCCAGCTCAGCCCGGACTACACCGTGTTCGGCTCCATCTCCGACGCCGGCCTGCAGGTGCTGGACAAGGTGGCCCGCGACGGCGTGGACCCGGCGTCGGCGGCGCAGAGCCAGGCCCAGGACGGCACCGGCGCGCCGAAGACCCCGGTCAAGTTCACCGGCGCCACGATCTCCTGACCGCAGGCCGTGGCGGGCCTCAGCGGTAGGTGAACTTCGGCGTGCGGCGCGCCAGGAAGGCGGCCACACCTTCGGCGTAGTCGTCGCCGTGCAGGGCGTCGGACCAGATCGCGTCGAACTCCGCGTCGCTGTCCTGCTGGCCCGCCACGATCTTCTCGATCACGCGGTTCATCCCGCGCACCGAGGCCTGCGAGCGGGCGCACAGGGTCTCGGCGAACGCGGTGACCTCCTGCTCGAACGTTCCCGGTTCGAACGCGTCGTTGAGCAGACCGATCTCGCGCGCGCGGGTGGAGTCGATCAGCAGGCCCGAGAGCAGGAAGTACCGGGCGTGCGCGGGACCGATGAGCGAGACGAGCTGCCGGGTGGACAGAAACCCGTAGACGATGCCGAGCTTCGCCGGAGTGATGCCGAACCGCGCGCCGTGCTCGGCGAAGCGGAAGTCGCACGCGACCGAGATCTGGCAGCCGCCGCCGATGCAGTTGCCGCGGATCTTGGCGATGCTGGGCTTGCGCATCCCGGACAGGGCACGCACGGCGTTCTCGACGACCTTGTCGTAGGCGGCGGCGCCTTCGGCCGAGGACCGCAGCCGGCCGAACTCGCTGATGTCCGCACCCGCCGAGAAGTCCGTGCCCGCACCGGTGAGCACGAGGACCTTGAGCGCGGGATCGGCCTCCACCTCGGTCACGACGTCCGGGATCGCCGACCACATGCCGTGCGTGATCGCGTTCTTCTTCTCCGGCCGCGCGAACGTCAGCAGCCCGATCTCGCCGTCCCGCGTGAACTCCAGCCCATCGACCATGGGACGACCCTAGCCGCCGCGGCTACGAGGCAGACGTGACTCGGTACACGTCGTAGACGCCCTCGACGCCGCGGACGACCTTGAGCACGTGGCCGAGGTGCTTGGGGTCGCCCATCTCGAAGGCGAACCGGCTGACCGCGACCCGGTCCCGCGACGTGGTCACCGACGCGGACAGGATGTTGACCTTCTCGTCGGCCAGCACCTTCGTCACGTCCGAGAGCAGCCGGTGCCGGTCCAGGGCCTCGACCTGGATGGACACCAGGAACACCGAGTTCTCCGACGGCGCCCACTCGACCTCGACCAGCCGCTCCGGCTGCTTGCGCAGGTCTTCGGCGTTGGTGCAGTCGGTGCGGTGCACGCTCACGCCACCGCCGCGCGTGACGAAACCGAGGATCTCGTCGCCCGGCACCGGGGTGCAGCAGCGCGCCAGCTTGGCCCACACGTCGCTCGCGCCCTTGACGATCACGCCGACGTCGCCCGCGCCGCGCCGCCGCGTCACGGTGGACGGCGTGGACCGTGCGGCCAGCTCCTCCTCGGCCTCCTCGACGCCGCCGATCAGCGCGACCAGCCGCTGCACGACGTGCTTCGCGCTGGTGTGGCCCTCGCCGACGGCCGCGTACAGCGAGCTGATGTCCGGGTGCCGCAGCTCGGCGGCCAGCGCGCCCATGGACTCGGCGGACACCAGCCGCTGCATGGGAAGGCCGACCTTGCGGATCTCCTTGGTGATCGCGTCCTTGCCCGCCTCGATCGCCTCGTCGCGGCGTTCCTTGGCGAACCACTGCCGGATCTTCGCGCGGGCCTTGGGCGAGCGCGCGAACTGCAGCCAGTCGCGGCTCGGTCCGGCGTTCTCCGCCTTGGACGTGAAGATCTCGACCACGTCGCCGTTCTCGAGCTTGCGCTCCAGCGCGACCAGCCTGCCGTTGACGCGCGCACCGATGCAGCGGTGCCCGACCTCGGTGTGCACGGCGTAGGCGAAGTCGACCGGTGTACCGCCGACCGGCAGGGTGACCACGTCACCCTTGGGCGTGAACACGAAGATCTCGCGGGCCGCGAGCTCGTAGCGCAGCGAATCGAGGAACTCGCCGGGGTCGGCGGCCTCACGCTGCCAGTCGAGCAGCTGCCGCATCCACGCCATCTCGTCGACGTCGACGGCGGTGCCCTTGTGGGTGCCCTTGGTCTCCTTGTAGCGCCAGTGCGCCGCGATGCCGTACTCGGCGGTGTGGTGCATCTCGTAGGTGCGGATCTGCACCTCGAGCGGCTTGCCGTCCGGCCCGATCACGGTGGTGTGCAGCGACTGGTACACGCCGAAGCGGGGCTGGGCGATGTAGTCCTTGAACCGGCCGGGCATCGGCTGCCACAGCGCGTGCACGACGCCCATGGCCGCGTAGCAGTCGCGCACGTCCTCGACCAGGATGCGCACGCCCACCAGGTCGTGGATGTCGTCGAGATCGCGGCCGCGCACGATCATCTTCTGGTGGATCGAGTAGTAGTGCTTGGGCCTGCCCTCGACCTTCGCGGTGATCCGTGAGTTGCCCAGGCTCGTGGTCAGCTCGTCGATCACCTTGCGCAGGTAGATGTCACGCGAGGGGGCGCGGTCGGCGACCAGGCGCACGATCTCGTCGTACTTCTTGGGCTGCAGGATCGCGAACGCGAGGTCCTCCAGCTCCCATTTCACCGTGGCCATGCCGAGCCGGTGCGCGAGCGGCGCGAGGACCTCCAGCGTCTCCTTCGCCTTGCGGGCCTGCTTCTCCGGCGGCAGGAACCGCATGGTGCGCATGTTGTGCAGCCGGTCGGCGAGCTTGATGACCAGCACGCGCGGATCGCGGGCCATCGCGATGACCATCTTGCGGATGGTCTCGGCCTCGGCCGCGGTGCCCAGCTTGACCTTGTCCAGCTTGGTCACGCCGTCGACGAGCTGGGCGACCTTGTCCCCGAAGTCCTCCGCCAGCTGCTCCAGCGAGTAGCCGGTGTCCTCCACCGTGTCGTGCAGCAGCGCCGCCACCAGCGTCACGGTGTCCATGCCCAGCTCGGCCAGGATGGTGGCGACCGCGAGCGGGTGGGTGATGTAGGGGTCGCCGGACTTGCGCCGCTGGTCGCGGTGCAGCTCCTCGGCCACGTCGTAGGCGCGCTGCAACAGGCTCAGGTCGGCACCGGGGTGCAGCTCGCGGTGGATCGCGGCCAGCGGTTCGAGCACCTGCTTGACCGAGGCGGCACGCTGCGCCGTGATGCGCCGCGCCAGCCGGGCACGCACGCGGCGGGTGGCCGAGGGCGCCCTGGTGACGCCTTGATGCGTCAACGCGTTGTCGTGGGGCGCCGCTGAATCCAGCTCCTGGCTCACCCCCACCTCCTGCTCATCGCGCGTGCCGTACCTGGAACATCAAGCGTAACGCGCGTAGGCCGACAGGCGGTGTACCGGCTGTGCTTCACACCACCTGCAGGGAGGACACCTTCCGCCCGCCGAGCGCGGCCCGGCCGTCCAGCGCGGCCAGCTCCAGCACCACGGACACGCCGGAGACCACACCCCCGGCGTTCTCCAGCAGCGTGCACGCCGCGTTGACGGTGCCGCCGGTGGCCAGCACGTCGTCCACGACCGCGACCCGCGCGCCGGTGCGCACGACGTTCTCCGGCAGTTCGAGCGTGGCCGTGCCGTACTCCAGCGCGTAGTCCACCCGCCCGGCCACCGAGGGCAGTTTGCCGGGTTTGCGCACCAGCACCACGCCCAGCCCGCGCGCGTAGCCGACGGCGGCGGCGAGCATGAACCCCCGCGCCTCGACCGCCGCCAGCAGCTCCACGTCGGGCTCGACCGTCCCGGCCAGCGCGTCGGTCACGGCCGCGAAGCCGGGACCGTGCGCGAACAACGGCGACAGGTCACGGAACAGCACGCCCGGTTCCGGAAAGTCCGGGATCTCGGCGATCAGGCCGAGCGCCTCGTCCAGATTCACGCCTCAGCGCTTCCGCTTGCCCGAGGGCCTTCCGCGCCGTGGCGAGCGCGGCGCCGACTTCGGGGTGCGCGCCGGGACACTGGCCGCCGCCGCGTACGCCTTTTCCTTGCGCAGCTCGGCTTCCAGCTCCTCGTCGTCGCTCGCGTCGAAGTGCTCCTCGGCCTCGGCCTTCTCCTGCTCGCTCGCGCGGCGGGCACGCCGGGCCATCACCCGGGCGGCCTGCTCCTTGTACTTCGGGTTGCGCATCTTGAAGTCGACCAGCAGCGGCGTGGCCAGGCCCAGCGAGGACAGCACGCCAGCGAGCATGCCGGTGAGCTGCACGAGCGCGAGATCCTGCAGGGTGCCCGCGCCGAGCAGGATGTAGCCGACGACCAGCAGGCCCAGCACCGGCAGCAACGCGATGATCGCGGTGTTGATCGAGCGCATCAGCGTCTGGTTCAGCGCGAGGTTCGCGGCTTCGGCGTAGGTCCGCCTGGTCAGCCCGAGCAGCCCGCGCGTGTTCTCCTTGACCTTGTCGAACACCACCACGGTGTCGTACAGGGAGAACCCGAGAATGGTGAGCAGGCCGATCACCGTCGCCGGAGTGACCTCGAAGCCCACGAGCGAGTAGATGCCCGCGGTGACCACGATGTCGTGTACCAGCGCGACGAGTGCCGAGACCGCCATCCAGCGTTCGAAGTAGATCGACAGGAACACCGTCACCAGCACCATGAACACCGCGAGGGCGATCAGCGCCTGCCGGGAGATCTCGCCACCCCACGACGCGCTCACCGCGCTGTCGCTGATGACCTGCTCGCTGGCCTGGCCGTTCGAGCCGACCGGCTGCAACTCGGTGAACAGCGACTGCTTGACCTTGCCGACCTGGTCCGCGGTCAGCGTCTCCGACCGCAGCTGGATCGTGGCCGCGGCACCGACGCCGACCGACTGCGCCGAGGAGGGCTGCTGGTTCAGCGCATCGGAGAACGAGCGCTTCGCCTCGTCGACGGTGATCACGCCGTGCGTGCCCTTGGCGGGCAACTGGATCAGCGTGCCGCCCTCGAACTCGATGCCGAGGTTGAAGCCGCGGATCCCGATCGACAACAGGCACACCAGCACCAGTGCGCCGAAGAAGACGTACCACCGCTTGCGCTTGCCGACGATGTCGAACGCGCCCGTGCCCACGTAGAGCCGGTGGAAGACGCTTTCCTTCTTCTTCGCGGCAGGCGTGCTCTGCTCAGTGCTGGCCACCTCACGCCTCCTTCGCGGCCGCGGCGGCGGCTTTACGGCTGGCCCGGCGCTGCGTGGCGAGCGTCTGCACGCCGCCGAGGCCGGTGAGCTTCGGGTTGGACAGGGACTTCGACCGCGTCGCGAGCACCACCAGCGGATGCGTCACCAGGAACACCACGACCAGGTCGAGCACGGTGGACATACCGAGGGTGAACGCGAAGCCCTGGACGTCGCCGACCGCGATCGCGTAGAGCACCGCGGAGGCCAGGAACATGACCGCGTCGGAGGCGAGGATCGTGCGCCGCGCCCGTACCCAGCCGCGCGGCACCGCGGACCGGAACGTTCTGCCCTCGCGTATCTCGTCCTTCAGCCGTTCGAAGAACACGACGAACGAGTCCGCGGTGACACCGATCGAGATGATGAACCCGGCGACACCGGCGAGGTCGAGGGTGAACCCGATCCACCGCCCCAGCAGCACCAGCACCCCGTAGACGACGACGCCGGACAGCGCGAGCGACACGATGGTGAGCGCGCCGAGCAGGCGGTAGTAGAACAGGCAGTAGACGAACACCAGCGCCAGTCCGACACCGCCGGCGATCAGTCCGGCCTCCAGGGAGGCCAGACCCAGCGTGGCGGACACCGTGGTGGCGTCGGAGGACGTGAACGACAGCGGCAGCGAGCCGTATTTAAGGATGTCGGCGAGATCCTTGGTCTGCTGCTGGGTGAACTGGCCGCTGATCTGGGTGTTGCCGTCGACGATCGCGTTCTGCACGGTCGGCGCGGACACCACCTGCGTGTCGAGCACGAAGGCGGCCTGCTGGTTGATGTTCTTGGTGGTGAAGTCGGCCCAGGTCGACCGGCCGCCGGACTTGAACGTCAGGTCCACGGTCCAGCCCGCCTTGCCCTGCGCGGGCGGCGAGGACACCGCGTTGTCGATCTCGGTGCCCTGCAGGAACACGGGGCCGAGCAGGTACTTCTGCGCCCCGTCCTGGCTGCACGCCAGCAACGGAAGGTTCGGATCGTCGTTGCCCTGCAACGGATCCTGGGTGGAGCAGGTGAACGCCGACAGCGCCTGCTGCGCGGTGGCCGCCGGGGCGAGGCCGTCCCCGCTGCCGGTCACCAGCGCCGGATCCTGCCGGGTCGCCTTGGCCTGCTGGATCGCCTGCGCCGACTGCTCGGCGGCGGTTCCCGGCGGCGGCGCGGCCGGCGGCGCGGTCGCCTGCTGCGCGTCGAGCACCTTGCGGATGCCCAGCTTGGCGGTCTGCCCCAGCTTCTTGGCCTGGTCGCCCTGCGCGCCGGGCACCGTGATCACGATGTTGTTGCCGTCGAGGATGACCTCGGTGCCACTCACGCCGATGCCGTTGACGCGGCGCTCGATGATCTGGCGCGCCTGGTTGAGCGAGTCCTTCGACGGCGCCGATCCGTCCGGGGTGCGCGCGGTCAGCGTGACCCGGGTGCCGCCCTGCAGGTCGATGCCCAGTTTCGGCGTCGGCTTCCCGCCGCCGGTGAAGAACACCAGCGCGTAGAGCACGACCACGATCAGTACGAAAAAGCCGAGATAGCGGCCTGGACGGATCCGCCCGGCGGGTGGTGCCACTGTGGTCGTTCTCCTCGGGAATGGGTCTTGGACTGGTGCCCCGCTGACAGATCCCGGACCTTACTCCCCTGCCCGTGAACGCAGCGTTGCCCCCGGCGTCAGATCGGTGACGCCGGGGTGCAGCCTAGGCAACCGGCCTCAGAGCCCGTTTTCCGCCCCTGTGCAGGGCAAATAGGTTACGGGGCTTACTTGCTCGGCTTGTGCTCGAGCGGCGGTGCGACCTGCGGCCCGGAGGCCTCGTCCTCGGCCTTGTCCACCACCGGCTCGGCCGTGGTGACCGCCTCGTCCTCGGTCTCCTCGGCCTCGAGGTCGTCCACCTGCGGCGCGACCTTCTCGCGCACCGCCTGCCGCAGCCAGGTGGTCACCAAGCCGGGCGCGATCTCGATGTCGATCGTGGTGTCGCCGCTCGCGTCGGCCACGGTGCCGTACAGGCCCGAGGTGGTCATCACGCGGTCACCCTCGGTGAGGCTGCCCAGCAGCTTCTGCTGCTCCTGCGCGGCACGCTTCTGCTTGCGTGTCCCCATGATCAGCGGGATCGCCACGACCAGCATGAGGAGCAACGGCAGGAAAAGCTGATTCATGATTCTCCATTCGGCACACGCGGCGCGCGCGCCTATTTGTCCGGATGTACTCTATCGAGTGTGCCAGGTGCTACCGCAAAGCTCAGCACCCGGCTTCAATCGAACAGACTCGATTGCTCCGAACGGCCGTAATCCGCGGGCGGTCGCAGGCCCAGATGCTCCCACGCGGTCGCGGTGGCCACTCGTCCTCGTGGAGTCCGCGCGAGCATACCTGCCCTCACCAGGTACGGCTCGCACACCTCCTCCACCGTAGTCGGCTCCTCACCGACAGCCACCGCGAGCGTGGACACCCCGACCGGTCCCCCGCCGAAGGAGTTGACCAGCGCCGAAAGCACCGCGCGGTCGAGCCGGTCCAGGCCCAGCTCGTCCACGTCGTAGACCTCGAGCGCCGCGCGCGTCACCTCCAGCGTGATCCGGCCGTCCGCGCGCACCTCGGCGTAGTCCCGGACGCGGCGCAGCAGCCGGTTCGCGATCCGGGGTGTGCCGCGCGAGCGCCGCGCGATCTCCGCGCTGCCCTCGGGGTCGATCGCGATGCCGAGGATCGTCGCCGCGCGCGTGACCACCAGGTCCAGCTCGTCGTCGCCGTAGAACTCCATCTGGCCGGTGAAGCCGAAGCGGTCGCGCAGCGGCCCGGTCAGCGCACCGGACCGGGTGGTGGCCCCGACCAGCGTGAACGGCGCGATCTCCAGCGGGATGCTGGTGGCGCCGGGCCCCTTGCCGACGACGACGTCGACCCGGAAGTCCTCCATCGCCAGGTACAGCATCTCCTCGGCGGGGCGGGCGATCCGGTGGATCTCGTCGATGAACAGGACATCGCCCTCGGCGAGGTTGGACAGCATCGCGGCGAGGTCGCCGGCCCGTTCGAGCGCGGGACCCGAGGTGATGCGGATCGAGGCGTCCAGCTCCTCGGCGATGATCATGGCGAGGCTCGTCTTGCCGAGCCCCGGTGGGCCGGACAGCAGCACGTGATCAGGCGGAACCCCGCGCCGGCGCGCGCTCTCCAGCACCAGTTCCAGCTGCTCACGCACCCGCGGCTGGCCGACGAACTCGGCGAGCTTGCGCGGCCGCAGCGTCGTCTCGACCTCACGCTCGCCCGTCTGTGGCAGCGCCGAGAGCGTCTCGTCGTGCTGATCGGCGTCGAAGTCGGTCACGCTCTCATCGTGCATGCTCGCGCCTTAACGCTTGCGCCCGAGGGTGGTCAGCGCGGCCCGCAGCACGGACGAGGTGTCCGACTGCTCGCCTGCCGCCAGCACCTTCTCGACCGCCTGTTCGGCCTGCTTGGCGGGGAAACCGAGCCCGGTCAGCGCCTCGACCACCTCGCCGCGCACGGCCGATCCCGCGGTGGCGGGCGCGGCGTCCGGGCCCGGCGCGGCGGCGGTGACCTTGTCCCGCAGTTCGAGGGTGAGCCGCTCGGCGCCCTTGCGGCCGATGCCGGGCACCTGGGTGAGCACGGTGATGTTGCCTTCGGACAGCGCGGTGCGCAGCTTGTCCGGGTCGAGTACGGCCAGGGCCGCCAGCGCGAGCCTCGGCCCGATCCCGGACACCGTCTGCAGCAGGCCGAACAGCTCCCGAGCGTCGGCCTCGGCGAACCCGAACAGGGTCAGCGAATCCTCGCGCACCACCAGCGCGGTGTGCAGCATGGTCTGCTCGCCGCGGCGCAGCATCGCCAGTGTGGCCGGCGTGGCCTGCACCGCGAGCCCGACGCCGCCGACCTCGACGACCACGTGGTCGAGCCCGATCGAGAGCACCTGCCCCCGTACCGACGAGATCATCGCGCCGCTCCCTTCGCTTTCTTCGCCGCCGCGGCCAGCCGCGCCTTGTGCGCCTTCGCCAGCTCCGCCGCGCGCGCCTCCGCCTCGGCCAGCCGCGCCCGCATCGGCTCGCGCCACAGATGGCAGATCGCCAGCGCGAGCGCGTCGGCGGCGTCGGCGGGGCTCGGCGCCTCGGCGAGCCCCAGCAGCCGCGTCACCATACCGGTCACCTGGGCCTTGTCGGCGCGGCCCGAGCCCGTCACGGCGGCCTTGACCTCGCTCGGCGTGTGGAACACGACCGGAAGGCCGCGGCGCGCGGCCGACAGCGCGACCACTCCCCCGGCCTGCGCGGTGCCCATCACGGTGCGGACGTTGTGCTGGCTGAACACCCGCTCCACGGCCACCGCCTCGGGCCGGTAGCGGTCGAGCCATTCCTCCACGGCCTCGGACACGCGCAGCAGGCGGGTGGCCAGCGAGGCGTCCACGGGGGTACGCACGACGTCCACCGCCACGCAGCTGACCGCACGGCCCTTTCCGCCGTCCACCACACCGAGCCCGCACCGCGTCAGCCCGGGGTCGACACCGAGCACTCGCACCTGATCGCCTCCCAACCCGAACACCAGTTCGGAGGCTACCGGTAGCACCCCTGCCCGCCCGGCAGGACGCGCCGGACGGCACGAATGTCCACTATGGACCGTCGATGCCGGGTGTCCAGCACTCGGGACGGCCGCTCTCGGTCAGCACCGGCTGCCATTGCGCGAAACCCTCGGGCGCGTCGGCGTCCCACGGCCATTTGCCCTCCGGCGTGGCGACGATGATCTGCAGCGCGGGGAAGTCACCGTCGGGGTAGACGACGAACGCGCTGCCGAAGTATTCGGCGTAGTGGCTGGGATGCACGTGCTCGAAGGTGACCGGCACGCCCTCGAAGAAATCGTCGTAGATCTTGCCGACCTCGAACGGGCCGCCGGTGGCCGCGCGGTCCACATAGGCGTCCAGCAGGATCTGCGCCATGCGTTCGGGAAGACCGATCACGACGGCTTCCGGCACCTGGTGCGCCGCCCACACACAGGCCGTGAAGCAGAAGCCGGAACCCTTGTCGTCGGCGGGAACCGAGATGACCGCGTTGCCGCGCCGCTCCGCCTCGGCGACGATCCACTCGAGCAGTTCGTGATCTTCGGGTGCGAGGGTCTCCGCGTCGGTCTCGATCGTCACGGCGGGCATTCTGCCGTACGCGATCGCGCACGTACAGTACCGGGCACGCAAAAAGTCCCGGTATGCCTTGGCACACCGGGACTTTCCGTTTCCGGGGTCTTCCTCAGACCTCGGCGAGCACCTCGTCGTTCTTCCTCAGACCTCGGCCAGCACCTCGTCCGGGACGTGGAATTGAACGCAGTGCGTAGACGTTCTTCCTCAGACCTCGGCCAGCACCTCGTCCGGGACGTCGAAGTTGGCATACACGTTCTGCACGTCGTCGCAGTCCTCGAGCGCGTCGATCAGCTTGAAGACCTTCTTCGCGCCGTCGGCGTCCAGCGGCACGTTGACCGAGGGCAGGAAGCTGGCGTCCGCGGACTCGTAGTCGTAGCCCGCCTCCTGCAACGCCTTGCGGACGTCCACCAGATCGGTCGCCTCGGACACGATCTCGAAGCTCTCCCCGAGATCGTTGACCTCCTCGGCGCCCGCGTCCAGCACCGCCAGCAGAACGTCGTCCTCGGACAGTTCGTTCTTGGGCATGATCACCACGCCCTTGCGGTTGAACAGGTACGCCACCGAACCCGGGTCGGCGAGCGAGCCGCCGTTGCGGGTGAGCGCGGTGCGCACCTCGGAGGCGGCACGGTTGCGGTTGTCGGTCAGGCACTCGATGAGCACCGCGACACCGTTGGGGCCGTACCCCTCGTAGGTGATGTTCTGCCAGTCGGCGCCGCCGGCCTCCTCGCCGGCGCCACGCTTGCGCGCGCGCTCGATGTTGTCCTGCGGGACCGAGTTCTTCTTCGCCTTCTGGATGGCGTCGTACAGCGTCGGGTTGCCGTCCGGGTCGCCCCCGCCGGTCCGCGCGGCGACCTCGATGTTCTTGATCAGTCTCGCGAACAGCTTGCCACGCTTGGCGTCGAGGGCGGCCTTCTTGTGCTTAGTGGTCGCCCACTTGGAGTGGCCGCTCATCTCTCCTCCATCACATCGTTTCGTGCACCATCTTCACGAAGAGCCGGTGCACCCGCTCGTCGCCAGTGAGCTCCGGATGGAAGGCGGTGGCGAGCACCGCTCCTTGCCGGACCGCGACGATCCTAGCGGCAGCCTCACCGGCGTCGGACGTGTCCGGCACTCTGGCCAGTATCTCCACCCCGTCGCCGGCCTTCTCCACCCAGGGGGCCCTGATGAACACGGCGTGTAGCGGGCCGCCGTCGAGGCCGGTGAAATCGAGGTCGCCCTCGAAGGAATCCACCTGCCGCCCGAAGGCGTTGCGGCGCACCACCACGTCCAGCCCGTCCAGCTGCTGCTGATCGGGCCTGCCGTCGAGCACCTGCCTGGCCAGCAGGATCATCCCGGCGCAGGAGCCGTAGACGGGCATCCCGCCGGCGATGCGCCGCCGCAGCGGTTCGAGCAATTCGAACGTCTCCAGCAGCCGGGACATCGTGGTGGACTCGCCGCCGGGCAGCACCAGCCCGTCGGACTCGGCCAGCTCGGCCTGCCTGCGGACGGGTCTGGCCGCCGCGCCCGCGTGCTCCAGCGCGGCCACATGTTCGGCCACATCACCCTGGAGTGCGAGCACGCCGATCGTTGGCTTCCTGCTCACCGGACCTCCTTGACAAACACTCTAAGCTGCGGATTCGCCGATGCGGCCGTTTTGTCGGTGGGTGGCGCTAGCTTCCTGACCATGACCAACATCGTTTCGCTGCGGGACGAGCCGTTCGGGCTCGAGGCCTACCTGGCACGCCGGCACGCGGAGTTCGCCGGCGGCCCCACGATGGCCGAGATCCTCGACGACCTCGATCGCCATCGCGACGGCAGCCGCCTGACCACCGGGCTGATCGTCGCCTCGGTGCGCGCGGGCCGGGACGGCACCGGCGATGACTAGCTCCCGGTTCGTGCTGGACGCCTCCGCCGCGATCGCGCTGCTCGCCGGCCGGCACCCCGATCCGGCGCTGCGCCGCCGGGTGCTGACCGGGTACCCGGCGGCCCCGGAGATCCTCGACCTCGAGGTCCTCGGCACGCTGCGCGGGCAGCTGCGTGCCGGCACGCTGACCGCGCCGCTCGCGCGCCGCGTCGCCGAACAGCTGCGCGTGCTGCCCGTCGACCGCGCCCCGCACCGGCCGCTCGTCACCAGGATCTGGCAACTGCGGGACTCGGTCACGGCCTACGACGCAGCCTACGTCGCGCTGGCCGAGCACCTGCGTGTCCCGCTCGTCACCGCCGACGCCGCGCTGGCCGGCTGCGACGGCCACGAGGCCGAGATCGAGCTCTACCCCGCGTCCTGACTCACCAGCCGCGTTCGGCGAGCCGGTGCGGCTCGGGCACGTCGTCGACGTTGATGCCGACCATCGCCTCGCCGAGGCCGCGGCTGACCTTCGCGATCACGTCCGGGTCGTCGTGGAAGGTGGTGGCCTTGACGATCGCCTCGGCACGCTTGGCCGGGTCGCCCGACTTGAAGATGCCCGAGCCGACGAACACGCCCTCCGCGCCGAGCTGCATCATCATCGCCGCGTCGGCCGGGGTCGCGATCCCACCGGCGGTGAACAGCACGACCGGCAGCTTGCCCTTCTCCGCCACCTCGCGCACCAGCTCGTAGGGCGCCTGCAGCTCCTTGGCCGCCACGTACAGCTCGTCCTCGGGCAGCGAGGTCAGCCGCCGGATCTCGGCGCGGATCTTGCGCATGTGCGTGGTCGCGTTGGACACGTCGCCGGTGCCGGCCTCACCCTTGGAGCGGATCATCGCCGCACCCTCGTTGATGCGCCGCAGCGCCTCGCCGAGATTCGTCGCCCCGCACACGAACGGCACGGTGAAGGCCCACTTGTCGATGTGGTTGGCGTAGTCGGCCGGGGTGAGCACCTCGGACTCGTCGACGTAGTCGACACCGAGCGACTGCAGCACCCGCGCCTCGACGAAGTGCCCGATGCGGGCCTTGGCCATGACCGGGATGGAGACGGTGTTGATGATGCCGTCGATGAGGTCCGGGTCGCTCATGCGCGCGACCCCGCCCTGCGCGCGGATGTCGGCGGGCACGCGCTCCAGCGCCATGACGGCGACGGCGCCGGCGTCCTCGGCGATCTTCGCCTGCTCCGGCGTGACCACGTCCATGATCACGCCGCCCTTGAGCATTTCCGCCATACCGCGCTTGACGCGTGCGGTGCCGCGCTCGGGCAGGGGGGAACCAGTGGACTGAACTTCGGACACGGGAGACGCCTTTCACGGCCGGGATGAACTTGCCGGTCTCCAGTCTAGGCCCGGGTGGACCGCTTCCCCAGGCCAGTAAGCCCCAATCTCGGAAGGCCACTTCGGCCGCCGGCTCAGGCAGCCGGTGGACACGGGGTTGCCGGGGCATGGCCAACGGGTGTGTGATCGAAGGCACACTCCCAAACAGCCAACGACGTCCCGGGAGGCCTGGCCATGGCCGACAAGCAAACGAAAAACGGGGATTCCGGGGCCGCGGTCGCTGTAGCCGATCCCCGCAAGGTGCGCAACGTGGTATTGGTCGGCCCGTCGGGATCCGGGAAGACCACCCTCACCGAGGCCCTGCTCGCGGTGTCCGGCACCGTCAGCAGGGCCGGTTCCGTCGTGGAGGGCACCACGGTCTGCGATCACGACCCGGCGGCGGTCCGCCAGCAGCGTTCGGTGGGCCTTTCGGTCGCGCCCGTCATGCACGGCGACATCAAGATCAACCTGATCGACACGCCCGGCTACGCCGACTTCGTCGGCGAACTGCGGGCGGGCCTGCGCGCGGCGGACGCGGCCCTGTTCGTGGTGTGCGCCGCCGAGGGCGTCGACGCCGCGACGAGCGCGCTGTGGTCCGAATGCGCCGCGGTGGGCATGCCGCGCGCGGTGGTCATCGCACGCACCGACCACCATCGCGCGGACGTGATGGGTGAGATCGACGCCTGCCGCGAGGCGTTCGGCGCCGGCGTCCTGCCGCTGTACCTGCCCGCGGGCGGCGATCGCGCAGGGCTGGTCGGGCTGATCACCCAGCGCCTGTACGACTACTCCGAGGGCTACCCGCCGAAGCAGGCCGATCCCGATCCGGGCGATCTGGAGCGGATGACCGAGGCACGCAACGAGCTGATCGAGGGCATCATCGCCGAGAGCGAGGACGAGACCCTCATGGACCGCTACCTCGGCGGCGAGGAGATCGCCGAGGCCACCCTGATCGCCGATCTGGAGACCGCCGTCGCACGCGGCTCGTTCCACCCGGTGATCCCCGTGTGCGCGACCTCCGGGGTGGGGCTGGCCGAGGTGCTGGACGGCATCGCCAGGGCGTTCCCGTCGCCGGTGGAACACACGCTGCCCGAAGTCAGCACGCTCGACGGCGGCGCGTCCGAGTCGATCAGCGCGGATCCCGACGGCCCGCTGGCCGCCGAGGTCGTGCGGACCGCCGTGGACTCCTACGTCGGCCGCGTGTCACTGGTGCGCGTGTTCTCCGGGACGCTGCGGCCGGAGCGGCCGGTGCACGTGTCCGGGCACGGGCTGGCCGAACGCGGGCACGAGGACCACGACGCCGACGAGCGCGTCGCCCACGTGTACTCACCCCTCGGCGCGAACCTGCGCGAGGTGCCCTACTGCGTGGCCGGCGACCTGTGCGCGCTGACCAAGGTCGGTTCGGCGGAGACCGGCGACACCGTGTCCTCGCCCGACCATCCGCTGCTGATGGAACCGTGGTCGATGCCCGAACCACTGCTGCCGGTGGCGATCGTCGCGCACAACCGCAGCGACGAGGACACGCTGGCGCGCAACCTGTCCCGGCTCGTGGCGGGCGATCCGACGCTGCGGCTGGAACGCAACGCCGAAACGGCCCAGCTGGTGCTGTGGTGCATGGGCGAGGCACACGCCGACGTGGTGCTCTCGCGGCTGCGTGCGGGCGGGGCCGAAGTGGACACCGAACCGGTGAAGGTGCCGCTGCGCGAAACGTTCGCCGGAGCGGCGAAGGGCCACGGGCGGCACGTGAAGCAGTCGGGCGGCCATGGCCAGTACGCGGTGTGCGACATCGAGGTGCGGCCGCTGGAGCGGGGCGCGGGTTTCGTGTTCGTCGACCGCATCGTCGGCGGGGCGATCCCGAACCAGTTCATCCCGAGCGTCGAGAAGGGCGTGCGGGCCCAGCTGGAAAGGGGCCTCGTGTCGGGGTATCCGATGATCGACGTGCAGGTCACGCTCGTCGACGGCAAGGCACACAGCGTGGATTCCTCCGACGCCGCGTTCCAGACCGCGGGGGCGCTCGCGCTCAAGGACGCCGCGGCGAACGGGCGCGTTCTGCTGCTGGAACCACTCGACGCGGTGTCGGTGCTGCTGCCGGACGAGCACCTCGGCAACGTGCTCGGCGACCTGTCCTCGCGGCGCGGGCGCGTGCTGGGCACCGAATCCGCGGCGGGCGGGCGCACCATGGTCCGCGCCGAGGTGCCCGCGACGGAACTGCTGCGCTACGCCAACGAACTGCGCGCGCTCACCTCGGGCACGGCGACCTTCACCCGCCACCACGCGCGCTTCGATCCGCTGCCGGAAGGAGTGAAAACCGCCAGCTGACCGGGATCGCCGGCCGTACGGGCGGCACTAGAACTCGAAACCGCCCGGCCGTCCGCTGCGGTCGGCGATCAGCCCGGCCAGGGTCGCGATCGCGATCTCGGGCGGGGTCCGCGAGCCGATGTTCAGCCCCACCGGCCGGTGCACGCGGTCGATGTCCTCGGCCGCGACGCCGAGCTGCTTCAGCGCCTCGACGTGCGGGCCGGGGTGGCGCGGGTTGCCCATCACGCCGACCCAGCGCACCGGCCCCGCGAGCACGTCGGCCAGTACCGGCCCCAGCTCGTCGCGGTGGTGGTCGGTGACGACGACGTCGGTGTTGTCGTCGAGCGCGGGCAACTCGGCGTGCTCGGCAGGATCGTAGAGGGCCGTACGGTAGCCGAGGCCGGCGCCGATCGTGAGCAGGTGGTCGGCCACCGGCGAGGCGAAGACGGCCACGAGCGTGCGCTCGGCGGTCTCGGCAGGGGCATCGCCGTGGGCGACGGCGCAGGGATCTGACATGGCTCAGAGTCTGCCACTCACGGCACCGGATCGACGATTTCGAAGTACTCCGGCTGGGGCGCGGTGCCCGCGAGCTTGAAGTAGCGCACCTTGCGGCGGCGGCGCAAGGTCAGCGTGTCGCGCACCGCGTCGTTGTGCACGCGCCGCGCGATCATCACCCGGTGCTCGGCGTCGGACAGCTCGTCGGTGAGCCGTGGCGGCAGTTGTGCCCGCGCGACCGCGCCCAGCACCTTGGTCAGCTCGTTCTCCGCGGTCTCGCGTTCCGCGCGCGGCGCGGCCTCGGCCACGTCCGCGGCCTGCCGGATCGCGGCCGCCCCGACGCCGTCCAGCGCCGCCGCGGCCACGGCCCGTGCCACGACGGCCCGCCTGGCCAGCGCGGCGTCGAGCGCGGCCCAGCCCGCGTCGAGACGGACGTGCAGCCGGTCGAGCCGGTTCGCCGTCGCGATGAGGAACAGCCCGCCCAGCACGATGACCGCGGCCAGCACCGCGATGAGAACGACGAACCACGTCATCGCGTCGCTTCCTCCGTGCCCACCCGCCGCGGGTCCGCGGCGATGGCGATCTCGTACACGCGCAGCACCTGCGTGACCACGACCGGCCAGTCGTACATCGCCACACGCTCCCCCGCCGCCGCGGCCAGCGACGAGCGGCGGGCCGGGTCGCGCAGCAGCTCGCGCAGCCCCTCGGCGAGCGAGCCCGGATCACCGGTCGCGGTGAGCTGCCCGCAGGTGCCGTCGTCGAGGACCCGCCGGAACGAGTCGAGGTCGCTGGCCGCGACCGCGGTACCCGCCGCCATCGCCTCGGTGAGGATCATGCCGAAACTCTCGCCGCCGGTGTTGGGCGCGCAGTACACGTCCACGCTGCGCAGGACCCGCGCCTTGAGCTCGTCGTCGGCCTGGCCGAACAGCCTGATGTGCGGCCACAGCCCAGGACCGGCCATCCGCCGCAGTTCCTCGGGCTCGCCGCGGCCCACGACGAGCAGCTCCAGGTCCAGGAACTCGGGCAGCAGCACGCGCGCCGCTTCGAGCAGCACGTCCATGCCCTTGCGCGGTTCGGTGAACCGGCCGATGAAGCCGAGCGTGCCGCCCGCCCTCGGGTATCCCTCCAGCGGCCGGGCCCGGGCGAAGAACTCGGCGTCGACCCCGTTGGGGATCTCCACCGCGTCGCCCCCGGCGTGCTCGACCTGCACGCGCCGCGCGAGCGCCGACACCGCGATCCGCGCGGTGATCTTCTCCAGCAGCGGCCGCAGCACCGGCTGGAACGCCGCGAGGGTGCGGGAGCGCGGGGTGGAGGTGTGAAACGTCGCGACGATCGGCCCGTCGGCGACCTTCAGCGCGAGCAGCGACAGGCTCGGCGCGGCCGGTTCGTGCAGGTGCAGGACGTCGAAGTTGCCCTCCCGGAGCCAGCGGCGCACCCGCGCGTAGGACACCGGGCCGAACTGCAGGCGCGCGACGGAGCCGTTGTACGGGATGCCCAGCGCCTTGCCCGCCGGATGCACGAAGTCCGGCAGGTCGGCGTCCTCGTCGGCGGGTGCGAGCACGGACACCTCGTGTCCCCGGGCCAGCAGCGCCTTGGCCAGGTCCACCACGTGTCCCTGCACCCCGCCGGGCACATCGAAGGAGTAGGGGCAGACGATGCCGATCTTCACCCGGCCGCCGCCTCCTCGGATTCGGCACCGGCGTCCTCGGCGTCACCGAAGTCGGTGGTCCACAGCTTCTGCAGCATGTGCCAGTCGGTGGGATGCGCGGCGATGTCCCCGGCGAAGATGTCGGCCATCGCCTGGGTGGCCGCGGGCACCTCGGAGCGCTGGGTGACCCGGATGCGGGGATGGATGCGGATGCCCCAGCCGTCCCCGGTGAACCACAGCCCGAGCGGCAGCAGCGCGGCACCCGTGGTGGCGGCGAGCCGTGCCGGCCCCGCGGCCATTCTCGTGCCCTCCCCGAAGAACGTCACCGGAACGCCCGAGCCGGTGATGTCACGGTCGGCGACCAGGCAGACGATCTTGTTCTCCCGCAGCCGCTGCAGCAGCACCCGGTAGGCGGAGGCACCGTCGGCGGGCACGATCTCGAATCCCAGCGATTCGCGGTACTCGACGAAACGCCGGTACACCGATTCGGGCTTCAGCCGCTCGACCACCGTGGTGAACGATCCGGTGAAGCCGACCAGCCACAGCCCGGCGACGTCCCAGTTGCCCGAATGCGGCAGCGCGACGACCGCACCGTTGCCTTCGGCGAGCGCGGCCTCGAGGTTCTCGACGCCGGTCAGCCCGTCGTCCGCCTTCCGCTGCACGGCCGCATGATCCATACCCGGCAGCCGGAACGACTCGTGCCAGTACCGGGCGTAGGAGCGCATCGCGCCGCGCACGAGCTCGTCGAGTTCCTCGGGGCCCGCCTGCGGCACGACCCGTCGCAGATTGCGGCGCAGCTGCCGCACCCCGGCCCCGTTCCGGCGGACGGCGAAGTCCGCGCCCAGCCCGAACACCGCGCCGGCGAACGACGCGGGCAGCCGCCGCACCAGGCGCCAGCCGGCGGCATAGCCGACGTCGCTCGCGCGCTGGGACAGCCGGCTCACGAATGCGCCTCCCTGGCCCGCGCGGACGCGGCGACCGCGACCATCCGCTGTCCGAGCGTCACCGCCGACAGCACGGCGAGCAGCCACTGCGAGGCCTCGACGGCGTACGGCAGGCCGAATCCCTGCAGCCCAGTGCCGACGAGCGCGATGATCAGCCGCTCCGCGCGTTCGATGAGCCCGCCGTCGGCGGAGAGCCCGGACGCCTCGGCGCGTGCCTTGACGTAGGAGATGACCTGGCCCAGCACGAGGCAGACCAGCGTCGCCGCGGCCGCCCGCAGGTTGTGCTCGTGCACGAAGCACCACCACGCGATGCCGCAGAACAACGCGCCGTCGACCAGCCGGTCGCACGTGGCGTCCAGCGCCGCTCCGAACGGTGTGCCGTGCCCCCGGGCCCTGGCGATGGCGCCGTCCAGCAGGTCGAGCATGGCGAAACCCCACACCGTGAAGGTGCCCCACAGCAGCAGCCCGGCCGGGAAGAACGCCAGTGCGCACACGATGGCGCCCGTCGTGCCGAGCACCGTGATCACGTTGGGCGTGACCCCGGCCCGCAGGAGCGCGTGGCCCAGTGGATCAAGGGCGCGCGAGACGGACGCGCGCGCGAAGATGTTCAACATCAGATCGGCCGCTGGTAAGAATCGGCAGGCATACTCATCGCTGGCTACGTCACCTGGCTGCTGGTCGGAGATGTGTGCCAGCGCAGCCTATCGACCCCTGCCCGTCCTCCGGCGGGGCGGCGCGCGGAAACGGGCCGATCAACGCGCCTGCGCGGCCTCCCCGGCCTCCAGCTCGGCCAGCGCGGCCGCACAGCGCGGGGTGAGCCGTTCGCGGATCGCGGTGCTGATCTCGCCGAGCTGGCACACTTGTTCCGGCGTCAGCGCGTCGAACAGCGCCTCCCGCACCGCCTCGACGTGCCCCGGCGCGGCGGCCTCGAGCGCGGCGAATCCCTCCGGCGTGAGCGTGGCGTTCGCGCCGCGCTTGTCGGTCGCGCAGTGCTCGCGGCGCACCCACCCGTTGGCCTCCAGGCGCGCGACGGCGTGTGAGAGCCTGCTGCGCGAGGACCGGCTGCGGTCGGCGAGTTCGCTCATGCGCAGGGTGCGGCCGGGCGCCTCGGACAGCCTGACCAGCACCTCGTAGTAGGTGTGCGGCATCGCCGCGTCACGCTGGAGCTGGCCCTCGACGTGTCCGCGCACCATGTCAATCGCTGCGGAGAACTCGCGCCACACGCGCTGTTCGTCGTCGCTGAGCCACCGGGTTCCCGACATACGAAACATCTTACCCCTGGTTGAGCCTTCAACTAAGCTTCGGTACAGTCTGATTGAGAGCTCAACCCATAGCGTTGCTAAACAAAGGAGAGGCTTCATGAGCGCGCCCACCACCGAGATCCCCGGTTACATCGCAGGCACCTGGGTCATCGACGGCACCCACTCCGACGTGACCTTCACCGTCCGCCACCTGGGCGTCTCGAAGGTTCGCGGCCGCTTCGACCAGGTCGAGACCACCATCGTGACGGCGGAGAAGTTCGCCGACTCGACGGTCACCGCGACCATTCACACCGCGAGCATCGACACCAACAACGCCGACCGCGACGCGCACGTGCGGGGCGGCGACTTCCTCGACGTCGAGAACTTCCCGGCCATGACCTTCACCTCCACCGCGGTGCGCGAGGAGGACGGCGAGTACTTCATCGACGGTGAGCTGACCCTGCGTGGCGTCACCAAGCCCGTGACCCTGGCCGCCGAGCTGGGCGGGTTCGGCAACGGCATGGCCGAGGGCAGCAAGGTCCTCGGCATCTCGGCGAGCACCGAGATCAGCCGCACCGACTTCGGTGTCGGCAGCGGCGTCCCGGGCGCCGTGGTCAGCGACAAGATCAAGATCGAGCTCGACATCGAGGCCGGCCTGCAGGCCTGAAGCCCGTTGCCGTGAGGGACCTCCTCCGAGGGGGTCCCTCACGGCGGGCACGGCTCAGGCGCCCCAGGCGCTCGCCAGCAACTCCCGCGTTTCGCCCAGGAGCTGCGGCAGGACCTTCGTGTGGCCGATCACCGGCATGAAGTTCGCGTCGCCGCCCCACCTCGGCACCACGTGCTGGTGCAGGTGCGCGGCGATCCCGGCGCCCGCGATCACGCCCTGGTTCATGCCGATGTTGAACCCGTGCGCCCCCGACACGGACCGGACCACCGTCATCGCGCGCTGCGTGAACTCCGCCAGTTCCCTGACTTCGTCCGGCGTCAGTTCCGTGTAGTCCGCGACGTGCCGGTACGGCAGGACCATCAGGTGCCCGGGGTTGTACGGATACAGGTTCAGCACCGCCCACACCTGCTCACCGCGGGCGATGATCAGCGCGTCCTCGTCGGCCATGCCGGTGAGGCGGCAGAACGGGCAGCCCTCCGGCTCGTCCCCCTCGGCCTGCCCCTGCCCCTGCACGTAGGCCAGCCGGTGCGGCGTCCACAGACGCTGCAACGCGTCCGGGACGCCGACACCGTCCTGGGCGACGACTTCCGGCTTCACCCGAGGACCGCCCCGACGCTGTCGGCGGAGGGCGAGGTGTTCTCGCGGCGGGCGACCCAGCCGGCGATGACCTCGACCGCGTCGCTCACCGGCACCCCGTTGATCTGGCTGCCGTCGCGGAAGCGGAACGACACCGCGCCCGCCTCCACGTCCTTGCCGCCTGCCAGCACCATGAACGGCACCTTCTGCGTGGTGTGGGTGCGGATCTTCTTCTGCATCCGGTCGTCGCTGGTGTCCACCTCGACGCGAATTCCCTTGGCGCGCAATGCTTTCTCCACGCCACGCAGGTGCTCGACGTGCTCGTCGGCGATCGGGATTCCCACGACCTGCACGGGCGCGAGCCACGCCGGGAACGCGCCCGCGTAGTGCTCGGTGAGCACGCCGAAGAACCGCTCGATCGACCCGAACAGCGCGCGGTGGATCATCACCGGCCGCTTGCGGGTGCCATCCGCCGCGGCGTATTCGAGCTTGAACAGCTCCGGCAGGTTGAAGTCCAGCTGAATGGTGGACATCTGCCACGACCGGCCCAGCGCGTCCTTGGCCTGCACCGAGATCTTCGGCCCGTAGAACGCCGCGCCACCGGGGTCGGGCACCAGGTCAAGCCCGGACGCCTCGGCGGTCTGCCGCAGCACCTCGGTGGCGTCGGCCCACACCTCATCCGAGCCGACGTACTTCTCCTCGTTGCGAGTGGACAGTTCGAGGTAGAAGTCGTTGAGGCCGTAGTCGCGCAGCAGGTTCAGCACGAAGTCCAGCAGCGACTTCAGCTCGTCGACCACCTGCTCCTGGGTGCAGAAGATGTGCGCGTCGTCCTGGGTGAAGCCGCGGGCGCGGGTCAGGCCGTGCACCACACCGGACTTCTCGTACCGGTAGACCGTGCCGAACTCGAACAGCCGCATCGGCAGATCCCGGTAGGAACGGCCGCGCGAGGCGAAGATCAGGTCGTGGAACGGGCAGTTCATCGGCTTGAGGTAGTAGTCCTGGCCCGGTTTGCGGACCTTGCCGTCCTCGTCGTACTCGGCGTCGAGGTGCATCGCCGGGTACATGCCGTCGCGGTACCAGCCGAGGTGACCGGAGACCTCGAACAGCGTGCCCTTGGTGATGTGCGGCGAGTAGACGAAGTCATAACCGGCCTCGACGTGCCGCTGCCGCGAGTAGTTCTCCATCTCCTGGCGGATGATGCCGCCCTTGGGATGGAACACCGGCAGCCCGGAGCCGACCTCGTCGGGGAAGCTGAACAGGTCCAGCTCCGCGCCGAGCTTGCGGTGATCACGCCGCTCGGCCTCGGCCAGCATCTCCAGGTAGTGCTCCTGCGCCTCCTGGGACTCCCATGCGGTGCCGTAGATCCGCTGCAGCTGCGGGTTCTTCTCGTTGCCGCGCCAGTACGCCGCCGCGACGCGGGTGAGCTTGAACGCCGGGATGAACTTCGTGGTCGGCAGGTGCGGGCCGCGGCACAGATCGCTCCACACGCGCTCCTTGGTGCGCGGGTCGAGGTTGTCGTAGATGGTCAGCTCACCGCCGCCGACCTCCATCACCTCGGAGGTGTCCACTTCGGACTTGAGGTCGATGAGCTCCAGTTTGAACGGCTCGCCCGCCAGTTCCTCGCGGGCCTGCTCGGGCGAGTCGAAGCGGCGCCGGGAGAACTGCTGCGCGCCCTTGACGATCTGCTTCATGCGCTTTTCCAGCGCCTGCAGATCCTCCGGGGTGAACGGCTTCTCGACCTGGAAGTCGTAGTAGAAACCGTCCTTGACCGGCGGGCCGATGCCGAGTTTGGCCTCGGGGAACTGCTGCTGCACGGCCTGGGCGAGCACGTGCGCGGCCGAGTGGCGGATGACGCTGCGCCCGTCCTCGGTGTTCGCGGCGACGGCCTCGACCTGGGTGTTGACCTCCGGCGCCCACGCCAGGTCGCGCAGGCGGCCCTCGGCGTCACGGACGACGACGATCGCGTCCACGCCCTTCGTGGGCAGTCCCGCCTCGCGTACGGCGGCGCCGGCCGTAGTCCCGGCCGGCACCACCACGCTCGGAGCGGGTGCGGCGACGACGGACGACGGCTGGTTCACGATGGGCTCCTTCGAACGAAGTGGTTACCCACCGATGCTATCGGCCGTGGTCCACCGGCTTTCCGCAGGGACTTCAGACCGTCTCGACGACCTCGTCGTAGTCCAGCCGCGGCAGGCGGTCGAACCACGGGTTGTCCCCCGGCTTGCCGACGTTGACGACGACGAGCGACTTCCAGTTGGTACCGGAGAAGAACTCCTTATCCACGCCCGCGGCGTCGAAACCGGTCATCGGGCCCGCGGCCAGACCCGCCGCGCGCACGCCGACGATGAAGTAGCCGACCTGCAGCAGCGAGTTGAGCCGCGCGAAGCCCTCACGCGAACCCTCGTCGCCGGCGAAGAGGTCCTTGGCGTCCGGCTTGTGCGGGAAGGTCTTGGGCAGGTTCTCGTGGAAGTCGACGTCGGCGGCGAGCACGACGGTCACCGGGGCACTCTCGGTCTTGGCGCGGTTGCCCTCGGCCATGTGCGGCAGCAGGCGCTGCTTGCCCTCCGGGGTGCGTACCACCAGCGCGCGAAGCGGCTGCGTGTTCATCGAGGTCGGCGCCCATTTCACCAGGTCGTAGATCGCCTGGAGCTGTTCGTCGGACACCGGCTCGTCGCTGAACGAGTTCGCCGTGCGAGCCTCACGGAACAGCAGGTCCTGGACATCCTGGGGAACGTGCAACGCGTCGGCGAGGGTGCTCGCGGTCATGGGCTACTCCCTATTCTCGGAACGGCATTCATCCACGGCTAACGTAGTTGAGCGCTTGACCATTTCCCGCGGAGTGTGTGGCGATCATCACGGCGCGTAAATGCGCGCCCAGTCCACCTGCGCCGTGGTCTGCACCAGCTCGCCGGGATGGTTCCGGACGAAGGTCAGCTGGAGCACCAGGTGCATGGGCGTCTTCGGGATGAACTTCGGATCGTCGTAGACACCCCACACCTGGCCGTCCAGGTACAGCGTGATCTTGTCCGCCTGCCAGTCCACCCCGAAGTTGTGCCACTGTGTCAGATCGACCGGCGCGCTCTGGAAGTGCGGTCCCTTGGTGTTGCCGGGGCCGTGCAGCCAGCTGTCGGTGAAGGTCCGCTCCGCGTTCCACGTCTCGCTGAAGTCGATCTCGCCGGCGTCGGGGAAGTTCGCGTCGTCGGCACCCCAGAGCAGAAACGTCGGGGCGAACGCGCGGTCGGCCGGCTTGGGCATGCGCGCCCGCACCTCCCACCGGCCGAAGGTCTGGTCGTCCTTCCACGCGATCCCGCACGTGGTACCCGCGTTGTTGGCCTGGCCGGTCAGGGTCAGCACGCCGTCGGCGACGGCGCACTGCTTCTTGCTCCAGGACTCGTTGACCGAGTTGTCGCCGTTGTAGACGTCCCACTTCGCGGTGTCCACGCTCGCGCCGTCGAACTCCTCGCCGCCGATCTTCTTCCAGCCGTAGCGGACGGCGGCCTCGGTGGACCCGGACGTCACCGGCGGCGCGGGGGAAGCACCGGCGGCCGCCTGGCCGGGCGGGTCCTCCGTGCCGCCGCTGAACCGGTCGGCGGTCAGCCGCACCGCGACCACGGCGAGCGCGACCAGCACGGCACACAGGCTGAGGAGAATGACCCGACGCTTCACGGCGGCCAACCTACATCCCCCTATAGGGTGAGTTTTCGCACCCGTTCGTTTCCGCTCCGGCGCGCCTGCCCTGCGCCCTGGCGGCCAGGAAGAGCGCCTGCCGCCGCAGTCGCGCGCCCGGCGCCTTCGCCGCCCCGACCAGCCGGTCCCGCCGCCGCACCCGCCAGTGTGGCGCGGCCGCCATCTCGCCGGTCAGCGAGCGCTGCTCGACGAAACCGGTGTCCTCCAGCGCCGCCGAGATCGAGCCACGCGAGATCCGGAACGCGGCCAGCGAGTCGGCGAGCCCGTAGAAGTCCCCGCGCTGCAGCAGCCGGACCCACAGGTCGAGATCCATCGGGAACCGCCATCGCGAGTCGAACCCCCCGACGGCGTCGAAATCCGCGCGCCGGAACAGTGCGCCGCCGGGTTCACCGAGCGGGTTCCCGCCGTGCCGGACGATCTTGCGGACCACGTCCTGGCTGGCATGCCTGCCGGTCAGCCCGCGCAAGCCACGATTGCGGCTCAGCGGCCGGGATTCCTCGTTGATCATCGTGCGGCGGCTGCACACGAGCGCGATCCCGGGATCGCCCGCCAGCACCGCGTACTGCTTCTCCAGGCACCGCGGATGCAGCAGATCGTCCGCGCACACCAGCTTGACCAGCGGCGCCCTCGTCGCGGCGACGGCCTTGTTCCAGTTCTCGGCCAGCGGCAGCACGCGGTCGTTGCGCACCACGCGCAGCCGGGGATGGTCGAACTCGCGCAGGATCTCGGCGGTCCGGTCGGTCGAGGCGTTGTCGACCACGACCAGTTCGAAATCGCGGAAGCTCTGCGCGAGCACACTGCGCAGGGTTCCGGCTAGGTATAGTTCGGCCTGGTATGCCGGGACACACACCGCGACTTCGGGCCTCACCGCAACGCCCCCCTTCTCATCCCGGCGTGCGGAGCGTCGCGATGGTAGCGGTATTACTGACAGTGATCGGGTTGTGGTTGCCTTCTGACGGACGTGAACCGGCCGGTGCGCACCTGCTGCTGGGCGTCACACACGCCCAGTACAGCCTCGATCCCGACCTCTCCCCCGAGCAGCGCGCCGCGGGCGAACGCGTGCTCGCCACCGCGCCGATGCTGCAGAACCAGCACATCATGGGCTGGGGCGCACTCAACCCCGAACCCTCCCCCGGCGTGTTCGACTGGTCCACTGTGGACACCCGGATGGACCTGATTTCGCGCACCGGCGGCGTTCCCGTGCTGACGTTGTGCTGCGCGCCGGACTGGATGAAGGGCGGCAGCCCGGGCACCACCGACTGGAACCGCCTGGAGGAGGCCCCAGCGCCGGAGCACTACGGCGACTTCGCCGCGCTCGCCGCCGAGGCCGCCAAGCGCTATCCGCAGGTGCGCTACTTCCAGGTGTGGAACGAGCTCAAGGGCTTCTGGGACGCCGAGGCGAACACGTGGGACTCCGCGGGGTTCACCGATTTCTACAACCAGGTCTACGACGCGGTGAAGCGGGTCCGGCCGGATGCCCGCATCGGCGGGCCCTACGTCGTGTTCGACACCGTCGGCTCCGGCCGGATCGACCCGCGGGTGCTGGAGTTCTTCCGGTACTGGAACGAGCACAAGCACGGCGCGGACTTCGCCGCCGTCGACGCCTCCACCGGCCCCGGGGACTCCTCGTCGCTCTACGCGGACGTGACGAGCTGGGTGCGTGCGCAGACCGGGCTTCCCGTCTGGTGGTCGGAGTTCTACCCGCACCCCGTCGAGGAAACCGATCAGGCGCGTGCCGCGGCGACACTCGACGCGGTCGCGCGGGCCGCCGAGGCGGGTGCGTCGGCGATGCTGCTGTGGCAACCACAGGCCAGCGCCGATCTGCCCTACGCCGCGTTGTGGTCCGATCCGTCCGCGGGCCCGGTCGGGCCGACCAGCCTCACGCGGGCGTGGACCTGGCTCGCGGCGCGGCTGCGGACCGGCTCGGTGCGGATCGAACGGGACGTGCCCGGCGACCTCCTGCGCTTCGTGGGCGGCGACGCGACCCTGACGGTCAACCTGTCCGCGTCCGCGAGCGTGCGCCCAGGCGCTTCGCTGGCCCCGTTCGCGATCACCTTCGGCTGATCAGCCGGAGCTCAGCCCGGCTACGATCCGCCAGATCGCGCCGGCGACGGTGAGCACGGCGAGCCCGACGGCGATCAGGTCGAGCTGCCGGATGCGGCGCGTGCGCGCGGTCGCCGAATCGGTCGAGCGGCGTCCCACCGCGAGTTCCTTGAACACCGTCCGCACGATCAGCACGGCCAGCAACGCGACCCCGAACAGCGCGGTGACCAGCGTCAGCACGTCGGCCGCGTTCACGGTGTCATCCGGTCCCTTCGTCCACGGGCTGGACATTGCGCTGGGCGGCGCTCGCCCGGCCGAGCACCATCGAGCCGTCCTGGTCGTACACGACCCGGTACAACGAGGCCTGCAGGCCTCGCAGCAGTGCGTCACGGTAGCCCGGCGGGGTCCCTTGCAGGATCGACAGGTACGCGAACTGCGGCTCGGTCACCACAAGATAGTCGGGGCCCTTCTCCTGCAGGCACTCGACGGCGGCGCGGACATCGCGGAGATCGGCGCAGTAGACGTCGGCCTGCGACTGCTGCACCTCGCCGACCCTGGTGAACGACAGCGGCACGGCGTTGACGAGCGCGTCCACCCGCTGCTGCGGACGAGCCTGCTGGACCGCCCAGGTCGCGGCGGCGACGTCGCCGCGGCTGACGCTGGTGTAGGCGTCGTTGCCGCCGCGCGCCAGCACGGTCATGGTCGTGAGCGCGGTCAGCACGACGAGCGGGATCGCCCCCGCCCCGACCGTGCGCCACGGGCGGTTGCGCCACCGCAGCCGCCGCGCGCTCGTGACCGCGCGTTCCAGCGCGATCCCGCCCGCGAGCGCCATGAACGGCAGCGCGAACAGGAAGCAGCGCATGAACACCTCGCCGCCGTAGGACTGCGCGAGCGTGAGCCCGAACGGCGCGGCGCACAACGCGGGCAGCAGCCACGAGCGGAGCTTGTCGCGGCGCATGAACACGATGCCCATCGCCGCGACGGCCGCGACGAACCCGCTGGCCGCGATCCGGACCAGCAGCACGATCAGGTGCCCGGGGCTGCCCGAGATCCGGTCGAACAGGCCCTGCCCGACGGATCCGCCGACGTCGCCGAGCGGGCTGAGGATCAGCGGGATCAGCTGCCCGATCCAGAAGTCCGAGGCGCCCAGCGAGAACCACACCACGGCCGCGCCGAGCACCACGAAGGGCAGCCACGCCGGCCACAGCCTGCCGAACAGCAGCAGCAGGATCAGCAGCGCGCCCAGCACGTACGGGGTGAGCTGGTGGGTCGGCGCGAGCCCGAGCCCGATCAGCACGACCGAACCCTGCGCGACCAGGCGCGCCTTGGGACTGGACCTGGGCGCCAGCCGCACCCGCATCCGCGCCTTCACCGGTTCGGTCAGCCGGGGCCGCACGAGATGCCGGAACGTCAGCGTGATCGCGGCGAGCATCAGCACCATCGCCGTGGCCTGCGGGGAGAAGTAGTCCTGTTCGGTCCAGTTGCCCGCCAGGAAGAGCCACGGCGCGATCCAGGACGCGCGGCGGTTGCCCAGCGCCGACACCGCCAGTGCGCGCACGCCGAGCACCATCAGCCCGGCCAGCACGGTCGGCGCCCAGTTCAGCAGCGGCACCGCGTTCGGCATCCCGGCGGCGCGGGTGAGCATGGCGATGAAGGAGAAGAATCCCGCCCACGAGAAGCGGGCGTCGTAGCCGCGCAGCACGTCGCCGTTGTTCGCGATGTATTCGGCGAAACCGGCGTGCAACCAGGCCGTGGGCAGCCGGGCCTCCGGTTCCACCGCGGGCTGCAGCCCGTAGACGAACACCACCCCGGCCAGCGTGTACAGCGTGAGCACCCAGCTGCGCGGCTGGTAGCGCAGCAGTTCCAGCACCACGGCCGCGATCAGCACCGGGTAGGCCAGCAGCGTCAGCGGGGACAGTGCGCCGAACAGCCCGAGCCCGCCCATCGCCGAGGGCGGCACCGGGTGCAGCCCGAGCACCCACAGGATGACCGCGGCACCGGCCAGGCCCGGCCCGAAGAACGGGTCGGCCAGCAGCGCGGGCTTGCCCGCACCGGCCGGCGGCCGCGAGTCCACCGCCCGGCGCGGCGGCTTCGCCTCCGGCGGCGGCAGGCTGCCCGCGACGGGGATGTAGCGGGTGGGGGTGCCCGCCGGGGTGTAGTTGACCGGGCGGTTGGCGCCCGGATAGCGCCGCACCGGCCGGTTCGAGCCGAACGGGCCGAGGAACCGCGTCGGTGCATTCATGCCGGCGCTCCGCGCAGCCGGGTGCGCAGGTCGGCCAGCACCACGACGGCGAGCACGAACTCCGCGACCAGCAAGCCGACCCCGAACGCCAGCTCGGAGGGCATCACCAGGGCCAGCACGACCGCGAGCGCCGCGGTGACGCCGTGCAGCGCGGCCACGCCCGTGCCGCGGCCCTGCCCGAGGTGCACGGCGATGGCCAGCAGCACCGCGAGCCGGGGCAGCTGCGCGACGAGCAGGATCCGCAGCAGGTCCGCGCCCTGGGTGTACTCCGGGCCGAAGATCATCAGGATCACCCCGGCCAGCAGCCCGCCCACCGCGAGCAGCGGCACGAACACCAGGACCAGCTTGCGCCCGGTGCCCGCGACGAGCGAGCGGGCGTGCCCTGGTTCGGCGGACATGCGCACGACCAGCGGGTTGACGAACACCGAGGCGGCGAGATCGAGAGCGTTGATCGCGGTCCACACGACGTAGAAGACCGCGTTGGCCTCCGCCCCGAACCGGTGCAGGATGATCAGCGGGGTCAGGTTGTACAGCACGACGACGCAGACCGTGCCCGGATAGGTGGGCGCGAGCAGTCGCACGATCTCGCGCCGGCCCGGCAGCTCCCCCGGTTCGTCGACCGGGCGCACGCGGCGCAGCACGATCACCGTCACCACGGCGACGGCCAGCAGCGTCGGCACGATCCACGACAGCAGCACCGCCAGCCTGCCCGCCAGTGGCGCCAGTACGACGAGCACGATCAGCCGCGCCACCGCGAACAGCCCGTTCTCCAGCGGCACCCAGCGCGCCCTGCCGATGCCGGTGAGCACGGAGTCCTGGAACTGGAACACCGTCCACGCGACGGCGGCGGCCACGAAAAGCCATGTCCCGCCAGGGATCTTGGCCGCGACGTCCCGGCCGGAGGGCACGAGCACGAACACGAGGCCGCCGGCGAGCCCGCCCAGCAGCACGACCAGGTAGGCCCGGTGCAGCAGCCGTGGCAGCAGCCTGCCCGCGCGCGGAAGCCAGCGCAGCACGGCGGGTCCCAGTCCCAGTTCGGCGATCCCCGCGACGAGCAGCATCCCGGACACGAAGGCCGACGCGTGCCCGACGTCACCGGCCGGCAGCAGCCGGGCGGCCAGTATCCAGCCCACCATTCCCGCGACCGCGCTGATCGCCGCGCTCGCCGACAGCGCGAGGCCGTCGGCGAACATCCCGCGGTCCGCGCCGTCCCGTGCCGCGCGGCTCGAGGTGTCGGTCACCGGGCACCTGCCCCACTGGGCGGCCTGCTCCGCACGACGTGGTGCGCCAGCAGCGCGCCGGTCGCGATCGCGGTGCCGACGACGGCGGATTCGGGATGCCAGGCGTGGGTCAGCACCATCATCTGCGCCAGCACGATGCCGATCGAGATCGACAGCGCGACCGCGCTGATCCAGGTCACCGACACGTGCCGCACGTTGACGTAGGAGATCAGCGCCCAGCCCGGCGCGGTCGTGTAGAGCACCAGCACCACGAGCGCGCGCAGCGGCGTGGCCAGGTCGAACATGATCAGCACGACGGTGAGCGCGCACACGCCGAGCAGGCAGTACGCGGTGATCCGCCGGATCCGGAGTTGCTGGATCACCGCCGTTCCCTTCTCGCGTCGCCTCGCTGGTTACCGATGCCCGGACCCGTACCTTCTGCGCGCCACGGCCAGCGCCGCCGGACCGCTGAGCATCCCGGCCCGCTCGTCGCGGCGCAGCTGACGCAGGCGCGAGCGCGCGGCGCGGTCGGACAGCGGCAGCTCCGGGGTGCGGGCGGCGAGCCGGACGAGGCCGCGCGGCAGCCTGCGCAGGATCGAGAACACTGTGGACGGCCGTCGCAGCACCGACAGCAGCAGCATCGCCGACAGCCCGACGCCGTAGCCGCGCATCTGCTCGCGCAGTGCCAGCCAGTCGGCGCGGTGGGTGTGCCGGGCGACGGCGTGCGGCGTGTACACCACGGTGCCGTCCATGCGGGCCAGCCGGACGAACAGGTCGAGGTCCTCCCCCGCCATCGCCGGGCTGCCCGCGCCCAGCAGCGGTTCGAACCCGCCGAGCCGCTCGAAGGTGGTGCGCCGCCACGTGGTGCAGCTGCCGGGCCCGTACCGGGCCAGCGAAAGCGGGTACAGCGGGTCTTCGCGCGCGGTCTCGCGGTCCAGCCGCTGGCGGCGGACCGTGTGGCTGTAGCCCTTGAGCCGTTCGTAGAGCACCTCGGCGTCGGTCTCCAGACTCGCCGGCAGCACGAGCGCGGTGACGCAGCCGACCCCGGGATCGGTGACGAGTTCCTCGGCCACGGCGTCGAACCAGCCCGGTTCGACGCTGATGTTCTCGTCGAGGAAGGCGATGAACTCACCGCCGGTGGCCGCGGCGCCGGTGTTGCGCGCGATGCTGACGCCCGTGCGAGGCTCCACGACGTAGCGCGCGCCGAGCTTGCCGGCCTCGTCGCGCAGCCACTCGTCTCCGTCCGGCCCGGGTGGGAAGTTGTCGACGACCACGATCTCCAGGCGCGGGTACCCGGCCTCCAGCGCCGCCCGCACGCTGCGCAGAGCCTGCGCCTTGCGGTGCGCGGTGGGCACCACGACGCTGATCAGCGGCCGGTCGAACTCCCGCCGCGGCGCCGGGGCCCCCGCGGTGATCATGTCGAGCCGCACCACGCCGCGCCGCACCGGCAGCAGCACCACGTCCAGCGTGCGGTCGCCGTCGCGGACGAGTACCTGCGCGGCGCGGTAGCGGCCGACGGTGCGCGGTGGCACCGCGAGCTCCAGCGGCAGGTTGCGCACGTCGACGGTGGCGACGTGGATCGGCCCGTGCACGAGCTTCGGGGTCGCCGAGCGGATCCGCAGCCGTGGGCCGGCCAGCTTGCCGCGCAGGTATCCCAGTGCGGTGGCGACCACGACGACGCACAGCGCGGCCAGTCCGGTGCCGCCGGCGCGTTTTCCGCGCAGCAGCCGGGAAAGCTCGCGCAGCGCGGCCGAGGGAATCACCTTGCGCAGGTAGTCCCGTTCGGTCGACAACGCCGCGTCGGCGCCCACCGAGCGCGACACCAGCGCCTTCGACAGTCCCTCACCCCAGCCTCGACGGCGCAGGTAACGCCACGTCAGCCGGTCCGGCGTGACCCGGTGCCGCACGACCGCCGAGGGCCGGAACAGGATCACCGACCCCGGGGAGGCCTGCCCGAGCCGGATGCACAGCTCGGTCTCCTCGCAGCCCAGCGGGGTGCGCCCGACCCGGCCGAGATCCTCGGTGAACAGCCCGGCGTGATGGAAGGCCTCACGCCGGAAGGACATGTTGCAGCCCATCACGTTGCGCACCGGGGTCTCGGACTCCGGCTGCCCGGTGTAGGTGCAGCCGACGACCCAGTCCAGTTCACCGGTTCCCGCACCGCGCGCGGGCAGCAGCGGCGAGCGCACGCCCTCGGGCCAGACGGGACGGGCCGAACCGCCGACCGCGAGCACGCCCGGATCGTGGTAGCCCGCCAGCAGCTGTTCGAGCCAGTCGTGTTCGGGCACGGCGTCGTCGTCGAGGAAGGCGAGCACGTCGCCCTTCGCCAGGTCGATCGCGGTGTTGCGCGCCCCGGACAGCCCGCGCCGCCCCGCGTTCTCCACCACCGTGACGCCGGGGAACGCCTCGGCGGCCCGGTCGGCGAGCTCGGGGTTGTGGTCGATCACGAGCAGGATCTCGTCCGGCGGCACGGTCTGCGCACGCAGCGCCCCGATCGCGGCGACCAGATCGTCCCACCGCTGCTCGGTGTAGGCGCAGATCACCACGGAACACCTCATGTGGTGACCTCCCCCGGTGCCGTCAGCGGCGTGCGCACGGCCTCGAAGCGGTGCGTGCGGCGCTGCTTGCCGACCCGCTGCCACTCCGCGACGAGGGTGCGCAGCACACGGCCGCCGTCGGAGAAGGTCCGCAGGTTGGTCTCCCCGTAGAGCCGTTTCCGCTCCACGCTGGGGACCTCGGTGATCCACAGGCCGAGCGCGGCGACCCGGCAGTTGATGACGGTCTCGATCTCGAAACCGTCGCCCCACACCATGTTCTCGCCGCGGCGGGCGAACACCGGCGGCAGCGCCAGGCGCGGCACCAGATCGCGCCAGAACGCGTTGTAGCCGTAGCACAGGTCGGTGAAGGCGCCGCTGAACAGGGTGTTGCTCAGCCGGTTGAGCCCGGAGTTACCCGCCGCGCGCAGCGCGGTGATGTCGTGGCTGCCACCGCCCGGCGCGAACCGGGTGCCCTTGGCGAAGTCGGCGCCGCCGACGAGCGCGTCGACGAACCGCGGGATCTCGGCCGGATCGGCGGAGCCGTCGGCGTCGAACATGACGATCACGTCGCCGGTGGCGGCGGCGAACCCGCACGCGAGCGCGTTGCCCTTGCCGCGCCGGGTCTGCTGCACGACGCGTACACCGGGATGGATCGCGCGCGCCACGGCGACGGTGTCGTCGTCGGAATGCCCGTCCACGACCAGCACCTCGTGCACGGGTGGCAGTTCGGGCAGCACTTCGCGCAGGTTGTCCGCCTCGTTCTTCGCCGGGACCACGATGGTCACGTCGGGTTCGAGCCTGCGGCGCGGGTGGCGGCGGGCGGCGGCCGAGATCAGCTCGGCCAGGTCGTCGAAATCGGGGGCGTCGGTGACGGGACGCGGGGAGTCGGTGATCGTCACGCGCTGGGTTTCCTCACGGGCGGCGGGTATCGGGGTGGGGGGGAGATATTCGTGTGACGTGCGAGTGAGCGTCAGGTTCCGGTGATCCGTAGATCGGTGTTCAACCGGCCTTCGTGCTGCTGGGCGCGCAGCCAGGCCAGGCGGGTGAACCGCTGCTCGAACGCGGTTTTCGTCAGGCCGTGGGCCGGGTAGGCCGCGGCCAGCTCACGGGCGCCGTCCTCGACGGTCCACGACACGCGGAAGTCCGGCAGCGCGGCGCGCAGGCGGGAGAAGTCGACGCGGTAGGAGCGGGGATCCGGCCCGCTCTCACCGGTGATCACCAGGCGGGATCCGGGCACGGCGGCGACGACGGCCTCCGCGATCTGGCGCACCGTGAGGTTGTTGACCTCGGTGCCCACGTTGAGTGCCGTGTCGTGCACGGCCTGCTCCGGTGCCCGCAGCGCCGCCTCGAACGCGCCCGCGATGTCGAGCGCGTGCACCAGCGGCCGCCACGGGGTGCCGTCGGAGAGCACCCGCACCTCGCCGGTGAGCACGGCGTGGCCGACGAGGTTGTTGAGCACGATGTCGGCGCGCGGCCGCGGCGAGAAGCCGAAGGCCGTGGCGTTGCGCAGGTACACCGGGCTGAACCCGTCTCCGGCGAGCTCGTGCAGATCGTCCTCGACGCGCACCTTGGACTCGGCGTAAGGCGTGACCGGGCGCAGCGGGGCGTCCTCGGTGACCAGTTCGTCGCCGGCCGCGCCGTAGACCGAACACGTTGAGGCGTAAAGGAAACGCCGCACCCCGGCGTCCTTGGCGAGTTTGGCCAGATGCACCGACGCGGTGTGGTTGATCTCGTAGGTCAGCTCGGGGCGCAGCGAACCGAGCGGATCGTTGGACAGCGCCGCGAGGTGGATCACCGCGTCCATCCCGGCCAGCCGGGCGGCGGTGAGGTCGCGCAGATCGGCGGGATCGCCGGGCGGATCATCCGGCGCGGGGCCCAGCACGCAGGCGGCGAACAGGCCGGAGTCCAGCCCGTGCACCTCGTGCCCGGCGGCCCGCAGTACCGGCGCCATCACCGAGCCGAGATAGCCCTGGTGCCCGGTCAGCAACACCTTCATACGCCTGCCCCCACCGATTTCTCCCACACCATCCATGGCCTGCTGCCGCTGTCGTACGCGGCGTCGAGCGCGGCGCGCTCCTTGAACGTGTCGGCGGCCTGCCAGAAGCCGCGGTAGGGGTAGGCGATCAGCCGCCCCTTCCCGGCGAGCGTGCCGCACGCGTCCTCAACGAGATCGCCGCCCTCGGGGATGTGGTCGAAGATCTCCTGCCGCAGCACGAAGAATCCGGCGTTCTCCCACACCGGCAGGCTGCTGACCGAGCTGATCGTGCGCACCCAGGTGCCGTCCAGCTCGACGCAGTGGAATGTGGACTGCGGCGGGACGACCATCATCGACGCGCCGGCGTCGGCGGCCGCGAAGTTGGCGATCATGTCGTCCAGCGGCGCGTCGGTGAGCACGTCGGCGTAGTTGGCGAGGAAGATCTCCTCGCCCTCGACGTGCTCACGCACCCGGCGCAGCCGCTCACCGATCGAGGACGCGGCGCCGGTGTGCACGAAGGTCACCGACCAGTCGCTGATGTCGGTGGACAGCAGTTCGACCTGCCCGCCGCGCAGCACGAAGTCGTTGGACGCGGTCTCGGTGTAGGTCAGGAAGAAGTCCGTGATGTGTCGCGCGCCGTCACCGAGGCACAGTACGAAGTCGGTGTGGCCGAAGTGGGCGTAGTAGCGCATCACGTGCCACAGCAGCGGCCGCTGCCCCACCAGCTGCATGGGCTTGGGCACGTCGTCGGCGGGCTCGTGGTGTACCCGCGGCGCGGCGGCGCCTTCACCGGGGAGGCCGGGCCGCGGATGGCTCATGCGCATCCCGTGGCCGCCGCAGAACAGCACTACCTTCACGATGCGCTCACCGCCGCGGCCACTCCTCGCTCGTCCGATCGGGCAAGACGTCGTGGCAGCGGGTCCGGCTCGCGGCGCGTGCACGACATCACCGTGACTATAGGATGATCACCCGCTCGCGTTACGCGCAGACGGGTGAGTTCACGGACCCGATTGGGTGCAAACAGTCGCTTTGTGTGATTTACGCCAGACCGGGTGTCGCCCGGTCACCACCGGATCCACCCGATCCGGCGGATGTCAAGACCGCTCAGTAGGCGCCGCGGCCGCCGACGACGGCACGCGCGGTCTTCCACAGGATGACCATGTCCAGGGCGAGCGACCAGTCCTCGACGTAGCGCAGATCCAGCCGCACCGACTCCTCCCACGTCAGGTCGCTGCGGCCGCTGACCTGCCACAACCCGGTGATGCCCGGCTTGACCAGCAGCCTGCGGCGGACCGCGGGCTCGTAGGCCTCGGTCTCCTCCGGCAGCGGCGGCCGGGGGCCGACCAGCGACATCGTGCCGCCGAGCACGTTGAACAGCTGCGGCAGCTCGTCGAGGGAGTACCGGCGCAGGATCATGCCGACCTTGGTGACCCGGGGATCACGCCGCATCTTGAACAGCGGTCCCGCGCCCTCGTTCGCGCCGAGCAGCTCGCCGCGGACCCGGTCGGCGTTCACGACCATGGTCCGGAACTTGATCATCATGAACGACCGGCCGTCCCGGCCGACGCGCCGCTGCCGGTAGAACACCGGCCCGCGGTCGCCGAGCTTGACCGCCAGCGCGATGGTCAGCAGCACCGGCGAGATCAGCAGCAGGCCCAGCGCCGCGCACGTGCGGTCGAAGATCTCCTTGAGGATGCGCCTGCCGCCGGTGAACGCCGGCGCACTGACCCGCAGCAGCGGCATACCCAGCACGCCGGAGACGTTCAGCCGCGGCCCGGCGATCTCCATCAGCACCGGGGCGACCACGAGTTCCGCGCCGGTGCCCTCCAGATCCCACGCCAGCTGCTGCAACCGCCGCGGCGTCCAGTACGGATCGGCGGTCACCGCGACCACCCGGTAGCCGCCGCGGCGCACCTGGTCGGCCACTTCCTCCAGCCGTCCCGCCACCGCGATGCCGCCGACCGCGCCGGTACCGGCCTCACCCTGGCCTTCGGCCGTGCACACCGCTTCCACCCGCCAGCCGACGTGCGCGTCTGCGCGGGTGCGTTCGATCAGTTCCCGCACCGTGCCGGGGGCGCCGGCGGCCATGACGGGCAGCATGCAGGTGCCGTTGTTGTTGCGGAAGCGGTGCAGCACCTGGCGCAGCGCGTACCGCTGCGGGAGCGCGATCAGCCCGATCAGCGGCACCGCGCCGAACACCCACGGCTGGACGTCGAGCGCGCCGAACACCAGGCCCGCCAGCGCGACGACCACCGCGGCGTGCGCGAGCCCCCTGCCCAGCCTGCGGAATTCCTCGGCGCCCTCGCCGAGCACCTCCTGGCTCCACGCGCGGTTGAACGGCAGCGCGCACAGCACGGCGAGCGCGGTGCCCGAGGCGTGCAGGAAGTACGGCCGCCCGGTGACGCGCAGGATCAGCAGCGCCGCGGCGCCGATCACCAGCAGGACGGCGAACACGTCGGCGCCGATCACCCAGGCCCGGTACCGGCCTTCCCACGCGGTGGAGGAGGCACGGGGCGGCGTGGTGCCGTCCGGCCCGACCGCGTGCAGCGGCCGTTGTGGCTGCCCCGGCACGCGGCGCAGATCGATGCCCAGCAGCGCGTCGCCATCCGGGAACTGCTTCCGCACCGGCTCTTCCATCCGACCTCCCGCGTCCGGGTGAGAGACCGCCCTCGACCACGCCGCATCGTCACTCAAAGTAATTGACTACCGTTTGCGTGACCCACTCCCCGGCGTGTGGCACCTGCCGTGGAATCGGTGGGATTCACCCCGGTGTTACAGCGGACTTCCCAGGAATTCCGACCGACGGCAGGCACAGGTTGACTACGGGGAGATCTCGCGCGGGTGACGAGATTTCTCGTTGCCGAACATCAAACAGCTACGCTATGTAGCCGGTAAATTCGTCACCGCACCACCGTTTCGCCAATAATGAAACTCATGTTTCGATTTTCGCCCGAACGGAGCATTGCCCGGCCCGGCGCCGAACGGGACGATGGACGTGGCGGCAACGCGATACGCGGCCTGCCATGACCGTCGGCGGTGTGTATCTCTTTAGCCATTGACTACCGCGGCCGGCTGTCCGGAACCCCGGCGCGGATCCGCCCTCTGCGCGCGCCGGGGTTCCCCCTTGTCCCTGCGGGACCGGCAATTCAGACGATGTCGTTCCCGCCGTTGTCGGTGTGCGCGCGCGGGCGGTTCACGATCCGCGCCGCGACCTCGAGCAGCGCCTTGGCCGCCTTGCCGACATCCTTGGCCGGAAAGCGTGCCGCGGGCGCGGACAGGCTGATCGCGGCCGGGATGCTGGCGCCGAGCAACGGAACTGCCACGCACCGGCCGTCGGCCTCGTTCTCCAGGTTGTCCACCGCGTAGCCGAGACCACGCACCGAGGCCAGCTCCGTCAGGTAGTCGTCGATGGAGGTGATCGTGTTGGTGCACCGGCGTGGCATGCCGGACCGGGCGAGCACGTCGCGGATACGGTCTTCGGCCAGGTGCGCCGCGATCGCCTTGCCCAGCGCCGTGGAATGCAGCGGATCGCGATCACCCCGCGACGCCGACAGCCGGACCCCGCGGCGGCTCTCCACGATGTCGACGTAGATGATGCGGTCGCTGTCGAGCACGCCGAGGTTCGCGGTCTCACCGAAGTCGTCGCGCAGCTTCTCCAGCCACGGCCGCGCGCATTCGCGCAGCAGTTCCAGGTGCCGCGACTGCATACCGAGGAAGCCCAGGCCCAGCCTGCACAGCCCGGTCTCCTCGTCGCGCTCGACATAGCGGTGCTGTTCGAGCGTCCACAGGTACCGGTAGGCCGAGGATTTGGGCATCCCGGTCGCCTCGACTACCGTGTTCAGGCTGATGCCGTCCACCGATTGCTGCAGCAGGTCCAGAATCGCGCACACCCGGTCCACCGCACGCAGCGAGTAATCGCGGTCCTCGGGCGAAGCCGCGTCGTCGGGCTCGGGGTTGCGGTCGGGCGACACAACTCACCTCGTTTCATTAGACAGAGTGAGTGTTTCAGATGGTAGCGCCTTCGGGGGCCGCGCGGCAGTACCACCGCGCGGGTGCGTTACCGGGCGCGGCCGCCGGTGACCCGCAGCAGGTCGAGCTTTCCGGCGGGCGGTGATCTCCACACGGCACTACCCGGCGGCGCACCGGGGCGGGCACAGTGGTGCGCATGCGCAAGCACACCATCGTGATGACGGGCGCGAGCCGGGGCATCGGCCGGGTGGCCGCGGACATCCTGCGCCGGGAGCCGGACGTGCACCTGGTGGAGATCTCCCGCGGTTCGTCCGGTTTCCACGCCGACCTCGGCTCGCTGGAGCGCATCCGCTCCGTCGCCGCCGGCATCCGCGACCGGCTGGAGCGAGGTGTCCTGCCGCCGCTGCGCGCGTTCGCCGGCAACGCGGGTGTGCAGCTCACGAACGCGATGACCGAGGGGCCGGACGGGTTCGAGGCCACCTTCGCCGTCAACGTGCTCGCCAACCACCTGCTGGTCCGGCTGCTCCAGGACCGGTTCACCACGCCGGGCCGGATCGTCATCACGACCAGCGACACGCATTTCGGCGACCTGCGGCACAACCTGGGCATGGTGCCCGCTCCGGCGTGGCGGGCACCGGCCGTGCTCGCCCGCCCCGGTGCCTTCCCGCGGCCGCACACCGCGGCCGCCGGGCGGACCGCCTACTCCACGAGCAAACTCGCCACGATCCACCTCGTGCACGAGTACGCGCGGCGGCTGCCCTCCGGACTCGACGCGATCGCCTACAACCCCGCGTTCGTGCCCGGCACCGCCCTGGCCCGCGACGCCGGCCCGGTGAGCCGGTTCGCGATGCGCCGCATCCTGCCCGCGATGACCCTCACCCCGTTCGCCACCACCCGCCGGGCCGCGGGCCGGCACCTCGCCGAGGTCGTGCTGGGCCGGATCGCGGCACCGACGGGGTCCTATGTGGACCGGGGCAGGGTGGCTCGTTCGTCGGCGGAGTCCTACGCCCCGGAGCGGGAACGCGAACTGTGGGAGACACTCGAGGAACTGACCGCGGCGCACCGTCCGCCCCGCTAGCGCGGCGGCCTCGCCAGCGTGCTGGCCCGGACGGCGGCGATCATGGCATCCTCGCTGCGGCCACAGTGGACGCTGGAGAGGACACCATGACAATCCCCATCGACGGCAAGCGGCCCTCCGTGCACGAGGCGGCCTGGATCGCGCCCGGCGCGGTGGTCGCCGGGGCGGTGACCCTCGCCGCCGAGGTCGGCGTCTGGTACACCGCCGTGCTCCGTGCCGACATGGACGGCATCACCATCGGCGAGGGCACCAACATCCAGGACGGCACGATCGTGCACGCCGACCCCGGTTTCCCGGTGAGCATCGGCGCGGGTGTCAGCGTCGGTCACCGCGCGGTGCTGCACGGCTGCACCATCGAGGACGACTGCCTCATCGGTATGGGCGCCGTCGTCCTCAACGGGGCGAGGATCGGCGCGGGAAGCCTCATCGCGGCCGGTGCGGTCGTGCTCGAAGGCACGCAGGTCCCGCCCGGTTCGCTCGTCGCGGGCCTGCCCGCCAAGGTCCGCCGCCCGCTCAGCGACGACGAGCGGGCCGCGACCCGCGCCAACGCGGCCGCCTACCGGGACCTGGCCAAGACCCACGCCCGCGCGTCGGGGGACTGAGGTCCTCAGACGCGGGCGATGAGCTCGCCGTGCGGGATCATCAGCCAGCCGTCGGGATGCGCCGCCCAGTCCCGCCACGCCTGCGAAATCGACGCCAGATCGGCCGCGGTGGCCAGGCCCCGCTCCAGCGCCATCTGCCCGACCGAGGAGTGGATGCGCTCGGCCCACATCCCGCCCCAGCGCGTCCGGTCCTCGGGTCTGGCATAGCACCAGACCGACGCCGAGGGCGTGACGTCGGTGAAGCCCGCCTCGTGCGCCCACGCCAGCAGGCGCCGCCCCGCGTCGGGCTCGGCGTCGTTGCCGTGGGCCACGGCGCGGTAGAGCGCGAGCCAGGCGTCGAGCCGCTCGTCGGCAGGCCACCACGTGAAGGCGGCGTAGTCGGCGTCGCGGACCGCCACCAGCCCGCCCGGCCTGGTGACGCGCCGCATCTCGCGCAGCGCGGCCACCGGGTCGGAAAGATGCTGCAGCACCTGGTGGGCGTGGGTGACGTCGTAGCTGTCGCCGGGATCGGAGAGCCGGTAGGCGTCGTCGACGGCGAAGTCCACCGTCACCCCACGCTCGGCGGCGGCGCGGCGGGCATCCGCGAGCGGGCCGGCGGTGATCTCGATGCCGCGCACCCGGCCGGGCGCGACCGCCTCGGCGAGGTCGACGGTGATGCTGCCGGGCCCGCACCCCACGTCGAGCAGGTCCATGCCGGGCCGCAGCAGCGGCAGGAGATAGGCCGCGGAGCCGGCGGCGGTGCGCGCCGCGTGACTGCGCACGACGACCTCGCCGTGCCCGTGGGTGTAGACGTCCTTGGGGGTCACCGTGTTCTCCCTTCGCGTCTCACCCTAACGCCGTTCCTGCGCCGACGATCATGACCGGCGCCGCGCGGTGTCACGCGATTTCGAGGCGCGGCCGCGGAGCCTTGCTGCGGACGCGGGTGACGGTGAACAGCAGCGCCGCGAGCGCGACCAGGGCCAGCGCTGCCAGCCCGAGGGCGTACGAGCCGAACGCGCCGTACAGCGCACCCATCAGCAACGGCGGCACGAATCCGCCGAGCCCGCCCGCGGCACCGACGACACCGGTGACCGACCCGACCTGCTCCGCCGGCGCCAGCATCCCCACCAGGGCGAACACCGCGCCACTGCCAGCCCCGAGCGCGGCGGCCATGGCCAGGAACGCCAGCGTCGCCCACGGCATCAGGGGCAGCTTCGCCGCCTGCAACGCCGCCGCGACACCGACCACGCCCAGCACCGACGTCAGCACCCGGACCGGGCCGATCCGGTCCGACAGCCAGCCGCCGACCGGGCGCATCAGCACCGCCAGCACCACGAAACCCGCCATCCGGTTGGCCGCGTCGGCCTGCGCCAGCCCGTACGCCGTCTTCAGATACGCCGGCAGATACACCGAAAACGCCACGTACCCGCCGAAGGCCACCGCGTAGAGGGCCGAGGCCTGCCACGTGATCGGCAGCCGCGCCACCGCCACCAGCCGCCGTCCCAGCGACTCACGCGGCGTCGCCCGTCCCGGCGCGTCGCGCAACACCACCGCCGCGACGATCGCATACACCGCCAGCGCCACCGCGGTCACCACGAACGGTGCCGCGAACGCCCACGCCTTCACCAGATTCACGGTGGTCAGGGCGCTGATCGCGGTGCCGCCCATCCCGGCACCGAAAATGCCGATCGCCAGGCCACGCCGCCGCGGCGGGAACCAGGCCGACACGAACGGCACCCCCACCGCGAACGCGGTACCGCCCATGCCCAGCACGAACCCGCCGACCAGCAGCGACACCAGCGAGGAATGTCCCACCAGCCCGAGGAAGAGCACCGGCAGGATCGTCACCACCGACACCACCGGGAACATCACGCGGCCCCCGTAGCGGTCGGTCAGCGCGCCGACCGGGATGCGGCCCAGCGAGCCCACCACCACCGGCACCGCCACGACCAGGGCCTGCGACAACGCGCTCAGCCGCAGCCCCTCCTGCAGCATCGGGCCCAACGGGCTCAGCAACGCCCACGCCCAGAAGTTCAGTGCGAACCCCACTGTCGCGAGCGACAACATCACCGCGCGTTGTCTCGTCCCCGCCACCTCAGCCATCAGTACTCCCAGTATCCGTCCGCCGCTCGGCCAGCGGCTGGTTGCACGCTCGAGGCTCCGCCGCGGGCGCTCGCCGCCGACAGGGAGCAACGGCACCTCCACAAAGGACTTCTGTCGATCATGCGGTCCCCCGGCCCGGGGACCAAGGTCACCACGAGCCGTGACGTTCGCCTGGTGATCTTCTCCGGCGCGGCCGGAGAAGCTGAAGCGAGTCCGATGTGTGGCCTCGCCGCAAGCGCCTGAAGGAGTCACGTCATCTTGTCCACTTCCACAGATTCCGGGATGCCCGCGAACGACCACGTTCCCGGCCACGGCCCGCTGCTGGGCGTCCGCCGCTTCCTGACCAAGGAGACGGTCGGCGACCACGGACGCACGCTGCACCAGATCGGCTCCGGTTCGTGGGAGTCCTTCTACCGCGACCGCTGGAGCTACGACCGCGTGGTGCGCTCGACGCACGGCGTGAACTGCACCGGTTCGTGCTCGTGGAACGTCTTCGTCAAGGACGACCTGATCACCTGGGAACATCAGGCGACCGACTACCCGACCACCGGGCCGGACAGCCCGGACTACGAGCCGCGCGGATGCCCGCGGGGCGCGTCGTTCTCGTGGTACGAGTACTCGCCGTCGCGGGTGCGGCATCCCTACGTGCGCGGCTCGCTGCTGACGATGTTCCGGGCGGGACTGAAGCGGTTCGGAGATCCCGTCGCCGCGTGGGCCGACATCGTCGAGGACCCGCGCAAAGGCGAAGTCTACAAAGGACAGCGTGGCCGCGGCGGGTTCGTGCGCGCCACCTGGGACGAGGCGACCACCATGGTCGCCGCCGCACACGTCTACACCACCAAGACCTTCGGCCCCGACCGCGTGACCGGATTCTCGCCCATCCCGGCGATGTCGATGGCCTCCTTCGCCGCCGGCACCCGCTATCACGCGCTGCTGGGCGGCACGCTGCTGTCCTTCTACGACTGGTACGCCGACCTTCCGGTGGCCTCGCCACAGGTGTGGGGCGACCAGACCGACGTTCCGGAGGCCGGTGACTGGTGGAACGCCACCTACCTGGTCATGTGGGGCTCCAACATCCCGGTCACGCGCACCCCGGACGCGCACTTCCTCGCCGAGGCCCGCTACCGCGGCACCAAGGTCGTCGCGGTCAGCCCCGACTACGCCGACAACGTGAAGTTCGCCGACGACTGGCTGGCCCCGCACCCCGGTACGGACGGGGCGCTGGCGATGGCCATGGGCCACGTCGTGCTCACCGAGTTCTTCCGCGACCGTCAGGTGCCCTACTTCACCGACTACGTGCGCTCCTACACGGACCTGCCGTTCCTGGTGACACTGCGCGAACGCGAGCCGGGCGTCTACACCGCCGACCGCTTCCTCACCGCCGCCGACCTCGGCGAGAAGACCGCGGGCGCGGAGCACAAAACCGTCCTGCTCGACGACGCGTCCGGCAAACCGCTGGCGCCCAACGGATCCCTCGGGTTCCGGTACGGCGCCGAGGGCGAGGGCCGGTGGAACCTCGACCTCGACGGCGTGGTGCCCGCGCTCGGCGTGCTCGGCCACGCCACCGGTCAGGTCGAGATCGACCTCGCCCGGTTCGACATCGGCGAGACCGAGGGCGGCGCCACCATGCGCCGCGGCGTGCCGGTGGTGCGCGTCGGCGAGCACCTCGTGACCGGGGTGTTCGACCTGCTCATGGCCCAGTACGGGGTGCGCCGCGGCGACCTGCCCGGCCGGTGGCCCACCGGATACGACGACGCGACCGCCCCGCACACCCCGGCGTGGCAGGAGCGGATCACCGGCGTGCCCGCCGCGGTCGCGACGAAGATCGGGCGCGAGCTGGCCCGCAACGCCGAACGCAGCCGCGGCCGGTCGCTCATCGCGCTGGGTGCCGGTGCCAACCAGTGGTTCCACTCCGACATGACCTACCGCGCGCTGATCGCACTGGTCACGCTCACCGGCTGCCAGGGCGTCAACGGCGGCGGGTGGGCGCACTACGTCGGCCAGGAGAAGGCGCGGCCGCTGACCGGGCAGCAGCACCTGAGCTTCGCCTTCGACTGGCAGCGCCCCATGCGGCATCAGGCGGCCACGCCGTTCTGGTACCTGCACACCGATCAGTGGCGCTACGAGAAGGTGCCCGCCGACGAGCTGGCCTCCCCGCTGGGCCGGGGACGGCTGGCCGGCCTGACCTTCGCCGACACCGTCGCCGCCGCCCAGCGGATGGGCTGGTCGCCCGGCCACCCGGCGTTCAACCGCAACCCGCTCGACCTCACCGACGAGGCCGCGGCCGCGGGTGTGAGCACGGCCGAGCACATCGTCGCCGAGTTGCGCGCGGGCCGGCTCAAGGCGGTGGCCGACGATCCGGACGATCCGGCGAACTTCCCGCGGTGCCTGACGCTGTGGCGGGCCAACCTGCTCGGGTCTTCGGGCAAGGGCAACGAGTTCTTCTCCAAGCACCTGCTCGGCGTGGAATCCCTGGCCTCGGCCGGGGAATGCGAACCCGGCGAGCGGCCCCGCGACGTGGTGTGGCGGGACGAGGCGCCCACCGGCAAGCTCGACCTGCTCACCACGATCGACTTCCGGATGACCAACACCGGCCTGCATTCCGACCTCGTGCTGCCCGCCGCCACCTGGTACGAAAAGCACGACATCTCCACCACCGACATGCATCCGTTCGTGCACGCGTTCTCCCCGGCGGTCGCCCCGCCCACCGACGCGCACACCGACTACGACGCCTTCCTCGCGATCGCGGACAAGGTCAGCGAGCTCGCGGCCGATCACCTGGGCACGCGGCGTGACGTGCTGGCCGCGCCGTTGCAGCACGACACCCCCGACGAGCTGGCGACGCCGTCGGGCCGGGTGCGCGACTGGAAGGCCGGTGAGTGCGAACCGGTGCCCGGCGTGACGATGCCGAAGCTGGTGGAGGTCGAACGCGACTACACCCTCATCGGCGCCAAGATGCGGGCCGTCGGCCCGCTGCTGGACACCCTGGGCACCACGACCAAGGGGCTGACCGTGGACGTCACCACCGAGCTGGACTACCTGCGCCGGCGCAACGGAACCGTGACCGAGGGGCCGTTCGCCGGGCGGCCCTCACTGTCCACAGCGGACAGGATGTGCGAGGCGATCCTCGCACTCTCCGGCACGACCAGCGGCCGCGTGGCGCACGAAGGCTTCCAGCAACTGGAAAAGCGCACCGGGCAGGTCTTCACCGACCTGGTCGAGGGCCACGAAACCGACCATGTCACCTATGCGGCGACACAGCAGGCGCCGCAGCCGGTGATCACGAGTCCGGAGTGGTCCGGTTCGGAGAAGGGCGGCCGCCGGTACTCGCCGTTCACCATCAACGTCGAGCGGCTCAAGCCGTGGCACACCCTCACCGGCAGGCAGCACTTCTTCGTCGAGCACGACTGGGTCGCCGAACTGGGCGAGCACCTGCCGGGCTACCGGCCGCCGCTGAACATGGCCCGGCACTTCGGAAAGCCCGGCGAACTCGCCGACGGCGGGGTGACCGTGCGGTTCCTCACGCCGCACGCGAAGTGGTCGATTCACTCGATGTACCACGACAACGAGCTCATGCTCGCGCTGTCGCGGGGCGGGCCGGTGATCTGGATGAGCGTCGAGGACGCGGCCAAGATCGGCGTCGCGGACAACGACTGGATCGAGGCGGTCAACCGTAACGGCGTCGTCGTCGCGCGGGCCGTGGTGAGTCACCGGATGCCCGAGGGCACGGTGTTCCAGTACCACTCCCCCGAGCGCACCGTGAACGTCCCGAAGACCGAAACCGGGGGCCAGGGCAAGGGAAAGCGCGGCGGTTACCACAACTCGATGACCCGCCTGCTGATCAAGCCGACGCACCTCGCGGGCGGGCACGCCCAGCTGACCTACGCCTTCAACTACTACGGCCCCATCGGCAGCCAGCGCGACGAGATCACCGTGATCCGGCGGCGGCATCAAGAAGTGAGCTACTGATGGCCGAAAAGTCGTCCACTCGGCAACGCGACCTCAGGGGGCCGTGGCGGCGGCCGACCACAGACACCCTGGCATCGCGAGTGTCGCCACCAATGCGACCAGCACTTGAAATTCCGGAGAGGCGGTACTGAAATGCGCATCCGCGCCCAAGTCGCGATGGTGATGAACCTCGACAAATGCATCGGCTGCCACACCTGCTCGGTGACGTGCAAGCAAACCTGGACCAACCGTGAAGGCACCGAATACGTCTGGTTCAACAACGTCGAGACCAAACCCGGCATCGGCTATCCGAAACACTACGAGGACCAGGAACGCTGGAAAGGCGGCTGGCGGCTCGACGCCAAGGGACGCCTCGTGCTGCGCTCGGGCGGCCGCCTCAAGCGGCTGTCCCGGATCTTCGCCAACCCCGACCTGCCCGCGCTCGAGGACTACTACGAGCCCGCGACGTTCGACAAGGACATGCTCGCCGACGCGCCCGCCGGGCTGACCGACACGCCGGTGAAGCAGCCACGTTCGGCACTGACCGGCGAGCCGATGAGCCTGGAGTGGGGCGCCAACTGGGAAGACGGCCTCGGCGGCGCCCACGAGCGCGCGGGCACCGACCCCAACATCACCGCGATGGATCCCGAAGCGGCCGCGCGGGTGAAGTTCGAGTTCGAGAAGACGTTCATGTTCCACCTCCCGCGGATTTGCGAGCACTGCCTCAACCCCGCCTGTGTGTCGGCCTGCCCCTCGGGCGCGATGTACAAACGCGAGGAGGACGGCATCGTGCTGGTCGACCAGAACCGTTGCCGCGGCTGGCGCATGTGCGTCAGTGCCTGTCCGTACAAAAAGGTCTACGTCAACCACGCCACCGGCAAGGCGGAGAAGTGCACGTTCTGCTTCCCGCGGATCGAGGCGGGCCAGCCCACCATCTGCTCGGAGACCTGCGTCGGCAGGCTGCGCTACCTGGGCCTGGTGTTCTACGACGAGGACGCGGTGCTGGCCGCGGCCTCGATCGAGGACGAGCGGGAACTGCTTGCGGCGCAACGCAATGTGTTCCTGGACCCGCACGACCCGGAGACGGTGCGCCTCGCGGGCGAGGCGGGTCTGCCGGAGGAATGGGTGCTGGCCGCGCAGGCTTCCCCGGTGTGGAAGCTGATCAGCGAGTACCGGATCGCGCTGCCACTGCACCCGGAATACCGCACCCTGCCGATGGTCTGGTACGTCCCGCCGCTGTCGCCGGTGCTGGACGCCACCAACGCCGCCGGCCGTGACGACACCGACGCCGACGACGTCTTCCACACCATCCGCGATCTGCGGATCCCGGTGGAGTACCTGGCCGAACTGTTCACCGCGGGCGACGCCGACGCGGTGGCCGGGGTGCTGATGAAGCTCGCCGCGATGCGCTCCTACATGCGGGCCCGCACCCTCGACGGCACCGTCGCCGAGGAACTCTGCGAGGCCGTGGGCATGCCGGGCGAGCGGATCGAGCAGATGTACCGGCTGCTGGCCATCGCCAAGTACGACGAGCGCTACGTCATCCCCGCCGCCTACAGCAAGGACGCCGCCGCACTGGAGGCGCAGGCGGCGTCCACTTCGGACTGTTCGCTGGACTGCTCCGGCGGTCCGGGGATGACCGAGGCGGCCAGTGAGCGGTTCCACCTCGTGGCCGGCGAGGCGCAGGTCCGTCCCGGCCGCCGGCGCCTGTTCACGCGCCGCGGCGACGGCAGGCTGGGCCTGACCATCGATCCGGTCGGCGGGCAGTCATGAGCCGCGGGTATTCGGCGGTCGAGGAGGCCGACCGGGCGCGGTTGTTCGACCTCGCCTCGCTGCTGCTGACCTACCCCGGCGACCGGCTGCTCGGTGCCGCGGCGGAACTGCGGGCCGCGGTCGCCGCGATCGGCGAGATCGGGATACGCGAGCAGCTCGGCGCGTTCCTCGACTGGTTCTGCACCACCGATCCGCTCGAGGTCGAGACCCACTACGTGCGCACGTTCGACCTGCGCCGCCGCTGCGGGCTGTATCTGACCTACTACCTGCACGGCGACACCCGCAAGCGCGGCATCGCCCTGCTCACCCTCAAACAGCGCTACCGGGCACACGGCTTGCGCCTGAGTGCGGGCGAGCTGCCCGATCTGCTGCCGGTGGTACTGGAGTTCGCCGCCGTGGCGGGCCCCGGCGACGGCGAGGCGCCGCTTCGCCAGCACCGCCGCGGCCTGGAGTTGCTGCGCGCAGCCCTGCGCGAAGCCGGATCGCCCTACCGGCACGTGCTCGACGCGATCGTCGCCGCACTGCCGCCCCTGACCGAGACCGACCGGGACGCGATCCGCGCGCTCGCCGTGGACGGCCCGCCCGTGGAGTCGGTCGGCCTGTCGCCCTACGGTGCCGACGTCGACGCGATCGGCTTCGGCCCGGACCTCGGCACCGAGTCCTGCCCTTCCCTGGAGAGTGCCCCGTGACCACGTTCGTCTGGATCGTCATCCCCTACGCCTGCCTCGCGGTGTTCGTGCTCGGCCACATCTGGCGGTGGCGGCACGACCAGTTCGGCTGGACCACGCACACCAGCCAGCTGCTGGAGAGCCGGATCCTGCGGCTGGGCTCGCCCCTGTTCCACCTGGGCGCGTTCGGCGTGATCGCCGGGCACGCGATGGGTCTGCTGGTGCCGGTCACGCTGACCGAGGCCCTGGGCATTCCCGAGGGGCTGTATCACGGGGTCGCGGTGTGGGGTGGCACCCTGACCGGCGCGATGCTGGTCGCCGGGCTGGTCCTGCTGATCGCCCGCCGGTTCGTCAACGGGCGCGTGCGCCGGACCACCACGACGATGGACAAGGTGCTCTACGCGGCGCTCGCCGCGATGGTGGTGCTCGGCATGACCGCCACGGTCGGCATCAACCTGCTCGGCCACGGCTACGACTATCGCGAGACGATCGCGGTGTGGTTCCGCAGCGTCTTCTGGTTCTCCCCGCGCACCCAGCTGATGGCCGGGGCGCCGCTGGTCTACCAGTTGCACGCGATCGGCGGGTTCCTGTTCCTGGCGCTGTGGCCGTTCACGCGCCTGGTGCACGTGTGGTCGGCGCCGCTGGCCTACCTGTGGCGCCCTTACGTGGTCTACCGCGCTCGCCGGGGTGCGCCGCCGGTTCCGGTCCCGGCACCGGCGGTCGTCCGCGACCGGCGCGCCGCGGACGGGCAGAGCCTTGTCTGACCTGCTCGGCAAGACCGTCGGTGAGGTCGTGGTGCGCCGGCCCAAGACACTGCCGGCCGGCACCTCCGTCAAACAGGCACGCGCCTGCTTCGCCGACGACCACGTGCACATGCTCCTGCTCACCGAGTCCGGGCGCCTGCTGGGCACCCTCGTGCGGGACGATCTGGCCGCGGGCATCGCGGGCACGGACCCCGCGCTGCTCCACTCCCGCATGACGGGGCGCACGATCGGGGCGGACGTGCCCGCCGAGGACGCGCGCCGGTTGCTGCTCAGCCGAGGGCAGCGACGGCTCGCCGTCGTCGACACCGACGGCGCGCTGATCGGGCTGCTGTGCCTCAAACGCCGGTTCACCGGGTTCTGCGCCGACTCCGATGTCGCCGCGCGGGCCGCGGAACGCGCGCGGTGAGCCGCTGATCAGTTCCCGGGCGGCAGCACGTCGTCGCCGTAGCGGCGGGCGCAGAAGTCCCGCACCCGCCCGGCGATCGCCGCCAGCGCGGGACCCGCGTGGTGGCCGGGGTCCCAGGCCGCGTGCAGGTTCATGCGCAGCCCCCCGGACGGGGTGTCGATCTTGAGCGCGTGCAGCCCGAACCGCGGATCGTCGGAGACGACGGCGATGCCGCGGCCCGCGGCGGCCAGCGCCTGCGCCACCTGCGGGTTGCCGCATTCGACGTGCTCCCCCATGCCGAGTGCCCCGGCCGCCAGCGCCTCCTGCAGCAGCTGCCGCGGGCGAAACGACGGGTCGAGCACCAGCAGCGGCTGCGCGGCCAGCTCGCCGAGCCCCACGGACTCGCGCCCGGCCCACGGGTGGCCGGCGGGCACGTAGGCGAACAACGGGACGACCGCGACCGCCCGGGTCTGCCAGGCCGCGGGCGGGGTCCGCGTCATGATCGCCATGTCGGTGCCCTGGTGCAGCAGGTCCAGTGCGGCGTCCGGTCCGCTCACCTCGCGCACCGTGGGCAGCGGGTCCTGCGGCCCGAAGGTGGCCAGGAACGGCGCGATCACGTCGGTGAGCGTCGTGGACGTGCAGGCGATGGTGAGCTGGACGAGGCGCCCGGCCGCGAAGGCCTCGGCGGCCGAGCGCGCGGACTCGGCGCGCCGCAGCAGATCGCGCACGACGGGCAGGAACTGGCGCCCGGCCGCGGTCAGCTCGAGCCGTCCCGCCCGCCGGTCGAACAACGCCACCCGCAGCTCCTGTTCGAGCTGGCGGACCTGCCGTGACAGGGCAGGCTGGGTCACGTGCACGCTCTGCGCGGCCGCGCTGACCGAGCCCGCGTCGGCGATGGCGACGAAGTACCGCAACGTCCGAAGCTCCATGAACTGCGATTATGCCTCTACGTTCTAGGTCGCCAAGGAAACAGGCACTGGACGGCATGGATGGCTCACCCGACGATGAGCGCATGACCGCGTCCCTCATCAGCGCCCTCGACCCCGCCCACGGCCTCTTCCTCGACGGCCGGTGGCGCGCCGCGTCCGCCGGAGAGTTCACTGTGGACGATCCCGCGGACGGCCGGGTGATCGCGAGCGTCGCCAACGGCGGGCCCGCGGACGCCGTCGCCGCGGTCGGCGCGGCCTCCTCCGCCGCGGCCTCGTGGGCGGGCACCCCGCCGCGGACCCGGTCGGACATCCTGCGCCGCACGCGCGAGCTGATGGTGCGCGACCGCGACCGGCTGGCCGCGCTGATCGTCGCCGAGAACGGCAAGTCGCAAGCGGACGCCCTGTCCGAAGTGGACTACGCGGCGGAGTTCTTTCGTTGGTACGCCGAGGAAGCCGTGCGGGTCGAAGGCCGCTACGGCCCGGCGCCGACCGGTGGCAGCCGAACCGTGGTGACCTACCGGCCGGTCGGGATCGCCGCGCTGGTCACGCCGTGGAACTTCCCGGCCGCGATGGCCACGCGCAAGCTCGGCCCGGCGCTGGCGGCCGGATGCACCGTCGTGTTCAAGCCCGCCGCCGAGACCCCGCTGACCGCGTTCGCGATCACCCGGCTGCTGACCGAGGCCGGGCTGCCCGCCGGTGTGGTCAACGTGGTCCCCTCGACCGACGCCGCCGGCGTGGTGAGCGCGTGGCTGGAGGACCGGCGCGTCCGCAAGATCTCCTTCACCGGTTCGACCAGGGTGGGCAAGCTCCTGCTGCACCAGGCCGCGGACCGCGTCGTCAACGCGTCCATGGAACTGGGCGGCAACGCGCCGTTCGTCGTGACCGCCGACGCCGATCTCGATGCCGCCGTCGCCGGTGCGATGGTCGCGAAGTTCCGCGGCGGCGGGCAGGTGTGCGTGGCCGCCAACCGGTTCTACGTGCACGCCGACGTGGCCGGGGAGTTCGCCGCGCGCTTCGGTAAAGAGGTGGAGGCGCTGCGTGTCGGCCCGTCCGCGGATCCGGGCAACGGCATCGGGCCGTTGATCAGCCCGGCCGCGGTGGAGAAGGTCACGGCCCTGATCGACGACGCGCTGGCCCGCGGTGCCCGCATCGCCGCCCGCGCCCAGGTGCCCGCGGAGACGACGGGATATTTCCTCGCGCCCACCGTGCTCACCGACGTGCCCGCCGACGCGGACATCGTGCGGGAGGAGATCTTCGGCCCCGTGGCACCCATCGTCACCTGGCGCGAGCGCGACGAGTTGCTGGCCGCCGTCAACGACGCCGAGGCGGGGCTCGCGGCCTACGTCTTCGCGGGCGATCTCCAGGACGCGATGCGGCTCGGCGAGGCGATCGAAGCCGGGATGGTCGGCATCAACCGCGGACTCGTCTCGGACCCGTCGGCCCCCTTCGGCGGCGTCAAGCAGAGCGGCCTCGGCCGCGAGGGCGGCCACGAAGGCCTCCACGAGTTCACCGAGCCCCAGACGCTGAGCATCGACTGGCGCTGAGCCGTTTCCACCCACGGAACCCGGTGGCAGCCGGCATCCGTCAGTCTTCGTCGTAGCGCAGGGGTTTGCGTGGCCGTTCGTCGAGGACGCGGGCGGCCAGCCAGGCGAGGCCGTCGGCGGTGCGGGCCGGGGTGCCCGAGGGCTGCATGATGTGGCTGAGCACGGTCCGCACGACCACGTCGATCATCACGTGGATGTGCTCGGCGCTCAGCGTCGGCCGGTAGGTGGCCACGCGCCGGCCGACCATCTCCGTGGCTTCGGTGATGAGCGTGCCCGCCCGGGTGGTCAGCAGCGGAAGCAGCTCGGTGTCGGCGCCGTGCGTCGCCGAGGCGATCGCGCGGAGCAGGACGTTGTCCTCGGCCAGTTCGAGGACATCACGGGCCGCGTCGTTGATCGCCTCGACGAGATCGCCGGGATGCCGGTCGAACGCCTCCCGCACGACGCCGAGGAACCGGTCGAGCTCGTGGGTGATCATCGCTTCGGCGAGCGCGGCCTTGGAACCGACCTCGTTGTAGACCGTCTGCCTGCTCACCCCGACGTGCTCGGCGAGCCTGCTCATCGTGACCGCCGACCAGCCGATCGTCGCCGTCAGCTCGATCGCCGCGAGGATGATCGGCTGCCGGTGCTGGCCGCCCGCGGCCGGCGCGGCCGAGAGAATCCCACCCATGGCGGCCATCCTAGGCGGCCGCCCAGGTGGTGCCCGCGAACGCGACCGCCTCCGCCCACGGCGCCCCGGCCGCGATACGCCGCCGGTATTTCATGATCTCGCGGGGCCGGTCGACGGTGAGCGCGCCGACGACGCGGTCGCCGCGCCGGTACAGCGCGGTGAACCCGGCGTCCGCGGGCACCGCGGCCAGTACCTCGTCCGCGTGCGGGGTACCGACGAACTGGATGCGGTGGTCGTAGGTGTCCGACCAGAAGTAGGGCACGGCAGCCAGGGGGCGCGCCGCCGCCGGGTCGAGCGCGTGCCGGGCCGCGGCGGCGCCCTGCTCGGCGGCGTTCGTCCAGTGCTCCAGGCGCATCAGCTCGCCGTCGAACAGCGGATTCGGCACGTGGGCCACGTCGCCGGCGGCGTACACACCGGGAACACCGGTCGCGAGGGTTTCGTCGCAGAGCACCCCGCGGTCGCGCTCGTGCAGCGGAACTCCGCTGCCCTCGAGCCAGCCCGTCGCAGGCGTGACACCGATACCGGCGACCACCAGATCGGCGGGCAGCACCTCCCCGGTGGACAGCCGGACCCCGGTCACGGCACCACCGGCGGTCTCCAGCCCACTGACCACAGTGGACAGTCGCAGTCCGGTGCCCGCAGCCCGGTGCAGGTCCGCGCACACCGCACCGGCCTCGGGCCCGACCGAGCGGCTGAGCGGCACGTCGAGTGCTTCGACGATCGTCACCGGCAGGCCGCGCTTGCGGGCCGCACTGGCGACCTCCGAGCCGATGAACCCGGCCCCGATCACCGCCGTGCGCGCACCGCGGTCGAGTGCGGCACGGATGGTGGAGGCGTCTTCCGCGGTGCGCAGCGTGTGCACCCCGGCAATGCCCTCGGCCCCCGGGAAAGGCCGGGCCGTCGCGCCGGTCGCGATCACGAGCGCGTCGTAGCGCACCCCCGTACCGGCGACCGAGACCTCGCGAGCGGCGGTGTCGAGGCCGTCCGCGGGGGCGCCCAGCATCAGCTCCGCGCCGAGGTCGTCGCGCAGCTCCGCCTCCGTCCGGAACGGCGCCACACTGCCGGGGCCGTCCGTGGCGAGGAACGCCTTCGACAGCGGAGGCCGGTCGTAGGGCAGGTGTTCCTCGGCGCCGATCAGCACGATCCGTCCGGTGTAGCCGGTGGCGCGGGCGGATTCCACGGCGCGCAGGCCGGCCAGCGAAGCTCCGGCGATCACGAGGGTCATCGTCAGTCCTTCAGCTTCAGCGCCAGCACCGGGCAGGCGTCGACGGCGGCGGTGATGTCCTGCCGGTGCTGCTCGCCCGGGTGTTGTTCGAGCACCACCACGGTGCCGTCGTCGCCGACCTCGAAGAAGTCCGGCGCCATCGCCTCGCACATGCCCAGGCCGTCGCATTTGGCCCGGTCGGCTTCGATCCGCATCACGCGCTCACCCGCCCCGGTGCGACGAAATCGATCTTCTCCCGGACCCCGCAGTCCGGGCAGCACCAGGAATCGGGGATGGCCGACCACGGTGTGCCCGCCGGGAATCCCTCGCGCGGGTCGCCGGTCTTCTCGTCGTAGACGTAGCCACAGCCGGGGCACATTCCGCCGTCGGTCGCATCGCCACGCGTGTCGGCGGCGGCGGCGACCTCCGTGCAGCCGGTGACCCCGTAGCGCGCCAGGACCTTCGCGCGTTTGCCGGGCTGGATGTTGGCCCGGCTGAGGTCGCCGTCGAAGTGGGCGAGCACGCGCGGGTCCATCACCCGGCGCCAGATCGGCGGGACCAGTGCGAGCACGATCATTCCGGCGTATCCGGTGGGCAGCACGGGCGATTCGGCGAAGTCGCGCAGCGTCTGGTAGCGGCGGGTCGGGTTGGCGTGGTGGTCGCTGTGCCGCTGCAGGTGGTAGAGCAGCACGTTCGTGGCGATGTTGTTGGAATTCCAGCTGTGGCTGGGATCGACGCGCTCGTAGCGGCGCCGCTCGGGCGGGCCGACCCGCTGCCGCAGCATCCCGTAGTGCTCCATGTAGTTCACGACTTCCAGCAGGGAGAACCCGATCACCGCCTGGATCAGCAGGTAGGGCAGGATGCCGACGCCGAGCCACGCGATCATCGCCGCCCACAGCACGGCCGACATCAGCCACGCGTTGAGCACGTCGTTGCCGGGCCGGAACGGATGCCGGTCACGCCGCGCGTACCGCTTGCGCTCCAGCCGCCACGCCGATTTCAGCGAACCGAACACCGTGCGCGGCCAGAACCGGTAGAAGCTTTCGCCGACACGGCTGCTGGCCGGATCCTCCGGAGTCGCCACGCGCACGTGATGCCCGCGGTTGTGCTCGATGTAGAAGTGGCCGTAGAAGCTTTGGGCCAGCGCGATCTTGGACAGCCACCGCTCGTGGCTCTCCTTCTTGTGCCCGAGTTCGTGGGCGGTGTTGATGCCGATGCCGCCGATGCAGCCGATCGAGACCGCGAGGCCGATCTTGTCCACGACCGCGAGCTCGCCCCGGGCGATCAGCCAGAACGCGGCCGCGAACCCGACGTACTGGATGGGCAGGAACAGGTAGGTCACCCAGCGGTAGTAGCGGTCGTTCTCGAGCTGTTCGATCACATCGTCCGGCGGGTTGCTCCGGTCCAGACCCGCGACCAGGTCGATCAGGGGCACGATCACCAGGATCACGATCGGCCCGATCCAGAACCACACGCCCCAGCCGGTCGCCGCGTGCAGCCCGATCGCGAGGAACGCCAGCGACGGCACGACCAGGCCGATCAACCACAGGTAGCGCTTGCGGTCCGTCCAGTGCTCGGTCGAGCCGGCAGGCACCGTTGCCTTCTCGTCGCTCATCTCACCCTCCATGACTGGTTTACAAAACCATAGGTGATGTCGAACGCGTTTGACAACAGGTGGTGCTTTGTAAAGTTGCGGGCTGCCCCTACCCGGACCCCTCCTCTCGCAGGTCGCGGAGCTGTCGTTTGAGGTTGTCGACGTCCCAGCGCGCCTGCCCGCCCGGGGTGATCAACGCGGGCGCGACGAGCCCTCGCTGCCACCAGCGCACGAGGGTGCCCCGGTGGACCCCGATCCGCTGCGCGGCGGTACCGGTCGGCACGAGTTCCTCGTTTTCGCTCACAACATCAACAATTACATACAAATGCTCGCGTTAATGCCGCCGTGGCGACGCTTGCGACGAATGTCGCCGAATGCACCCCGAAGGGTTAGGCTAAGTGGAGCAAGGGCGCGACGCGTGATTTCTTTCCGTTTCCGTTCGCATTCCCCGCGTACCCGACCGGTGTTCCAACTCGCGAGTAGGCAACGAGATTCCCTTGCGGTTGAGCGGGATTTCCGCGTTCACGAGCCGTCCGAAGCGTTAATAGATCTTGACCTTGCACGGCAATCTTGAATTTTGTTTTCTGCACTCGTGACGTTTTCACTATTTGCAACGCGGGTAGCTCGTGTGGGCCGAACCCGTCGATCGCCGCATCAGGAGGACAGGAATGAAGACAGGAGCAAGACTGGCACTGGGAGTCGGTGCCGGTTACCTACTGGGGCGTACGAAAAAGATGAGGCTCGCACTGATGATCGCGGCGGCGGGGGCGACCGGGCGGGCGGGCACCTCACCACAGGCGTTGCTGCGCAACGGTTTGAAGCAGCTCGGTGCGTCGGCGGAGCTGGGCAAGCTCACCGACATCGCACGCGACGAGCTGCTGGGTGCCGCGAAGGCGGCGGCCGTGACGGCGGCGAGCAGCAGGATCAACTCCCTCAGCGACCGCCTGCAGGAGAGCAAGGACGGCAAGCAATCCTCCGGCGGCGCCGAGCACCACGGCGAAGACGAGACCGAACAGGACCGCGAGGGCGAAGAGGCCAAGCCTGCCCACGACGAGGACACCGAATCGGCCCAGACCGAAGATGCCGAGTCGGCCGAGGACGAAGACGCCGGCTCGGCCGAAGAGGACACCGGATCGACCGAGGACGAGGACACCGGCTCGGCCGAAGACGGCGAAACGCGGCGTCCGGCCCGCCGGCGCGCGACCGGCCGGTCCAGTGGCGACGAGGAAGAGTCCGAACGTCCGGTCCGCAGGCGAGCCACGAGCCGGCGTGAGTCCGGTTCGTCCGAGAGCGCGGAGTCCGGCCGGCGGACGCGTAGCACGTCCCGCCGCGCGCCGGTGCGCCGCGCCGGGAGGTGAACACCATGGTCACCGACCAGCTGAAGAAGACCACCGGCAAGGCATCCGAGGCCACGTCGGCCGTCACCGAAGGCGTCACCGGGACCGCGTCGAAGGCGACCGGGGCCGTCGGCGGTGAACTGACCGGCGCACTGCAGAACCTGGCGCAGACCGTCGGAGCGCGGGCCACCGATTCACTCGCGAAGCGGATCAGCTCGGCGTCGGGCCGCCTGAACGACTACGCCGGCGGTAACGGCGCCGGCCTGCTCGAAGCGTTCACCGGCGGCAAGCCCAGCGTGAAGGGCAAGGCCGCCATGGGCGCCCTCAAGGGCGGCCTGTCCGGCGTCATGGACAAGGTCAAGAACGCACTGCCCGGCGGCGGTGGAGGTGGCAAGGGCGACAAGATCAAGGTCACCAACATCGTCGAGGAAATCGACATCGGCGCCCCCGTCGACCTCGTCTACGACCAGTGGACGCGCTTCACCGACTTCCCGCGCTTCATGAAGAAGGTCGAGAACGTCGAGCAGGTCAGCGACGAGAAACTCGAATGGAAAGCGCAGGTGTTCTGGTCGCACCGGTCCTGGGAGTCGACCATCCTCGACCAGGTTCCCGGCGAGCGGATCGTGTGGCGTTCCGAGGGCGAGAAGGGGCACGTCAACGGCGCGGTCACCTTCCACGAACTGACGCCCGACCTGACCAGGGTCGTGCTCGTGCTCGAGTACCACCCGCAGGGGCTGTTCGAGCGCACCGGCAACATCTGGCGCGCGCAGGGCCGCCGCGTCCGCTTGGAACTCAAGCATTTCCGCCGCCACGTCATGACCGACGTGCTGCTGCACCCCGACGACCTCGAAGGCTGGCGTGGCGAGATCCGCGACGGCGAGGTCGTCGACAGCGAGAACGACAACGAGAACGAGGAAGAACCCGAGCCTTCCGATGACCATGCCACCGCTGGCAGAGAGTGAGGAAACACGCGATGACGACAGCCGTGCAGCCGTCCGGCGGCGGAGGCGGACTCGGTCCGAGTTCGAGCAGCCTCGCGGACGTGATCGACACGATCCTCGACAAGGGACTCGTGATCGACGCCTACGTCCGCGTCTCGCTCGTCGGGATCGAGCTGCTGACCATTGACGCCCGCGTGGTCGTGGCCAGCGTCGACACCTACCTCCGGTTCGCCGAGGCGGTGAACCGGCTCGACATCTCGGACACCGAGCAGAAGGGACTGCCCGATTTGCTCGAGGACGTGAACCGGGGCGGCGCCAAGTCGAAGACCGCCGGTGCGCTCGAGGCCGCGGGCGACAAGCTGCGCGACATCCTCGGCGAGAACGAGCACGAACGGAAAGGCAGCCGCTGAGATGGCCACCGAGACCGAAACCGCCGTCTACATATACGGAATCGTGCCCGCCGACGTCGAGACCGATCCGGACGCCCAGGGTATCGGCGACCCACCGGCCCAGGTGCGGACCGTGCGCTGCGACGGAATCGCCGCACTGGTGAGCGAGATTCCCCGCGACCAGCCACTGGGCAGGCCCGAGGATCTCACCGCGCACGCGGCACTGCTCGACGCGGCCGCCGCGGAAACCCCGGTGCTGCCACTGCGTTTCGGCGCGGTCGTCACCACCGAGGAAGCCGTCGAGGAGGAATTGCTGCGTGCACACCAGGACGACTTCACCGCCGCGTTGAACGAGTTGGAGGGCAGAGCCGAGTACGTCGTCAAGGCCCGCTACGTCGAGGAAACCGTGCTCCGGGAGATCCTCGACGAGAACGAATCGCTGGCCCAGCTGCGAGAGACGATCCGCGGCAAGCCCGAGGACGCCACCCGCAACGAACGGATGGCGCTGGGCGAGCAGATCAACAACGCCATCGCCGCCAAGCGGGAGGCCGATACCCAGCGCGTGGCCGACGCGCTCGCGCCGCTCGAGGTCCAGATCGCGCCCCGCCAGCCGACACACGAGGAAGACGCGGTGCACCTCGCGTGCCTGGCCGAGACCGCGAAACACGACGATCTCGAGGGCGCCGTCGGAAAGCTGGCCAAGGAGTGGGAGGGCCGGGCCACCGTCCGCCTGCTGGGCCCGCTCGCGGCCTACGACTTCGTGCTCACCGAGCAGCCCGGGGAGTAGGCGATGGGAGTGCTGTCGACGATCTTCGGCCTGCCGCTGGCACCGGTGCGTGGCGTGATCGCCCTGGGCGAGCTGCTGCGCCGCCGCGTGGACGAGGAAACGGCCAGCCCCGCGTCGGTGCGGCGCGAACTGGAGGCGGCCGAGCAAGCGAGGGCCGCGGGCGAGATCTCCCCGGAGCAGGAGGCCGAGGCCCAGCAGCAGGTGCTGGACCGGCTGAACGTGACGAACGAGCAGGAGAAGGAAGGGTGATGTCCGGTGGTGGCCGCGAATTCCCGTGACGACACCGACCGGCCTGGGCGCAGGCGTTCCGCCGAGGACGAGACCCTCTCCGCCCGAGAGATCGCGGCGAAGGCGCTCGGCCACGTCGGCGAGCTGATCACGAGCACACCTGTCGGCGTCGTGTCGGTGGAACCCGTCGAGGACGGCTGGCTGGTCGAGGTCGAGGTGCTCGAAGAGCGGCGGATCCCGTCATCGTCGGATCTGCTCGCGCTGTACGAGGTCGAACTGGACTTCGACGGCGGCCTGCTCGCCTACCGCCGCACGAACAGGTACCCGCGCGGGCGGGCCGGCACCGGGAACGGAGCGAGCTGATGGTCGCCGAGCAACCCGTCAGCGCGGTCTCCCAGACCGGTCTCGGCGCGAGCGGCAACCACCAGCCCGCCAACCTCGGCGACATTCTCGAACGGGTGCTGGACAAGGGCTTGGTGATCGCCGGCGACATCCAGGTCAACCTGCTCGACATCGAGCTGCTGACGATCAAGCTGCGGCTCGTGATCGCCTCGCTGGAGACGGCGCGGGAGGTCGGGATCAATTGGTGGGAAAGCGATCCGTGGCTGACCGGCGACAGCAAGCAGCTGCGCGCGGACAACGAACGGCTGCGTGAGCGCGTCGCCGAACTCGAAGCCGGGCGGGAGGACGGCCAGGGTGAGTGAGGATCGCGGAATCTGGCTCTACACGGTGACCGGCCGCCCCGTGTCCACGCCTCCGCACGGAGTTTCCGGCGAGATGCCGCGGCTGGTCGAAGCGGCCGGGCTGGTCGCCGTGGTCGGGGACGTACCGCTGGACGGCTTCGGAGAAGACGCGTTGTACCGCAACCTCGAAGACCTGGACTGGCTCTCCGGGGTGGCCAGGGCGCACGACGCCGTGATCGCCACCGTGGCGGCCGACGGGCCGGTCGTGCCGATCCGGCTGGCCACGGTGTACCGCGACGACGACCGGGTACGGGCGATGCTGGAGCAGCGCGCGGCCGACTTCCACCGGGCGCTCCGGCGCGTCACGGGGCGGACCGAATGGGGCGTCAAGATGTTCGCCGTCCCGCGGCCCGAACCGGACCCCGCCGAGGCGGGCTCGTCCCGGCGCGGGGCCGGGACGGCGTATCTGGCCCGCCGGCGCGCCGCGCTGGCCTGGCGGGAAGAGCACGAGCAGCACATGGCCGAACAGGCGGACCGGGTCCACTTAGGACTAGCAACGCTCGCCGCGGCTACCCGCGCGCATCCACTGCAGAACCGGGCGCTCGCGGGTGAGCACGCACGGATGGTCCGCAATCTCGCGTACCTCGTCGACGACAAGCTCAAGCAGGTGTTCACCGAAGCGGTCACCGCGTGTGAGGAGAGCAACGACGCGATCCATATCCAGCTGACCGGCCCCTGGCCGCCCTACTCCTTCGCCGCCTTGGAGGACCAATGACCCAGCCCGTACCGGCCTCGCCGGCCATGGAGCGGCCGGTCGCGCTCATCGACTTGCTGGACCGGGTGCTCGCCGGCGGCGTCGTCGTCAGCGGCGAGCTGACGCTCTCCATAGCCGACGTCGATCTCGTGCGCATTTCGTTGCGTACCTTGCTGTCCTCGATCAGCGCTTTGCAGCCGCGCGATGACTGACCGCATCAACGCCGACCCGGAAACCGCCGAACGCAGCCTGGTCAGCCTCGTGCTCACGGTGGTGGAACTGTTGCGGCAGCTCATGGAACGGCAGGCACTGCGCAGAGTGGACCACGGCGACCTCACCGACGAGCAGATCGAAGCCGTCGGCCAGACCCTGATGCGGCTCGAGGAGCGCATGGCCGAACTGTGTGAGCATTTCGACGTGCAGCCGGAAGATCTCAATCTGGACCTCGGTCCACTCGGCTCACTCCTTCCCCGCGACTGACGGTTGGGAAAGCCCGGGGTCTCGCATATGGCTGAGGGCGCAAGCTGATGCGCTGACCCCTGCCCGGCACAGTCCGGCCCAGACCGTGCTGGGCCGGGCTGGGCCTTCTCAGCACCGGCACACGAGATCGGCCGGAACAGCCGTCGATTATCTTGACTGTCATGTCGAGAGTCATCGGGGCCTTCGCCCTGTCGGGTGCCGCCTTGCTGTTCGCCGGTTGTTCCAGCACCGGCAACGCCGCCGAGCCGCACACCGGTCCGAGTCCGACGGCCGCGACCTTGCCGCCGCCGTCCACACCGGTCGCCACCACCCTGGACAAACCGGCGCCCGTCGCGAAGCTGGCCGCCGCGTGCCCGCTGCTGACCATCGACGCGCTCAAGCAGCTTCTGGGCGGCACGAACAACACCCAGGTCACCGCGACCGAAGTCCCGCGGAAGACGACCGACGTCGCCAGCACCTTCGCCTGCCATTACGGTAATGCGGCCAAGACCGCGTTCGCGTTGAACGTCGCCGAATACACCGTGAAGAGCTTCACCCCCGCCGACGCGATCAACGCGATCGCACAGGGCGCCAAGGTCCCGACCAGCACGGTGCCGGGACTGGGCGAGGCATCGGTGTTCTACCAGCTGCCCGACGGCTACGCGGTGATCGCCGCGGCCAAGCGCTCACACGGCCTGACCCGCAACGTGATCTTCAGCGCGCCCGCGATCGTGCCGAAGGACAAACTCGCCCAAGTGGACGGCTGGGTACTCGACCAGATCTGACGAACCGTCCACAAGGGACGGCTTTCGTACGAGGCCGTCCCTGCCGGAGGGTCGGGTCGCGGCCCGCCGGGAAGTCACCGGTAGGTCGTGAGCGCCACCCGGTCGAACCCCAGCACGTCCTCGGTGCCGCACCGGTTGGTGACCGCCGCGATGACCGGCACGACCGTGACCGTGACCTGGGCGATGCCCGCGTCGCGCAGCCGCGCGATCGCCTCGGTGGCGATGACCGTCTTCTTCGCCGCCGTCAGATGATGCGGCGGACGCGGGTCGTAGGTGCGCCGCGGCGTGATCAGGCAATGCCCCTCGTCGCCGAAACACCCGCCGTGCCCGAAAATGTGGAACGACCCGGCGTACCCGTTCTCACTCGTCTCCGGGGTGTCCTCCCCCGCCGCCGGATTGTTGAGAAACACCCGCCCCTCGTAGGACGCGCCGGAATGGTCGATGCCGTGGAACTCGATGTCCGCTCGGGAGAAGGAGGGATCGAGCTCACTCAGTGACAGCGGAGCCGAGGTGAAGATCGCGGACACAGTCATCACGCACCACCGTTCGCCGACGCCGGACCGGGCGCGCTGACGCTCGCGACGGCGTATTCGTACCCGAGTTCGTGGACGTCCAGTACCTGCTGCACCGTCTTGCCGAAGGGTTCCAGCGTCATGCTCAGGTAGCGGGGCGGGATGTTGGTGACACCGTGCCGCAGCTGCCACAAGTACCAGATCCGGTCGATCATGCAGTGGTGCGCCCAGAAAACCGGGTCGAACGCCGACGTCGGGATCACCCCCATGTCGCCGCCGACCCAGCCGTGCACGCCGTCGTGAATGTCCTGCAGCTGGCTGGAGAAATCCTCGTACTGGGTCAGGCCCAGCACCTGCTCGACCTTGCCTGCCGACGGCAGCCGCCGCGGCGGCCCCGGATCGCGGCTGGTCTGCCGCGCCGGGTTGTCGGGCATGTCCGGCATCGGCCCGCTGAACAACGGATTCGGCCCGCCGTCGACCTGTTCCTGGGTGTAGGCCGCGGGCAGGCCCTGCTGGTGGGACAGCTCGGAAGTCCAGTCCCACCAGGGCGGGATCGCACCGTCGTGCTGGTCCCTGGCCACGTGTTCCCAATAGGACAGATAGGCACGGTGCCACGGCAGGAACAGATCGTAGGTGAACTGGGTGGGCCCCGGGCCTTCCTGCGCGTGATGCCAGCAGTAGTAGCTGGGAAACCCGTGCCGGTCCGCCCAGAAGATCCAGCTGCGGTTGTCCGTCCCGCTCAGCGCCTGCATCTTGCCGTAGGCGTCGCGCAGGGCCGCGATATCGGCGTGCTCCACATCCGGTCGCACCACGATCTGATCCGCCATCACGCCTCCCGGCAGCGTTCGGGGCATCGTCGCCGCACCGGAAGTCGACGCAGGCCGGATCTCGTTACCGGCGCGGCGAAAATGCCGACAACCGGGTGAAGATCGCCGTCGCTCAGATGAGCTTGCAGGGGATGTCGGTGTTCTCGTCGAGGTGGTGGGACGCGCAGACGCGGTGATAGCCGTCGGCGATGAGGAGGTCCTCGCCCGTTTCGAGGCCGGGATGGCCGTGTCCGCGGACGAGCAGCACCGGCGACAGCGCCTTGCCGTCGCCGACCTTGCGCAGATCCTTGGCGACGTGCACGTTGTCCGGACCGAGCAGCTCCAGACGACTCGCACGCAGGATGTCCTTGGCCTTGCGGTGGGTCAGCGCGGCCTGTTTCAGCTCGTCGACGAGGCGGGCGGCGGTCGTCTCGCCGGTGATCAGGGTGAGGTAGTCGTAGGCGGCCGGGTAGTCGTGCTGGTCCGGCTCGTCCTTCCAGTGCTCCTTCATCGCGCCTCCGCGGTCTCGTTCACGTGCTACTCCGGTCCTCGGGCTCCGGTCTCCTCGTCGCCGCGGCGGCCAGCGCGGTCACCCCGATGCTGATCAGCGCGGCGGCCAGAATGGCGCCGCCCTCCCCCGGTGCCAGCAGATGCTCGCCGCTGCCGATGGTGACCGCCGCGACGGGCACGCCGAGCTGCGCGCCCGCGAGCACGGCCAGCGGCACCGGCTGGCCGAGCACGCGGGTGGCGGCGTGCACGGCGACCGTGCCCGCGGCCAGCAGCCCCGCCAGCGCGATCATGACCGGGTGCTCGCCCACCGCGCGCAGGTCCAGCGAGGCACCCAGCCACACGTAGAACACCGGGCCCAGGAACCCGTCGGTCACCGCGAACAGCTGGCGGGCCAGCCTGCGGGGCTCGCCGACGGCGGCCAGCGCGAGCCCGGCGACGAAACCCGCGAGCATCACCGACACCCCGACCAGCTGGGCCAGTCCGGCGATGGCGAACAGCACGATCAGCGCGATCCGCAGCTCGAGGCCGAAATGCCGGGTTTTGCTCAGGTCGTGCGCCCGGTCGACGAGTCCTCGTGCATGCAGTTCGCGCAGCACGAAGAACCACGCCCCGCCGGCCGCGATGACGGCGAGCGCCCCCAGCGCCGCGCGCCCGGCGCGCGCGGGGTCCTCGGCCAGCGGCAGGGCGACGATCGACACCGTGTCGGCGATGGCCACCTGCACGATCAGCGCGATCGCGGGCGGGGTGTCCAGGTGCTTCTCGTCGAGCACCGGCATGACCAGGGCCGCCGAACTGGATGCGAGCAGCACCACGTACAGCAGGCCGTGCCCGGTGCCCACCAGCGCGGCGACCCCGAGCCCCACCGGCACGGCAAGCACGCCGACCACGACGGCGAGCAGCGCCCCGCGCCCGGCCGCCACCCGCAATGCCGCGTGGCGCAACGGAACGTGGCTGCCGGCGACCAGCATCACCAGGGCGAACCCGGCGGTGGCCACAAAGGACAGAACCGGATTGTCCGAATGCACCCAGCCGAACCCGGTCCGCCCGACGAGCACGCCGAGCAGAATCTCGCCGACGACGATCGGCACGCGCAGCCGCCGCGGCGCGGCCAGCAGCGGGCCGGCGAGACCGGCCAGCAACGCCACCGCCAACGCGAACAGGTCCATCGGCGCGCCCCCTCCACGGGATCAACCCGTATTGTGACCGCGCCCCGCCGGAACCGCCAAGGCGCGAGGGCCGGCGGCGTCCGCTCATCGCGCGGGGTCGCCGCGCAGCGACGAGATCAACGGCACCATGGGTGTCCGCGGCGAGAGGTTCGCCACCCGCTCGGCGATCGTGCGGGCGTGGCCCGGGCCGTAGACCGGTTCGGCGAGGGCGAGGAACTTCCCGCGCAGCGCATCGTCGCCGACCCAGTTGCCCGGTTCGCCCAGCGGCACCTCGACGGTTTCGGTCCAGCGGCGGCCTCCGGCCTCGATCGTGACGCGCGAACCGTTCGTGGTCAGGCCGTCCTCCTTGGTGGTGATCCGGGCCAGCATCGCCGCCACGTCGGGATCGCCGATGCGGTCGTAGCTCGTCCAGTCCACTCGCCCGTCGAGCCACGCGAGCGCGACCTGGAAGTACACGCTGAACTGGGCGTCCACCGAGCTCCGCGGTTCGAGTTTCGCCGGGACCGGCTCGCCGACGATCTTCATCGCCGTGGCGGGCAGGGCCACTTCGAGCCGCGCCCGCGCCCGGTCGGCGGCGGGCACCGCGGCCCGCAGCGCGAGCGTCGCGTCGATCGCCCCGTGAGTGAAGCGGCACGACGGATACGGCTTGATGGCGGTTTCGAGCAGCAGCCAGCTCTCGCCCAGCCCATCGGCGAGCGCGCCGGGACGGGGATCGTCGCTGTATCCGGTCAGCAGCCCGTACCGGCCTTCCAGCGCGGCCGCCGCCCCGCTCACGCCCGATTCGGCTAATGCCGCGCAGACCAGCGCGTCATGCGCGGCGAAACCAGGGTGCAGCCGCTTGTTCCACGAACCGTTCGCCAGGTACTGCATGGTCCCGGACGCTTTGCTCAGTGCCAGCCCGAACGCGTCCTCCATCGTGCCCGCGTCGAAACGACGGAGCCTGCCGACGGCCGCGACGGCCCCGAAGATCCCGGACGTGGCGGTGAGGTGGAACCCGCGGTCGTAGCTGGTCGGTCCGACCGCGGCCCCCACCCGGCAGCTCACCTCGTATCCGGCGGCGAGCGCCTCGAGAAAGGCACGGCCGTCCGCGCCGGTTCGCTCGGCCTCGGCGAGCGCCGCCGCGATGACCGGGGCACCCGGATGCCCGAACTGGAGATGGTTGGTGTCGTCGAAATCCAGGGAATGCGCGTAGCAGCCATTCAGCAGCGCCGCGTACGGCCAGCTGTAGGTACGCGCCTCCCCGATCGCCGTGCCCTGCCCACCCGCGGCGTCGAGCCCCGTGACCGCCGCACGGACCGCCGGTGTGCTTTCCGCGCGCAGTGAAGCGAACGCCGAGATTCCGATGTAGTCGAGGAACAGGTCCCGCAGCCGATTCCCTGCTTCGCCGGGCAGTTCCTCGAGGGTCAGGTTCGCGGCGAACTTCGCCAGTACGGCGGTGGTCACGGATCCTCCTAGATCGTGTCGAGTTGCCGGGAGTTGGTGCGCGGGCCGAAGACGGCGACGGACACGCTCATCACCAGGATGAGCGCAGCGCACACGGTGAACAGGGGCCCGGCGCCGACGGCATAGAGCACCGGCAAGGTGACGAACGGGAACACCGCGGAAACCAGGCGGGACAGGGAATACGTACGCCCCGCCGCGGTGGTGCGCGCCGCGGTCGGGAACAGCTCCGGTGTGTAGGAGTGGCTGACGTTGCCCATCACCACGTTGGACACGTTCAAGGCCAGGCCCGCGACCATGATCAGCCATCCCGTGCTCGCCAGCCCGAACACCGCCCCGCTCACCGCGACCAGCACCGACGAGACCACGAGCACGGATTTGCGCTGGAAGCGTTCGATGATCCAGACGGTCAGCGCCGCGCCGAAAGGGTACCCGCATGCGCCCACGGCCGTGAAGGCGAGAGAATGCACTACGCTGAATCCCTTGTGGACCAGCACGAGCGGGGCGATGCTGGAGAATCCGAGCACGCCGATCGTCTGGCAGGCCCAGATCACACAGGCCAGCACCGTCCGGCCGAGCAGGGGCCGCCGAAGCAGCCGTGGGCGGCTCGCCTCGCCTGTGGGCACCATCTTGTGTTCCACAATGGACGGGAGATCTCCCGGAACGGTCGCTTCGATGTTCGCCACCGCGGCGAGCGCCTCGGCACGGCTGCCGCGGGCGGCCAGCCAGCGCGGCGACTCGGTGATCCGGCGACGGGTGAACCACACCACCAGCGCTCCCAGCGCACTGAACAGCAGCAGCCAGCGCCAGCTCTGCATTCCGAGCAGCGTGTGTGGCAGGAACGCGGCCAGCAGCGCCGAAGTGGGCAACGCGAGCCAGCCGATGAAGTAGGCCACACCGAGCAGCCGCCCCCGGCGGCGCGCGGGCACCAGTTCGGACAGGTAGGTGTCCACCAGTACCAGCTCGGCGCCCAGTCCGATGCCCACCAGGACCCGCAGCGCGACGAACACCGCGAGCCCCGGCGCGAAGATGCACAGCACCGACAGTCCGGAATAGGCGAGCAGGTTGACCTGGAACATCTTCCGCCGGCCGAACCGGTCCGACAGTGGCGCGAGGAACAGGGCGCCCAGCAGCTCACCGGCGAAGGCCGAGCCGATCACCAGCGCCTTGGCGAGGGTCGCGGTCACCCAGACCGCGGGTACCAGGGTGACCAGCAGACTGCCGAGCCCGACTTCGAAGAAGTTGAAGTACGTGCCGATCCCCATCAGCGCGACCACCCGGCGGTGCCAAGGCCCCACCGGCAGGCGATCCAGCCTGGCGGCCACTTCGGAAATCGTGCGCGCGGAATCGTCCAGCATCGGCGACGTTGCCATGCTCTCTCCCGTTTTTCGTTTGGTGTTAAGGAGAATTTCGCTAGAATCCAGCCAGCGTGTCGTGCGGGTAGTACGCGGTCGCGTCCATCAGGCGGCGGGCGGTGCGGCTGAACCCGAGCAGTTCGAACTGGACAAACGGCGGCTCGCTCGCCGGGACGGCACGCACCCGGGCGGGCGTGACGCCGGAGGGATGCCCGATCAGGAGGGTGTCCTCCTGGCGGTTGCGCGCGATCGAGGCCACGACGGAACCGGGGACGCGCGATGCCGCGGCGAGCCCGATCGATCCTGTCCCGGCGATACTCTCGTGGAGACGGTTGAGAAACAGCAGCCGGACCCGGAGGTCCATGTCCGTCTCGGCCACCTGCGCGCCGTTGAGCGTGTGGTAGCCCTCGGGCGGCGCGACGAGCCCGGCCAGCGGTACGCCGGGCGAGTCCTGGTCCACCTCGCGCCAATCGGTGCACAGCCCGGCCAGCACCGCGGCCTTGCCCCGGATCTCGCGGACGGTCGCGATCAGTTCCGTGTCACCGTTGATCTCCTCGCTCAGCTCGCTGCCGGTCCGGGACAGCTCGGCGGCGCGCACCCAGACGGTCGGGTTCCCGGCGTCGCAGACGGTGACCTCCGCACTCCTGCCGTCCTCCAACGTAATCGTGTCAACCGAATTTCCCGTCGGCAGCAGCTTCCCGGTTCTCGCGCCGATCGTGTCGCTCCAGTCGAGTACGATCTCCGCCCCGGATCCCGGCACACCCGGCAACACGAAATCACCGTCCACAATGGCCTTGCCGTCCGCCACCGGGACATCGGCCACGAGCAGCTTGCCGGTGTTGGTGTTGTGGATCCGCACGCGGGTGGTGCCCTCGACGGCGGGCACGAGTCCTTCATCGATCGCGAACGGACCGACACCGGAGGAGATGTTGCCGCAGTTGCCGGTGTACCCCACCCCGTCGCGGTCGACCTCGACCTGGGCGAACGTGTAGTCCACATCGGCGTCCGCACGGGCCGACGGGGCCACGATCGCGACCTTCGACGTGATCGGGCGCGAGCCGCCGAGCCCGTCGATCTGCAGCACGTCGGGTGTGCCCATGAGCCGCTTGATCAGCGCGTCGCGCTTCCGCCCGGGCACGGGCAGGTCCCGCTCGTGAAAGTAAAGGCCCTTGCTCGTGCCGCCGCGCATCAGGACACAGCGGATCGTTTCCTGTGCCGACACGGCTACTCCTTTGTGGACATCCGGCGAAGCAGGCCCGCCGTTTCGAGTTGTGGGACGAGCCCGCCCGCCCTGAGCACCTCGAGCAGAAAGCCGGGCAGCGGAGCGATCGGACGGGTTTCACCGCACGCGGTGAGCCGGCCTGCCTCGAAGTCGATATCGAGGAGATCACCTTCGGAGATCAGGTTCGTGGCTCCGGCAAGGGTGGCCGCGGGCAGGCCGTAGTTGACGCAGTTGCGGAAGAACAGGCTGTTGAACTGCTCGGCGACCAACGCGGCGACGCCGAGTTCGGCGAACAGCAACGGCACCGGCCTGCTGGAGCCGAGCCCGAAGTTGCGGCCGCCGACCACGATGTCGCCGGGCCGCACCAACTCGGTCCAGCCGGGGCGGGTGGCGCGGAACATGTGCCGCGCGGCCTCGGCGACCGGCAGCCGCATCGCGAAACCCGGATACATCTCGTCGGTGTTGACACCGTCGCCGAGCACCCACGCGCGGCCCGTGATCCGCAGTCGCCCCGTCATGCGCCCGTTCCTTCGAGTTCCCGCACGTCACTGATCGCGCCGCGGATCGCCGACGCCGCGACGGTGGCGGGCGAGGCCATGTAAACCGAGGCGTCCGGGCTGCCCATACGGCCGCGGAAGTTGCGGGTGCTCGCGGTGAGGCACACCTCGCCCGCGGCCAGCGTGCCCATGTGGTAGCCGAAACACGCGCCGCAGGTCGGGTTCGTGACCGTCGCACCCGCTTCCACGAGGTCGGCGAGGTAGCCGCGGCGGGAGGCTTCGAGGTACACCGCCTGACTCGCCGGCGTGACGATCAGCCTCGTCGACGGCGCCACCTGGCGGCCTTTGAGCACCCGGGCCGCGACCTCGAGATCGGCGAGCTGACCGTTGGCACACGAGCCGATGAAGGCCTGGTCGATCCGGGTTCCCGCGACATCGCCGACCGGCCCGGCGTTGTCGATCACCGTGCCCGGCAGCGCGACCATGGGCGCCACGACACCGAGGTCCACCTCGCGGACGGCAGCGTAGGTCGCGCCCTCGTCCGGCAGCACGGCGGTGAGCTCGGCACCGGGCGCGGCAGCGGCGACGTGTTCCAGGCACTGCCGGTCTGCGGGGAAGATCGTGAAGTCCGCGCCAATCTCCGCGCCCTGTGTGGCGATGGTGCGGCGGTCGGCCATCGCCACTCCGGCGAGGCCGGGCCCGCCGAACTCCACCGCGTGCCCGGTGGCGTCGCCGTAGGTTCCGGCGATGTGCAGGAAGATGTCCTTTCCGTTGACCCACGGGTGTTTCCGCCCGGTCAGTACGTAACGCAGCGTAGGCGGTACCTGGTACCAGGTCCGCCCGGTGCACACGATCTGCAGCACCTCCGCCGGGCCGAGCCCACGAGCGGCGGCGCCCACGGCACCCGCCGCGCAGGTGTGCGAATCGGTGCAGGCGATCACCATTCCGGGCCGCGCGAGCCCGCTTTCGGCCAGCACCTGGTGCACGATGCCGTGGCGGCCGACGTCGAACATCTTGCTGATCCCGTGTTCGGCGGCGAAAGCCCGTGCCTTCGTGCCACATTCCGCGTCTGCCACGGAGGGGGCGGGCACCGCGTGGTCGAACACGATCGCGATGCGGTCGGGGTCGGGCACGGCAACCACGTCACCGATACGATCGTGCCGGAACTGGATGTCGATCAGCGCGGTCAGGTCGACCTCGCAGACCGCGAAGTCGCCGATCTCGACCGGGCCTTGCGAGGCCCGGCGCAGCACCTTCTGGATGAGCGTGTCAGGCATGGTCGGCCACCTTGTCGAACCGGGCGCGCACGTTCTCCCAGAGCCCGAGACCGACCGCCTCGAACTGGGTGCGCGGCGAATCCTGGCCGTCGGTGCGGGCGTCGCCGCGCGCCACGCGAGCCAGCGCCTCCCGCATGGCGGCGCTGGCGCTGCCCAGGTTCACGCCCGGCAGGATCACGACGGCGTACCCCAGTCCGGCCAGTTCGGCGAGTTCGGCGTGCGGGGTCTTCCCACGCGGCACGAGGTTGAACAGCGCGGGTGCGTTGACGGCGGCGGGAATCCGGCGCACCTCGTCGAGGGTTTGCGGGGCTTCGAGGAACACCACGTCCGCGCCCGCCTCGGCGTAGAGGTTGACCCGGCGCAGGGCCTCGTCGAAACCGTGGGTGGCCCGGCAGTCCGTCCTGGCGACCAGCACGGTGCCGGGATCGCGGCGCGCCGCGACGGCCGCCTCGATCTTGCGGGCGAACTCTTCGGCGGGCACCACTCGTTTCTCGTCCAGGTGCCCGCAGCGCTTGGGAAACTCCTGATCCTCCAGCTGGATCGCGGCCGCGCCCGCCCGCTCGTACAGCCGCACGGTCCGGTAGGTGTGTGTGACGTCGCCGAACCCGGTGTCCGCGTCGGCGATCACCGGCACGTCCAGCACCCGGGTGACGAGGTCGAGTTGTCGCACCATTTCGGTCTGGGTCGCCAGCCCGATGTCCGGCAGGCCCGTGACGGCCGCGACCGCCGCGCCCGACAGGTACGCCGCCCGGAAGCCGGCACGCGCGGTCAGTGAAGCGGACAGTCCGTCGAACACCCCGGGCGCGGGCACCGCGGACCGTTCGTCCAGCAGATCCCGCAGCCGGGCGCGCACGTCGTTCACCACGGATTCCCCTTTCGTCATGGTCATTCGCCGCTGCCCAGCAGTCCCCGCGAGATGGCCGCCGCGCATTCGGTGACCAGCTCAGCCATCGCCTCCGAGGCCGACCTGGTGACACGGAACGAGGGACCACCGACGGCCACCGACGCGATCACCGCGTTACCCGGGCCGTAGACCGGCGCGGCCAGCGAGTTCAGCCCCGGTTCGCGCTCCTCTTCGGAGAACGCCCAGCCGTTCTCCCGCACCACTTCCAGCTGCTTGTCGAGCACGTGCGGGTCGATGACGGTGTGCTCGGTGAAGCCGGTGAGCCCCTCGTCGAGCGCGGCCTGCAGGGCCTCCGGCTCGTAGGCCATGAACACCTTGCCCGCGGCGCCCGCGTGCAGCGGCATGACCTGCCCGACGTAGCCACGGTAGATGATCGACTTCGTGGATTCCTGCTGCAGCACGGAAACCCGGCTCGCGCCCTGGCGCACGTAGATCCCGCAGCTCTCGCCACACCGGTCCCGCAACAACGCGATGAGCGGGCCCGCGGTCGCGATCAGGTCCGACCCCGCGTTGGCCGCCGCGGACCACGACGTCACCCGCAGCCCAATGCTGTACACCGCGCCTTGGCGCTGCAGCAGGTTTTCCGTGACCAGCGTCCGCAGGATCCGCGCGACAGTCGAGGTCGGCATCCCGGTGGCCGCCGCGATCTCCGCGGCCCGCAGCCGGGGGTTCGTCGCAGAGAAGCAGTCGAGGATCGCGGCCGACTTCCGTAGGACCTGGACGGACCCACCGTCGGCCGGCTGCTGATCTGGTGCCGTCATCGAACCGATCTCCCTTTGCCGCATCGTGGCTTTCATTGCCACATTGTGACTCGACTATGCCCCAGGGCGATACGATCCGTCAATGCGGACGCGGAGTGTCGATCACACGGCTACCGGACGGGCGCCACGGTACGCAGCGACAACACCGGCACATGCCCCGCCGGCGAGGTCGCTAGCCGTTCGCCGAGTGTTGTTTGTGGACAGTCGCCGCCCGCGTTTGCGGGGGTCGCGTGAACACAGGGCGGCGGCAGCCCGATCCGGTGCGAGCCAGCAGCACGACGCCCACGACGGCGATCAACGCCGCCGGAGCCCACACGGCGGCGTGTCCCGGCTCGAGCCGCTCCCCGAGCAGCAGACGCGCGGCGGGGATCGCGGCCAGCGGATCGACCACGGTCAGTGCCGGCAGCGACCAGGCCAGCGCGCCACGCGAGTACGCCTGCTGGCTGCCGATCTGCGCGGTCACGGCCACGGCGGCAGCCGCGACCACGAGCAACCAGAAGCCCCCGTGGCCTGCGCGTCCCGCCTGTTTGAACGCCGCCGAGATGAGCGCGGCCGCGCAGCCCGCCGCGATACCGCCGCACACCCCGCAGACCATCGCGCCCACCGCACCACCGCGTGTTCGTGCCGCGCGGCGGCGAGGAACACGGTCAGCCCGCCCACGGTGCATATCGCGCCGAGCACTTCACCGGCGCCGGGCAGACACCGCGACCGCACGGCGCGGATGCCCAGCGCGATGACCAGCGCACCCGCGAGCAGCGGCTGCACGATCGACACCGGCGCCAGGGCCGGCGCCGCCACCTGCAGCAGACTCCCCGACGCCGTCGTGGCCTGCCCGGCGAGCCAGACCGGTCGCCGCACCAGCGCGCGCAGCTCGACGCCCCGGTTCGAACCGCCCGAGAGGGCCTGGTGCTGCAGGACCGACCCGACGGCGAACAGCACCGCCGCCGTCAGCGCGAGTGCGGTACCGGTGGTGAAGTCCCCGACCCCGGCCAGATGAGGAGAGCGCACGTGCGTCGGACTTCCCCGCGGCAGGCCCGGCAAACGCGGTTCGCTCCCCCTCCGGCGGAACTTCTCCCGGCCGGACCGATCGGCGATGATTCGTCCATGATGGACGAGTTGCCCCTCATCGGCCGGACCGAGGAACTCGGGTACCTGCTGACCGCGGTGCGGGAGCGCGGCGGTGCCGTGCTCGGCGGCGCGGCGGGCATCGGCAAGACGAGGCTGGCCCGCGCCGTGGTGTCCGAACTGCCGGGCTGGCACGTCAGCTGGGCCTCGCTCACAGCGGCTTCCGGCGCGCTGCCACTCGGTGGCGTGGCCGCGCTCGGGCTGATGGACGGCGACCCGGTGCGCGAGGGCCGCACCGGGTTGCTGTCCCGGCTCACCGAACTCCTGACCGCCAAAGCCGCGGGACGCCCCAGCCTCCTCGTCGTCGACGACGCGCACCTGCTCGACGAGCTGTCCGCGGGGTTCGTCCACCACGCCGCCAGCTCCGCAGCCGCGGCGGTACTGCTGACCGTCCGCACCGGTGAACAACCACCGTCGCCGGTCGTGGCTCTGTACAAGGACGGGCTGATCCCCCGGCTGGAACTGCACCCGCTGGGAGCCACCGACGCCGGCACCCTGGCCGCGGCCGCGCTGGGCGGCGAGGTGCATCCCGCGACGTTGCACGCGTTGTGGTCGCAGACCGCGGGCAACGTGCTGTTCCTGCGCGAACTGCTGGCCGATGCCAGGGAGGCCGGCCGCCTGCGGCGGATCGCGGAAAGATGGGTGTGGCAGCCGGGCGGCGGGCTCGGCCCACGGCTCACCGAACTCGTTGCCGACCGGATCGGCAGGCTGCAGGGCCCGCGCCGGCGCCTGGCGGAAGTGCTCGCGGTCGGCGAACCACTGGGACTGGAGGTCCTCGGCCGGCTCGTACCGGACGCCGACCTCGTCGAAGCAGAGCGGGCAGGGCTGATCAGTGTCGAGGAGGTGCCGCCGCGAGCCGACATCCGGCTGGCGCACCCGCTTTTCGCCGAAGTGATACGCGCGGGAATGCCCGCGCTGCTGCGGCGGAAGTTGCGTGGTGAGCTGGCGGGTGCCCTGCGCGACGTCGGCACCCGCGGCCGGAACGACGTGCTCCGGATGGCGGTGTGGCAACTCGACTCCGGCGCGGAGATGGACGCGCCGCTGCTCGCGGAAGCGGCGACACAGGCCAGGAACGCGTTCGATCCGCAACTGGCCGAACGGCTCGCCCGCGCCTCGCTGACCGCCGGACCGTCGTTCGAGGCCGCCCTTGTGCTGGGCGGCGCACTCGGTGACCTCGGCCGGTTCCGCGAGGCGCTGGCCGTGCTCGACCCGCTGCCGGGCACCGAGCCTGACGCGGGCGCACGCCAGACACTGGCGCGCGAGCGCGCATGGGCCGCCTTCCACACCAGCGGGCTGCCCCGGGCGCGGGCGATCCTCGAACAGGCCGAAGCGGAGCCCGGGGACGACCGCACGGGGCAGCAGGCCGCTCGCGGCGAGCTCACGCTGCTGCTGACCTACGCGGGGCGGTTTCCCGAGGCAGCGGTGATCGGCGCTCCGCTGCTGGCCAAGGACGTGCCGGACACCGTGCGGATCCGCGCGCTGCCCGGTGCGGGGGCGGCGCTGGTGATGGCGGGCCACGCGGAGGAAGTACTGGCCCTGTGCCTGGATCTCGCCGGGGTCGCGGACCGGCTCGCGTCCGCGGCGCCGCGCGCGAGCGGGCTGGTGTGGCAGATGCAGACCAACGCGCTGATCATGTCCGGCCGGGTCGACGAGGCCGCCGCGTTGCTCGCGGAACGGCTCGCGCCCGAATCGGTGCCGCTACTCGGCGAAGGCGATCTCGCCTACGCGCGCGTGAAACTCGGCATGGCGCTGCTCAGGCAGGGCAGGCCCGCGACAGCGGCGGCGCATCTCGCCGACGCCGCCGTCGTGCTGCGGCACACCGACCCCAATGCCTGCCTGCCGTGGGCCCTGTCGCTGGCCGCCGAAGCACACGCCGCGCTGGGACAGCTCGACGTCGCCACGGCCGAGGCCGCGGAGGCGGCCGCGTGCCGGTCAACGGGTCTGGCCGCCTTCGACGGCGATGCCCGGCGTGCCCGCGCGCAGGTGTCGATCGCGACCGGAGACACGACCCGCGGCATCACCGGGCTCGTCGAGGCGGCCACACTCCAGCAGGACCGCGGCCAGCCGGCGTTCGCGCTGTTCGCCCTGCTCGACGCCATGACAACGGGTGCGCGCGAGGTGTGTGAACAGGCCGAGGCGCTCGCGGCGGCGGCCGAGGGACCCGGCCCGGCGGCGATCGCCGCCTACGCCCGGGGCCTCAGACGCGGGGACCCGGGCGCGCTCGAAGCCGCGGCCCGCAGTCTCGCCGGCCTCGGCCTGCGTGTCGCGGCGGCCGGATGCGCGGCCGCCGCCGCGGCCGGGTGGGCGGCTCAGGGCCTGCCTGCCCGTGCCGCCACGGCGGCCGCGGCCCGTTCCGGCTACCTCGCCGGCACCGAACTGCGGTCCGAGACCGGCACCGAACCGCTCTCGCTCGCGCAGCTGACCCGCCGCGAACGCGAGGTCGCCACGTTCGCGGCGCGCGGACTGAGCAACGTGCGCATCGCCGAAAGGCTCAACCTTTCGGTCCGCACCGTGGAAAGCCACCTCTATGCCGCCTACGGCAAGCTCGGGGTGCGCGGCCGCGGCGAACTCACCACCGTGCTGGGACTTCGGTGACCACCGGCACGCGGCGGCCGGAAATTCAGTAGCCCGGTACTGAGGGGCCTCGGGCCCAGTGTTCCTAGCGTCAGCGGCGTGACCGAGTCCGCGATGTTCGACCAGCTGCCCCGCGCGCACGCGCTCGCGCTGCGGCTGCGGGCTCTCGGGGCCGACACCGAACTGGTCGCCGAATGCCTCGGCATCGACACCGAAGCCGTCGGGCCCCTGCTGGAAGTCGCGGCGGCGAAGCTGCGCCGGGCCGAAGCCGCGGCGCACGAAGAGCAGGACGGGCTGTGATGCGCGCGCACCGGCGCCGGCTGCCACGCCTGCTCGCGACGGCCATCCTGTTCGCGACCGCGGCGGTCGCCGCGCCCGCCGCGCACGCCGATCCCGTCCTGCACACCCTGCAACCGGGTGCCGTCCGTGAGTTCCAGCAGAAGCTGGACATCAACGTCGTCTTCGTCGGCTTCCCCGCGGGCAGCGCGGCGGGACAGGTCGACCTCACCAGGTTCGCCGGCCAGCTGCCCTCGGCCTCCCGGTCCGTCGTGCGTGCGGCCGAGGCCAACTACGGCATCGTCCAGCCGACCCACGTCGACTTCACGCTTGCCTACCATCCGGTGTTCGCGCCGCAGGCCTTCGACGACCAGCTCTTCGCCTACCTGTCCTCGATCGCGATCGCGCACCCGCTCACCCAGTACGAGCGCCAGTACAACGCCCAGCGGTCCCGCTCGGCGACGATCACCGGCAACGCGTGGATCGACGCCGCCTCGGCCGAGCGCTGGCTGGGCGACCACGCCGAATCGATGCTGGGCATCGATCCCAGCCGGGACACCGTGTTCTTGCTCGACTGGTACGGACGACCCGACTTCCGGTTCCACGTCTACACCGACGCCGCGGAAACCGACCCCGACACGGGAGTCGACGCGGGCCTGCTCGGCGACCGGTTCAAGCTCACCGGCTGGGGCGGCACCGCCGCGACCGATCCGGAAGAGGGTACCGGAGCGGTGCGCCGGATCTGGTTCTCCGACCTCTCCGCCGGACCGGAGAACAAGACCGGCAGCTGGAACGTCGACGACGCCGATCTCAACGGCGACGGGGTGCCCGACTACCGGATCCCGCCGGTGTGGGAGTACGGCAGCACCCGCGGTTACCGGCCGTTCAGCTCCCTCACCGACGACCTCGCGAAACTCACCCGCTATGTCGCCACGGACGAACTGTTCGCGGCCTCCCCGCTCTACGACCCCGCCCTGTCGCCACCCGCGCTGCCGTCCACGATCGCCGTCGACGTCAACACCTTCCGGGCAGATCCGGCCCCCGCCCCGGCGTCGCTGATGCGACCGGACTGGGTCCGCGACCGGCTAGCCACGCTGGAGCCCTACAACACGATGACGATCGGCACCGTCCCGCAGCCGTTTTCCGGGCCCGGCGGCGCCGCCTACCAATGCTTCCTCAGCTCGGTGCGCGATCCCTCCGGCGCGGGCCAGTCCTGTTACGGCAACCGCTCGCCGTACGGCACGGCGTTCGAAGACCTGTACTTCTTCTACCTCGACCACACCAATCAGCTCCTGACCGGGCAGCCCGGATACCACCTACCGGTCCTGTTCTACGACGTTCCCGACAGCCTCGCCCCGGTCACCCCGGCGGGCGGGATTCTGGCCGGCTTCGCCGACGACGACTGGCGGAGCGGGCGGCAGACCTACGTGTTCGACGCGAACTGGCCCGCGGTGCGCGACGATCCCGAACGCGGTGTGGGCGCCAGTTACGGGCTGGAACACGAGACGGGCCACCATCTCGGGTTGCCGCATCCGCACGACGGCTACGACGCGCAGTCCGGTGTGGACTTCAGCCCGACCGGGCCTTTCTACTTCGCCTTCGCCGGGGACGAGGTGGCCTCGCCGATGAGTTATCTGGCACTGGACAAGGATTTCGGCCAGTTCGACCACGACACGCTCGACCGCACCCTCACCGCCGCGTTCGTCAACGAGGCCAACGCGGTGCTCGCCCGCATCGACGCCGGGCCGCGAGCGAGTGAGGTCGCCGATCTGGTCACGGCCGCGGACGACACCGCGACCGCGGCGCTCGAGGACTACCAGGCGATGAACTACGGCTCGTCGGTGAGCAAAGCGAACAGCGCGTACCGGACGGTGCTGGAGGCGGCGGCGCGCGCCGGTGTCCCGGTCGAACCCGAGGCGCCGCGAGCGGACCAGAACGCGCGGGGCCGTGCGTTCCCGTTCGTCGATCCGCTGGCACCAGCGGCATGACGGGGAGGAAGCGATGACGAAGCGGACAAGCTTGGCGATGGCCATCGTGCTGGCGCTGGCGTGGCCGGGATCAGCGGCCGCCGAGGGGGCGGCCGGATGGTCGAGCGCGCCGGCGCCGGTTCCGGCGACGGACCAGGGCACGCTGGCGGCGGTGTCCTGCGGGCAAGCCGGGGTCTGCCTGGCCGTCGGCGAATGGGCCGCGACCGATTCGACGGTGCGCGCCCTGGCGATGACCTGGGACGGCAACCGGTGGACCGTCGCCGACCCGGTGCGCCCCGCCGGGGCGCCCAGCGTCGAACTCGCCGGCGTCACCTGCCTGTCGTCCGGCCGGTGCCTGGCCGTCGGCGATTACGCCGGCAGCGGGGGTGCCCGGCGCGCGCTCGCCGAGGAATGGGACGGGCAGGGGTGGTCGGTGCAGCAGGTGCCCGACCTGCCGGGCGAGAGCGACTCGCTGGTCTCGGTGTCCTGCGGCGGCCCCACATCGTGTACCGCGGTCGGCAGCGCCACCGCCACGGACGGAACCGTCCGGCCACTGGCCGAAAACTGGGACGGGACCACCTGGTCGGCCGCCACTCCCGCCGCGCCGCCCGGGGCCGCCACCGCCGGGCTCACGGGTGTCTCCTGCGCCACGCCCACCGCCTGCACGGCGGTCGGCACCGCGGCGAGCGCCGCGTTCGCCGAGCACTGGGACGGCACGAGCTGGACGGTGGACCTCGCCGCCGCGCCACCGGGGGCCGACATGAGCGGGCTCGCCGCCATCACCTGCGCGGCCGCGACCTCGTGTCTGGCCGTCGGCAACTCGGCGAGCAAGCGCTCCGGCGTCGCGGGAGCCACCGCGCTGGCCGAACGCTGGGACGGGACGGGCTGGACCGACCTGCGTGCCGCGAACCCCACGGACGCCTTCTACGGCAGCACGTTGTCCGGCATCGCCTGTCCGGCGGCCTCCACCTGCGTCGCCGTCGGTTCCTACGGTCCGGCCGACCACAGCCATCGCACGCTCGCCGAGGGGTGGGACGGGACGTCCTGGACCGTGCAACCCACCCCGTCCCCGGACAGCACCGCGAACGCGGCATTGACCGGCGTCAGCTGCCCGAGCGCGGGCGGCTGCATCGCGGCCGGTTCCACCGCCCGCACCACGGGCGTACCGGTCACGCTTGCCGATCAGTGGGACGGCCAGGCCTGGCGCACGACCCTCACCCCGGACCGGTCCGGCAGCCAGGTGGCGGAGCTGCACGGCGTGTCCTGCCCTGCCGCGACGGCCTGCATGGCCGTCGGCACCACCCGGTCGGCCGAGCGTGCGCCCGGGCCCTACTCGGCCTCGGCCGGTGAGCAGGACGCGCTGAGCGAATGGTTCGACGGCAGCGGCTGGCGGCTGGAGCCCGTGCCGCCACCGCCGGGTGGCTCCGGCGTGGTTCTCGACGGGGTTTCCTGTCCGGGCATGGACATGTGCCTGGCGGTGGGGTCGTACGACACCGGCCACGGCATGCGGGTCCCGCTGGCGCAGCGGTGGGACGGGCAGCACTGGATTCCGGAGTTCCCCGCCGATCCGGCTGGTTCGCTCCTGGCGGCCTTCACGGGCGTGTCGTGCCAGTCGAGTTCGTCGTGCACGGCCGTCGGTTCGAAGACGGGCGGCGACGGAACCACCACCCTGGCCGAGCGCTGGGACGGTGGTGCCTGGAGCATTCAAGCAACGCCCAACGCGCCCGCCAGCTCCGATGACGTGCTCCGGCGGGTCTCCTGCCCTGCCCTCGATTCCTGCGTCGCCGTCGGCTCCTACCTCGCGGCCGCCCAGACCGGATTCGGCACCCGCAGCTACGCACTGGCCGAGCATTGGGACGGAGCAGCCTGGGTGATCGATCCGGCGGCGCCACCCGCGGCGTCCCCCTCGTCGCTTTCGGCCGGGTTCAGCAGCGTTTCGTGTCCCGCGGCGGCCGACTGCTGGGCCGTGGGCAGCTTCAGCACGTTCGACCGTCCTTACCCGAACCCCGCACTGGCCGAGCACTGGGACGGGCACGCCTGGACCACCGTCGCGATCCCGAACCCGCCCGGCCTCTACGACGCCTTGGAGAATCTGTCCGGAGTCTCGTGCTCCTCGGGCTCCGACTGCGAGGCCGTGGGGTTCTCCTACGGCGGAACCGGCGCCGACAGCGGTGTCCACCCCATCGGCGAGCACTGGGACGGGGCGGCGTGGTCACTCGACCCGCTTGCCGAACCGGCGGGCGCCCGGCTGACCGAGCCCGCCGACGTGTCGTGCCACCCGGGGTGCACCGCCGTGGGCCAGTTCACCTACGACGACCAGCCGGTCGCGGCGACTGGCTGGCCGGCGTTCCCGCTGATCGAAGTCCGTTCCTGAACCCGGCCCCGGGCTCACGGATATCGGTGACGTACCCCGGCGATCGTGGACTCCGGGCGGGCGGTGGGCGAGACTGCGCGCATGCGTCGAAGATCTGCTGTCGTGCTCGGTGCGGTCCTGCTGCTGTCCGCAGGCTGCACGACCGTCCCGGGCGCGCCGGCCGCTCCCCCGCCGGCCATCGCACCGGGGTCGGCGGCCGCGCCGGTGCCGGAGGGAACGCCGGGCTGGGGCCTGGCGCACCCCGGGCCGGACCACGCCATCGAGGGCTACGCCGACCACGTTTCGGCGCTGCCCGGCGAGCAGGTGCGCCTGTTCGTGAGCACCACGGCGGCGCACTACACCGTGACCGCGTACCGGATGGGCGGCTACCGCGGCTCCGACGCCGACCAGGTGTGGCAGTCCGCGCCGCAGCCGGGTCACCGCCAGGCCGCGGCCGTGGTGCAACCGCCCACCAGCACCGTGGTCGCGCCGTGGCAGCCATCGCTCGACGTGCCGACGGCGGGCTGGCGCCCCGGCGACTACCTGTTCCGGCTGGACGGCGACAACGGTGCCCAGCAGTTCGTGCCGCTGACCGTGCGCTCCCCCGACAACCGGGGCAAGATCATCGTCGTCAACGCGGTCACGACGTGGCAGGCGTACAACAGCTGGGGCGGCTACAGCCTCTACGACTCACCGTCGGGACGTAAGGCGGAACGGTCGCGCGCGGTGTCGTTCGATCGCCCCTACCAGGCCAAGGACATGCAGGGGGCGGGCGATTTCCTGTTCTTCGAACTGCCCTTCCTGACCTTCGCCGAGCGGTCGGGGCTGCCGCTGGGCTACGCGACCGACGCCGACCTGCACGCCGACCCGCACCTGACCGACGGCGCCGCCGCCGTGGTGACGCTCGGCCACGACGAGTACTGGTCCACCGCCATGCGCCAGCACGCCACCGCGGCCCGGGACCAGGGCGTCAACCTCGCCTTCCTCGGCGGCAACGAGATCTACCGGCACATCCGCTTCCAGCCCACGCCGCTGGGCCCGGACCGGCTGGAGGTCGACTACAAGTCCTTCGACCAGGACCCGGCCCACGTGAGCGACCCGCTGGAAGCGACACCGGAATGGCGGTCGCCACCGTTTCGGCGGCCGGAAAGCGTGCTGCTCGGCGATTTCTACCACTGCAATCCGGTTCACGCGGACCTGCGCACGGCCGAGGACACCAACTGGCTGCTCAGCGGGATCGTCCGCAATGGACAGACCCTGCCCGGCCTGGTGGGCAACGAGTACGAACGCGTCGATCTGTCGGTGCCGACGCCGCGGCCCATCGAAGTGCTCTTCCACTCACCGCTGACCTGCGGCGGGCACCCGGACTTCGCCGACACCAGCTACTACACCACGCCCAGCGGTGCCGCCGTGTTCGCGGCCGGGACGCAGTACTGGATCTGCGCGCTCGGCACCACCTGCGCGGCCGACCACGACGACCAGACCGCCCATCAGGCGATCACCGCCATCACCCTGCGGCTGCTGCGGGCCTACGCGGACGGCCCCGCGGGCAGGCAACATCCCGCGCGGGACAACCTCGCGGCACTCGGCGTCCCGGGCGCGACACCGAACCCCGCCCCGACGATTCCGCCGGACGACTCGGCGGCCCGCTGACCCGCACACCGCCGCGGTCAGGATCACGCTCGTGCGGGTCCTTTCGGTAGCCGCACCGTGACGCGCAGGCCGCCGGCGGGACGCGGGGTGAGGGTGAGCGTCCCGTCGTGTGCCTGGGCGATGCTCTTGACGATGGCCAGGCCGAGTCCGACGCCCGCGTGATGGCCGCGGATACGTTCGGTGCCGCGCTGAAACGGCTCGACGAGCGTGGAAACCAGTTGCGGGCCAAGCATTTCCCCGCTGTTTTCGACGATGAGCACCGCGGCCTCGGGATCGACGCCGGTCGTCACCCACACCACGCCGTGTTCGCCCACGTTGTGGACGATCCCGTTGTGCACCAGGTTCGTCGTCATCTGCGCCAGCAGCGCGTGTGAGCCGATCGTCGGCGCCACCTCGCCGGACGCGCCGATGGTGAGACCGCGCTTTTCCGCCAGGGGCAGCAGCGTTTCGACGACCTCTTCCGCGATGAGGGACAAGTCCACGTGCTCCCGCGTGAACGACCGCCGGTCGGCGCGGCTGAGCAGGAGCAGCGCCTCGGTCAGCTCGATCGCCCGGCTGTTGACGACCCGCAGGCGCTCGACGAGTTCGCCGGTGTCGCGGGTCTGGTCGTTGCGCGCCACGTCGAGCAGTGTCTGCGTGATCGCCAGCGGGGTGCGCAGCTCGTGGGAGGCGTTGGCCGCGAACCGCTGCTGTTCGGCGACGTGTGCTTCCAGCCGCGCGAGCATGGTGTCGAAGGCGTCGGCGAGTTCGCGGAACTCGTCCTTGGGGCCCGGCAGCTGGATCCGGTGCGAAAGGGAGCCGTTCGCGGCCATCCGGGTGGCGTCGGTGACGCGCGTCAGCGGGGCGAGCATGCGGCCGGCGAGAAGCCATCCACCCACGAAGCCGAACACCAGCAGGAACGCCATGGCTTCGGCGGCCCGCGGCGCGAACGCGCGCAGCAGGTCGGACCGGTTGGGAACGAACGGGCCGGGGGTCATGACGGCGCGGTCGGGCACATAACGCAGCAGGAACACCCACACGACCGCGAACAGCAACGCACCGGTGAGCATGACGACCGCGGCATAGCTGAGGGTGAGTTTGAGGCGAACGCTCAACCCGGGTGGCCGGTCCACGGTCTGCTCCCTCACGCGTCGGTTGCCGCGTCGATGCGGTAACCGACGCCGGGCACGGTGGCGATGATCCAGGGTTCGCCAAGGCGTTTGCGCAGCGCCGAGACCGTGATGCGCACGGCGTTGGTGAACGGGTCGGCGTTCTCGTCCCACGCCCGCTCCAGCAGTTCTTCGGCGCTGACCACCCCGCCTTCGGCGGCGACCAGGACTTCCAGGACGGCGAACTGCTTGCGGGTCAGCGCGATGTAGCGGTCGTCGCGGTAGACCTCGCGGCGGAACGGGTCCACGCGCAGGCCCGCGATCTCGCGCACGGGTGGCCTGCTGTGGGCGCGCCTGCGGTCCAGCGCCCGCAGGCGCAGCACGAGCTCCCGGAGTTCGAAGGGCTTCGTGAGGTAGTCGTCGGCGCCGAGTTCGAACCCGGAGGCCTTGTCGTCGAGCCGGTCGGCGGCGGTGAGCATGAGAATGGGCATACCGCTGCCCGAGGCGACGATGCGTTTCGCGATCTCGTCGCCCGAGGGGCCCGGGATGTCGCGGTCGAGCACGGCGATGTCGTAGGTGTTGATGCTCAGCAGTTCCAGCGCGGTGTCGCCGTCACCGGCGATGTCGGCGGCGATCGCTTCCAGGCGCAGCCCGTCACGGACTGCTTCCGCCAGGTAGGGCTCGTCCTCGACGATCAACACACGCATGGCACCGATGCTACGAGACCGGAGCATATCGTCGGCATATCGAAAACCGGATACGCGCCGGCAACGCCCCGCTGCCTTGACTGAGGCCATGACCTACAGCGAACCAGCACGAACGGCGGCCCGCCGTATCCGATCGAGCATCATCGGTGTCCTCGAAGTCGTCAGCTCGGCGCTGATCGGTGTGCGCCTCGACCAGCTACGGGCGTCCTCGGCCGCCCTGCGTGCCCTCGGTGCGGAAGACGGTGTCGTGCCCGACGGGGTGACGGTGTTCGACGACGACGTTCCGGCCGTGGCCAACCTCGACCCCGCCCTGCGCGGCGCCCTTCGCCAGGCCGCGGCCGATGCCGCCGAAGCCGGGGTGAAGTTCTTCGTCAACAGCGGCTGGCGCTCCCCCCGTTACCAGGAACAGCTGCGCCACGAGGCGGTCTTGAAGTACGGCTCGCAGAAGAAGGCCGCCAGATGGGTGGCCGCCGCCGACCGATCCGCCCACGTGAGCGGGCACGCGATCGACGTCGGGCCGCCGGAAGCCGCGGCGTGGCTCTCCGAGCACGGCGCCAGGTACGGGCTGTGCCAGATCTACCGCAACGAACCCTGGCACTACGAACTGCGCCCCGAAGCCGTCGAACACGGCTGCCCGCCCATGTACCGCGACCCCACGCACGATCCGAGGATGAAGCGATGACCGGCACGCTCGGCGTTTCCCGGCCCGGATCCGTCGTCCTGCTGCCGCCGGCGGACTCTGGCCTGGCTCAATCCGTCCGGTGTGGACACCGGGGCGGGCCGGATCGGAAGGTTGCGCTGGCTACGTTCGACGCGCTCGGCTGCTCGGAAGTCGCGGCGACGGTGCCGGGCTGAGCCGCGTGATCGGCTGCCACACAGTTCACCGTAGCGGTCGGTACGACTCCCGGCCGGTGGCCCACGCGTGACTGGTGGCGACGATCGCCGAGACGACGTCGAGTTCGGCTTCGTCGCGGGGGCCGTACACCAGCACCATGCCCGGCGTGAGCCGGATTCCGGCGAGCGGATGTGCCACGGCCCAGCCTTGCCGGATCGCGTCCGCGGCCAGCGGCACGGGCAGCGCGACGTGCAGCGAACCGTCGGCGGACGGGTGCAGATGAGCGAATTCCCCTGCCTGCGGGACCAGGAACGCCTCCGCGGGACCGGCGTGGGCACCGGCCAGCATGAATCCTCGTGCGCCGGGCACCGAAATCGCCGATTGCGTGCTGTACACATCGGACAATCCGGCGAGCCGGGCGAACAGCTTTTCCTGCAGTTCGGCCGGAGCGTTGCCGGTGAGCTGCTGCTGCGGAATGGTCGTGCTGACCTCCGGCCGCGACCCGGCTCGCTCCGGAAGACCGTCCGGAAGATCCCGCCAGGCCGACGGCGCCGGCACGGATTCTCGTTGCCTCGCCAGGAAACCCGCACGCTCGGCGAGCCAGCCCGCCAGGGTTCCCAGTGCCTCGTGGGCGATGCCGTGACCGACGGGATCCCGCCGGGCGAAGGCCGGCGCGCCCGATTCGGTGGTCAGGTACCGCCACGTCCGGTCCAGCAGTTCACGCGGGATGACCTGGTCGTACTCGCCCTGCGCGACGAACACCGGGACACCGGCCAGCCGGGCCTGTTCGACCGGAACACCCGCGTCGAACGGAAGCGTGCCGTAGAGGATCGCGGCGCCCGCGAACCGGCCGGGGTCGTCCAGCAGGAGCCCGCCGGCGAACGCCGCTCCCCCGCTGAACCCGGCCAGCAGCACCGGACGCCCCGGCGGCGCGATCTCGTCGAGCCACGCGCGGAACCAGTCCATGGTGGCCCGCAGGGATTCCGCGACCGGGCGGCCGATCCCGCGGTTGGCGAACCAGGCGAACCCGCCGTGCTCGGCGATCGGCGCGCGCACCGCCGCGTAGGCGAGTCCGGCGGGCAGTGTGTCGGCCAGCCCGATGATCTCGGTCTCGCGGGAGCCGCGGCCGTGCAGCAACACGACCAGCGGCCCGTCCGCGTCGCCCCGCGTGATCACCACCGGAGCTCCGAACCCGCCCATCACGCGGCCGGCCCGAGCAGCGCCCAGCCGGACTGCCACGGCCACTCGTTGGCCGCGTTGAGGGAGATGTTGAGAAACGCCATCTCCTCCAGTGCCCGCGCCATGCGCAGGCCACCCGCGTCGATCGGCCGGAAACCCAGCGAGGCCAGCAGATCCGCGACGACCTTCTTGGCGTCGGCGTCGTCCCCGGCGTAGAAGCCGTCCAGCCGGGCGCCGTCCTCCTGGGGCGAGCCGAGCCGCCCGGCGAAGACCGTGTTGAACGCCTTCACCACCGCGCTGTCCGGCAGGAGCCGCCGCAGGGTCTGCACGGCGGCCGTCTCCTCGATGTCCAGGTCGGTGAACGACGCGTTCAGCGGGTTGGTGGCGTCGACGACGACCTTGCCCCGCACCGCCGGGGCCAGCTCCTTGGCGACCGCGGCGACCACGTCGCCGGGTACGGCCAGCACCACGACGTCGGCGCCCGTAACGGCGTCGACGTTGTTCTCGGCGGCCCGCGCCCCGGTCTCGGCGGCCACGTCGGCGGCCTTCGCCTGGCTGGTCGCCGCCACGGTCACGGTGTGCCCGGCGCCGGTCGCGGCCCTGCTCAAGGCCGAACCGACGTTGCCGGCGCCGCTGATCGCGATCCTCATGATTTCTGCCTCCTCAATATCTGACTACTCAGACACTGACACGGTAACCGGCAACTCTCTGCCAATGCAACATCTGACTAGTCAGCTATTGCGGTAGGATGTGGAGCATGGCGTTCCCGATCGACGACCCGCTGATCACGACGTTCGGCAGGCTGGTGGAGGCGTACAGCAGGCTGGAGCGGCGGCTCGGGCCGGCCATCCAGGAGGAAACCGGGCTCTCGCACGTCTGGTTCGAGGTGCTGATCCGGCTCGCCCGTTCCGAGGGCGGCCAGCTGACGATGAGCGCGCTCGCCGACGAGGTGGCACTGACCACCGGAGGCGTCACGCGCCTGGTCGACCGGATGCAGGAGGCGGGCTACGTGGAGCGACGCCCGTGCCCCACCGACCGCCGCGTCCTGTTCCCCACGATCACCGACGCGGGCCGCGAGGTGCTGGATCGTGCCGCGAAGGTGCACGCCCGCAATCTGCGCGAGGTGTTCGGGCCGTTCTCCAAAACGGAACTCTCCACATTGGACGGCCTGCTGGACCGCCTCCGGGAGGCCGCCACCCCTTGACGCCCGGGCTTCCGCGTCGCGCAGGCTCTTCGGTCACCCCAGCCGGTTTACCGCTGCGGGCCGCTCAGCCGTGCGCGCCGGGCAGGGTGCCGGTGGCCGCGTAGTCCAGGCGCCGGGCGACCGAGACGGCCTGATCGGCGAAGCGTTCGTAGAAGCGGGCCAGCAGCGCGACGTCGATGCCGGCCCGGACCCCGTGCTGCCAGTCCTGCCTGCTCAGGGAGGCGAGCAGGTTCTGCTCGAGGGCGTCGATGAGGTCGTCGGCCTCGTTCAGCTCGGCGTAGCCGGTCCGGCCGGGTGTCGCGATCAGCTGCTGAACCTGCCGGGCGGCCACGACCGCCAGCCGGCCCATCTCGGCGAAGCGGTCCCGTGTCTGCGCGGGGATCGCCGGCTCGGGGTAACGCCGGCGCGCCTGTTCGGCGACGTGACGGGCCAGATCACCCATCCGTTCCACCTTCTCGCTGACGTGGATGTGCGTCACGATCGACCGCAGATCACCGGCGACCGGCGCCTGCAGTGCCAGCAGCGCGTAGGCCGCCTCCTCGCTGTGCAGCCGCAGCGCGTCGATCTCGGTGTCGGCCTTGATGACCTCTTCCGCCAACCCCAGATCGGCCTCGAGAAGGGCACGGGTGGCCTTCTCCATCGCCACCGCGACCATCCCGCACATCGCCGCGAGCTGGCAGGTCAGCTTGTCGAGCCGGTCGTGAAACGCCGTACGCATCTCTCCACCGTAAACAGCCGCCCGTCCGGGCGCGAACGCAGGCGGGGAGGCGATTTACGCCGCCGCGCCTGTAGCGTGGACCGCTCCGGAGCCGGTGACCCTTTCGACGGGAGGCAGAGTGCGATGAGGCTGGCCGTACGGTCTCGCTGGCTGCTGGTGGCGGCCGGGGCCGTGGTCGTCGCGCTGGTCGCCGTGCTCGTGGTGGTGCTGCGCGGCGGCGGGCAGCCCTCGTCGGCGCCGCTACCGCTGCGGAGCGCCGGCGAGCTGCCGCTGCCGGGCGATTCCTCGCGGTTCGACTACGCCGGCCTGGACGCCAGCCGCGGCCTGCTGTTCGTGGCGCATCTGGGCGCGGGCGAGGTCATCGAGGCCGACGTGCGCACCCACCGCGTGCTGCGCACGATCCCCGGCCTGCCGCAGGTCCACGGGGTGCTCGTGGTGCCCGCGCTGCACCGGGTCTTCGCGACCGCGACCGGCGAGAACCGGATGGTCGCGCTCGACGAGGACACCGGCGCGGTCGTCGCGCAGGCGCCGACCGGCGACTATCCCGACGGACTGGCCTACGACCCGCGGCGCAACGCGATCTGGACGACCAACGAAACCGGCGGCTCGGAGACCGTCATCGACGCCGCCACGGCCGCCGTGCGCGGCACCGTGCCGCTGGGCGGCGAGGCCGGCAACGTCGCCTACGACCCCGTCGGCGACCGGATGCTGGTCGCCGTGCAAGGACGCGGCGACCTCGCCGTCATCGACCCGGACAGCCTGGCCGTGCAGCGGCGGATCGCCGTGCCCGGCTGCGATCACGACCACGGCCTGGCGCTGGACGACGGCGACCGGCTGGCGTTCGTGGCCTGCGACGGCAACGCGACCCTGCACACCGTCGACCTGACCACCTGGCAGGTCCCCGGCACCGACCCGGTCGGCGACGAGCCCGACGTGCTGGCCTACGACCAGAACGCGCACCGGCTCTACGTGGCCGCCGAAAGCGGCACCGTCACCGTGCTCGACCTCCGCGACCGCCGGCTGACCGTGACCGGCTCCGGTCACCTGGCCGGCGGGGCGCACGTCGTCGCGGTCGACCCGGCCACCCACCACAGCTTCTACCCCGTGCCCGCGGGCGCGAACGGCCATCCCGCGCTCCTGGAACAACAACCGCTTCCCTGACCGGCCGACCGTCCACTGTGGTCGTCACGACGAGGTCGTCAGGCCGCGGCCGCGCCCAGCCCGAGTGTCCGCAGCCGGGCTTCGAAGAACTCCGCCGCGGTGATCGACCGGTACTTCCGTTCATTGGCCCGCCAGCGCTCGTCCGGCCGCAGATCCACCTCGGCCCGGGGATAGATGAACAGCGGGCTGGAATAGCGGCTGCGCCCCGTCGGGCCGCCGGGCGCGTCGATGCGGTGGACGGCCGAGCGCAGGTGGCCGCCGGTCAGGTACTGCAGCATGTCGCCGACCTGCACGATCGTATGTCCCTCCGGCGCGGTGCCGTCGATCCAGCCGCCGCCCCGGAGCTTGACGTGGAGCCCCTTGCCCGTGGACGGCGGCAGGACCGACACGAGGTTGCCGTCGGTGTGCCGGCAGCCCCACACGACCCGGCCGATCTGTTCGGCGGTGACCGGCGGGTAGCACAGCGGCCGCAGTGCGGTACTGGCATCGCGGGTGAGGTCGTCGAAGAAGCCGTCGGCATACCCGAGTTCCGGTTCCAGCGCGCGCAAAACCGCGAGTCCGACAGCGTTGAGGGCGTCGAACAAGGCGACCGCGCCCGCCTGGAAATCCGGTGCCCGCTCCGGCCACACATTGTCGGCGTAGAAGGCGGGAAAGCGCTTTCTGAGCGTCGTGTCGGTGATCGATTCGGGGCCGATGAGCCAGCACGAGCGCTGATCGGGCTGCGGCTCGCCGTCCGCCCCGGAACGGCGGCACGCCGCGGCCGTTTCCACGCCCAGCGGTGTGTAGCCGCGCATGTGGTGGATTTCGGGCCGCCGGTACTGTTCGAGCTCCTCCGCCGGGCGGGCGAACACCTCGGCGTAGGCCGCGTACGCGGCGGGCAGCATCCGCGCGAGGCCCGGCGTCCGTACGAACACGAAACCGATCTCGCGCAGGCCCCGCTCGACGGTCTCGCTGAACTCGCGCCGCCGGGCCGCCGGCGCCATCGCGTCCGCGAGATCGACGCGCGGTATTTCCCTTATCATGCAGGGAAGGTAAGCGCACATCCCGGCGCGGGCAATGGTCCGTCCGGTGGTTACGTGGCCGCGTCGTCGCGGTCGCGGCGGCCGAGTTCGGTTCGCAGGTCGGCGATCTGGGTTTCCGCCGCGGCCAACCGGTCTTCGGCGGCGGCGAGCTGGTCCTCCAGCCCGATGATGCGGCCGGCGGCGGCGAGGGTGTGGCCGTCGTCGAGTTGTTCCCGCAGCCGCACCACGAGCGTCAGCTGGCGGCGCGAGTAGCGGCGGTGCCCGCCTTCGGAGCGCTCCGGGCGCACGAGGCCGGCGTTGTCGAGACTGCGCAAGAACGCTTCCTGCACCCCGAGCATCTTCGCGGCCTGCCCCGTGGTGAACGCCGGATAGTCCTGATCGTCGAGGCGGTCCAGATCAGCCACATCCACCTCCCCTCGCCGTCACGCGGACATCTCGATTACCCGCTCCAGGTTACCTACGCTTCCTACTTGACACAATCTACAGTGCGCGCTATAGAAATAGGTGAAGCGGTACAGGACCTGGTGTCGACAGAGATGACGTTGCCGGGAAGTGGTCGAGGATGCCGGACGCTCTCCGCGAAGAGGCGGTGACCAGCGGATTCGCTGGGCTGGTGCATGCCGATCGCACCGTCGGCAGCGCTCACCTCCGACGCCCGTGTGCCGGACCGTAGCGCGAATCCAGCGGAAGGCAGGTGATGCCCGTGCGCCGGCGCCCCGGACGTGCCGGTGGCCCGGCGTGGATCGTGGCCAACGACTCACACCTCGCGCATGTTGGTGATTTCCCTTTCTGCAACGGGTCCGGCCTCGCCGCCGGCCATGGCGGGGCCGGACCGTCCACAACAGACTTTTCGATCAAGGAAGGAGTGCATGGCCATGTTGATGCGGACCGACCCGTTCCGGGATCTGGACCGGCTGGCTCAGCAGTTCTTCGGCGCCAGCGGCACCGTGACCCGGCCCGCGGTGATGCCGATGGACGCCTACCGCTCGGGCGACGACTACGTGGTCGAGTTCGACCTGCCCGGTGTCGCCGCCGACTCGATCGAGCTCGACGTGGAGCGCAATGTGCTCACCGTCAAGGCCGAACGCCACCCCAGCTACGACGACGACGCCGAAGTCCAGGTGTCCGAACGGCCACGCGGGATGTTCTCCCGGCAGTTGTTCCTCGGCGAAACCCTCGACACCGAACACATCGAAGCCCACTATGACGCGGGCGTGCTGAGCCTGCGCATTCCGATCGCCGAACAGGCCAAACCCCGCAAGATCGCCATCACCGGCGGCAGCGAGGCCAAGCAGATCAACGCCTGACACCGCGGCCCGGCCGCGCGGGCTCCGGCCCCGTCTCCGGCGGGGCCGAGAGCGAACCTGCCCTCGTTTTCGGAGGGACCTATGCGCAGCATTCGATGCCACGACGCCACGGCCCGTGAGATCCGCGCCGGCGCCGCGCCCCGCGAGAGTCGGCGGCCGCGATGAACTCCGCCTGGCCCGATCCCTTCGCCGTGCTCGGTCTGGACGCCGACGCCGGCCCCGCCGAGATCACCGCCGCGTACCGGCGTGCCGTGCGCGACTGCCACCCCGACACCGCCCATCCCGACCGGGACCGGCTCGCCGCCGTCATCGCCGCCTATCGCCGGCTTCGCGGCCGCGCCTCGCGACGGAAGAGCGGGCCCGAGCCGCGCACATGCTCCGGCGAGCCCGTCCCCGTGCGCGTCCGCCGCGCCGAGTCACCGCCGCCGCCCGGGCTACGGGCCGGCCCCGTCCGCCGGCACTTCGGCCACGGTGAGCGCACCTGAGATCGCAGGCGCTGCCCCCGGCTCGCGTTCAGCCGGCGACCGGCAGGTCGGCCAGGCGCCATTCGAGCATCCCGTCGGCCAGCCGCCGAGCCGGGCGTCCGTGGGCGGTGAGCAGGCGAACCGCGTCGTGGGCGAGCACGCAGTACGCGCCGCGGCAGTAGGCGACGACCTCCTGGTCGAGCGGAAGCTCGGCCAGCCGGTCCGCGAGTTCCTCGACCGGGATCGACAGCGCGCCGGGAATGTGCCCGGCGTCGTACTCCTCCTTCGGCCGCACGTCGATCACGGTGGCCTGCCCGCAGCCCACCCGTTCCAGCAGCTCCTCCCGGGTGACCTGGTCGGTGTCCGGGCCGAGATAGGCGGCGCGGGCGTCCCGCACTTGCGCGAGGTGCGCACCGGCGACGGTGCGCATCGCCGCGTACAGGGCGGCGACGTCGTCACCGGCGAGCCGGTAGTAGATCTTGGTGCCCTCGCGCCGGGTGGCCACGAGATGGGCCCGCTTGAGGGTCTGCAGATGCGCCGACGCGGTGGTCACCCCGAGGTCGGCGGCCCGGGCCAGCCCGTCGACCGTGCGTTCCCCCTGGGCCAGCAGGTCGAGCAGCTCCAGGCGCTTTCCGCTGCCCATCGCCTTGCCGACCTGAGCGAACAGGTCGAACAACACATTTTTCGCGTCCCGGTCACCCATGCTTCTCCAATCTTCTGTGGAATACTGTAGAACAAACGAGAGTCAAGGAGGTGGCGGGGTGAGCACGATCGATGTGGTGCCGCTCGTCGACGAAGGACTGGGCAACTCCGCCTATCTGGTCGATCTCGGCGACGGCCGGGCGATGGTGGTCGACGTGAGCCTCGACCTGCGCGCGGCCTGCGATGCCGCACGACGCCGGGGGCTGGCGCTCGCCTTCGCCGCCGACACGCATCTGCACGCCGACTTCCTGTCCGGAGCGCGGCAGCTGTCGGCGACCGAGGGCACGCGGGTGCTGGCCTCGGCCGCAGGGCACCGCGAGTTCTCGCACAGTGGTCTGCGCGACGGCGACGAGGTCGATCTCGGCGGACTGCGGCTGCGGGCGTTGAGCACGCCGGGCCATACCCATGAGCATCTGTCGTTCCTGCTGCTGGACGGTGACCGGCCGGCCGGGGTGTTCACGGGCGGTTCGCTGCTGGTGGGCTCGGCCGCGCGCACCGACCTCGCCGCACCCGAGCAGACCGAGGCACTGACCCGCGCCCAGTACGCCTCGCTCCGGCGGCTCACGCGGCTGCCGGACGACGTCGCCGTGTGGCCCACGCACGGCGCGGGCTCGTTCTGCTCGGCACCGCCCGGCGCCGAGCGCGTCAGCACCATCGGCCGGGAGAAGGCCACGAATCCGTTGCTGCAGAAGGAAGACGAAGACGAGTTCGTCGCCGCGCTGCTCGGCTCGCTGGGCAGCTACCCGCCCTACTTCCGGCGGCTGGGCGAGCTCAACCGCCGCGGGCCGGCACTGCTGGAGCGCGACCCGTCGCTGGCCGCGCTGGACGTCGCGACGGTGCGGGCGATGCTGGCCGACGGGGCCCAGCTGGTGGACGCCCGGCCCGTCGCGGACTTCGCCGCCGCGCACGTGCCGGGAGCGTTGTCCATCCCGCTGCGGCCGGTGTTCGCGTCCTGGCTCGGCTGGCTCGCCCCGCCCGACCGGCCGTTGATCATCGTGCGCGACCCCGGACAGGATCCGGCCGAGATCGCCTGGCAGGCCACCAAGATCGGCTACGGCAACCTCGCCGGCGAACTCACCGGCGGCATCGACGCCTGGCGCGCGGCCGGGCATTCCACCACCAGCACCCGGCTGGTCGACCCCGGCGAGGTGGCGGGCGCGGTGCTGGACATCCGGCAGCGCGCCGAGTTCGCCGCCGGGCACCTGCCCGGAGCCCTGCATGTCGAACTCGGCGACCTGCCCGGGCGCGCCGGCGAGGTGCCGGGTGAACCGCTGGTCGTGATGTGCGGCCACGGGGAACGCGCGATGGGGGCGGCGAGCCTGCTCGAACAAGCCGGGCACCGCGACCTCGCCGTGCTGACCGGCGGGCCAGGCGACTGGGCGAGAACGACCGGCGGACGAGTGGAGACCGGGGCATGACGCGCACCGCCACCGCGCCGAGGCTGGGCATCCGCGCCAACCTCGCGCAGTTCAGCCTGCTCGTCGCGGTCAACGGACTGGTCGGCGGCGTGCTCGGTCAGGAACGCACCGTGCTGCCGCTGCTGGCCGAGCGGACCTTCCACCTGACCGGTTACACGTTCCTGTTGACCTACGTGCTGGCCTTCGGGGTCACCAAGGCCGCCACCAACTACTTCGCCGGAAGCTGGTCGGACCGCTTCGGCCGCAAACCCGTCCTGCTCGCCGGCTGGCTCGTCGCGATCCCGATCCCGCTGATGCTGATCTGGGCCCCCTCGTGGGGCTGGGTCGTGGCCGCCAACGTGCTGCTCGGCGTCAACCAGGGCCTGACCTGGTCGACCACCGTGATCATGAAGATCGACCTCGCCGGACCCGCCCGCCGCGGCCTGGCGATGGGCCTCAACGAAGCCGCGGGGTACATCGCCGTGGCCGTGACCGCGATGGCCACCGGCTACCTGGCCGCGCATTTCGGGCTGCGGCCGGCACCGTTCCTGCTCGGGGCGGCCTACGTGGCGATGGGGCTCGGGCTGACCGGGCTCGCCGTGCGCGAAACCCACGCCCACGCCCGGCTCGAAGCGACCCGGCACACCGCCCGCCCCGACGGCAGGCACGACCACCTGCACGCCGAGCTGACCAACCGGCAGGTCTTCGGCCACACGAGCCTGCGCGAACCCGCGCTGTCCGCGGCCAGCCAGGCGGGCATGGTCAACAACCTCAACGACGGCCTGGCCTGGGGACTGTTCCCGATCCTGTTCGCCACCGCCGGACTGTCGGTGTCGCGCATCGGCATCCTTGCCGCGGTCTATCCCGCGGTCTGGGGGCTGGGCCAGTTGATCACCGGGCCGCTGTCCGACCGGTGGGGCCGCAAGCACCTCATCACCGCAGGCATGCTCGTGCAGGCCGCAGCGCTCGCCCTGGTCGCCCTCGCCGGCTCGTTCGGTGCGTGGGTGGTGGCCGCGGTGCTGCTCGGCGCGGGCACCGCGCTGGTCTACCCGACGCTGCTCGCGGTCATCGGCGACGTCGCGCACCCGGTCTGGCGGGCCCGCGCGGTCGGGGTCTACCGGCTCTGGCGCGACGGCGGCTTCGCGGTCGGTGCCGTGCTCGCGGGCGTCGTCGCCGACCTGTGGGGTGTGCGTGCCGCGGTCTGGGTCGTCGCCGTGCTCACCGCCGCGTCCGGGATCGTCGTCGCCATCCGCATGTACGAGACCCACCCGAAGCGGCACTAGCCGGATCCCCTGCGCGAACACCTGAACGAGCGGCCGCCGCGGAAAGCGGAGCGATATCCTGCCCTCGGCAAGCGAGTCTTCGCGGTGACGGGGAGGTGGGATGTTCGGTCTCGGTGACCTCGAATCCGCGGTGATGGGTGTGCTGTGGGACTCGGCGGAACCGGTGAAGGTCCGTGAGGTGCTGGAACGCCTCAGCACCCCCCGGCAGCTGGCCTACACGACCGTGATGACGGTGCTGGACAACCTGCACCGCAAGGGCTGGGCCGAGCGCGAGCTCAGCGGCAGGGCCTTCCTCTACCGGCCCGCGGTCGCTCACGAGGAGGCCGCCGCCCGCGCGCTGCGGGACATCCTCGATTCCTCGGCGAACCCCGAGGCCGTGCTGCTGCACTTCGCCCGGTCCACCTCCGAGCAGGAGTCCGAGGCCCTGCGCAAGGGCCTGCGCCGGAAGCCACGCCGGCGATGATCTTCGCGTTCGCCCTGCTCGTCGGCGCGGTCGCGGCCGGCTGGACCGTTCCGCGACGGCTGTGGGCCGCCGACCTGCGACGGCACGACCCGGCGGTCCTGATCGTGGCCTGGTTGCTGTCCATACTCGGCGTCGTGCTGGCCGTCGTGACCGGTGTCGTGTTGCTGCTCGTGCCCAGTCACGGCGATGCGGGCGCCTTGCTGGTGGCGATTCATCACTGCTGGCGCTCGATCCAGCACGGCTCCTCCCCCGCGAGCGAAGAATTCGGCGGCGTGGTCGGCGTGATCGTGCTCGCCGCGCTCACCGTCCGGCTGGCCGTCGTCGGCTTCCGGGGAATCCGGCGGCGCGCCAGGGCACGCCGGGAGCATCTGGCCGCGCTGCGGCTGGCCGGGCGCTTCGACGAGGGGTCCCCCGCGACGGTGTGGCTGGCGCACGAGCGGCCGCTGGCATTCAGCCTCGGTGGCCGGGGTGGCGTGATCGTGGCGACCGAAGGGCTGCGCCGTCACCTCGCGGGCGACGGCGTGGCCGCCGTTCTGGCGCACGAGCGCGCGCATCTGCGGGGACGGCATCACCAGCTGCTCGCTCTCGCCGACGCGTTGCGCACGGCGTTCCCGGTGGTTCCCCTGTTTCAGCAGGCACCCGCGGCATTGCGGGAACTCGTGGAGATCGCCGCCGACGTCGCGGCCACACGCGCGCACGGCCCGGCCGCCGTGCGTGCGGCGCTGCTGTGCGTGTCCGGCCGCGGCGCGCCCGGCAGGGCGCTGGCGATGGCCCGCGACGCGGTTCCGTTGCGGCTCGCCCGGCTCAATCGCGGCACCCGCCCCCCGGGCCGTGCGCGCCGGGTCGCCTCGTGCGGCGCGGCCGGGATAGCCGCGGCGCTCGTCCCCTTCGCCGTCGCGGGCACCGTCGTCATCGCCCTCGCGGTCGCCGCCTGCCCCTGAAGCCCGGCGTCGGTCCCCGCGTCCCGGCTCGGTGACCTAAGCCCACGCCGCGGGGGCCGAGCGCCTCTATGCCTCGTTCCCGCGCCGATCGACGCTGAGCCCCGGGCATCACTCCGGGAGGCGGAACCGATGCACGACGAGCGCACCACCGTCGTCCTCGACGTCAGCGGATTGCTGCGGATGTCGGAGCAGAACGTGGTCGACGCGCGGCTGCGCCGGCAGGCGGGAGTCGTGGAAATCGAGACGAACCCGGTCGCCCAGACGGCCACGGTGGTCTTCGACCCGTCGCGCACGTCGGTGTCCCAGTTGCGGCAGTGGGTGATCGACTGCGGCTACCACTGCGCCGGGCAGTCCGTGCCGCACCACATCTGCGATCCGCTGGCCGAGCCGCGGGAGCCCTCGCCGCACGAGGGGACGGGCGGCGGCGGGGACGTGGGCATGCCGATGGCGGCCATGGTCGCCGACATGCGCAACCGGTTCCTGGTGGCGCTGGTGTTCTCGATCCCGATCCTGCTGTGGTCACCGATCGGCACCGACGTGTTCGGGCTGCACCTTCCGGTGCCGTTCGGCCGGCGGGCGGACGTGTGGTCGCTGCTGCTGAGCCTGCCGGTGATCTTCTACTCGTGCTGGATCTTCTTCCGCGGCGCCGTCCGCGCCCTGCGTGCCCGCACCCTGGACATGATGGTGCTGGTCGCGGTCGCGGTGGGGGCCGGCTGGCTGTACTCGCTGGTGATCACGCTGACCGGCGGTGGCGAGGTGTTCTACGAAGCCGCGACGGTGCTGGCCGCGTTCGTCCTGCTCGGGCACTGGTTCGAGATGCGCGCCCGCGGCGGCGCCAACGACGCGATCCGCGCCCTGCTCGACCTCGCCCCGCCGAAGGCCGTCGTGCTGCGCGGCGGCGAGGAGGTCGAGATCCCCACCTCCCAGGTCGCCGAAGGTGACCTGCTGCTGGTGCGGCCGGGCACCAAGATCGCCGTCGACGGGGTGGTCGAGGACGGCGAGAGCGAGGTCGACGAGTCGATGGTCACCGGCGAAAGCCTGCCGGTGCACAAGGCTCCCGGCGCCGACGTGATCGGCGCGACCATCAACGCCAACGGCACACTCCGCGTCCGCGCCACCAAGGTCGGGTCCGACACAGCACTGGCACAGATCGTGAAACTCGTGCAGGAGGCGCAGAACTCCAAGGCACCCGGCCAGCGGCTGGCCGACCGCGCCGCGTTCTGGCTCGTACTCGTCGCCCTCCTCGGCGGCGCCGCGACGCTGGCGGTGTGGCTGGCCACCGGCAGCCCGTTCGCCACGGCGATCCTGTTCGCCATCACCGTCGTCGTGATCACCTGTCCCGACGCGCTCGGGCTGGCCACGCCGACGGCGATCATGGTCGGTACCGGGCTCGGTGCCAAGCGTGGCGTGCTGGTCAAGAACGCCATGGCGCTGGAGACCTCCGCCCGTATCGAAGTCGCCGTCATGGACAAGACCGGGACGCTGACCAAGGGCGAACCCGAGGTCACGGACGTCCTCACCGAGGGCCGCGACGAGGACGCGCTGCTGCGGCTGGTCGCGGGAGTGGAACGAGAGTCCGAGCACCCGCTGGCCGAGGCGATCGTGCGGCACGCCGAATCCCGCGGCGCCAACGGTGCCCGGGCCTCGCGGTTCGAGAACGTGCCCGGGCATGGCGCGATCGCCGAGATCGACGGTCACCGGGTCGTGGTCGGCAACCGGCGTCTGCTGGAACGGCAAGGCATCCCCCTCGGGTCGCTGGCCACCCGGCGGGACGAACTCGCCGCGACGGGCCGCACTGCGGTGCTGGCCGCGGTGGACGGCTTCGCCGCCGGAGTCATCGGGATCGCCGACGCGCCCCGCGACAGCTCGGCCGCGGCCGTCGCCGCGCTGCACGAGCTCGGTGTCGAGGTCGTCATGCTCACCGGCGACAACCAGGCCACCGCCGAGCGCATCGCGCACCGGCTGGGCATCGACACGGTCATCGCCGAGGTCCTGCCCGGCGACAAGGCCGCCAAGATCGCCGGACTCCAGCGAAGCGGCCGCAAGGTCGCGATGGTCGGCGACGGCGTCAACGACGCGCCCGCGCTGGCCCAAGCCGACCTCGGTATCGCCATCGGCGCCGGCACCGACGTCGCCATCGAGACCGCCGACGTCGTGCTCATGCGCTCCGACCCCCTCGACGTGCCCACCGCACTGCGCATCGGGCGCGGGACCCTGCGCAAAATGCGGCAGAACCTCGGCTGGGCCGTCGGCTACAACGCCATCGCCCTGCCCATCGCCGCGGGTGTCTTCGAGCCCGCCTTCGGGCTCATGCTGCGTCCCGAGATCGCCGCACTGTCGATGTCCGGCTCCAGCCTGATCGTCGCGGTCAACGCGCTGGCCCTCAAACGGCTCCGGCTGCCCGCCGCGCCGGTCCCGGCACCGCGGCCCGAGCCCGTCAGCCCCAGGGCGCTCGGAACCTATTCCACATAGGACACGATGGTCATCATCCCGGCCTCGCCGTGGTAGGCGTTGTGGCAGTGCGCCAGCCACTGGCCGGGATTGCCGGCGTCGAAGTCGACCTCGACCGTCTGGCCGGGAAGCACGATCGTGGTGTCCTTGCGGGGGCCGCGGCCACCGGCGCCGCGCACCTGGAAGGTGTGGCCGTGCAGGTGCATCGGGTGATACATCATGGACATGTTGACGAACCGCAGGCGCACCCGCTGCCCTTGGTGCACCGGCAGGCCTTCCTTCGGGTCGTAGGTCTTGCCGTTGATCGTCCAGACGTACTTGCCGGAAGGCCCGGCGAGCGCGAGATCGTGCATGACGTCCGGGTTCTTCTCCGGCAGCGAGACCGCGTCCGCGGCGGCGAAATCGGTGACGGTGAGCACAGGACGGGTCTTCAGGGTCGCCAGCGCGGCGTCGTTGGCCACCCCGGCTCGCCGGTCGCCGGGCTGCACCAGGACCTGCGCATAGCCGTCCTTGCCCTCGGCCGCGGCCAGCAACGGCACCGCGGCGTCCGGCACGGTGATCACCGCGTCGATGCGCTCCCCCATGCCCAGCAACACGGCCTCCGCCTGGCGAGGTGAGACGGGAAAACCGTCGGTGTGCGTGACGCGCATCGGCACACCGGGGATTCCGACCCGGAACGCGGTGTCCGCGGCGGCGTTGATCAGCCGCACCCGGACCCGCTGGCCCGCACGCGTGGCGAAGGTCGTGGGAGCTGCCGCGACCCGGCCGTTGGCCAGCAGGTGCGGATAGGTGACGTCACCCGCGTCGCCGCCCAGCAGCGTGCCGCCCATCCCCTGCATCGCCCCGGCGCCCATGCCGGGCATGGATCCCATGCCGCCCATGCTCATGCCGTTGGCCCGCAGACCGGCCAGCACCGCGTCGGGATCGGTTCCGGTGCCGTCGATCCAGTCGTCGAGCACCACCACCAGTTCGGTGTCGTAGTCCGCGCCGTCGGCGGGGTCCTCGACGATCAGCGGCGCGTACAGGCCGCGGTCCAGCTGGACGCCGACGTGCGGGTGGAAGAAGTACGTGCCGGCGTCGGGCACGGTGAACTCGTAGCCGAACTGCCCGCCGGGGGCGACCGCGGCCTGGGTGAGGTCGGGCACCCCGTCCATGTCGTTGCGCAGCGCGATCCCATGCCAGTGCACGGATGTGGGCTGCGGCAACCCGTTGCTCAGCCGGGCCTGCAGTACCTCCCCGCGCTTGAGGCGGATCTCCTTGCCCGGCAGCCGGCCGTCGAACGTCCAGGTGCGGACCGTGGTGCCACCCAGGTCGACCTCGCCCACCGTCGCGTTGAGCGACACCTGCCGGACCGGCGCGCCCGTGGCCCGGCGGGCCCGTTCCGCGCCGGCGACCGCCGGCGAGGCCGGCCCGATCCTGGTGGCCGGGCTCGTGCCGGTCGAACACGCGGCCAGACCGGCCGCCGCGGCGGCGCCGGCGCCCAGCGCGAGGAATCGCCGCCGCGTCAGGCTGTGCGGCGTGTTCGCAGGGATTGTCAACGTCCGCCCTCTCCTCGAAGACCACACCTACTACGCTGGATAGTACATGCCGAGATCGAGAGCGGGAGGCGGTCACGACTCGTGACGGGACCGGCCGGCCAGGTCCGGCGGCGCGGGTGGCCGTATCCAGTGCCGCCCGAAGATCAGTATCACCGGGATGGTGAACAGCAGTGGGCCGAGCACGGCCAGCGGTCGTTCCGCCCACCAGACCCAGTCGGGCGCGCGGTCATCGGAGATCACCCCGCCGTAGACGGCGTACACGACGCCACGCGCCAGCGCCATCCCCGTGGTGTGGAACAGAAACAGCGGCAGCGCGAACCGATTGAACACACCGAGCACATGTGCCCAGCGCGGCCGCGACAGCAGGCGCTCGACCACGGGGCGGGTGGCCTCGGCGAAGCCGATCTGGAAGGTCAGCAGCGCGACGATGACGAACGTCGGCGGTGCCATGTTGGACAGCCGCTGCCCCGGAACCCCCACCATCGATCCGGGATAGAGGTCGGAGAACACCAGCCCCATCAACGCGAACAGCCCCGCCCACATCAACGCGAGGTCCACCCGCCGGGGTGCCTCGACGATGCGCCGGTAGAAGAACCCGGCCTGATAGGCCAGGCCCCACACCGCCGCCATGTTGATCCAGCCGGCCCACTGGTAGCCGTATCGCAGCCGCGCTATGTCCACGAGCATCGCGATACCGCCGAAGAAAACGAGCACGATGATGTCGAAACGCTCGTGCAGCCACAACATCACCGGCAGCAGCACCAGCAGTCCAAGATAGACCGCGATGAACCACAGTGGACTGATGATGAGCATCACCGCGCCGCGGATCCAGTGCAGATCGAACACCGTCCCGAGCACGATCCCCAGCACCGCCCACGTGAGAATCAGCGCGGAGGCGGGCACCAGCAGTTGCTTGACGTGCTTCCAGACGTAATGCCGCATCCGGTCTCCGCGCGCGAGCGCATGTTGCCAGGACACGAGATGCACGTAGCCGCCGACATAGAAGAACAACGGCAGCACCTGCAACAGCCAGGTGAAGATCCACAGACCGCTGAAGAATCCGAGCGGGTTGGTGGGCTGCGGCCCGTCCGGGGTCCAGCGCAGGATCGTGAACGCCCAGTGCCACAACACGACGACCACCAGGCTGACCGCACGCAGGTAATCCACGTAAGGCTCTCGCGGGGTCGTACTCATGCTCGTTGCTCTTTTCCTGAGGCACAATGGAATCACGATGTCTGTCACCACCACCGCCCTGCCACGGCCGGAAGTCACCAACTTCCGGCGACGTGCCCTCGCTGTTCTCGCCGCCGTGCTGCTACTGGCCACGGCTACCGTGCTGACCAACCGGGTGCTGCCCGGCTGGGCCTACCCCGTCTCCGGCGCGGCCGCCGCCACCGCGCTCGTCCTGCTCGCGCGGCTGGCCGGCCTGCGCTGGTCCGATATCGGCCTGAGCCGCAGGCACTCCCGCCGCGCACTGCTGTTCGGGCTCGCGGGTTTCGCAGTGGTGATGCTGGGATTCGGTCTCGCGATGGCGATCCCGCCGCTGCGCGTGCTCTTCCACGACGGCCGGATCGGCTCCCCCGGATTCGGCCAGCTGATGTGGCTCGCGCTGGTGCGCATCCCGTTCGGCACGGTCCTGCTGGAGGAGGTCGCGTTCCGCGGTGTGCTGCCCGCGCTGCTGGGCGCGGGCGAACGCTGGCGCTGGGGCCCCGTGCTCGGCGCGTCGGCGCTGTTCGGGCTGTGGCACCTGCTGCCCTCGCTCGCCCTGACGCAGAACGCGGCCGTGCACGCGACCTTCGGCGGCCTTCCGCTGGCGGTCGTGTCGGTGCTGGCGATGCTGGCTGCGGCCGGCGCGGGCGTGTTCCTGTACTGGTGGCGCCACACCGGCCACGGTCTGCTCGCGTCGATGCTGGTGCACCTGGCCACCAACTCCGGCGGTCTGCTGCTGGCCGCGGCCTTGATGGCGCACTGACCGCGCCGGGCCCCGGGCGTCATCGCCGCGCCCGCCAGGCCTTCTGCGCACTGTCCGCCGCCCATACCGCGGGTATCGCCGCCAGCGCGAGAAGCCAGCCCAGCCACGACGGCACCGATCCGCCGAGCAGCCCCGGCAACGGCGGCACCATGAGGAACGCCGCGAGCATCGCGATCTCGAACCCGATCGCGTACAGAAGCAGCGAGTTGCCCCGGAAACCGACGCGCCCGATCCACCGCGACTCGCTGCGGCAGGCGAACGCGTTGGCCAGCTGGCCCAGCACGATCGCGCTGAACGTGGTCCCCGACGCGGTCGCGAGCAGGGCGGCGCCGGGCGTGGCGCCCCAGGTCCAGCCGCCGGCGAACAGCACCACGACGAACGCGCCCATCGCGACCCCCGCTTCGGCGGGGCCGAGCACGCCGAACGCGCGGCGCAGCACCCGCCCGTCGAGCAGCCCGCCGGTGCGCGCCGGACCCCGCATCGTGCGCGGGTTGGGCGGTTCGGCGCCGAGCGCGAGCGCGGGCAGCAGGTCCGTGCCGATGTCCAGCGCCAGCACCTGCAGTACCCCGATCGCCAGCGGCAGCCAGCCGCCGAACAGCGCCCACACCACGAAGGGCGCGAGCTCGGCGACGTTGTCGGTGAGGTGGTAGGTCAGGAACCGCCGGATGTTGGCGAACGTGGCGCGGCCGAGTTCGACGGCACCGACGATCGTGCCGAAATGGTCGTCCAGCAGCACCAGATCCGCCGCCTCGCGGGCCACGTCCGTACCGGACGCGCCCATCGCGACGCCGATGTCGGCGGTGCGCAGCGCGGGCCCGTCGTTCACGCCGTCGCCGGTCATCGCCACCACGTGCCCGCGTTCTTGCAGTACCCGCGCGATGCGCAGTTTCTCCTCCGGGGCGACGCGCGCCACGACGACCCCGTCGCGGTCGAGCAGTTCGCCCAGTTCCCGGTCGTCGGCGGGCAGGTCCTTGCCGGCCACCACCACCCGGTCCTGGCCGAGCAGGCCCACCTCGGCGGCGATCGCGGCGGCCGTGCCGGGATGGTCGCCCGTCACCATGGCGAGGCGGATTCCCGCGGTGCGGCAGGACGCGATCGCCTCGGTGACGTCGGGCCGCGGCGGGTCCTCGAGCCCGACCAGGCCCAGCAGCGCGAGGTCACGCTCGGCCTCGTCCGGGTCGTCCGTGGTGGAGGAGGCCCGGTGCGCCACGGCGAGCACGCGCAGGCCACGCCCGCTCATCGATTCGACGATCGACGCGGCTTCGGGCGGCACCGTCGTGCACCGCGACAGCACGCTGTCCGGCGCGCCGGTCACGTGCAGACCGTCGGCGTCGCCCACCGAGGAGCGCCGGCGGTGCGGGTCGAAGGGGTGACGCACCACGGGCGCCGGTGGCTTCGCCACGCCGGCGCGCGCGGCCAGCACGTGCAGCGCGACCTCCATCGGGTCGCCGACCGGTTGCCAGCGCCCGTTCTTGTGCACCGCACGGGAATCCGGCGAGCAGCGTGCCGCGCTGTCGGCGAGTTCGGCGACCGCGCGCACCGCCGTGGGATCCCCGGCCAGTTCCCCGCCGGGGTCGTATCCCTGGCCCCGCACGCTCACCAGCCCGTGCGGCGTCCAGACCTCGACGACGGACATCTCGTTGCGGGTCAGCGTTCCGGTCTTGTCCGTGCAGATGAACGTGGTGGCGCCCAGCGTCTCCACCGATTCCAGGTGGCGGACCAGCGCCTTACGCCCGGCCATCCGCTGCGCGGCCCGCGCCAGCGACAACGTGACCGTCGGCAGCAACCCTTCGGGCACGAGCGCCACCGTCACACCGATCGCGAACAGCGCGCTCTGCCCGCCCGCGCCGCTCAGCGCCAGCGAGATCAGGAAGAACGCGACGCCGACCGCGACCGCGATCACGGCCACCAGCTTGACGACCCGGTTCAGCTGAATCGTCAGCGGGCTGCGCGGCCGCTTCGCCGCGGCCGTGACGGCGGCGATACCGGCCAGGCGGGAACGCGCGCCCGTGGCCGTGACGACGGCCGTGGCGTGCCCTTCCACCACATACGTTCCCCCGTAGATCGTGGCGCCCGCCTCGGGCCGGACAGGTTCGCTCTCCCCCGTCAGCATCGACTCGTCCACCGCGAGGCGCCCGCCTGCCCTCAACTCCGCGTCGGCGCACACCCGGTCCCCCGCCTCCAGCAGGAGCACGTCGCCCACGACCAGATCGGCGGCGGCGACCTCCAGTGGGTGACCGTCGCGGCGGACGATCGCCCGCACCGGCAGCAGGTCCCGCAACCGTTCCGCGGCGCGGTCGGCCCGGTACTCCTGTGCGAAGGAGAAGGCGCCGTTGAGCAGGACGACGACCGCGATCGCGATCGCCAGCGGCGGCAGCCCCGCGATCAGCGCGAGACCGGCCGCCGCCCACAGCATGATCGCGAAGAAATGCACCATCTGCCGCGCCAGCAGGAGTATCGGATTCTCGCGGCGCGGCGCGGGCAGGGTGTTCGGTCCATCGGCACGCAACCGCGCCGCCGCTTCGGCTGCGGTCAGGCCGGCAGCCTCCGCGGCGGCGGTTCGCGGGCTCACCTCGACGCTCCCTTCCCGGCGATCACGGGGCCCGACTCCCGCCACGGACCGTCCGCGGTGGCAGGTTCACAGCTGACCCGACCGGACCGCCGCCACGACGCCGCCGTCCACCAGCAGATCGGCACCGGTGATGAAGGTGGCCTGGTCGCTGAGCAGGAACTGCGCCGCGGCGGCGATGTCGTCCGGGGTACCCAGCCGACGCACGCCGGATTTCTCCGTCATGGCGCGGATGTAGCCGCCGGACTGCCCCGCGAGCTCCTGCGCTCCCATGGGGGTCGAGACGATCCCCGGGCTGATCGAGTTGACGCGCGCGCCCCGCTCGCCCCAGGTCGCGGCGGCCATCTGGACCCGCACGGTGTTCGCGCGCTTCGCGACGCCGTAGGCCGTGCCCGGGTCCCGCACGACGTCGGGGCCGAGGAATGGCAGCGCCAGCAACTCCGCGGCCGGGGTGCTCGCCAGCGCCCGCTCCTGCTCCGGCGGCAGCGCCGCCGCGAGGTGGCCCGCCATGCTGGCGATCACGACGGCCGCGCCGCCGGGCGCCACGACGGGCGTGAACGCGTCGAGGACGAGCGCGGCACCGAGCAGATCGACCCGCAGAATCGCCTCGGCGGGCGCCTGCACCGGGGACAGGCCGGCGGTGTGGGCCAGAGCCGTGACGCGGCCGAGTCCGTCCGCGGTCTTGGCCAGCGCCGCGACGGATTCGGCGGCCGAGACGTCGACCTGTTGCGCCGTCACGTCGTGTCCTTCGGCAAGCAGCGCGCCGGCCGCCCCGGTGAGGGTCTCCTCGTTGAAGTCGGCCAGCAGGACCGCCCGCCCACTGCCCATCCGGCGCGCGATGGCCAGCCCCATCCCGCCCACACCGATGATCACTACGACGTCCTTGCGCACGCGAAGTCCTCCTCTGCTCCGTCACGACGGCATCCAGCAAACCGCTGGTCAGGCCCGGTTCGACGCGGCAGTACTTCCCCGATCGTGGTGACCGCGGTCCCCCGAGTTCGATGACCAAGGACCCTCACCGCGACGCCGGCCCTTCGCGACCCTGTGCTCGATCCTTTCGAAAAAAGCACAGGAGGGGCACATGAGCCCGTTGGATCTGGCGCGGTGGCAGTTCGGGATCACCACCGTCTACCACTTCATCTTCGTGCCACTGACGATCGGGCTGTCCCTGCTCGTGGCCGGAATGCAGACGGCGTGGGTACGCACGGGCAACGACGCCTACCTGCGGATGACGAAGTTCTGGGGAAAGCTGTTCCTGATCAACTTCGCCATGGGCGTGGTGACCGGGATCGTGCAGGAGTTCCAGTTCGGCATGAACTGGAGCGACTACAGCACGTTCGTCGGCGACATCTTCGGCGCGCCGCTGGCCATCGAAGGACTGCTGGCGTTCTTCCTGGAATCCACCTTCCTCGGACTGTGGATCTTCGGCTGGAACCGGCTGCCGAAGAAGCTGCACCTGGCCACCATCTGGCTCGCCGCGATCGGCACGATGCTCTCGGCGTACTTCATCCTCGCCGCGAACTCGTGGATGCAGCACCCGGTCGGCTACGCCGTCAACCCGGCCACCGGTCGCGCGGAACTGAAGGACTTCGGCGCCGTGCTGACGAACTCGACCGCCGTCGGCGCGTTCGCGCACACCATCACGGCGTGCTTCCTCACCGCGGGCATCTTCGTCGTCGCGATCAGCGCGTGGCAGCTCAAGCGCCGCCGCTCGCCCGAGGTGTACCGGCCGTCGATGCGGCTTGCGCTGGTGACCGTGCTGATCGCCGGTCTGGGCGTCGCCGTCACCGGTGACCTGCAGGCCCGGCTGATGACGCAGCAGCAGCCGATGAAGATGGCCGCCGCCGAGGCGCTCTACGACACCGTCTCCCCCGCGTCGTTCTCGCTGTTCACGATCGGCTCGCTGGACGGCTCACACGAGGTGTTCAGCATCCGGGTGCCGAAGGTGCTCTCGTTCATGGCGACCGGCTCCTTCGACGGCACCGTCGAAGGCATCAACGACGTGCAGGCCGCGGAGACGGCGGCCCACGGCCCCGGTGACTACACGCCCGACGTGGCCGTCACCTACTGGACGTTCCGCCTGATGATCGGTTTCGGGTTCCTGATGGGCCTGCTGTCACTGGTCGGGTTGTGGCTGTTCCGCAGGGGCCGGATCCCGCGCTCACGCTGGTTCTACCACGCCGCCGTCGCCTCACTCGCGCTGCCGTTCCTGGCCAACTCGCTGGGCTGGATCTTCACCGAGATGGGCCGCCAGCCCTGGGCCGTGTTCGGCGTGCTCAAGACCGCCAACGGTGTCTCGCCCACGGTCGGGGCCGGCACGGTGCTGACGTCGCTGATCGTGTTCACCGTGCTCTACGGCGTGCTCGCGGTGGTCGACGGGATCCTGATGGTCCGCTACGCCAAGGCCGGGCCGCCCGAGCCCACCCCGCCCGAGGAGTCCGAAGTGGACGCTTCCACGCCGCCGGTCTTCGTCTACTAGGAGCGCTGCAATGCCTTTGACCGACATCTGGTTCCTGCTCATCGCGGTGCTCTGGACCGGCTACTTCGTCCTCGAGGGATTCGACTTCGGGGTCGGCATGCTGCTTCCGGTGCTGGGCCGCGACAACACCGACCGGCGGGTGATGATCAACACGATCGGCCCGGTGTGGGACGGCAACGAGGTCTGGCTCCTCGTCGCCGGCGGCGCGACCTTCGCCGCGTTCCCCCTGTGGTATGCGAACCTGTTCTCCGGGTTCTACCTCGCCCTGCTGGTGATCCTGGTGGCGCTGATCGTGCGCGGGGTCGCGTTCGAGTTCCGTGGCAAGATCGACAGCGCGCGCTGGCGGCGCGGCTGGGACACCGCGATCGTGGCCGGGTCGTTCGTGCCCGCGCTGCTGTGGGGCGTCGCGTTCGGCAACATCGTGCGCGGCGTTCCCCTCGACGCACGGCACCACTACACCGGCTCGTTCCTCACCCTGCTCAACCCCTATGCCCTGCTCGGCGGGCTCACCACGCTCAGTGTGTTCGCCATGCACGGGGCGGTGTTCCTCAGCCTGAAGACGACCGGCGATCTGCGACGCCGGGCGCGCGCGGCGGCCTGGTCGGTCGGCGGATTCGCGATCGCCTGCGGCGCGGCGTTCCTGCTGTGGACGCAGCTCGCGCACGGCAAGGGCTGGACGTGGATCGCCGTGGGCGTGGCGGCCGTCGCGCTGGTCGCCGCGGTCGCGGCCACCGCACGCGGCCGCGAAGGCTGGGCGTTCCTGCTGACGGCGACCGCGATCGTGGCGACCACGGTGGCGTTGTTCGGTTCCCTGTACCCGGACGTGCTGCCCTCGACGACCGACGCGGCGAACAGCCTGACGACGACGAACGCGTCCTCGACGCCGTACACGCTCAAGATCATGACGTGGGTCGCGGTGGTGTTCACCCCGATCGTGCTCGGCTACCAGGCCTGGACGTACTGGGTGTTCCGCAAGCGGATCACCCGCGACTCGATCCCCGCCACGCAGGGGCTGCCCTCGTGAAACCCCTCGATCCGCGCCTGCTGCGGTACGCCCGTGCCGCGCGGCCGTTCATCATCGGCTGCGCGGCACTGGGGGTGCTCACGGCGCTGCTGGTGCTGGCGCAGGCCGACCTGCTCGCGTCCGCGCTCTCGCACGCGTTCCTCGACGGCGACGGACTCGGCGCGCTCGCCGTCACGGCGGGCCTGCTCGCGCTGGTCGTGGCCGGGCGCTCCGTGCTGTCGTGGCTGTCGGAGACGCTGGCCCACCGGGCCTCCGCCGACGTGCTGGCACAACTGCGGACCGCCGTGATCGACCGCGTGCTGCGCACCGGCCCGGCGCGCGAGGCCGGCCGCTCCCCCGCCGAACTGGCGAACCTGGCCACCCGCGGGGTGGACCGGCTCGACGGCTACTTCGCGCGGTATTTGCCGACCCTGCTCATCGCCGCCGTCGTGCCCGCGGTCGTCGGCGCGCGGATCCTGCTGGCCGACTGGGTGGCGGCGGTGATCGTCGGGATCACGGTGCCGCTCATCCCGATCTTCATGATCCTCATCGGGCTGTACACGCAGCGCGAGGTGGGCAGGCAATGGCGCACGCTGGCCGTGCTGGGCAACCATTTCCTCGACCTCGTCGCCGGGCTCGCGGTGCTCACCGCGTTCGGCCGGGCCAAGGCGCAGCTGCGGAGCCTGCGTGAGGTCACCGAGCGCTACCGGACGCAGACGATGCGCACGCTGCGGGTGGCGTTTCTGTCCGCGCTGGCGCTGGAACTGCTGGCGACCCTGTCGGTCGCGCTGATCGCGGTGTCGATCGGCCTGCGGCTGGTGGAGGGGAACCTCGACCTGCACACCGCGCTCGTGGTGCTGATCCTCGCGCCGGAGGTGTACCTGCCGCTGCGCGCGGTCGGGGCGCGCTTCCACGACAGCGCGGAAGGCGTCGCCGCCGCGGAGGAGATCTTCGAACTGCTCGACGGCTCCCCCGGCGAAGGCCCGTCCCGCGCGCCCGCACCCGATCCGTCCCGGGTGCCGCTGCGGCTGTGTGGCGTGACCGTGCGGGGCCGTTCCGCTCCGGTGCTGGACCGGGTGAACCTGCGTATCGAGCCGGGTGAGGTCGTCGGGATCACCGGAGCCAGCGGTGCCGGCAAGTCCACGCTGCTCGACCTGCTGCTGGGCTGGTACTCGCCGGACGAGGGTCGCGTGTACGCCGACGGCGTGGATCTGGCGGAGCTGGACCGGACCGCCTGGCAACAGCGCGTGGCGTGGGTGCCGCAGCGGCCGAGGCTGCTGGCGGGCACCGTCGCCGACAACATCCGCCTCGGCCGGCCGGACGCCACCACCGGCGAGGTCGCGCACGCGGCCGAGGCCGCCGCACTCGACGTCCCCCTCGACGCGGAGGTCGGCGAACTCGGCGCGGGGCTGTCCACCGGGCAGCAGCGGCGTGTCGCGCTCGCGCGTGCCCTGCTGCTGGACCGGCCGCTGCTCCTGCTCGACGAGCCGACCGAAGGTGTCGACGCCGGCACCGAGGCCGCCATCCTGGACCGCCTTCCAGAGATCCTGGACGACCGCACCGCGGTCATCGTCACCCACCGGACCGCGGTCCTTTCCCTGTGCGACACCGTTTACGAGCTTCCGCACCACGCGGCCGCGCCCGCGGTGAGCGAGCCCCTCGCGGTCGGCAACGCCACGCGGGGGTCCGTCACGGAGCGGCAGCCGGGGCGGTGGCGGCTGTGGCTGGCGATCGCGGCGGGCGTGGGGGCGCTGGGCAGCGCCGTGGCGCTCACCGCGACGTCGGCGTGGCTGATTTCCACCGCCGCCCTGCATCCGCCGATCCTGACACTGACCGTCGCGATCGTCGCGGTGCGCGCGTTCGGTATCGCCAAGGGCGTGCTGCGGTACGCGGAAAGGCTGCTCTCCCACGACATCGCGCTCCGCTCCGTGTCCGAAGCGCGGGTGAAGGTGTGGGCCACGCTCGTGCGGATCGGTCCCGCCGTCACCGCGCGGATCCGGCGCGGGGACCTGCTCAACCGCATGGTGTCCGATGTGGACAGCCGGCAGGACATGCTGGTGCGGGTGATCGTGCCCGGTGCGTCGGCCGCGATCGTCGCGCTCGGCACCGCGGCGGCCATCGGGCTGCTGCTGCCGGCGGCCGGGCTGATCCTGCTCGCCGGGCTGGTGTGCGCCGGTGTGGTCGCGCCCGCGCTGTCGGCGTTGCTCGCGCGCAAGGCCGAACGCGACACCACGACCCTGCGGGCCGACGTCACCTCCGGCACGGTCGAGATCCTCGAAGCCTCCCCCGACCTGATCGCGTTCGGCGCGCATCAGCGGCGTCACGAGGCGCTACGTGCGACCTCCGCGCGGCTGACCCGCGCCCTGCGCCGGTCGGCCGCCGCCCGTGGTCTGGGCACCGGGCTGGGCACGTTCTCGATCGGCGCGACCATGCTCGGCTGCCTGCTCGCCGGTGTCGCCGCACTCCGCGCGGGCCGCCTGCCCGGCCCGGAACTCGCGGTGCTCGCGCTCACTCCGCTGGCCGCCACCGAACTCGTGGCCGCCCTGCCGGAAGCGGCGCAACGGCTGCTGAGCGCCCGGCACAGCGCGGCCCGCCTCGCGGACCTCGCCGCGACGATCACGCCGAGCCCGGACGCGGACAACCCGCTGCCGATCGCCGAACCCGCCGTGCTGGCCGCCGAAGACCTCGCCGTGCGCTGGCCCGGCACGACCACCGACGCCGTGACCGGCGTGAACCTCACCGTCGCCGACCGCGGCGTGGTGCTCGCCGGGCCCTCCGGCTCGGGCAAGAGCACGACGCTGGCCGCGATGATGCGCTACCTCGCCCCGTCGGCCGGGCACGTCCGGCTCGACGGCACCGATACCCGCGCGTTCGGCGGCGACGCGGTGCGCGAGCAGATCGCCTGGTGCGGCGCCGGCACGCACCTGTTCGACAGCACGCTTCGCGAGAACCTGGTGCTGGCCCGGCCGGGCACCAGCGACGCGGACCTCGTGCGGTGCCTGCACAGGGCGAGCCTCGGCGACTGGTTCACGAGCCTGCCCGGCGGGCTCGACACGGCTCTCGGCGCACACGGCACGCAGGTCTCGGGCGGCGAGCGTCAGCGTCTCGGGGTGGCACGGGCGATCCTCGCCGACCGCCCGTTCCTGCTGCTCGACGAGCCCACCGCGCACCTCGACGGCCGGACCGCGACGCGGCTGGCCGGCGAGATCGCCGCGCTCACCGCCGAACGGCCCGCCGTGGTGGTGACGCACCGGCCGGACGAGTTCCCGGCACTGCCGGTCGTGCGGCTCGGCCGGTCGGCTAGTTGTCCGGACCAGGCAGTGGTATCTGCCAGGTGACCAGCGTTCCGCCGCGCGGTGCGCCGCCGATCTCGAGCGAGCCGCCCAGCGCGCGGGCACGTTCGATCATGGTGTCCAGGCCGCCGCCCCGCGCGTCCGCCGGCGTGCCGTCGCCGTCGTCCTCGACGGTGGCGACCAGGCGCCGGGGTTCGCGTTCGACGTCGACCATGACCGTGACCTGGGTGGCGCCGGAGTGGCGGGCCACGTTGGACAACGCCTCCCGCAGCACGGCCAGCAGGTGATCGGCGGCCTCCGGCTCGAGCACCGCGTCGAGCCCGGAGTCCAGCTGCGACACCGTGGTCAGATCCATCGTGTCGGCGGCGGTGCCGATGAGGTCCTGGATCCGCTCCCGGACGCTTCGCTCGCCCTCGGCACGGGCCCGCATGCCGAACACCGCGGCCTGCAGCTGCCGCGCGGCCTCGTCCATGTCCGTGACGATCTGGCGTACCCGCCGCGCGACCATCTCGTTCTGCACGATCTTCAGCATCGCGGTCAGGTCCATGCCCATCTGGAAGAGCCTGCCGACCACGGATTCGTGCAGTGTCTTGGCGATGCGCTCGCGGTCCTCGAGCACCAGCAGCCGCGCCGCGTCATGACGCCGTTCGGCCAGTTCCAGTGCCAGCGCGGCCTGCGCCGCGAACGGCTCCAGCGCGCGCACGACCGCACTGGTCAGGACCTCGCTGCCGGGACGGTTGATCGCGGCGAGCACGCCCCGCACCTGCTCCCCCTGCCCCAGCGGCACCAGCGCCGCGGCGCCCACCTCGAGGTCGGCGGGCAGCCCGGCCGCCCGCGCGACCTCGCTCGCGTCCTCGGTGATCAGCGATTGCCCCCGGTGGTACACCCGCACGCTCAACGGCTGCGGCTCGGGCCCCGACATCGGCAACCGCAGCTGGCGGAACGCCTCGGCCCTGGCGCCGCTGGCGGTGGCCACGACGAGCTGCTCCCGCTCGGCGCTGGGCACCAGCACCACCACCTGATCCGCACCGGCGATCTCCCGCGCCCGCGCCGCGATCAGTTCGAGCACCTCCTCCGCCGGGGCGTCGGCCAGCAGCCTCGTCGTCACGTCCGCCGCGGCGGCGAGACGCTGGTTGGCCTCCTGCAGTTCCAGGCTCCGCGCATACACCTCCGCCCGGGCGCCGGCCGCATCGCCGGCCGCATCGCCGCCCTCGCGGACCTCCCGCAGGACATCGGTGACCTCTTCGACCCGGTGCAGGATCAGCCGCACGGCGCCGGATTCGTCGAGCACGGGGCTGTTCACCGGGCTCCAGTACCGCTGCTCGATCATGCCCGGCTGGTCCGGCACGGCCACGTCATACCGCTGCAACGCCATCACATGCCGCTGCCGCGTCGCCAGTACCCGCTCCAGCGACGCCCGCAACGCCCGCGCGCCCTGCGGATCTTCGGGATTGTCGGGGAACGCCTCGAGAATCGACCTGCCCGCCAGCTCCGCATCGGTCCGCCCGGACACCCGCTCGTACGCCTCGTTCACCGCCAGTATCACCAGATCTGGTGACAACACGGCCATCGGCGACGGACCGGCGCGAAAAACCGACTCGTAATCCACGGACACCATCGCACCATTTTGCCCGCCCACCGCGCTTTCCGGGACGCCGACTTCCGGCATCCCGGCGTAGAAATAAGCGCCGTTACCGCTGTTTCACGCTCGTGCGCCCGGAGAGGACATCATCGGATACGTCGGTGAGTTTGCGGTTACTGCTGCGCGCGGTGTTACGCAGCAACACGAACGCCTCGTCCGGCGTGATGTCCAGCCGCGCGGCGAGCACGCCTTTGGCCTGTTCGATACGGACGCGACTGTCCAACGCGGTCTGCAACTGATGGACACGCGTGTCAGCCTGCTCGAGGCTGTAGTCGCGCAGCGCCGCGATGGCGGCCGCGTCGGCCAGAACCTGCACGACGTTCTCACCGACCGGATCCAGCGAACCAGGCCGGGTACGCACCAGCGTCATGCTGCCGATCAGGCCGTCGTGCGCCCGCATCGGCAGCGCCGCCAAGGCCGTGATACCCACCTGCGCGGCCGGTTCCGCGAGCGCCGGCCAGCGCCGCCGCACCGTGTCCAAGTCCGGCGCCTGGACGGTTTCACCCCTGGCCAGGCAGTCGATCGCCGGCCCCTGACGCCACCGGATCTGTATCTCGTCGAGCACACCGAGTTCGGCAGGCGTGCCACCGAAGCTCCGCAGGACCGGCGACTCGGCGTCGCCGAGGATGACGCCCGCACCGGCGATATCGAGCAGCCCGACCACCGCTGTCGTCAGACTGCCGAAGACTCGCAGATGCGCGTCACCGATCCGGTCCAGGAACCCGACGAACTCGCGCCCCGACCGTCCGGGGACAACGCTCGACACCAGGTCGAAGACCGCGTCCGCGACCTTCTGGGCGCCCGCGTCCATTGTTTCCATGGCATTCCTCCCCACGAGTTGAACAGCCATGAATGAACAATTTCCGACGCCACTGCTCGAGCCGGAAAAAAATTCTCCACCGCGACACCGTCGCGAAGTCCCGCGGGGCCTTTGAACCTATCACAGCAGCGCGCCCCGATCAGCCCTCGCTCCCGGCCGGAACGACTATCAACCGAAATGTCGCGTACCTCGCCACTCCAACGGGCTATGGTCATCGAGGCGGATGCCGCGTACGTTGTGGATTCCTTGCCTGGCAGGGACTTTCGTATCTCCGCTCTGGACCCCGGCGGCCTACCGACATCGGAGCACGGGGAGCGCAGTTGAGCGAGATTCCGGCGATAACACCGGGACGCCGAGTGATCTACATCGACCGCACCAGCGGGCCCGCCGGCGTCATTCACCTGAGAATCGGGACCGTCACCGACGGGAGCATCCAAGACGTGGATGGCAGCAACTGGATTCCGATCGAGGACGCGGCCACCCCGGGCGAAGCGATTCTCGTTGCCGACAAAAACATCATCAAAGACGCTCCGCCACAGGACGAGCCGAACCGGCACCATAGCGGCCAACGACCGAAAACGAGGAACAGCAGCGAATGGCACGGCCGGCATCGCCGCACTCCCTAGGTGAACGCCAGCTGAACAAGGGACTTTCGCCTCCTGACGCCTGCGGCGGATACCCGCGATACTCGATGCCGCCGGGGCGCCCGGCCGCCCGTCCGGGGTGCTGGATCATAGTGTCGAGGTTCTTCGGACCTGGATTGACCTAACGTCGCAAGACGGGGAAGTTCCGCCCTCGGACGGGCCCATTGCTGCTCTCTCCGACCGATCGGCATCCGGCGTGTGAGCCAGCGTCCCGACGGGTATTCACCGGCCATGATCCGTGTCTTCCTGGTTGACGATCACGAGGTCGTGCGCCGGGGCGTCGCCGATCTGCTCGACGGCGACCCGGAGCTGACCGTGATCGGCGAAGCGTCCACGGCCGCCCAGGCCCTGGCTCGCATCCCCGCACTGCGGCCCGACATCGCCGTGCTGGACCTGCGCCTTCCCGACGGCAACGGGATCGAGCTGTGCCGGGACCTGCGCTCGCGAACGCCCACGCTGAACTGCCTGATCCTGACCTCGTTCACCGACGAACAAGCCATGCTCGACGCGATCCTGGCCGGTGCCGGCGGCTACGTGGTCAAGGACGTGCAGGGCATGGAACTGGCCCGCGCCGTCCATGCGGTCGGCTCCGGCCACTCCCTGCTCGGCAACCGCGCCGCCGCGGCCCTCATGCAGCGCCTGCGCAAGGCCGCCGAACCCCAGGGCCCGCTCGCGCATCTCACCGCACAGGAGCGGCAGCTGCTCGAGTTGATCGGCGAGGGCCTGACCAACCGGCAGATCGCCCAGCGCATGTACCTCGCCGAGAAGACGGTGAAGAACTACGTCTCCCGCACCCTGCACAAACTCGGCCTGCAACGCCGCACCCAGGCCGCCGTCCTCGCCACCCAGTTGCGCGACTGACCACCGAGGAGGCTCACCGGTGAGAGCCAAAGACATCATGACCAGCCCGGTCGTCACCGTCACGGCCGACACCTACCTCCGGCAGGCCACCCACGTCCTCACCAGTCACGGCTTCACCGCACTGCCCGTCGTCGACGGCGAAGGCTGCCTGGCCGGGCTGGTCACCGAAGCCGACCTGCTCGGCCACCGCACTCCGCCCGATCCGCGGAGCGGCACGCCCAGCCCGCCGCTGCCGGGCACGCTCGTGGGGGACGTGATGACCACGAAGGTGATCACCGCACAGCCCGGCACGCACGTGGCCACCTTGAGCAGGCTGATGCTCGACAAGCACCTGCGCGCCATCCCCGTCCTCGACGGAGACGAGGTCACCGGCATCGTCAGCCGCCGCGACCTGCTGCGTACCATCGGCCGCGACGACGACATCATCGCCCGCGACGTCCGCCACCACCTCGCCGCCGCCGGCAGGCAACCGTGGCAGGTCACCGTCACCGACGGCGTCGCCACTCTCACCAGCGAAGGCGCGAACGAGACCGAACGCCACATCGCCACCGTCATCGCCAGTTCCCTGCCCGGCGTCACCGGCGTCCGCGTCGAGGAAACGGCGTCCGCACACTGACCTACGAGTCCACAACGGACGATTGATCGACAACGACATGGAGGTATGGCTGTGGGGGTGGGGTCCGAGCGCCCGACGCCGCCGATGCGGGAGACGCTGTCGCAGTTGCGGCTGAACGAGCTCCTGCACGAGGTCCAGGACCGCGTCGGGCAGCTGGCCGAGTCCCGCGACCAACTGGACCAGCTGCTGGAA